>JAEZCO010000007.1 GCA_023433505.1 Bacillota bacterium | reverse complement strand
TTGGAAACCGATGTTGGTTTGAAGAGCCGTATGCGGGAAAACTGCACGTACGGTTCTGTGAGGGGCAGAAGGCAATCCCTTCACGTGCAAATAACTTGAAAGGAGTGTCGAGTCTGTCTACTCGACTGATGTGAATGTTCAAAATAGGTGAGTTTTCTAAATTAACGCAAGTATCCATTCGAATGTTAAGATATTATGATGAGACAGGCTTGCTAAAACCTGCGGAAATTGACAAATTTACAAATTACAGACTGTATTCCACAGTACAAATTTCCACTTTGAACAAGATTATATTTTTACGGGATTTAGGCTTCAATGTCTCTGAAATTGCGGTTTTTCTTAATAATTGGGATAATGAATTTATTACAAATCAGCTTGAAAATAAACGTCTGGAAATTGAGAGCGCAATTAAGGCTGAACAGGACAAGCTATCTATGATTGAACTCGCAAAAAGGGATATTCGACAGGAAAAAATAACGATACACTACAATGTTTCCATCAAATCTATTCCGGCTTATCAAGTGTTTTCTTTAAGGCGAATTGTCCGTGATTATTATGTCGAGGGGCAATTGTGGAAAGAAATGTCGGCTTTTGCAGACGAAAATAATATCCCCATTTCAAACGATACCTTTACCATCTATCACGACACAGAGTACAGGGAAACAGATGTTGATATTGAAATATGTGCGCACGTGGCCCAGATGGGAAAGGATATGTGTGGTTTTACCTATCGGAATACGGAGCTTGTACCGATTATGGCATGTACTATGGTATATGGGCCTTTTGAAAATATTGGGGGTGCGTATCTTGCCTTTGCCAACTGGTTAGAATCGCATAGTCAATATAAGATGAGTGGGCAGAGCAGACAAATTGTTCACCGCGGGCCGTGGAATGAGGAAAGCCCTGATAAATACTTGACCGAAATACAAATACCATTGGGAAAAATATAATAAAAAAGTGTTTTGCAGATTTCTTTGCAAGACGCTTTTTTTGCTATTGACTCTCACATGATGTGAGGGTCTACACTGAATTTACAGAAAAAAGTAAATTTATTATGGAGGTATGCACTATGCAAAATTTTTACGTAAACCCTATCGGTAAAATCAATGTAAATGACGACGGGATGTTTATTGAGCTTGAATCAAAGTATATTCCGGCTTTGCAAGCCTTGGATGGATTTAACCATATCAATGTTATTTGGTGGTTCAGTGACTTCGATAATGAGGAAATGAGAAATATACTTGAAGCGCCCCAACCATATAAAAAGGCTCCGCCAGTAATGGGTATATTTGCTACAAGGTCGCCTGTTCGTCCAAACCCTATCGCATTAACAACGGCGCAGGTTATTTATACTGACTTCTCGAAAGGAATCATTCAAATTGCTTATATTGACGCTAATGATGGAACGCCCGTGCTTGACATAAAGCCCTATACACCAAGCCTTGACAGGGTAGAAACTCCTGGTGTGCCGGAATGGTGCGGACATTGGCCTACAAGTTTAGAGCAATCAGGGAACTTTGATTGGGAGAATGAATTTAACTTTTAGTATTACGCTGTTTTGTTATCGGCCGATAGCTTGAGCAGAAAAGAGTTTTTACTGCCGACCGTAAAGGTGTTGTAGGTAAAACGCTCACTCTCAAAATAGAATGGAAGTTTACTTATGGCTACAATCAATTTGGGACTTTTACCCGTGGTGCAAGGGAGATATACTTGTAGAAATCACTAGGGGAATGCTGGAATCTATGAAAGCGGCTGGCAGGCAGGAATCCGCATACAAGCGGCGTACATACAGAAAAAGGTAAAGCGGTTTAAGGGATAACCACTTGCCCACGCCGCCGGTTCCGTGCCTTTCCTTTATCACAAGGGGCTTTATCCCGGTGAGCGCGTCGGCGTTGCTGCCCGCCCAACAAAAAAAGCAAGTTTGGCGGGGACTTCCCCATGCTCTAACATAATCTTTTTTTCCCCTCCGGACTTGCGGGTTTGGAGGTTTTTATGTCCGTTCAATATGCAGTTCTGATCTGGCGGCCGTTATTAAACTGCGGCCGGGCGTGTAATGCAAACGTTTCTATCTACATATCGACTTGATCGGTATCCTGTCAAAAAATTTTTAATGTTCTATGGGACTATTCCGGCCATGTTGGTACATACACACATTCCGGATGTGCGATTTATAAATATTGCACACGGCCTTTAGCTGATGTTTCTTCAGATTTTGGAGGTAATTTTCCTTATAATGTAATGACTTACGGCAAAACAAATGAGCAAGCTCACTAACGATACAATGATAAACTTGATAAAAGGATACAGAAGGATACCTCTAAAAAGTATAGCAACAAACACCACAATAGGAGCATGGATAATATAAACAGTGTATGCATCGCCGCCCAATATTCTTGAAACCCATCCCTGCCGATTATATCTTTTTTTGAACACATACAGCATACTTATGCACATCCCTACACTGAAAAACGCTTGATGAAACGAAAGAAACAGGGAGTGCAGGTCTAAACCACCTTGAAATGGCTTAATGTTGTTATAAAGTCCGAGCGTACCCAGGCCAATTTCCAGCAGAATAAAATCAGCTGCCGCTATTGCTATCCAGGTCTTCCCGACAGAATTCTTGATATTCTGAAGCCAATCATTGTGGTAAGCTGCAATTCCAATGATAAAAAGGCTTATGTATTGGGGAAAGTATGCAATTTGCACGTGAAATACTTCTTCTCCCATTTTAAACCAGATACGTGTTAAAAAAGTGAATATTGCAAGCAAAGTAACAAAGATTACAATCTTTAAGTTACTTAATAAAATTTTATTCTCCGGAACCTTATTCTCCCTATTTTTAGAAACGAAGCGAATAAGGGCATAAAGAATTGAAAATAGTAGTAAAGCTTCTATAAACCAAAGATGTCCTGGGGGCAGATTCCTGAAATGAAGCGTATTGTAGCTGTAAAAATCCCAAAAGGATATCTTGCTTCCGGTAGTGGTAGTATACTTTATATATTCGAGAACAGGAATAACTGTAAACATAAATAGTATAAGCGGAACTCCCAGCCTTATGAGCCTGTCCTTTATAAAAGCAGCAAATCCCTTGCGGTTATAGGAGGCTGGGGTAAAATATCCTGAGATCAAAAAGAAAAGCCCCATGAAAAACATCTGATTCATACTCGTAAATAGAGATAATACAGTATTTGTCACAACACTGTTTGTATGCTCCAGGTAATACCAACTCCCATTTGAACCATAGGTTATTGCAATATGGTGCAGAACAACAAGCAGTGTTAAAAATACCCTTAGGTTGTCAATAAAATATACCCTTGCTTTTGTAGTCTTCCCGGCTATTTCATTGAGTTCTAAACTCATAATTAACTCCCTTTTCAGCAATGTTCATATAGATACTACCATACTCTTTCGTAATTTCATATAGATATGTGTTCTTTACAAGGGTACAAACGATAAAAAAACAGGAACTGGCTACCAAAGTGGCAGGGTTTGGGGAGGCTCCCCAACAAGCAATTTTTTTGTAATTTTACCGCAGTCTCATTGCTTGCCGTATAGTGGAAAGGTGAAATTTACCTTACATTTGGGTTTGCAGCTTTGAAACATTAAATCCGACAACTGCCTGGGCTGGTGGACTATTGAGGAACAAATACAGGCTTTAAAAAATTATAAGGTTATTTATTGTTTTATAGCACGCTCAATAAGATTTAAAGTTGATGAAATAAAGCTCTCGTAATCATTGATGGCAAAACGAATATTGGTTTTTTGCAGTTCGGAAAACCGACTGAAAAATCCTGTTACCAGCATAAAGAGAGCGATTACAGTGTCTTTTGTATTTAAGTCATTACGAATACTTCCATCTGCTTTGCCATCTTCAAGGACTTTTTCCAAATTAAGATGTAAGCTTTTCCTGAGATTTGTAATCTTAGTATAACGAGCAATACTTTCTCTTGGAGTTTGAATAAACTGGCAATAATTGATGAGCCTAAAAGCCTGGGGATAATCCTTGTAATAGGCATAATAGGCTTCGCATAGCATCCTTATTTTTTCGAGTCCGGTCTTCCCTTTATTTAGTCCGTCTTCAAGATATGTGGTAGCCAGCTTGAATTCTCTTGTTGCAACAGCGAAATACAAGTCTTCCTTATTTATAAAATAAAGGTAAAGGGTTTTCTTGCTAAATTGCGCCGCCTTAGCTATTTCATCCATTGATGTATCATGAAATCCTTTTTCAAAAAAAATTTTTTCGGCTGCCATTAGGATTTCTTCTTCTCTAATTTTTTTCTCTCTTTCACGCCTTGTTAACTGCTCCATAAATATTACTCCTACTCTTGACAATCAATTTTAATGGAAGTAAACTAATAGTGTAATTATGTTACTTTAGGTGACTTTTGTACCTGTGAGTGTTTTAACTACATCACAAGTATATATTTATAAAACCGCTATGTCAATTTAGTAAATATATTATTGGCAAAAAAATTCAAGGAGTATAGACGATGAAAACAGTAATTTTCTTTTTTTCAGGAAAAGGCAGTTCTTTAAAGACGGCTATGGTGTTATCCTCAAGGCTGGGTGATACCTCAATTGTGCCTATCCGAAGGAACACTGATATTAGTCAGTACAATGACTATGATCGATTTGGAATAATCACACCCGTCATCGATTTGGGAATTCCTGATTTTGTGCTTAAATCTATTAGCCAAATAAAAATTCGCAACTCTAACGCCTATGTGTTCGCAGTAGTAACCAATGGGGGAATGCCGTGTGCCGCTTTAACACAGCTTGATAAACGATTACACAAAAGCCATATAATATTATCGGCAGGTTTTTTGTTAAGATGCGGAGAAACAGTATGTAAGTCGGAAAGCTGGATTGAACAGATTTGCCAAATTGCTGATATCATAACTAAAAATCAAAAGCTTATAATCAAAACGTCCTTTCAAAATAGAATATTAACCGGGTTAGGACATTCGACGGCAAAGTTTATCATTCCATCACAGGATAAAAAGTTTATAGTGAATCATCACTGTATTGGGTGTGGTATCTGCCAACAGGTTTGTCCAGTGGGAAATATAAAACTTGTGAATAGACTGCCAGTATGGCTTCATTTGTGCGAGCAATGCGGTGCGTGCTTTAGTTGGTGTCCTCAAGAGGCAATTAATGGCGCCAATCTTGCTGCGAAGAAACGTTTTAGGATACCCGATATTGAATTAAGTCAAATGATACAAGTTCAACTGCCGGATAATAGAAAAAACGAAGAGATGTAGCGTGAAGAAAAATAAATGAATATTTGAATCAGGTAACATAGGGATAGCTAATAATAAATTATGGATCAAAGATATTTTATGAAAACAATTTTAAATGCAAAACATTAACAATCTATCGGTTCAAATGATCTAAATTATTTATCCATGTACATGGTTGTGACCATATAGTTAAAAGTATAACTTCCAAATCCAATGGATTATGGCTGGAAGCGGCTGTACTGTATGCCATTCACCAACAAACATATGAATAATCCCGAATATGAGCGCCGTACTATTCACTTTGAAACTACGGAGGAAACAGTTTTGTTTTCTTTCGACCAAACGCTTTTGACAAGAGCATTTCAGAATTTAATCATCAATGCATTTGTGCATGGGGATGAAAATACAGAAATTACCCTGCAAATTTCCCTTTCGGATACCCTACTTCAAATTGTTGTGTCTGATAATGGAAAGGGAATGACCGTAGAGGTTACAGGCTTGCTTTTTAAGCGTTACTGTCGGGGAACCAACACAGAGCATAAGCCGGAGGGAACCGGGTTAGGTCTTGCCATTTGGTCGGAAGCCCTGAAATTCTATTTGCAGACGAACCGACGGGAAATCTTGACAGCAAGACCGGGGCGGAAATTATGCACCTGTTACGCGATATTAACAGGGAAAATGGGCAAACGGTTGTTATGGTAACACATTCACCGGAAGCTGCCAAAAGCAGTAGCCGGGTCATTACAGTCCGAGACGGAGTAATTGAATAGACCATAGCATTATCTGAATAATCCTACACGCATAGAGCCACCACCCGCCAAATAAAAAAACGTAAGTTTGGTGGGAGTTTCCCCATGCTGTAACAAAATCCATCTTTTCCCTCCAGACTTACGAGTTTGGAGGGTTTATGCATCCATATAGTTTTCATCTGCCAAGGGAGGGCTCACTATTTGCTGGACGCTGGTGACGGTATTGAAAACGACATTTATGCTAAAGTCGGCATAACCGTTTAGCGGAAGGACTCAAAATGGTATAAAACCCGCAGCCAAAACATTATTGACAAGACGCTGATAGGGGTATATACTTCTTTTATTGACTATTATATTTTTTTTAGTCGATAAAAATAGAAAGGAAAGTAACTCATGCCAAAGGTCATAAGCGAACGTGAACGGGAGCAAACAAGAAATGCCATCATTGAGAGTACAAAACAGTTAATTTGTACGAATAATGGAATTAAGAATATTACAGTTGATGATATTGCTAATTCTGTTGGTATAGGCAAAGGTTCATTTTACTCTTATTACAATTCAAAAGAGGAATGTTTGTATGCAGTAATTAAAAAATGGGAAAGTGAACTTTTTGAGCAATTTGTAACAACAATGGAAGGGCAAAAACCACGGCAAGAAAAAATCACAACATTTTTGCGTGAAAGTTATCTGGCTGAAAATTGCCTTAATCGGTACATAAGTCCGATGGATATAGAGGTGCTTTTGCGTAAACTTCCATCAGAGTTTGGCGAAGCTGAAAAACAAAAAACTAATAACTATATAGCAAGCTTCATGAAATATTTTAACCTTGATATAGTCCGAATGGAAGCATTAGGGGCTTTGTTGGACTGTATCGGTTATGTTTTCAGCTACGCCGCCATATCAAAGCAAGGAAAGGATGAAGCATTAGCTACGCTTATCGAGGCGATAGTTGATTATATTGAAAAAAATGGGGGTAGTGCAGATTGAAAACTAAAAATATTGCTTTACCCTTTGTTATATTGACAATAGGTATAACATGGGTACTTTGGTGGGGAATTGTAATTGCAAATCACTATGGCTATTTGAAATACGGAACGCCTTTAATGATGGTACTTTACATGCTTGGCGGGAATACAAAACCGATAGTGGCGATTGTACTGTTGCTAAAATCTAAAGAAATGACGGGACGAGAATTACTACGCAAAATATTTGGGTTCAAGCAGCCTGTCCGTTTTTATCTGCTTGTTTTTGTGACCGCTATTATTTCCTATATGATCCCCATACTTATGGGAACTTCAGCTATCGCAGCCCCCCTGTATATGGCTGTTTTGGCACTTCCGATAATGATTGTAGGCGGTGGATTAGAAGAAGTCGGCTGGAGATTGATTTTACAACCGAACTTTGAAAAAAGGATGAACTTTACGTTTGCTACGCTTTTAACAGGTGCTACTTGGGCTATATGGCATTTACCTGTATTTTTTATGGAGGGAACAAATCAATTTACATGGAACTTTTGGGCCTTTTCAATTACTGTCATAGGGTTGTCTTTTATATTGGCAGCAATCTATAAAATGAGCGGTAGTATTTGGCTTTGCATACTTTTCCACACCGTTTGGAACGCTCTTGGCGAAAGTATAAAAGCGGAAAGCAATTTACTTTCTTCATTAATTACTACTATTTTCTTAATTTTGATTTCGTATGTAGTGATTGTGGATAACAGAATAGTGAAACGGCACCTCCGCCGTTCAGATCACTCTACCCCAAAAATCTGAATGGAGGAAACACCATGACAACAATCATTTTACGGGATTTTTACCCGTGGTACATACAAGATCAGTTGTTATTATTTTACAAAGTGAAGTCATCCTTAAAGGTTTTTGCTTGCAGTATTTTTGATATGTACAATCTGCCTTCCATAGTGCAATCTGCGTAAAACACCTCGCTGAAATCATGGATACCGGCCTGGTCCAGTTGTGAAGATAGCCAGGCTCTGTCATGCTTAAGTTGCTGAAGATTGCTGTCCTGAACCTTTCCATCAATTATCAGGGGAAGGGGCAGGCCTTTTGCATCAGGCTTAAGCTTCATGTCCGAAGGGGTCAACGGCAGAAACTGAGACTTTTTGAGTACGCTGATACTGCCGCTGCCCTCTATAATGGCGTATTCTACTTCATTCAAATCGAATATATCTTTTTCTCTTAATGCCATTAATATATTTTCTACCGGATATTTCAGCCTTTTCATGCTGGACTTGATAAACTGGCCGTTCTGGATAATGACAGTGGGGCCGAATGTAATTTTACGCGCAATTTTTTTATTATTTATCAATAGAAAGCTTACCAAATATTGCAGAGCGACGATGAGTATCACGGCAAACAAAGTGGGAAGATGAGGGATATCGGGTTCTGCAATGTCGGCGCCGATAACGCTGCCAATCACGAGGATCGATATAAAGTCATAGACAGGGAGTTCGGCGATCTTGCGTCTGCCTGTCTTCAGGATCAAAAACAGGAATAGGGCCATAACAGTAACAATCCGAAGGGCGATGATCAAGTAGAGCATATTCATTCACCTCTGAGTTTTTATACTTATTATGGACAATATGCGACTTGTTTAAAATATTCCCTGAATGCGCCGCAAATCATGGTTCGATGAAATCATATTTTATAGTAATGTTCTTAAGAAGCTCCTTTGCAGTTGTAACATTGCTCAGGTCAGCATGCACCGCATGGTCGGCGCCCAAAACATCTCCACTGCCAACCGATACGGGCGCAACTTCCCCGCGTATCGGTGACGGGTCCAAGTCTGCAACCCATAGCATTGAAGGCTGCCCATTAACATCGTTATATCCTTCAACACCTTTCCGGAGCCCTTGTTTGTAATAATCATTGTAATCAAAGGAAGCATTGGCTTCGATAAATATCTTAAGTTTCTGTCCATGGAACTGCTCTGGAATGTTAAATTGAATCATTGCTTTTTTTGAAGGAGTTGCACTGGATACAGCATCAACATTAGCTTCGCGTACACCTGACCATATGGGTAATACGGATGACCGTTCGGCGCCACCCCAGCGATTAGCGGCAGCTTTACCTGTCGCATATAACGTTGCGGTATTTCCTGACTCATCCTCTGCCCACACAGCATAGGAAGGTGAGTAACGCAGTCCCTCATTGTAGGAAAATGAGATTGCGATATGGGGCTTCGTTGTATCTATTGTTTTTGGGGCCTTGCAGCCAGTGGTAAAAAGCGTAAAACATGATAGAATTGAAAGTATAATTGCTGCTGCTCTTTTCATTGCAAATTCCTCCTTGAAATATTATCATGGGATTTTGTGGCGCAATATTAAATACGATAGAGATGAAAAAAAGTTTGTAAGGTGATTTAGATTTCTATAGGGCGATGGTTTTTACCAGTAATCTGGAGAGATTCAAGCAGGATTTTCTTGTGAAGAACTATTTTTGACAGCATAAAAACAACAATAATGTCTAACAGAGCTAAAAATAAAAAGGGATGAATTGCTGTCCATATTGAAAATACTTATTAGGCGTCTGCCATAAAGCCCCACAGGACGCCGAATTTATCCATGAAATTGCCACAAAGCTTGCTGTATGGAGTTTCGCTGAATGTGCCAATATCATGGCCACCTGTTTTTAAAATTTCATAACAGGCAAGCAGTTCGTTTACGGTTTTGAACGTAATTATCAAATGCACTGCACAATCAAGCGAGTTATCTTTGTTACCGAAATTATCGTTTAAAAACACTTTCTGTCCATGGATATTCATAGCAGCATGAGCGATTTTTTTACCGTCGGACATATACTCGATTGATTCTATTTTTGTGTTAAACGCCTTTTCATACAAGTCAATGGCTTCTTTGCAATCACCGCAAAAATGTAAATGAGGTATGAGCATATGGTTTCCTCCCAAATTATAAATTATCTTTACTTCACTCCATCAACGGATATGCAACATATTATCAATATTTTCCCATACAGTCAAATGTGATTGGGTTCAACTTAATAGTAAAGTGATAAAAAGCAGCTACATGCGTATGTAGCTGCTTTTAGCTATAGTAATAGATTCATTCTTTACAGGCTGTTTAATATCTTCCGGTTTGTCTTTTCCACTCCCTCGATTAATTCCGCCCACGGCCTGTCATCCAGGTCATAGAGCCCATAGTTTCCTTTTAAACCGTGTTCGTCGCCATGGTAATCATATAGGGCGAACCAGTGGGTACCTACCATATAGGGAAGGCCGAAAGCTTCTGTTACAAAAGCTTTATAGGCCAGAGCCCTTTGGGCCTGCGTTTTTACGATGACGTTCTGGGCTCCATTTGTATTATGTATAAAGCCGTAGGCACCTCCGGCGCAGAAACAGAATTCGGTAATCATGACAGGCTTGCGGGTAACCGCATGTAAATGATCCAGATATTCTTTGGGCAGCTCCATGGAATAGAAGTTAATGGAGATTACATCCACGTATCTGGCCATTACCTTGAGTACTATATCGGGCGCACTGGTTCCGACAAGCCTGCAGCCAAGGTTCAAATGTTCCGGGGCATACTGCTTCAGCAGGGAAGCGGTAGTCTGAAAGTATTTTTCAGCGATGATTTCCAGAAACTCCTGCTTGTCATTTTCCATTGCATTCCTGCATGCCCTGTACTGCTGAGCCCACAGCAATTCGTCAAAGCTTGTGTACTCGCTTTCCCAGGTGTTGTTCAGAACGTCCACCGTACCATATTTATCCTTAAGGAAGAAAACCCATGCCTTTTTTCCGGGCGAATCCGCAGAAAGCCGGAAGTAGTCTTCCACCAGCGCCGTGCTGTTTTTTCCGGCGCCCTGGTCGTCCTTCCCCCATTGCCCCACGCTTCCCCACCAGTGAAGCTCATTGTCGGTAAAAAAACCGATAACGGACTTGTTTTCTTTTAAGACATTCCCCGCATCACGGTGAAAAAACTCAGACAGTGCCGCGTTGACCGAAGCCTTGAAGCTGTCGTCGAAAACGTCCGGGAAGCCTACTCCCCAAACATGGTTCACTTTTTTGGAGTATCGGGTCATCCGAAGCTCTATGGTCTTTGGGACCTCCAGGCTCCAGTAGTAACTCGCATGCCATGCGCCCAGGGTATTGAAGGACATGCCTTTGACCTCGTCCAGTTTTTTGTCCGCCCATTTTTTGAACCAACCGGCTCCGCCGCCATAGTTGTCGACCATTTTCCCTTTGCTTTCGGTGATCTGAGCTGTCACACAGTCCACACCCAGGGAATAAAAAGGATTTCCGCCGGGAGCTTCAAAGAGCCACCTGTCATCCGTCTGCTTTACCGTAAAAAAATTTGACATGACAACCTCCGTTTTGTTAATGAATTGAAGAAGCTTTTTGACAATAATATTCACCCGTGCTTATTTTATAGTAACTCCATTACAGTTCACGGATAAGTACAAAAATTTAAGGCAGGGAGTAATATTTTTGGAAAGCAAAATCCCTTTTCCGTCCGGTAGTTTTAGTAAGCCATTGCCAGGCGTATTTCACGGAAATACTTAAAATTTTGTCCCCCATCGCAAATTTTTGTACTTACTTTATTTTAGTGTGCAATGTATAATTTTTAATGAAAGCCTTAACTGAGTTTTGTCTAGTGTGTTCAACGATTTTAAGCAATCATGCAATCATTAAAATTCATGTCCGACACATGGGGGTTACTGCCAATGATTAATGAAAACGGGACTATTGCAGGAAAAGGGACAAGGACAAAAGCTGGAAAATTCTTTACGATATTATACGAGCAAAGATATTTACAGGGGATGTCCATCCTGGGATTTATATGGATTGTGATCTTTTGCTATCTGCCGATGTATGGGATCATTATCGCATTCAAGGACTATAATATAGTAAAGTCGGTAAGCGAGGTCCCATGGGCCGGTTTTAAATATTTCCAGGAGTTTTTTACCGACGCCGGATTTGCGAGGGTCATCAAAAATACCCTGGGAATAAGCCTTCTTAAGCTGTTAATAGGCTTTCCGCTGCCGATTATATTCGCATTGTTCCTGAACGAGATCTACTCGTTAAGGTTTAAGAAAATTGTTCAAACAATATCCTACCTTCCGCACTTCCTTTCATGGGTTATTCTTGGCGGTATCCTGCTATCGTGGATAGCGGACACCGGAATAATCAATGAAATCCTGGTTATACTCGGGGTCATCAAGGAACCGATTGTTTTCATTGCCGATCCGAAGTACTTCTGGGGAATTGCAGTGGCGTCGGATATCTGGAAGGAGCTGGGCTGGAGAAGCATTATCTATATTGCGGCAATAGCGGGAATAAATCATGAGCTATATGAGGCTGCAGATATGGACGGCGCGGGAAGGTTTAAAAGAATGTGGCATGTGACCCTTCCGGGAATCAGGACCACCATTGTGATTCTGTTCATACTGGCGTCCAGCGGCATCATGAATGCAAACTTCGACCAGATTTTCGTTTTGCGCAATCCACTGAATTATGAAGCCAGCGACGTCGTCAATATTTATGTATACCGTATGGGCCTGCAGGCAGCGAGGTTTTCACTGGCAACTGCGGTCGGGCTGTTTCAATCCGTAATCGCACTGGTGCTTTTACTTCTAACCAATGCGGCATCTAAAAAAATTGCAGGTTCATCATTGTTCTAGGAGGACTGTTAAAATGCAGGTTTTGCAGAGATACAGGAAGTTCGACGCTTTCACTATATTGAATACGCTGGGGATGCTTGTCGTATGCTTTTTAACGTTGTATCCCATATGGTATACCTTGATCCTGTCCTTCAATGACGGGCGGGATGCCCAGATGGGCGGGATTTTTTGGTGGCCCAGGGAATTCACGCTGTTGAATTTCGAGGCGGTCTTCAGAAACAGGGAAATTTTTCAGGCTTATGGAGTCTCCATAGCACGAACTGTCATCGGAACCTTCCTGCATGTATTCTTTACTGCAATGGTTGCCTATGCATACTCCAAAAAAGCTCTGCTGGGACGCGGATTCTATCTCGCTGCCGGTACCGTTACCCTGTTTTTCTCCGGCGGCCTGATTCCTACCTATCTGCTGATCAAGCAGCTTGGAATGCTGGATAAGTTTAGTGTTTACATTTTCCCCACAATGTTCAGTTTTTACAACCTGATTATTATAACCTCTTTCCTGAGGACGCTGCCCGAGTCACTGGAGGAATCGGCAAAAATCGACGGCGCCAACGACCTGGTCATCTTCGTCCGGATCATTTTGCCGCTGTCCAAGCCTGTCCTTGCAACAATTGCACTTTTTGTAGGCGTTGCCAACTGGAATGACTTCTTTATGGGGGTCATCTATATCGACAGGCCGGAGCTCAGGCCTATTCAGACCTTTCTCTACCGGGTGGTGGCCGAGAACAGCGATGATGTAATGAAGGATGTGCCGGGAATAATAAAGGACAACATGGGAGTCACTTCCCAATCGGTAAAAATGGCTACAATGATTGTAACAACGCTTCCTATTGTTTGTGTCTACCCGTTTTTGCAGAAATACTTCGTAAAGGGAATGATGATCGGCTCGATTAAAGAATGAAGCTCTGTTTGTGGCCGTGTATCCGCACAGGAATGTGCTTGGTGCAGAATAAATATCAAAAATGGAGGGTAAACATGAATGCAAAGAAAAGCCTTGTCAGGTTCGTGAGTCTTCTTCTGACAATCCTGATGCTTGCTTCGGCGGCCATTGGCTGCGGAGCCGGATCAGGGAAGACAGAAACGTCGGCAATATCGACAACAGCCGCAGGTACTGCAACAACAGCTGCAAATGAGACTACCGGCGCCCCCGCAGAAGTTGAACCCGGATGGAAGTCCGACACTTCGCCGATCACTCTGGATTGGTACGTGAACCTGTCGTATTTTACATGGCAGTGGGGAACCAGCGTTGTTTCAGACCTTATTACGGAAAAAACCGGTATCAGCATCAACTTCATCGCCCCTGCGGGGAATGAGAACGAGAAAGTCAACACCATGATAGCCTCCGGAAACCTGCCCGACGTTATGACTCTTTATTGGGGAGACCCACAGGTAAAAACCATGGAGGAAGGCGGATTGGTATACCCGCTGAATGAACTGGCAGGCAAATACGACCCCTATTTTAACAAGGTCGCTTATCCCAGCATTGTCAACTGGTTTAAAAGGGATGACGGCAACCTGTACGGCTGGGCCAACTTCTCTTCACCTCTTGAATTGATGAAGGACGGCGACTTTGTCCTCGGCAATCAACTGGTCATGGTCCGCAGCGACATGTATGAGGCGATCGGCAAGCCGGATATGCGGACTCCCGAGGGCTTCCTCAACGCATTAAAGCTTGCAAAGGAAAAATTCCCGCAAGTAAACGGCCAGCCCATGATCCCCCTGGGCGGACATGAATTCACCGACCGCGGTAACTGGGGCTTTGATGAATACATACAGGATTTTCTTGCCATCCCGTGGGAAAAGGACGGAAAAATCTATGACCGCAGGTCCGACCCCGAATATATTACATGGATGAAGACCTTCAGAAAAGCCAGCGAGATGGGCTTGATCGCAAAGGATATCTTTATCGACAAAAATGCCCAGATCGATGACAAGATCAAGCAAGGCCGCTACTTCGCACTGATTCACCAGTCATTGTCAATGAGTACCCTCAATGCGGTAAAGGAAGCCAATAGCGGAGCTTACTACACGGCGATAGACGCCATGTACAATTCCAAGCTTGAAACACCTACCTTGAAAGCCGCCAATGTTATAAACGGCTGGCTTATGAGCTTCATCCCCAAGACCAATAAGTATCCGGAGAGGACCATCAAGTTTTTCAGCTACCTCATCAGCGACGAAGGCCAAAAGGACTGTGCGCTGGGCAAGGAAGGCGTGACCTGGAAAACCCAGGACGGAAGGGATAGGATGACGCCGGAAATGGTAGAGCTCAAGAACCATGAAATAAAGACCTTTACTGAAAAATACGGACTTGGCGAATTCTACATGTTCTATAATCCTGCGGTGAACGACCAATGGAAAACTCCTTATCTGGAGCCGGAGAAATCCAACCTGGAATGGACCAATGGAAAAGCCAAAAGCCAGGCGATCTATACCAATTTGAACCCGGTGGCCAATACTCCCGAAGGGATTGCCTATGACAAGATTGAACTGAAATGGGGCGAAACGCTGCCGAAGCTGATGCTTGCAGAGTCGGACGAGAAATTTGACCAGTTGTTTAAGGCGTTTACCGATTTCAGGGCGGCACAGGGGTATGACAAAATTGTCGCAATACAACAGGCAAACCTTGATAAGAATAAAAAGAAAATGAGCGGAAATTAAGCACTGGTGCATATCAAGCCACCCCGGACATCGCTAAGGCGGGTACGGGGTTTTCCTGCTTTTTTCCGTAAGGCATGACCTGAAGCACCAAAGGAGAGAAAACAGCAATGGGCCATAAAGCGTGTGAACCCACGCTATTGCCGCTTACATGTCTTTCATTTATAATGGAATGAGGTTTGGATGCCATGGTATGTGAAATGGGGACTGGTAAATTCATGATTTTTGATCAGATTTTCAGAGAAGGTATCCGTTGGATCAAAAGGGCAAGCTTCCTGCACGGCAAGCTGGGGCTTGCAAGAAAACTCATTCTCGTCTATGCATTGGTGCTTTTGATCCCCATTGCCGTTTTTGCGGTAACTTTTCTGAACAATAGCAGGAGCGATACCGAGCAGAATGCGCTGGGAAGCAGCAAACAGGTGGTACAATATGTCCGGATGAATATTGACCGGAATGTGGATGAGATAACCAGGGCGGCCCAAAGTGCCATAAGCAATACACAGTTCATGCAGTTTCTCAGTGAGCCCCGGGAATATTCCTCGACGGAATGGATTGACTTTAAAAACAGCTCTCTGCGTGAAATTGAAAATATCCGGAATTTGAATCCGGGAATTTATCAGCTGCGGATTTTTCTGGATAATCCCTTGTTTGACGATATCTGGCCTACGATATACAGTGAGGAATTTATCAAAAACGACCCGATATGGCAAAACACAATGGCGCTAAAAGGCAAGACCTATTGGGAGCTGAACCTGGCAAGGGAGCATGTCCCTGAAAACATGGAGGCGTTCAAACCGGCAAGGGTATCCCTTTTCCGGGAGGTGCGCTATCCTGCCAACATGCACCTGGGGATTATTGAGGTTGCCATGCAAGCCAGTGTGTTTTATGGCGATCTGGACAAATACCACGAGAATGAAAATTCCTTTTTTACTATTTTTTCCGGAAAAGACAGGAAGGTTGTTTTCAGTACCAATAGCCGCTTTATGGAGAATAACGGTTTTACTTCCGAAGCGGTCGGAAAGATGCTCGGCAGCCGGATCAGCGGAGCCAGCGGAGATTTCCGCACAGAGCTTAACAAAATACCTCTGCTGGCCGTATATGATTATATCGGGGATATTGACAGCTATATCTGTTATTTTACGGCGGCAAGCGGCTATTTGAAACAGATGGAAAGAGCCGGCTCAACAGTGATTGTTATAAGCCTTGCGGCCTTTGTGCTGCTGGTTGTCCTTACCTATTTCCTGACGACGGTAATCCTGAAAAAGATTAAAGTTATTGTCGCAACTATGCGCATGATCGAGGAAGGAGCGGTGAATGTAGACCTCCCGGCGGCGGGGAAGGATGAAATCGGGGAGATGGCCTTCCATATGCGGAAAATGCTTGGCCGGATCAAAGAGCTTGTAGGCACCCTCGACGCTGTACAGGGAGAACTTCAGAAGGGCGAGAACGCCGAGGAAAGAATCCGTGAAGTAAACGACCTGGTTTACCAGTTCAGGATTCATGAACTGAATTATGTCCTTTTGAATGACAACCTGTCTGAGATAGAGATTAAGAATATTCTGGACACCATAAAGATTGAAAACCTTAGGAAGGATTCAAGGCAGGCATTGCTGGCGGCTTACGGCAGGGCCGGCGAAAAGGAAATGAACCCGCCTGCGCCGGGTGAACTCAAATTATTGATCGACAGGTTTGCAGACGACAGTGGGATTCCGGTATTCAGCTTCGTCGACACCGAGAAGCACCTGGTGTTTATTACGGATCATGAATGGGATTTCCAGGGCTTGGCGACGTTCATTGAGGAGAGCGGCCTTGATTTTATTGTTTCCTTAAGCGGGAGGATAGGAAAGGCCACCGCCATACGCAAGGCTTACCTGGAGGCCTATGAGGCTTTGAAGTACAGACTTGTACCGGACTGTGGCAGGGTCATTCAATATGATTCCGTCAAGCTGTTGTCAGAGAACTACTCGATTCCGGCGGAGGATATTAAAAAAATCCAGCAATTGGTTTACACAAACAAGGAGGAAAAGATTGCGGAAATTCTCGATGCGGTTTTTGAAAAACAGAAAATCAATGCATTCAAACACGGGTATATAGAAAAAACGGTTGAATGTATCAGTCATTACATCGTTGAATATTTCCTGTGGTACATCCCCAATAAAGCCGGACTGGACGGTAGCTACAGCAGCCTTGCCGGTATTGGCGGCTTCCGGTGTGTGGATGACTATACGGCAGAGCTCAAGCGCTTTATCCGGGAAATTTGCCGTTTCCTCCGGGCGGACAAAAATGAAGGGAAGCAAGCGGACGAAATCGACAGCGCCCTGGCTTATATCAATGGAAATTATCACAAGGAGCTTTCCCTGACCATGGTGGCAAATCATGTATCGCTGAATTACAATTACTTTTCCTCGCTTTTCAATGAAAGAACAGGCATGAGCTTTGTCGATTATCTTAAAAGGATACGCATGGAACAGGCAAAAGAGCTTTTGCGGTCCACGGACCTGAAAATTCAGGAAGTAGCCTTCAGAGTGGGCTATGAAAACCCCAAATATTTCACACGGGTGTTCAGAGAGAGCACAGGGGTCTCCCCGCAGGAATATAAAAAGTAAACCTTCTTCTTACGTTTTTATTTGCGGGCTTCTCGGAAAATACCAGGAATGCGTATGTAACTACTTATGAATAACTATAATCTAAATGCCTGCATACCACTATGCTTATTTAAGAATCTTGAATCCATACTATCAATTAATCGAAAATGCTGTAATATTTCTGTTGTTACCAAAAATAATTTTTTGCACTTCTTTGACACCATCAAGTTCATCAATATCAAATCGTGATGGGACTGAAAAAACATATTCTGAGTTTCGCGCTGTTTCAGTATCCGCAACAGGTCCTTGATTATTGTTTAACCTAAAAACGTCTAAACTTACCTCTGGCGTACTATGTGTCCATTCCCGATTATTAAATATATTGATTAAAATATCTTGAGTAGGCTTACTTTTAGTCCATTTAGCACTTCTAAGGACAATTTGATTTCCCAAATTGATTTGTTTTTCATCTAATATACCTGTTGGGTCACCTATCCAAGCTTTCTTATAAAATACGGTATAATTTTTCCAATCAATTGGCAATTCCACTTTTAAGCCAAAATCATTATTCAAATAAACGACTGGATACAGACTTGTTTTTGCGTTAAAATGGATAATGACGGCAAGTATACTGAATACAAATATACACATTATTGAAACGGCAATAGATATTTTCTTTACTTTACTCATTTTATCACCACACGTATATAAATTAATTTAAAGTGCACACTTTATAACAATAACGAATCCTATAATATCTTTACTATACCAGATTGCTGAAAATTTTTAAAGCTGATTTTATTATTATTAGATAATCTAAATAGCTTGTCTTGATACTGCCGTAACATGATTTCAAAGTTCTGCCGGTCTTCCTCGAATTCACTTGTCCATTTGTACATTTGCTTTAACATTTTAAAATCTGATTTATAATGGCATTTCTCAATTCCTAGCTGTTGTTTGATAAACCTTTTAAAAATACGAAATTTTCTTCTCCAAAGAGGAGGATCCAGGAAAATAACGGTATCTGCTATTTCCAGCAGGCAATGGCATGACTTTCGATAAGTCCCTTCAATAATCCATTTTTCACTTTTATCAATATCTTTTATTACTTCAATTTGTTGTTCCTGTGTTCGTTTGTACCGTTCGGTTTCGGTATTGTGATGAACGATACAATCCAACTCATACCATGGAATACTAAGTTTTTCCGATAGTTTTTTTGCAAGAGTTGTTTTCCCGCTGGCTACAATTCCTATGATATATATTTTGTTCATAGTAGCTTTCCATAGACAACAGGTTCATCAATCGTGTGTTTTAGCCATTTTTGGAGCATCTCACTATCCCCCTGCTTTTTAATACGATATAGTAGATATTGTTTGATAACCAATGCAGAAGATTTAGGCTCTTTTCTGCGCCATTGCCTTCACCCGCAATGCTTTCGATAGGATACATTTCTTTTAATTTATAAAAATTACTATTGGTGTGATCATAGGTGAAAATTATATTTTGTGTATCTGTACGAGAAAAGTCACTAAACATCTTTAATAAACCTGTAAATAAATCATAACTCATTCTCTTAACCTCCGGTATTTTCCGTTTTGCATCGTTATACTGATATGCAATATAGTATCAATATTTTTCCATATAGTCAAATACGTGCTTCCATGTGTTCTATGCTCCGTGCCGCTTCACGGTCCTGGGAGAAGCTCTGGTAGGCACATGCACTCTTTAGAGATTGAGTGGATAAATTTGTTTATTGAGTATATAATTAAGTGGAAAAATATGAATAAAAACTGCAAAAGGAGAGTCATTATGTGGAACCGATTAAGAACTGACGAGTATGAAGGCATGCTGGCTGAGACAATCACAATGCCGGGATATGGCGGTGATCGCATCCATGCCTACCTTTCAAGACCGCTTGGGAAGGGGCCGTTCCCGGGGATAATATTGATTCCTCATATGCCGGGGTGGGACGAGTTCTGCCGCGAGACTGCCCGCCGGTTCTCACAGCACGGGTATCTTGCGCTTTGTCCGGATATTTACTGCCGGTTTGGACATGGGACGCCGGATGAAATAGCGGGAAAAGCCCGCGCAGCCGGTGGTGTTGCTGACGACAGTGTAATGGGCGATTGTAAGGGGTCCTTGGAATACCTGAATTCTTTGCCTTATTCCAACGGCAAGGCCGGGGTCATCGGCATGTGCTCCGGCGGACGCCACGCCTTTCTCGCGGCATGCAGAGTGAGCGGTCTCGACGCGGCCGTTGACTGCTGGGGTGGCCGCGTGGTCGCTTCCCAGGAAGAGCTGACGTCTGCCAATCCCGTTGCTCCCATTGATTATACGTCTGAGCTGGGCTGCCCTCTGCTGGGGATATTCGGAAACGAGGACAATTTCCCGACGCAGGAACAGGTTGACTTGCACGAAGAGGCGCTTAAAAAATCCGGTAAGAATTATCAATTCCACCGCTATGACGGCGCGGGGCACGGATTTTGGTATTATCATACCCCGATGTACCGGCCGCAGCAGGCGATGGATGCCTGGCAGAAGGTTTTCCACTTCTTCGGGGAGCATCTGGGTTCCGGGGAAGGAATTTAGTATGCAGGCTGAGATCCTTGGGACCGGTGAAGCTTTCACAATAGGCACGAAGGCTTCAGGGCCTTTTGCTGTCATGGCCAAGCCGGTGGGTTCACACTGCAATATGGAATGCAGTTACTGTTATTATTTAGAGACCGGAGGTTTACATAAAGACCGATATCCATTCCGCATGTCGGACAGCCTGCTGGAAACCTATATCCGTCAGTATATTGAGGCAAGCCCAGGTCCCATCGTGCAATTTACGTGGCACGGCGGAGAACCGACGCTGGCCGGACTTGATTTCTACCGGCGGACAGTGGAGCTGCAGAAGCGTTATCTCCCGGAAGGATGGAGCTGCTGGAACAATCTCCAGACCAACGGGATTCTGCTTGATGATGCGTGGTGCTCGTTTTTGGCAGAAGCACATTTTGATGTGGGGCTGAGCATAGACGGGACTCAATGGCTGCATGACGCAAACCGCAAAGATCTCAGCGGCGGCGGTACTTATGAAAGGGCGGTCGCGGCTGTCCGCTGTCTGCAAACCCATGGCATTCAGCCTGATCTGCTGTGTACGGTCACATCCGCCATCGCCAGGGAAGCTATCGCCGTTTACCGGGCACTCAGAGACCTTAATACGGGGTGGATCCAGTTTATTCCGATTGTACGGCGTACAGCAGATGGACAGCCGACAGCAGAGTCTGTAACCGGTGAAGAATATGGGTATTTCCTATGTGCGGTTTTTGACGAATGGGTCCGCAACGATCTCGGACGGTTGGATATTCAGTTGTTTGCAGAAACGGGGCTGGTATGGTCGGGGGGGACTGCCAGCTTATGCTGGATGGCCCCGACCTGCGGACGGGTGCTCATCGTTGAACATGACGGAGGCGTATACTCCTGCGATCACTTTGTTGCTCCTGAGCACCGCATAGGGGACATAGAAACTGCTCACTTGAGTACGTTGGTTGACATACCGGTGCAGCGCTGCTTTGGCAACAGCAAGAAAACCAGCCTTCCTTTACAATGCCGTTCTTGTTCGTGGCTGACGGTATGCAATGGCGGATGCCCCAAAGACAGGTTTGCTATGGCAGAAGATGGGGAGCAGGGCCTGAATTATCTATGCAGCGGTTTGCAGAAGTTTTTTGCCTGCGCGGAACAGCCCTTGAAAAAAGTCATGCAGCTCAGGAAACGCGGAGCAGCTCCGGAAGCAATTATGGCCGAGCTGCGCGCCGAGTCGCTGGCCCGGTGGAAGGGTGTGGGACGGAACGACCCCTGTCCCTGCGGCAGCGGCCGCAAGGCAAAACTCTGCTGTTGGTCCAAACGCCCGTAAGGCTGGTTCTTCCCTTTCAGCTTAAATGCATTAATGATCTGATTTCGCTAAGAAGGAGACAGACAATAATTTTTCGTAAAGCATTGAATGAATATCGCTGGGGCTAGAGGAAATGTTATTCCTTCTGCTTTTTGTTTTCAGTAGTGGTACAATATAAGTGATAGGGGGTGAGATAGATGCCAGTAATAACATTTGAAATCGGCAAAGTTTCAAAAGAACAGAAAGCTGAACTTGTGAAAGAAGTCGTTACCAAAGCCAGCCAGATTCTTAATATTCCGGAGCAAGCCTTTGTTACCTTAATCAAGGAAAATGAATTTGACAATATCGGTAACGGGACGACTCTGTTGTCCGAGAAATATGACAGGTAGTAAGGGCCAGGCGTTGTCCTGGCCTTCTTGCGTAGTATTTGTTTTGGCAGATGGGGGACGCCGCCCTTAATTATCTGCTTCGCTGGTTTGAAGCAGGCGACAACGTCAGCGGCCTCAGAGGATATGTGATGATGGATGTGATATAATAAAAATCAAAATTCATCCGCAATTATCACGTTATATTTCAGATATTCAGAATAAGGAGGAGACCATACATATGCAAATTGATATCCGCCCGCTAGAGCCCGCCTTGCTGGAAGATTACCTCTATTTTTTCGATAATGTCGCGTTTATAGACCATCAAGAATGGGCATGGTGCTATTGCACCTATTATCACCTGGGAAAGCAGGAGGAAGAAAGAATCGAAGCCGAATCCGCCGGGAAATTGACGGGTGACGTGCTGCGCAGCATTGCTATCAGCCTCGTCAGCGAACGTAAGCTGCAAGGATATCTGGCGTATATCGACGGACGGGTAATTGGCTGGTGCAATGTCGCCGACAAAAAAAATTACAAGAAGCTCTGTGAAAACAGGGATATTTGGGCCGATAACGAAGATTTGCCCGTGAAATCCGTCACCTGTTTTATCGTAGCCCCTGAAGCCCGTAGGAAAGGCGTTGCCGCAGCTTTGTTGGCCCGCGCGGCCAAAGATGCCGCAGAGGAAGGCTACAAGGTTCTGGAGGCCTATCCGGCGGCTGGTGAACTGGATTGCTTTTTGCATTACCACGGGCATCCGGCTATGTATATAAAAAGCGGCTTTAGCAGGTATAAGGAATTAGAGGGTTACAGCATTTATAGAAAATTGTTATGATTTACGTTGATGATACTCCCAACGATAAAGCAATGAAGGGACATGTAAAAGCCATGAAGGAATATGTAACGAGTCCTACCTACCGTAAGTAACCAATAGTGTTCGCTTGTGAACATGATTGCATAAGAAATGAGGTTAATTATCTTGACTGAGTTTTTAAAGCTATTATTTCCCCAGTGGCAAGGTTCTGGAACAGACAAGGATTTATATTATGGAGCGATTGAAATCAGGGATGCTTTTTTACTTGAAAACAGTTATGAACAAATTGACGTATCGATTGATGAGGAACTAAAAATTAAAAATGATATTTTAGGCTACGATTCAATCCTCTTGCAGCTAAAAAAAGCTATTGAAGTAGTCTTGGATCATAAACCCCAAAGAATATTTACTATTGGAGGAGACTGCGGGGTTGAGCTTGCTCCTGTTTCATACTTGAATAAACTTTATAACACTGATTTTGCAGTAATATGGTTTGACGCTCATGGAGACCTCAATATGCCAAGCTCGTCTCCCAGTAAGAAATTTCATGGCATGCCGTTGAGATTTTTATTAGGAGAGGGGGATGAAAATATTGTCAGGGAATGTCTTTCTAAATTAATCTCACATCAAATCGTTATGGTTGGTTGCAGGGAACTTGATTCGCCTGAAGAAAAATTTATATATGAGAAGAACATTCAAGTTTTAAATGCGAATCATTCGCAAACATTGATTGATGTAATTAGAGCGAGGAGATTTAAGAATCTATATATCCACGTGGATTTAGACGTAGTTGATCCAAAATGCTTTCCTTCAGTGATGTGTCCGACAAAAAATGGCATTTCCCTTGATACCCTGATGGGGAGTTTAAAATTGCTGAAGAAAGAATTTAACCTTGTTGGCTTCAGTGTCGTAGAATATAAACAAAGTGATGGCTCATATATTGAAAAGTTGAGAGAAATTGTTGAGTTCGGAAAAAGTCTATAATGACTAAGATGCTATGTTCTTTTGCATAGCATTCTGTGGTCAAATTCTATTTTGAATTATGAAAGCTAACAGACTACACAAATTTCAAAAACTTTATAGTTAATTTGCAAGTTGATACACTGAGATCTACCATAAGTGATGGTGATCGATAAAGTGGCAGACATATTTTTGTTTGTTTCGTATCAATCGAATATGAGTCATAAAAAATAATTTCCATGTGAGGTAATAAGATGGAAAAGAGGATAAAAATAATTTTGATTTGTTTTGCTGCCTTAATAGCAGCAGTACTGATGTCGTTTATTCCCACGCTAAATTTAAAGGTAGCAGGGATGAAAGAGCTATCAAAAGAACATTTTACAGTTTATTATGAAGAACAAGATAAAGATGCCGCGATTGACATTAGTAATAGACTACAGAAGGGTTATGACGTTATTTCCAAATCAACAAATTTGAGCCCGCAATACAAAACCAAGATTTATATTTATACCAGCTTAAAGGAGTTTCATATGAAAAAATATGGACTTTGGGGCTTGATTATTGCACCGGACTGGTATATTGGGGATAATATAAAAGACAAAGTTATAATTACCTCGCCCAATTCCCCGGGTAAGCAAAATAATTATGAATCTGTTGCAAATGCAGCATTACATGAATATGTTCACACATTGATGTGGAATATTAATCCCAAACTATCCAAATTTTTAAATGAAGGCATGGCAGGATATGTCTCTGGAAATACAAAGCCAACTTATAAATTCAGCACTGTTCCGTCCTATGAAGATACAAAAATAACCGACTCAGTTTCTTTTGGGAATAGGGGCATGTATGAAATTTCATATACCTATATAGAATTCTTGGACAGGACATATGGAATGGAAAAGATCATAAAATTAATAACGGACAATGATTATAAAGACACAGTAGGAAAAAGTGAAAAAGATCTCTATGAAGAATGGATAAAATTTTTAAAAGTTAATTATATTTAAAAGGTCATAGCCCTATTTGCAAATAGGGCTATATGCCGTCAAAAATATGCTGTCAAAGGTAATGGCGGGCAAAAAGAAAGGCTCTGTACGAGCCTGAAAAAATGAGGAGGTTACGACCTATGATGAAATAAGAAGCCAACCACCTTTGCGGGTGGTGGCAGTTTACTTGCGGCGCAGTTCATAATTCTGTGCGACTTTATCCCAATTCACTACCTCAAAAAAAGCAGTGACATAATCGGCGCGCAGATTCTTATATTTTAAATAGTAGGCATGCTCCCAGACGTCAATGCCTAAAATCGGCTGCCAGATACCCTCTGTCTCCAATAGGGGGTTATCCTGGTTGGGACTTGCCATGATTTTCAGCTCGCCGTCCCCATTGGCGGCCAGCCATGCCCAACCGGAACCAAACTGACCTATTGCAGCTTTGCTGATTTGCCCTTTAAAATCACCAAAGCTGGAAAAGGTCAGGTTTATCTTTTCTGCGAGAAAACCTTTGGGTTCCCCGCCTGCATTCGGTGAAAGATGGTCAAAATAGAGGTTGTGGTTGTAAAAGCCGCCTCCGTTATTTCGGATGACCGTTTTGAAATCCTCCGGAATATCCTTTTTCCACTGTGCCAGAATGTCTTCAATTGCTTTGCCGGCGATACCGGCTTTTTCCGCCGCATCATTCAGGTTCTTTGTATAGGCTGCATGGTGCTTCGTATAATGAGTTGTCATAGTGAGTGTGTCAATATGGGGTTCCAACGCATCAAATCCATAGGTTAATTTTACTTGTTCAAACATAAGGAGTCTCCTTTCAATACGGGTAATTTATTAATGCCAAACTTATAGTTAGAATTAACTAACTTCTATTCTTTAAATTTATACCCACTTTTATACCGATAAAACAATAGGAGTTTAATTTCGATCCTACCGTTTATGGATATAAGCAGCCCGAAAAGAAGGTGAAAAATTTTTCCAGATTTATCTATTTTAATTGATTGTACTTAGTAATAGAAGGAGATATATTGTATAGAATATTAGGCACGCCGCCTAGAAACTATAAAGAGCAAATAAAACATACATGGAGGGGTAAGTAATGAAAATATTAATAACAGGTGCTACAGGAAAATTGGGGACAAAGGTTATAGAGGCCTTATTAAAAACCGTACCGCCGGAGCAATTGGCAGTCAGTGTCCGGGATCCGGAGAAAGCGGAAGGGTTAAAGGCCCGTGGAATAGATGTCCGCCAGGGGGATTTTGACCGGCCGGAAACATTGGCTTCGGCCTTCGCAGGCGTCGACCGGTTGTTAATCATATCCACGGATGGGGACAATGAGACGAGAATCCGGCAGCATGCAAACGCAATCGCGGCGGCTGAGGCAGCCCGGGTTAAGTTTATTGCCTATACCAGTGTGGCCAGTGCGGATAAAAGCTCCCTGTCCCTTGCTTCAGTCCACCGTGCGTCGGAGGAAGCGATCCTGAAAACCGGAATTCCGTACTCCTTCCTGAGAAACAACTGGTATCTGGAAAATGAGATGGGAAGTATTCAAGGGATACTGGCTGGCGCACCCTGGGTGACTTCTGCTGGAGACGGCAAGGTGGGCTGGGCACTGCAGAATGACTATGCAGAAGCGGCAGCCGCCGTGTTGGCAGGCAGCGGGCACGAAAATACAATCTATGAGCTGTCAGGTAAGCCAATGAGCCAACAAGAGCTGGCGTCTGCTCTGGGAGCCGTACTGGGGAAGGAAGTGTCCGTACGGCAGGTGGATGATGCCGCCTATGCCGGCGTCATGGAGAGTGCGGGCTTACCCGGTTTCCTGATTTCCTTTTTGGTTGATATCCAAAAAGCCATCCGGAACGGGGCATTGGAGAGTGGGAGCAGCGATTTTGAAAAGCTTCTCGGCCGGCCGGCAGTTCCCGTTAAGGAGGCGTTGGTTCAAATTGTCAACAACTAAAGGGGGCCTGCAGACTATCTTGCGTAAGTATTTCTGAAATCCCTGGGAGAAACGGAAAAATGTGCTTTAAACTGGCGGGAAAAAAAGCTTATATCCGAAAAGCCGCATTCGATGGAGATTTGAGTGATATTCAGCCTGGATTCCATCAGAAGCCTGGCTGCCATATTCATCCTTAATTGATGGATATGTTCGGAAGGCGAGATTCCATAGGTCTGCTTGAAGATTCTAAAAAATTGCCGCGTGGAAAAATGGCACATTTTAGAAACCTCTTCTATATTGATCTGTTTTGTAAAATTGTTTTCAATATATGCAATGGCTTCAGCAATGAGGTAAAGCTTCTGTGTTTCATGCTTTACCTCCAAACTGAAGTGACGGGACAAAAATGTAATGATCGCTAAAAAATAGACCTCAATTACAATGTTGAACCCGTCCTTACTGTTGTTAAACTCATCCAGTATCATGGATAACAGGCTTTCGGCAAACTTCAGCCTGACAGGGTCGATAAAGAGCTTGCTGTCAAATTGACATTCATTCCGGTAATAGGGCTCGATATTAAAAAGGTATTGGAATCCGGGCAGCTTTTTTAAGGAAACATAGTTGGCATTCAGCTTCTGCAAATCAAACATGATGTTGCAAAGCTTAAGGTGGCTGATGTTTTTGAAGCCGTGCTGGGTATTTCCCTGGATGACAAAGGCATCGCCGGCTTTAATGTAATATTCGTATTCATCCACGACATGGGTTGCATTTCCGTCCAAAATTATGACCAGCTCGGAAAAATCATGGCTGTGTGGAAGAAAATCCTGTTTTAAATCGGCAATTTCTATATTAAAGGGAAAGTCCTTATATTTGATGATGTCCGAAAACAGAAATTTTTTATTCATGTCTTAATTATGCAAAAAAATGACACTGGAGTCAATGTTTTTGTCCCAAAAAAGATGTATGATATTTTTACTATGGTTAACCAAAGGAGAGTTGCCAAAGAGTGGACGCAAATCTGATTCATTTATCAACCGGCGATGTCGCGCGGTTTGATGCCGTAACAGAGAATATCTTCAGGATAAGAATAAATAGAGACGGAATATTTCACCCGTCGGTGACAGAACGGTACGGGATTGTCAGGATGGATTGGGGACCGGTGCAATATGAGCTTTCGGAAAGTAAAGCTGCGGTAGAAATAAAAACCGGGTCTGCGATTCTGGTACTCAATAAAAAAGACGGGACGGCAATGCTTTATGATAAAACCAAGGGTATTTTAATGAACTGTATGAAACCGTTTTCACACTGCGATGAAACCGGCGTCGGCGCTTCATTTGCCCTGTCGCGGGAAGAGAAGTTTTACGGCCTCGGATACCGGAAAACAGACAGTATCCAGCTTCGGGGCAGCACATTCAGGAATCATGTCGCCTATGGCGAAAGCTATGGCCCGGTTCCCTTCATCATGAGCAGCTGCGGATGGGGGCTGTACTTCAACACCACCTTTGACAGCTATTTTGATATAGGCAAAAACCATCCGGAGTTTATGAACATCTGGAGCGAAAAGGGAGACCTCGACTTTTACCTGATGGCGGGAAATTATGCAGGAATACTGGACAGCTTCACCCAAATTACCGGAAGACCTTCTCTGATGCCGCTTTATGGATATGGCCTCATGTTTATATGCAATGAAAAACAGTCGCAATTTGACGTATTGAACGATGCGCGCACCTTCCGGCAGGAGGGGATCCCTTGCGACATGCTGGGTCTGGAACCGGGATGGATGTCTGTCCACTATGATTGCTCCACAAAAAGAGACTGGAGCTACGAAAGATTTTATATGCCCACCTGGTCAGAAAACCGCAGGGAATTCCAGGACGTTAATTTTATCGGAGCATTGAGGCGGTATGGTTTCAACCTCAGCTTGTGGCTGTGCTGCGACTATGATGTGTTTGAGGAAGAAGAGCGCCAGGCTAGTCTTAAAGAAACAGCGGGGGACGGCAAAGCCGGAAAGCTTCAAAAGCCTTTCGGCTTTGGGTCACTGGACTTTGATACCCGGGTGCACGAGCCGATTCGTCTCGATAAGCTGACAAAGAAGGGTGAACCCTGGTTTGAGCATCTTAAAAAGTTTATCGACAGCGGCGTCCGGATATTTAAACAGGACCCTGCCTATGTTGTAAATGATCATCCCGACCGTTTCTATGCAAACGGGATGACCGACGAGGAAGCCCATAATCTGATGATCACCGTACTGGCGAAGCAGGTCCATAAGGGATACAGGGAGTATACTAACGAACGTCCTATGCATTTTGTGGGTACAGGGTATACCGGAATCCAGCGTTGGGCGCCTGCATGGACTTGTGACTGCGGCGGAAGGGACACGGCCGTAATGGGACTTTTGCAATATGGCCTGTACGGGCATATGAATGTGACCTGCGATATGGATGTTCACACGCCGGAGGGTATTCATTTCGGTTTCCTTCAGCCATGGAGCCAGGTAAACAGCTGGGCCTATATCGATCACCCCTGGTGGCTGGGAGAAGAGCTCAAACAGGTATTTCTCGAATATGCAAAGCTCCATTACAAGCTGGTCCCATATATATACTCCTATGCTCATATCGGTTATCAAACCGGTATGCCGATCTTGAGAGCCATGCCGTTGATGTTTCCGGATGACCCTGAGGCAGAGAATCTGACACATCAGTATATGCTTGGAGATTGGCTTCTGGCAGGTGCTTTCACCGAGGATATTTATCTCCCGGAAGGGTCCTGGATAGATTATTGGAGCGGGGAAGCATATGAAGGAAAACAGCATATCCGGTATCGGCCGCCGGCGGGAAAAGGCGGTGCATTGTTTGTAAGAAGGGGCGCCATCCTTCCAATGAGTCCGGAGGTGGCATGGCTGGGGGAAAAACAGCCGGAAACCCTGGAACTGCATGTTTTTCCGGGCGGTGAAAGCACGTTTGCACTCTATGAAGACGACGGGATAAGCTTTGAATATGAAAAGGGCGGTTTTACAAGTACCGCAATCAAAGTAAAGACGGAAAGCGGCACCCTTACGGTCGATATTGGTCCGAGGACCGGCAGCTTTGAAGGAATGGCCGCCGCAAGGAAATACACTGTCAGAATACACGGAGGAGAATGGGAAAAGGTTATAATAAACGGCGCAGAAGGATAATGCAACTATGTCTTGAAATGGTCAAGGATTCCGGTTGTTCCAGCTATCCTACAGTAAAGGAAGGAGCAAGCTCATGTGGAAACGGAGAATCGCAATTATTGCAGTTGTATTTGTGGCAATGGCAGGATTCGTGGCGATGTACTATCCGAAAGAATCGGAAGGCATCCAGGCGAAATATTATGTATCTACCTCCGGTGACGACACAACCGGTAACGGAAGTATAAAACGGCCGTGGAAGACCATCCCGAAGGCGCGTGATGCTGTAAGGACTGTCAATCAGGAGATGACCGGTGACATCTATGTATACATCCGGGGCGGAAAATATTATCTGGACTCATCCGTCGATTTCGGACCGGAAGACTCAGGGACCAATGGGTATAAAATTTATTATGCAGGCTATCCTGGAGATCCGATGCCAAGGATTATAGGCGGACAGCCTCTGACAGGCTGGATTCCGGATTCCGGAAATATATACAAGGTCAAGGTGGGGACCACCTGGACCTTTAACCGGTTGTTTGAAAATGGAACTCCGGGTGTGATGTCCCGCTTTCCCAATGAAGGAGGTTATTTGCAGTCGGCAGGTACAGGCAAAAATCCTCAGAGGCAGCTCAAATTTAATCCGGACGATTTGCCGGCCTTCGACTTTACGAAGACGCCTGCCCAGCTCCACGCGGTGATGGCGGAAACTTATGCCCAAACCTTTCCGATTACAGCCATTAACTGGAACAGCAAGGAGATTTCTCTGAGCGATTCCTGTGATGACTGGCTGAAGCTGGACGTGGGGACGAAGTTTTATGTCCAGGGTGCAAAGGAGTTCCTGGACCAGCCGGGTGAATTTTTTCTTGACCATACGGAAGGCTGGCTTTATTACTTTCCAAGAAAAACGCCCGTTGAAGATCAGGAAATCATCGCCGCAAAAACCCTGTCAATATTTAAATTGTCGGGCACAGGCTCAAAGCATAAGGTTCATGACATCACCTTTACGGGCCTGGAGGTGGAAGGGACCGATTGCAAAAGCAAGCTTCCGGTTTTTGAAGGCAGCATTTATTTCTCCAGGGACGCCTTGTTTGCAATAAAGGATGCTGAAAACATTGTCATTACAAAATCAAAACTGCTTAATGCGGGGACCAATGCAATTTTTATGAAAGGTGAAAATACGACGACGACGGATTGTTCCATTACGGACAACTGGTTTAAAAATACGGGCTTATATGGAATAAACATGATTTACAGTGACTGTAACCATATAAAAATAGATAATAACCTGATACAGAATACCGGAATTGTAAACAGCTATTCAAGTGCATTTACGAACTATAACAACCAGTATGTTGATTTTACCAATAACAAAATCGACGGGTCGGTTAATTTTGCAGTCCGCGGTTACGATGCGGAAAGCGGGCGTCACAACAATAACCGGGTAGAATTCAATGAAATAGCCAATTGTGTGAAAGAAGGCAGCGATATTGCACCCATACACATTTATAGGGTGAGCGGTGTCAATAACGTAATCAGCAATAATCTGATCCGCGATTGCGGGAACAATACGTCGGAGAATCTTGGGATTACGGGCATATATCTGGATGATTCCTCATGCAATTATACGGTATCCAACAATATCATCCATAACATCAGAAGCGGCAGCGATATGTATGCTATCATGGCAAAAGGCCGGCATAATGTGATCGATAACAATATTGTCTATCAGGACAGCCCAGACCTTGTAGCAGGCACCTCTGTCGGTACCCTCTGCTATGACCTGGACCAGCCGGATGAATATCCTGTGGAAGATATAACGTTAACGCACAATATTTACTATATGCCCGGTACACATTATTTCTATCTCATCTGGAGCTGGGACGGCCCGTGGGATCCGGGCACCTTTACCGCTTCGGATAATAATCTGTTCTACTTCCCGGGCGGCGGAACCTATCAATATGGCGACATCTCCGACAATGCGCTGCCGGGTGACGGGACCTGGACAAATTGGAGGACGTTATGGAACAATCGGTTTGATCAGAATTCGGTGACAGACCGGGATCCGTTATTTGCCGACCCTGCAAAGAATAATTTTACCTTGAAGACAGGCTCGCCGGCTCTGGCAATGGGATTTGTTAACATTGACCGGTCACGTATCGGTTTGCGGTCCACCTTCCCGTGGCCGGAAGCCGCAAATGTCCCAGGCGGCACCCCGGCGCCTGTTACAGCTACGAAATGACAATAATGGATAAACTCATATAAAAGTAATATTTATGGCAAGAATATCAAGCTTGTACATAAATTGTTTGAGTCGGAAGTTTTCATCCTTCGGCCGAAAGCATTAAAAGGGGTTGTCCAGGCAGAATAGATTACAAAAGTACAATCATACTTACTAATTATGCAATGTATTTCTATTCAAAAAGCAGTATAATAATAAAAACGGTAATAAGACCGGGAATTCATTGGAGCTTAACAATCATAGCAGCTTGAACAGTGCGAGTAATATCAATTTTATGTAAATTATGGATTGAGCGAAGGCGTTTGCCTGGCAGCCCGAGAAATCGGGCTTACTATAATGCTGCCCTGAGCAGGACTTTTAAATATTGAAAATTCATATATTTTAATTTTTTTACAGAGAGAAGGTTATCCATGCCTGAGCATACAAATCACAGAGCACAACCAAAGGGGGAATATCAGCGGTATCTTTGACATGTACGGAAAAAGCGGCAGTGAACCTTGGGGAAAAGGAGTTGTAGAATTTATGTATAAAAAAATGTATTCATGTATGATTTTCATGTGTATACTCTTATTTCCATTAGGTGTCTATGGAAGCGTAGCAAAATATGACGGAGAGCCCATGCCTGTCTCCTACAGGGAATATTCGCTTAATGTAAGTAAGGACGCTGCAAGCCATGAGGTAACGATTAATAATGATCAGCTCATAAAAACAGGCGAACAATCCTCTCTTGTCAAAAATTATAAGGGGAATGCCGGAGAGGTATTGCTAACGGGAGAAACCGGTTCCGACACCTGGAAGTTTGATGTAGAAAACGACGGCGCATACCAAATTGAAGTTGAATATTATCCTCTTGAAGGGCGCAGTACCGAAATACAAAAATTATTATCCATCGACGGGAAGGTCCCTTTCCTTGAAGCCCAAAGCATCGTATTTCAGCGTCATTACGTTGATGCCGGCCCCATCTCACGGAATAAAAGCGGGGACGATATACAGCCCGGACAGGTAGAGGCAGCAGGCTGGTATCATCAGGTTTTGCAGGACTATCAGGGCTTTATCAACGAACCCTATGTGTTTTATTTTTCAAAAGGCAGGCATACCCTCCGGCTTGAATCCATCAAGGACAGTATGGCCGTTGCAGGTATCCGGCTGTTTGGAGCCGAAAAAATTTCCGATTATAAAACATATATCGCGCAGTATAAAAGTATGGAGGCGGTACAGGCCGAGCCCTTGTATATGCAAGCAGAACAGCCCTTTGAAAAATCCTCCTCCGGGCTTTCGCCGTATGAGGACAGGACTTCTACCGCTACAATGCCCAGTTCGCCGGTAAATCACAAGCTGAACATCATCAACGGACTTAACTGGAACAAGCCGGGTCAGTGGATAAGCTGGAAAATCAATATCGACAAGCCTGGACTTTATAAAATCATGATGCGCTGGCAGCAAAATGTCATCAGCGGCTTCTCCTCCGTGAGAGAGCTGTATATCGACGGCAAAATACCCTTCGAAGAAGCGCGCAATTTCAAATTTGACTATTCATCGGACTGGAAAGTATCAACCCTGGCAGATAACAATCATGAACCCTATTTGTTTTATTTCGATAAGGGCCAGCATGAAATCAAGCTGGAGGCAGCCACCGGAACACAGATGGCAAAGATCATTTCCGATGTGGACGCCTGTCTTTTGAAACTGAATTCGGATTACCGGCGCATAACCATGCTGACAGGAACAACGCCCGACGAAAACAGGGATTATGATCTGGAAAGCTACGTCCCCGACGCATTGGAGGATCTGGATGTCCAGCGGGACAGCCTGGAAAAGGCGCTGGGGGAATTGACGGAATACAGCGGTGAGTCGGGAGAGTCAGGTTCGGAAATACAGAGAGTCATCACGCAAATCAAGGCAATGGTAAGGGATGCCGACACCATCCCCCGGCGGCTTGAAAGCTTCAAGGACGATTTGAGCGGGCTTGCCGAGTGGATGGTCACCGCCTTGAATCAGCCGCTGTCCGTCGACTATATGGTGGTGGCCTCACCGGAGGAAAAGGTACCCAGGGCCGGCAACGGCTTTTTCAGCAACCTGGTTTTTGAAATCAGAATGTTTTTGTCCTCCTTCCGGAATCAAAACAACTATTTGAGTGATGAGAACGTCAAAAAGGATACCATAACCGTCTGGATGGCTGCCCAGGGCACCACGGCCGGCCGTGACCAGGCACAGGTGATGAGGAAGCTGGTAGACAACTATTTTACATCCCAGCGCAATATCAACGTGGACCTGGAGCTGGTGGCCCCCGGTACACTGCTGCCGGCAACCTTTGCCAACAAGGGACCTGACGTTTATCTTCAAATGGCCTCCTCGGAAGCTGTTAACTACGGATTGCGAAATGCATTGGTTGACTTGAGCAAATATCCCGGTTTTGAAGAACTGGAAAAGGATTTCGTTCCACAGATCTGGGTACCGTACAGCTTTGACGGAAAAGTGTACGGCTTGCCGGAAACACAGAATTTCCCCATGTTTTTCTACCGGAAGGATATCCTGGAAAAGGAATTGGGATATTCCATCGGGGATCATCTGAACTGGAATGACATTCTTGTCATGCTGCCGGATACCTTGAAAAAGAATATGACCGTCTGGATCCCGCCGGATCCGACCATGTATTTTACATTATTAAAGCAATACGGGGGGGATTTTTACAGAACGGACAGCTTGAGAACCGCCCTCGATACGCAGGAAGCTTACAACTCCTTCAAGTTTTTCACGGATTTTTTTACCGGATATAATCTGCCCCAGGAGATAAACTTTATGAACCGTTTCAGGACAGGCGAATGTCCTATGGGAATTGTCGATTATACCATGGCAAACTACCTGGCAATTTCTGCGCCGGACATACGGGGATTGTGGGATTTCTGCCCCATACCCGGTGTTGTGCGGGAAGACGGCAGTGTGGATAATACAGGCTATTTGACGTCGTCCGGCTGTGTCATGCTGGAGCAGTCCGGGCATAAGGCTGCGGCCTGGGAATTCATGAAGTGGTGGACCGGTGCGGAAGCTCAAGGCATCTTCGGAAGGAATATTGAAGAGGTCCTGGGGCCGGCAGGGCGTTACAATGCGGCAAGCATCAAAGCTTTTGAGAGCTTGCCCTGGTCCAACAGCGATCTCATAAAATTAAACCGGCAGCTGGCGGTAAGCCAGGCAAGAAGAGAATTGCCCGGCGGATATTATACCGAGAGAGAGATTAATTTTGCCATCAAAAAAGTAATCATTGATGATAAAAACCCCAGGGAAAGCCTTCTGGATTACATGACGAAGATCGATGATGAAATAAAAGCAAAATGTGACGAACTGCGGATTGATTTAAATACGCCTTACAGGCAGTGAAGAATTAAGAAACGGAGGTATTGGAATGAAAGCAGAAGCGGCAGTTTATCCTGTAAATATGAGAAGTAAAATGGAAAAGTACATCCGGATGAGAATCAGTGAGACCTGGTATTCCATCAGGAAGCATAAGGTATGCTATCTGTTCATGCTGCCTTTTGCATTGTGCTTCTTTGCGTTTGTCATATTGCCGGTTTTTATTGCGATCTATTATAGTTTCACCTATTTTAATATTATTGAGCCGCCCCGTTTTATCGGTATGGCCAACTACATCCGGCTTTTTTTTCAGGATGATTTGTTCTTGACGGCCCTCACAAACACTTTAACCATCGCCGTCATCACAGGGCCTTGCGGATATATTCTATGTCTTATCGTAGCATGGCTGATCAACGAATTGCCTCCGAAAATGCGCGCTTTCATCACACTGTGTTTTTATGCGCCGGCGATTTCCAACGTATATTTCATCTGGACCATTATTTTAAGCGGTGACCAATATGGATATCTGAACAGCTTGCTGCTGCGGTACAACATTACCTATGAGCCCATTCTTTTTCTGTCTGACAAAACATACATCATGCCTATTGCTATTTTCATCATACTTTGGGTAAGCCTGGGAGCCAGCTTTCTTACTTTTATTGCCGGATTGCAAGGTGTAGACAGAGCACTGTATGAAGCCGGAGTCATCGACGGTGTAAAAAACAGATGGCAGGAGCTGTGGTTTATAACCCTTCCTTCCATTAAAGGGCAGCTGCTTTTTGCGGCAGTCATGAGCATCACGGCTTCTTTTACCGTAGGCGGCATTATCACGGGACTTTTCGGAAATGCTGTAACAACCGACTATGCGGCATGGACAATTTCCCAGCATCTGGAGGATTACGGAGGCGTCCGTTTTGATATGGGCTATGCCTGTGCCATTGCTACAGTGCTGTTTATAATGATGTTCGGGTCCAATATTGTGATACAGAAGCTGCTGCGGAAGGTGGGGACATAACCATGCTGAAAAGAAGAAGGTCAAAACGCACGATACAGCTCGCCAAAAAACTGAAACGCTCTCAAACCCGTTCTATTCAGGTGGATCTTGTCATATTTTTATTTCTCGGAATTCTGGCAATGATTATGGTACTGCCTTTGGTTTTTGCAATCAGCAGCGCCTTTAAACCAATGAACGAGCTGTTTATATTTCCGCCGAAATTTTTCCCCATAAAGCCAACGACGCAGAATTTTACCGATTTATTCAACCTCATGGCCAATTCGTGGGTACCCTTTTCAAGATATATTTTTAATACCGTATTCATAACGGTCGCAGGGACCCTGGGCCACATTCTGTTTGCCTCCCTTTGTGCATACGCGCTGGCAATGTACAAATTTCCCGGCTCAAAAGCCTTTTATGCCTTAATCCTCCTTGCGTTGATGTTCAGCGGCGCTGTTACGGCAATTCCCAATTATTTGACGATGTCCAAGCTTGGCTGGATTGACACCTATAAATCCATCATCGTACCTTATCTGGCATCACCTCTGGGTTTATTCCTGATGAAGCCCTTTATGGAGCAGAATGTTCCGAAATCGCTGTTGGAATCCGCAAAGATGGATGGCTTTAACGAGCTTCAGATTTACTGGTTTATAGCGATGCCCCTGGTAAAGCCCGCGTGGCTTACATTGACGCTTTTCTCCGTACAAAATTTATGGGGCATGGGCTCTTCCATCTATATTTACAAGGAAAACCTGAAAACGTTGAACTTCGCCATGAGCCAGATTGTTACGGGCAGTATCGCAAGGGCCGGCGTAGGCTCTGCAGTTTCTGTCTTTATGATGTCCATACCCATTATCGTTTTTATTGTTACACAAAGTAATGTGGTAACCACGATGTCAACTTCAGGAATCAAAGAATAGGAGGCAATGTCCGATTGAGGAAGCGAATCGCAGTTATATTTTCTCTGTTACTTGTTTGGGTCTTGTTTTCAAATGGCGCTTATGCTTTCGTCCCTTATGCGTCCTATACCGTTGACGTAGATAAGAGCGGGGCGACAGGCTATTGGCTGGCCCCTGCCGCATATACGCCGGTGAAGGAATATGTTTTCGGCGACTGCGGCGGATTGAAGGGACCCGAGGATGTGGTTTCGGACCCCGTTCGTAAAATCATGTTTGTCGTAGATACGGGAAACAACCGTATTTTGCAATGCGATCAGCAGTTTAATGTACAGCGGGTCATTACGGAATTTACCTATGACGGCCATACCGAAACCTTCAAACAACCGGAAGGCTTATATTCGGACAGGTACTCAAAGCAAATTTATGTTTGTGATACCGAAAATGGCAGAATCATCGTTTTTGATGAGAATTTCAAGTGCGTCAGGATTTTTACGCAGCCGGACATACTCTTGTCAAACGATGTCAATCAGTTTAAATATTTACCTGCAAAAGTGCTTGTGGATATGGGCGGCAGGATGTATGTCATCCTCCGGGGAATGAACAAGGGGATAATGGAACTGAGTGCGGAGGGGGAATTTACGGGCTTTACCGGTGCCCCGCCGGTCAAACCGGATTTGTGGCAAACGATTTATCGCTTTTTCATGACCAAGGAACAGAAGAGCAAGATGCTGAATTTTGTCCCTACGGAGTTTGATAATTTTACTTTTGACGAAGCGTCATTTATTTATGCTGTCAGTCAGACGCAGACAGCAGCTTATGCATCCGAGATTTTCACGCAGGCAAATGCGGCGCCCGGCAGCGTCAGTGATCTGGAGGTGGATGAAGACGCGTCGCCGGTTAAGAAGCTCAATCCGAAGGGAGAGAACGTGTTAAAATATGATGTCCTTCCTCCGCTGGGAGACACCGCCCTTGGATGGTGGCCAAACTTTGTGGACGTGGTTTATGGCGGTGAGGATGTTTATGCCTTGCTTGAAACCAGTATGGGCAAAATATTCTGTTATAACGGCGACGGTGATTTCATGTATGTGTTCGGTACCGGAGCGGCAGGTTACCAGGTCAAGGGCGGCCAGCTCGGGACCTTCAAAAGCCCGAGGGCAATCGAAAGACTGGGAGAGAATTATTTCATTCTTGACTATGGGACGGGAACAATAACGGAGTTTGAGCCTACGGAATACGGCAAGGCTATTAATAAATCCGTAAGCGCATATTATAAAGGGGATTACGATGATGCCTACCTGGAATGTCAAAAAATTCTCAGATATAACGCCAATAATTCCCTGGCTTATCAGTCCATCGGTAAAATACTGCTCAGGAAAGGGCAGTACAAGGAGTCCCTTGATTATTTCAAAACCATCGGGTTCAATGGGCAATATGCGTCGGAGGCCTTTAAGCATTACCGCAAGGAAGTCATACAAAAATATAATATCTACATTTTTGCAGTCCTTATTTTGATACTGGCTGCCGCCATCCTTTATTCAATCTACAAACGTATCAATGCATTGGTCCGGGAGGTGCGAAATGGACGCTAAAGTGGTTTTGTCGCAGGTCCGCTATGGTTTGCATGTGGTTGTACGGCCCTTTGACGGGTTTTGGGATTTAAAGCATGAAAAGAAGGGGAGTCTTGCTTCCGCCTTTTGCATTGTGTTTTTATTGCTGGCTGCAAGATTGTCACAATATCAATTCTCAGGGTTTTTTGCGGTTACCCAGCAGCAAAGGGACAAAGTGGGACTGATTATCGAGATCGCGAAAATTGTTTTACCCTATGTACTGTGGATCGTGTCGAATTGGAGCCTGACAACGCTTCTCGACGGGGAAGGCAGCATGAAGGATATCGCGGTTTCAACAGCCTATTGCCTGGTCCCGATGATCCTGTTTATCGTGCCGTTAACGGTCTTAAGCAATTTTGTAACGCTGGATGAAAATTTGTTTCTGAATGTGTTTATGGGAATTTCCATCTTCTGGTCCGGTTTATTGATTTTCATCAGTGTGATTGTGACCCATCAATATACAATATTGAAAGCCATATTGACGATACTGCTTTCCGTTGTTTGCATGGGAATCCTGTTGTTTTTATCGATGCTGGTCGTATCTTTGATACAACAGATCGCAGCCTTTGTCATGATAATCTTTCAGGAAGCCTCTTTACGCTGGCTTTAAAAGGAGGGGAAAGTGTTGGTGTTGAAAGTAATAAAACGATTGGTGGCATTTATATTGATTTTGGCCGCTGTGCCGGTCCTCTCCCTGGATACGGTGTATTCGGAGCAGAATAATTCCTCCCGGGGAATCGTGTTACAGGAAATTTCGCCGGAATTGAAGCTGATGATGGAAAATGATGCTTTGGAATTTTATATGGATGAAGCAACAACTCAGTTTGCAGTAAAAAATAAAAAGGACGGCTCAGTGTTTCTTTCCAATCCCCTGGATTGGGAGACAAACGGCAGTATACAGGACGAGGATCTTCAATCGGAAATCGGGTCGTTATTTACCATCAGTTATTTTGATGACGAGAGTAAAGCTTTTACGATGAGTTCGTATAAAAACAGTGTGCTGCTTCATCAGTACACCGTCCATAAACCGGAAAACGGAGCCCGCACCCTGTCGGTCGATTTTCTGGTGGGGACCGATCCCAATTCGGACCTGGTGCCGGAGGTGCTTTCGGTTGAAACCTTTGAGGAATATATCCTGAATTCTCCGAAGCTTACGGAGGAAGAGAAGGCCGATATCAAAAAGAATTACCGGCTCATCAGCGACCAGGAAATTGAAAAACTGAGAGCCCAGTCGGACAGGGACATCCTGCGTGCCGCATACCCAAATATCAGTACAATTCCCGTGTATGAAATCAGAAAAACCGTGACGAACCGTAAAAAAGTAGCCTTAAATCAGTATCTGGCGAAAACGGACCTGACGCTGGACATTATAACCGCAGACCAGGAAAAGGTTGCCGCCAGCAAGGATACGACCAAAGAGCCGGCGTTTAACATCACCGTCGAATTCTCTCTGGACCAGGAGAATCTCGTTGTAAGAATACCAAAGGCAAGCTTTGCCTCTCCCAAAAAATTTCACATGACAAACATTGAATTGTTAAAGTATTTCGGCTCCATACAAGGCGGAGAGCCGGGTGAGATTTTTATGCCCGATGGCTCGGGAGCCATCATGGATACGATGACAAAAAGAATTCAGGGGATGAGCTCCCTGGCATTAACGCTGTATGGGTATGATGCTTCAAAAGATACGTCAATTATGACAAACCGCAGCAGTGTGCTGGCAAATGAATGCCTATTACCTGTTTTCGGAGTAACCTCGGAGAACAATGCTCTTTTCGGAATCATCGAAGGAGGAATATCCTCAGCGGTATTGAAAGCGGATACGGCGACGGTTGAAATGCCTTATAACACTGCAAGACCTGATTTTATTGTATTAAGCAGCGATGTGATCAATTATGGGAATAGACGGGACCGGCAATTTTCAAATATTTACCCCCAGAAAACAATGGGCGAGGATATACAGATAAGGTATGCCTTTCTGGCAAAAGACAGTAAGAGCTATGTCGGAATGGCCAAATATTACCGGAGCTATCTGGAGAAAAAAGGAGAGATCAAAAGACTTCCCAACGATACCCGGTATCCTTTCTTCGTAGAGCTTATCGGTGACATTCAAAAGGTAAAATCCTATTTCGGCTTTCGGGTAAATGCCGACCAGAAGCTTACAACCTATGAGCAGGCCGGAAGGATAGCGGAAAGCCTTTTAAAGGACGGAGTAGCCTCTCTGAGCGTTAAGTACCTGGGATGGTGTAACGACGGATATTTCAGCTCCTATAATAAAACGCTGAAGCCCATTGCTGTGCTGGGCGGCAAAAAGGATTTCACCTCCCTGGTCCGGAAAATGGACGAAATGGGCGTCGCCTTCTACCCTGACATTGACCTTTTGACCGTGGGGAAAAATAAGCTTTTCGATGGCTTCAACCCCAATGTGCAAGCCTCCAGGACCGTTTTGCAGAAGGCTGCAGAGGATACGATCCTGCACCCGGTGTTTCAGATACCCTATGCCGACAGTATGCTTCAAATAAGTCTCCTTTCGCCGGCAGTAACCGGTAAAACCTTGAAAGGGGCGGTGGCATCCGCCGGAAAATTCGGAATAAAGGCTGTCTCTCTCGGGGATTTCGGGAAAAAGGTACATTCGGATTTCAGAAAAAATGCGGAGATCACCCGGGATAGGGCCGTAGCCATTGCAAAGGAAAATTATCAATACCTGAAGGATCAGGGGTATAAAGTGCTGATCAAGGGCGGAGCGGCGGACTATCTCAAATATGCGGACATGATTGCCGGGATGCCGCTTTCCGACAGCTATTTCAAGTCCACGGACTACAGTGTGCCCTTTACTCAAATTGTTTTGCATGGGTATATCAATTATGCCGGCGAGTCTTACAATCTCAGCGGCGATTTAAGCCGCTGCCTGCTGGAAACGGCTGAAACGGGATCAGCCCTGGGGTATACGTGGATTGCGGAGCCGGATTCCAGCATGAGGGATTCCTTTTTACAGAATATCTACACCGGCATTAATTATCGCAGCGGATATGATGAAGCTGTGAAAAACTATAAAAAACTGCAGGCGTGTCTGGAAAAGCTTCAGCCGCTGACGATAGAAAATCATCAAAGGCTGGGCCAGGTAACAGTTACAACCTATGAGGACGGCAGTAGGGTATGCGTCAATTACGGCAATACACCCGAAACGTTCATGGGGACGGAGATACCGGCAAAAGACTTTATTCTGGTAAAAGGAGGCGGGAAACAATGAGAATCATGAATATCAAGTTATCCGGAAAAACAAGAAATACACTGGCAGGCTACGTCTTTCTGCTTCCCGTTATCATAGGCCTCGTCTACCTGTTTGTTCCGGCCATGGTCCAATCCTTTGCCTTCAGCTTGAATGAGGTTAAAAATAATCCCAACGGCGGATTGGTCCAGAATTTTATCGGTCTGGCAAATTACAATAAAGGCTGGAATGTGGATGTGACCTTTAAGCAGACCTTGATTAAAATATTGATCAGCCTTGCGGCGAATGTGCCCATTGTCCTTATATTTTCCTTTTTGATTGCGAATATTTTGAATCAGAGGTTCAGGCTGAGAGGTTTTGCGCGGGCATTGTTCTTTATCCCCGTAATTGTATCCACCGGAATCATAGCAAAAATTGAAGCCACCGATATGATTACCAGCATGTATGGCGCTGCTGCGAATATGAGTACTACGGCAAGTGCCGGTGGATTGCTGAATGTAAGCAAGCTGATTGATTTTTATGTTTCCCTGGGGATGGGGGGGACCGTCGGCACAGCCATACTTAAATATGTAATTTCGGCGATAGACAAGTTGTATTTTGTACTGATCAGCTCAGGCGTCCAGATCCTGATATACCTGTCGGCGCTTCAGAGTGTTCCTGTTTCCTTATACGAAGCATCTCATGTTGAAGGCTGCAGTAAATGGGAAGCCTTCTGGAAAATAACGCTTCCCGTTGTGAGTCCGATGCTGCTGGTGAATACAATTTATACAATCGTTGATTCCTTCCTGGACCCCAGAAGCGAATTGACAAAATTAATCAGCAATACCACTTTCATCGGCGGCGATTACGGCTATGGCGCCGCAATGACCTGGATGTACTTCCTGTCGGCGGGATGTATTTTACTTGTCATCTACTTTATCATTTCACGGCTGATATTTTACTATGACGAATAAAGAGGACAGGACGGGAATGGCAAAAGCAACAGGTTCATAATAACCGCAGGATAAACCGGCTGTTCGGACAAAGGATGGAATTCAATTCCGCCGGCGGCCTTTGGAGAATACCGGTTCATTAAGCGGTGTTAATGATAAAAAGGTTTCAGGAAAAATTTCGAAGGAGCGAAAAAATAAGAAAGAAGGAAGGTATTGAAATGAAAAGGGAAATGATCAAAAAAGTATTTGCAATTGTGATGGTATGTGTATTTGTGCTTACATTTGCAGCTTGCGGCAGCAAGCCGGAGGAAACCACACAGGCAACCGCAGCTGCCTCGACCACAGCTGCTGCAACGACTGAGCCTGCACCGAAAGATCTCGGCGGATATGAGTTTTCATTGATGTCGGACTGGGCACAAACGTGGATTGGCAGCGATGATGATGGAGTTTCGGAATACAATGAAAAATTCCTGGCTCAGGTTGCCGAAGTGGAAAAAACCTACAACTGTAAAATCAACCTCGTAAAAACAGGGGATTGGACGGCAAGCATTGAAAAGGCTACAACAGCCATTAATGCAGGTCAGAAATACTGTGATTTTCTTGATTCCACGGCGCTGGTCTATTTTCCGTTAAAGAAAAACGGATTGCTGGAAAACATGGCTGCCATCGGTACCTTTGAGCCCAACAACCCGGTGTGGAACACCGTTCCGACGAAGCTTGCCACCGAAGGGGACAAAATTTACGGAGTCTTTAATGAAAATACGGACAAATCGGGCCTTTTTGTCAACACCTCCATGCTGAAACGGCTGAATTTGGAGCCCATTTATGATTTGATGGCAAGAAACGAATGGACCTGGGATAAGTTCAAGGAATATTGTGCAGCCGCAACCAAAGATACCAATAATGACGGTAAAAACGATTCCTACGGTATCATCCCCATGGATGAAAGCCTTGCAATCGCTGTCGTCAACTCTAACGGCGCCATGCCTGTGATTAAAAAGGACGACGGTAAATTTGTTTTCAACGGTCAGGACCCGAAATGCATCGCCGGCGTACAGCTGTATTTTGACCTGTACAATACGCTCAAGGTTGTTGCGCCCAAGCCGGAAGGCGATTGGGATGCCCCCATCTATGCATGGAGGGATACCCCCATACTTTTCCTGCCCTATAACGATTGGATCGTTACCGGCTATATAAACGAAATGAAGGATGATTACGGATTGGTACCCTTTCCCAAAGGTCCCGACACAGACACCTATCACTCCTTTATTTCCGGGTTCCGTGTATTTTCAATGCCTTTGAACAAAAACCAGGAAGAGAAGGAAAAGGCAATGTTCATTTTGAACCAGATCTTCAAGGAAATTCCGGGCTATGAATACCAAAGCAGGGTGGCAGCCATGGAAAAGGAAAATTTCAGAGACAGTGAAAGCTTTAAAAACTACTTGATGCTAAACGACGTTACCGATTTGAATTATGTTTACATTGCGGACCTTATTTTCGGTGAAGGCAGCTGGATGGGGGCATTGGACCCTGTGGCCGGCGGAGCGCAGACACCTGCAGCCGCAATGGAGGCAATCAAAGATACAATGCAGAGTAAGATTGATGAAAAGCTGAACTGATTCCGCTGCTGCATCTTTTAAAATCAGTTGATGGAGGGTATGCTGCCGGAGGAGTATGGCAGCATACCTCTACACAAAATCTTCGGTCTAATCAGCGGCAAGGGTATTCCAGAGGGCTGCGCAAGGAGGGATTGAATGAGTACCGGAATAAACAAAAAGAAAAAAGACATACAGCTAGAAAACATTACAAAATATGTAAAAAAGAAGTTTTCGAAAGCCTTTTTAATACGGAAATCAGGCAGATTTCTGTCACTTTCACTAATTTACATTATTATTTTCGGATTGGCTTTTATGATCATCTATCCGTATTTTGTGAAATTGATCACTTCGTTTATGAGTCTGGAGGATTTGTCGGATTCTACCGTAAAATTTATACCGAAAACCTTCTCGCTTTACTTTTGGAACAGGGCCGTCAAAGCCATGAATATCCCGTCGGCATTTGGAAACAGCCTACTGATTTCCTTTGTCACGGCTATTATCCAGGTGATGATATGCTCCTTCGTCGGATATGGTTTTGCCAGGTTCAAGGTACCGGGCGTGAATCTTATCTTTTTCCTTGTGATTTTCACCATGCTTGTACCGTTTACGACGGAGCTTTTGCCCTACTATTTGAAATTCAGAAATTTTAATTTGCTTTTTATTAAAACCTCGCTGATTGACACGGTAGGGCCCAATGTAATTCTATCCTTGTCCGGGCTTGGCCTCAAAAACGGTTTGTATATTTACATTTTGCGGCAGTTTTACAGAGGTATGCCCAAAGAGCTGGAGGAAGCGGCCTACATCGACGGTAACGGATATTTCAGGACCTATTTCCTGATCATGATGCCAAATGCCTTTTCAAGCATGCTGACGGTATTTTTATTCTCATTCTGCTGGCAATGGACGGATATCACCTATTCGTCGATATTCTTCAGCCAAAAGCAAACGGTTGTCAATGCCGTGATGAATATTATCACTTCCGTCGGTACCGACCGGATTGTATTCTCAACGGTTCAGAATATCGGGACACTGATTGTGATGGCGCCCATCCTCCTGATTTTTCTGGTCGGACAGAAATATTTCATTCAGGGGATTGAAAGAAGCGGAATTACTTTCTAGAAAAGGTGATAAGCCTGATTTTATTCAAAATGCGTCGGGACTGATACTTGTTCATCGGGTATTGGTCTTGATGCCATCAGTTTTCTTCGTTGACAGAGTATTGAAAATTAATGGCTATACTGACGGGGGCGGTGTTTTTGCTAACCATGGACCAGATGAAGGAAGAAACTGTTCTTTCCTTTTTTGATCGTCATTTTTTGTATGCATATAATGAAATAAAGAAAGCGGGTAAACCGGTAATTAAAAGGGAGCGGGTCTATGTTCCGCTTGAGGTATATGCGGACATATTTTATTTTGATTATAGATTTGATCATAGGATGAGGATTGCCGAGCTTTTTCAGGGGAGCAGGCACATTAAGCTCGATGCGAGACGCCAGCAGGCAAGCCTGGACGGTAAAAAAATTGCGCTGGCAGGCGAAATCCTATGCGTGGATAAGGATATTTATGTTGCCGGAGAAGATGCCGCGATATTTTTTAAAAGATATGTTTGTACCGGAGAGGATTATATTTTATTCAGCCGGCTGGATGTCAAGAGTATGGCTGAAAGCAGGGCGCTGCAGCAGTATGTCCAATACCTGAAAACCGTGGGTACTCCCGGGGAAGCCTCATACATCTTTGTTTCACCCGAAGGTGATGATCAGGATGACGGAAGTTTTGAAAAGCCCTATAGGACGCTGGAAAAAGTCAAGTCCGTTGTCAGGGGCAGGGTTGATGACGCAAAAGGGGATATTGTCGTTACCCTGCGGGGCGGGGATTATTTTCTTGACGAACCCCTGCGTTTTACCGAGAAGGACAGCGGAAAAAACTTCAACAAGGTGGTTTATAGAGCTTATCCGGACGAAGTACCCGTAATCAAGGGCGGGTGGAAGGTCAAAGGATGGGAGGCTTCGGAAAACGGCATTTTCCGCGCAAAAATGGAACAGGGACGGCAGTTTGAAATGCTGACCGAAAACAATGTAAAAGGAAATCTGGCCAGGTATCCCAACCATGACTACAGCCAGGTAGTGGGGCGGCCGGGGAAGGAATACAAATCAAGCTTTATTTTTACGGAGAACCTTCCGGAGATCAAGAAGCTCGACGAGCTTCGGGTATACATCTGGCCGGGCGGAGATACCGGAGAATGGAACTGGTTTACCCAGGAGATACCGGTGAAGGAAATCGCCTACGGTACAAAAACCGTTTATTTGACGGAAGAAGTGCTGTACAATCTGGGAACGGGCTCAAGGTACTATTTCAAAGGCGCCAGAGAGCTCCTGGATGAACCCGGTGAGTTTTATGCCGATAAAGAAGAAGGCTATTTATACTATAAACCCAGGAACATGCCCATTGAAGAGCAAACCATTATTGTTTCAAAGGTGGATCACCTGGTTGAATTTGTGCCGTCATACACCGATGTTTATGCCAGGAACATCATCTTTGAAAATATTGAACTGCAGAATGCCGAAAAGTCAGGCATACGGATGGACTGCGCCGCAAATATAGAAATTGCTTCATGCCGTATCCATCATGTGGGCGGACATGGTATCCATATAAACAATACCTGCAGGAACAATGCCGTGAAAAACTGTGAAATAAGCAATTTCGGACATACGGGTGTCATGCTTACGGGGAACAACCTGTCACGGAACGATATTAACCGGGGGCATGTTATTTTTAACAATCATATTTATAACGGCGGCTTGGCGGTTGGTTTCGGCGCAGGGATCGCTATTGAGGAATCCGGGGACAACGTGGTGATGCACAACGAAATACACCACATGCCGAGGTATGGCATTAATATCAAAGAGCTTCGCCCCGGGATCCTTATCGGACATAAGGTGGGAGAAGAGACAATTACCAGAGGGAACGTCCGTGAATTTCTGCATACCAAAAACAATATCGTCCAATATAACCGGATGTATGCCCTGAACAATGATTCGCAGGATTCCGGCGCCATTAATTCCTGGGGAGCGGGGAGCACTGACAAAAGGCATTGCAACGTTATTGCCCATAACTGGATGCATGATTTTGACGTGAAGTTTTCTTTCGGCTTCGGCATTTACCTGGATGACGCGGCGGACGGTTACGACGTGGCGTATAACCTGATTAACAGGTTTAACCATCACGGCGGGGGGAAAGTCAACGGAATGATCTTTGGCAAAGGCATTGAGAATGTATTCAGGAATAATATTGCAGCCGATGTCAAAAGATCCGGCGCCGCCCTGCTGACGCAGGAGATGGCGGGGGACTACAACCATGATATTTCCTCGGTGAATAATATTTTTTACAATTATGGTTTCCATTTTTATGACTGTTACGGCGATTTCCCTGAAAACCGGTTCAAAGCATCGGACATGAATATCTTTTATAAGGATGAGGGTGGATATTTCAACGGCGGCGTTCCAAATATCCGGACCCTGCAGGAGTGGCAGAATTTCCGCGGCGGCCGGTTTGACCGGAATACCGCTACGGAGGATCCGATGTTTATGGATCCTGCCCGGTCCGATTACAGGCTTCGGTATAATTCTCCCGCATACCGGCTGGGGATCAAAGATATCCTCTGTGGAGAAATCGGGCTTTTGCCGGATTTCAGGTATGTAAAAGAGGAAGTGACGGCCAATCTTTTTTTCAAAGCAGACGGAAGGGAAATCGCAGGCTCCGCCCTATCCATAAAAAGCGGAGAAAGTATAGCCATCGGCATGTTTGGCAGAACTGCATCAGGTGCTTTTTACGTGGAGATTCCCGATACGGAAATTTCCTACCGCATGCACAGCGATCATGCTGAAGTATGTGCCGGTGTAGTTACGGCAAAAAAAGAAGGCGTCGCAAAACTTACAGCCACAGTCAACAGCAAAGGAAAGATGATGGAAAGCACAGTTTATTTTCTGATTGATGAGGTCATGTCCGGGGTTGGGGCTATTGTTGATTACACGGAAAGTGATCTGCCAAGAGCTTTGGCTATTGGCGGAAAAGCGCAGATCAAGCCCTTCGTTGTGACGCAGTACAGGCAATTTGCAGCAGATTACGATTTCCCGACAAATTGTAAGTATAAGGCAATGAATGGATTTGCAGAAGTGGACGATATGGGAACTTTAGCAGGCAAGAGCGAGGGGCCGGCAAGGATTGAAGTGACTGCTGAAAGAAATGGCGTCACAGAGTGCTGCGTCGCTGAAGTTGACGTTATACCGCAAACGCTCGTGAAAATTGATTTCGTTGCATTCAAGCACGGAATGCTTGTCGGTGAAACACAGAACGCAGAAATCTCGGGAACTATGTCCGACGGCAGTAAGGCAGACCTGTCAAAAGCGAAAATAGAATATACGGCCGGTAGTACGGTCGTTGCAGTGAAAGGGAATCAAATAACTGCCGTTCAATCCGGGCAAGGGGAGATTACGGTGAAGGCTTCGCTCAATGGCGTTACGCTATGCATTGGGAAGCCGTTGATGATTGCACATAAGGCAAGGGATGCGGCTGAAAAGCTTGATGCAGGCGATCTTTACAAAACCACGGATTACATCAGAACTCAAAACGGCGTTTTAACACATGTAACGGAAAGAGGCTGCGGCATATTCACAAACATTGATTTCGGCAGCGGCAAAGCCATGACGGAAATCGAGTATGCGGCCGGGAATCAGGAAGGCGGATACGGTACGGTGTACATCCGCCTTGATCATGAAGAAGGGCCTGTAATCGGGACGCTATACTGTAAAAACACCGGCGGGTACGATGCATTCCGGAAGGTACCGGTGAAATTACCGGAGATGGTTTATGGCGTGCACGATGTTTATATCCGGTTTTCCAAGGACAGTATGTGCGCGTTTAAGTCCATCTGTTTCAATGAAATTGTTTGATATGGTGAGAAAAAAAATGAAAATTTCATAGATGAAGATCAATAGCTGGGAGGCTTTAGGAAGATCCTCCCAGCTATTGGCGTTTTTCGGGCTGCTGAGGTTTTACCCTGCATTTATTTATCCATTATTCATTTGCTGCATCAGTCTTTTGGCTATGCCGGAGATCTTTATCATTCCGATTTGCGATATATTCGATTGATAGAGATCGTTAAAAGGAGCTATCCATTTTGGGGGAAGATTTTCAGCGCCCAGTAGGATACCCATTACCGATCCTACGGTTGCTCCGTTGCAATCGGTATCCAGTCCGGCGGATACGGCATATGATATGGCCTTTTCAAAATCTCCTCCACTGTATAAAAGGGCAAGACAGCAGACAATGGCGTTGTTTATGGAGTGAACCGGCGAATAGTGGCCGTACTTTTCATACATCCTATCAAGTGCAGATTCAAAGCCGGGTATTGTTTTCCTCCAAAGCAATGAATCCTGTACTGCCTCTGCAAGTCTGCTTTTCATTGGTACATAGTCAAGCGCCGCGCTTATAATATCTTCTATGCAATTGGTTGTATAGGCTTTTGCTATCATAGCCGCATTAAACATAGACGCATAGATCCCATTTTTCACATGGCTTATGGAGGAGTCGGTGTATGCGAGCTTAGCTGCTCTTTCCATGTTGCCTGGATTGATGTATCCCCATACGTCAGCCCGTATCTGCGCTCCTATCCATTCTCTGTATGGGTTTGCGGAAGTGGCGGATTCCGGAGGAAGTACTAAATTTGCTATATTCCTGTAAGCAATTTGTTCGGCAGAGAAGGTGGAAAATAGAGAGAGGTAGTTTAGCCAGCATTCGCCTACATCCTCTGCAGTAAAATCCTTTCCGAAATTTTCAAGGACCAGCAGGTTCAGCACTACATAGTCGATATCATCGTCAAAGGGCATATGTTCGATTTTACCCGGAAGATGGGCTGTCCCGTCTTCAAAGCCCGTGTTTTCCGTTTCCAGCAGATAATCGTCGAAGCTTTCCTTTTTCATTCTTTTCAGCAATGCGGCAATATCTTCCCGGGACCATTGTTCTACCGGCTTTCCCAGGAGGCAGCCTGCACATCTTCCAAGGATACCGCCGTATAATTTGCCGTATATCTGATTGTCGGCCAAAGCTGTCCTGCCACCGGTTGGGAATTTCGACGGAAGCTGGGCCAGGATTTCGTCATATCCATTGGGCTCACAGTATGGAAAGCTCTCTGCGACCGGAAGATTATACGTTTCCCGCAAAAATCTTTTTGCTGCGGCCTCCCTATCCTTGAAATCCGTAATATCCCATATTTTTTCAGCTTTCCGGGAATATTCCGCAATGTCTTTTCCTTCCTCCCTGCATTGACTCAGCTCTATCGCCAGGGGGATCCTTCTGCCGGAATTGTTGCCATATTGTAAGTATACTTTTTGCATATTGTTCTCCTGTTTTTTTAAATACCCAACTAATAATCAGTATACCTGAGCGAATGGGTTAGGTCTTCTTAAAATAGGGCAAAAACTGTGCAGAAACGATCAGATTTAGAATGCTGTGAAGCTGATTTTCTCCCCTATGCGGCGCTGGATTTTATCCGGAAAAAGATATCACAGGGTATTTGACCGGAAACCCAGATTCTGCTAAAATATTTATATGGCTCATGTTTTATCTCACACGCACCATTCCATATAAGGGGATTAATTTTTGTGAATATTAAAACCATGATTCAATCCAGGAAATATTTGACCAAAAAATATTTAAACAGGATCTATCTTTGGGTTATGCTTGGAATGATACTCGTCTTGCTGTTTTTTTCCTTTCTCTCCTACTATACCTTTCAAAACGAAGTGATAAAGAATGAATATTCGGCAAATAAAAAGATTTTAAACCAGATAAAGTTTAATATAAACTATATGGATGACATGCTTGTCAGCCTATGCTTTTCATTGTATTACAATCCCAATATCCGAAGGCTGAAGGACGGTGTAAATATTGACTTCACCGAGGCTGCTAGGGATATCGATACGGTAAAGACTTCCATTGTCAATACCAATCCCTTCATCCACTCAATTTATATTTATAACGGACAAAACAGGACCTATTATACCACCCTGAGTGATGGAATCATCTTTGAGGACGCATCCCTGGATGAACTTATCAAATCCTATAAGGAGGTTCCCAAGCTGGTCCCCTTATACAGAAAGATGACCTATACCCGGAAATCCGTTGCAACGACCAAAAATGTATGCACCTATTTTATTTATGACTTTACGCTAAGCGACGGCCGCATGAATGGAGCCGTTATTATCAACTGTGATGCGGACTGGCTGTTAAAAAATATCCGTGAATTGAACATGGTTGAGGAGAACCGGCTGGATAAAATATTCATAATGGATAACCGCGGAAAGTTCATTGGAAGTTCCGGCAACGACGAGTTCGGCGATTTATTGGAGATGAATTATAAAAATTATATAAGGGCCGGCGAAGACAATACCTGGGGGATCTTTGACAGGGTAATTGACGGAAAAAAATACCTGATTACATATATGGATGCAGATAATGGCAAATGGGTATTGATAAAAACACAGCCCTATGACGAGGTTTTTAAAAGTGTCCGTCAGATGAAGAACAATTTTATCCTTATTACCCTGGCGTTTATCGTCTTTTCATTTATATTTACCTTCAAGATTTCAAGGTCCATCTATCATCCCATAGGCAAGCTTGTCAGACTGCTGAAGACGGGTAATATCCCTGTAGACAGCCAAAAGGAGGTGGATGAAATCTCTTTTTTAAACGAGGTGTACAATTATTCCCTGGCACAATTGGACCAGTACAAAGCGGAGAAAACGTCCGACAAGGGGATCATGAAGAATTATTTTCTGCGGGAACTGCTGACAGACAGCTATTCGGTATCAAAAGACGAATTTGAAGCGATGAGAAAGGAAAAGGGCGTCGCACTTTCGAGTGAAGAAGCTTTTGCCGTTTGTGTCATTAAAATCGACGATTATGCGGGTTATACCGAAAAATACAACAATAAGGACAAGGATTTATACCGGTTTGCCATTATCAACATCGTATCGGAAACATTGTCGGGTGCGTATGCCAGCGAGGCTGTGGATTTAAAGAGCGACCAGATGATCATTATCATGAACGCCGGAAACGGAGAAGAGGATATGCTCCATAAAATGGAGGAAATGATAAAGCAGGCCCAGGAGATTATTTTCAATCATTTTAAAATAACGGTTTCCGTTTCCGTCAGCGGGTGCAGTCACGATGTAAAAGAGCTTACGCGGTTATATAAAGAGGCGTTGGACATTTCCATGTACAGGTTTGTTCTTGGAGACGGATGCATTATCACCCGGAACAGAGTAAGCATGAATATAAAGAACGGGGAGGCAGGGTTTAAAGCCGTCCTTGAAAGAAAACTGGCACAGGAGATAAAGGTCGGAAATATAGAGTACATCAAGGAGACCCTCGGTGATATTTTCGAAGAGATTGCAAAGCTCAACTACAGCAACATCATTTTGGCTCTGTTGCAGCTGATAAATACGGTCAAAGCTGCGGTGGACGAATTAAATGCGCAAAGAGTGGAGCCCGTGTTTGTTAATTTCAACCTGCTTTCGGCGGAGCTGCTGGAAATGCAGACACTTGACCGGCTGCAGTCTCAAATAATAACTTTGCTGACAGTGGTGGTCAACCGCACCGGAGCGGTGGAAAATGAAAAGCAGCTCGCCCTTGCGGAAGCTGTCAAGGACATCATTCATGCCAATTATTTCGACAGCGGGCTATACCTGCCTCAAATTTCATCAAAGCTGAACATGTCTTCCAAACACACCGCAAGAGTGTTTAAGGCTGTCACCAAAATGTCCGTTACGGATTATTTAAACGAGGTCAGAATGAACAAAGCGGTGGAATGGCTGGAAAATTCCAGATTCAGCATCCATGAAATCATACCCAAAATCGGAATAGACAATGAAAGCTATTTCTACAAGCTATTTAAAATGAAATTTGGCGTTACACCCAGGGAATATACTTTAAATCTGGCTTCAAAAAAATATGGCTAGAAACCGTCAACTTCATCCGGTGATAGCTGTTATTTTATTTTTGAATGGTATATACTATTGACATTTGAACAACGTCAGAGTCCCCCTCCTCTAAGGTGTGGATTACGTATTGAAAAAGCAGTCAGTAGTACTACAGCGAAAACTACCAAAGAGATAGTAAAAGATGTTTTCGCTGTAGTATAAGTGGAGGGTAGCAATCCCCAACAGACGTTGTTCAATCGCCACGATTAGGTGTGGGGCACGAAGTGTAGCGTAGGGTGAATTCATTTCGCCCGCAGCGAGGGGGTATGGGGGCATACCCCATTGGAAATTGAATGAAACGTTTAATAAGCATGGGAGTGTATAACCGGATGTCTACGATGAAAGATGTGGCGAAAGAAGCAGGCGTGTCTCTGGGCACTGTTTCAAATGTCTTGAACAGCCTTTCGACCGTTTCGGCGGAAAATCGGAAGAAGGTGGAGGAGGCGGTCAAAAAGCTGAGGTTCATACCCAATACGGCGGCAAGATCGCTGAAAACCAACACCTCCAGGAGTTTGGGCCTGTCAATTCCCAATATCGGCAATCCTTTTTATCCCGAGCTGGCAAGGGGAGCGGAGGATGCCGCACAGAAAGCCGGGTACTCGGTCTTTCTATGCAATAACGACAGGAGCGTCCAGAAGGAAAGGAACTATGTCAAGGTCCTGCTGGAAAAGAATGTTGACGGCATTATTCTGGTAAAGCCGGGAATTTCACGGGAGGAAATGGATGAAGTACGGGAAAAGAGCGGTCTTGTCCTCGTAGATATCGGAGAAGAGGTCAATGAAGCCTATGACGTCATCAATGTAGATGACTCCGGAGGGACGGTCAAGGCTATGGAGCTGTTGTATGAGTATGGGCACACCCGTATTGCCTTTATTAGCGGATCTCTTGAGTCCAGAAGCAGTAAAAGCAGGCTCGAGGCATATATTCAGTTCCTGGAGGGGAAAAAACTGCCCGTGGACGAGTCATTGATAAAAAAAGGTTCCTATGACTGGTACAGCGGCTATACCTGTACCGCAGAGTTTTTACGGCGGATAAACAAGCCTACGGCCATCTTTGCATCCAATGACCTTATGGCCATCGGCGCAATGAAGGCTATCCGCGAAAGAGGGATGAATATCCCTTATGATATTTCCGTCATCGGTTTTGATGATATCGACATGGCGGCTCTTTGCTCTCCGCAGCTGACTACTGTCAGACAGCCCAAATATGAGCTGGGACAGACCAGCGTCAACCTGCTTTTGAAAAGGCTGAATTCCCACGGGAAGGGCATGAAGGGGCCAGGGGAGCACCTGGTTCTGCCCACGGAAGTAATCTACAGGGAGAGCGTAGGCTATGCGGTAAGAAAATAGGCGTTTTCGCTTGAAGGAATCTTATACTGAAAATGAAAGATGTTCCAATTTTGCAGTAAAAAAGTATAGTCAATATTCACATGAAAGTATCATTTATTACACTATTTTTTTTATGTACAGGCTTATATAATGGAAAACGCAGGGAGCGGTATTCGTTGGTCCCTGCGGTCACCGCATTTCTTTTAGCGTGTTAAGCGGTATTTCGTTTAAATCACTTCATTCAAGCGCATTCTGGAAAGAAAATATGCCCTAGAAGGAGATGACAGGCTTATGAGCACGTAGCATGTTTTTTAAAGCTGCCTTTTTATTTCATCTCACAGACATCATCCGTGTATATCAGATAATGAAGATACCCGGCACAAAATGAAAAAACACAGGAACAAAACGGAAGGAGTGTCGAATATGTCAAAAAAGAGTCTAGCCATCCTTATTATCATGTGCATGCTTATAACAAGTGTATTTCTGGGCATGCCCTGTTCCAAAGCACTGGCTGAGGACCCGATAAAATATTATGTTTCACCTTTAGGCAGTGACACAGCAGGCAATGGCAGTATAGAAAGTCCGTGGAAGACCATCACAAAGGCCCGTGATGTTGTAAGGACCATAAACAGCAGGATGGAACGCGACATCTATGTATATTTAAGAGGCGGAAATTATTTCATCGATGCTGCCATTAATTTTGGGCCAAGCGATTCGGGTACAAACGGACATAAAATCTATTATGCGGGTTATCCGGGCGATACCATGCCAAGAATCATCGGCGGACGGGCTTTGGCCGGGTGGACCCTGGATTCGGACAACGCATGGGGCAACTTATCGGGCAGCATCTATAAAATAAATGTAAATGAAATAAATGGCGGCACCTCGTGGACATTCAACAGACTGTATGAAAATGATACCCCGGGTGTGATGGCACGGTACCCCAATGCAGGCACCTACTTACAGTCAGCCGGCACAGGCTCCAATAAGCAAACACAGCTCAAGTTCAATCAAGGGGATTTACCAACCTTTGACTATACGAAAACTCCTGCCCAGATCCATACCATAATGGAGGAAACCTATTCGCAAACCTTTCCCATCACAAATATCAACAGGAGCAGCCGTGTGATCACCATGAGCGATGCCTGCGCTAACTGGCTGGATGTCGGCGTCGGGACAAAGTACTATGTCCAGGGAGCACGGGAATTGCTGGATCAGCCGGGCGAATTTTTTCTTGACCAAACTGCCGGCTGGCTTTATTACTACCCAATGAGTCTGCCCATAGCAAACCAGGAAATCATTGCACCCAAGGTAATGTCAATATTCAAGCTGACAGGCACCGGCGCAAACAACAAGGTACATGATATAACTTTTACCAACCTGCAGATTGAGGATACGGACTGCAGCAGTAAAATCCCCGTCTTTGAAGACAGCCCCTATTTCTCAAGAGATGCCTTGTTCGCCTTGCAGGATGTCGACAACATTACCGTAACAAGATCCAAACTGTACAATGCGGGAACCAATGCGGTTTTTATGAGGGGATATGCTACGACAACCACCAACTGCTCTATCACCGATAACTGGTTTAAAAATACGGGACTCTATGGTATAAACATGATAGACGACAGCTGCAGCATTATTACCATCGATAACAATCTGATTGAAAATACCGGCATCGTAAACGGCTATTCCAGTGCATTTACGAATTACAACAACCAATACGTCAATTTTACACACAATAAAATCGACGGGTCGGTAAATTTTGCCGTACGTGCATTTGATAATGACAGCGACCGGCACAATAATAACAATGTGAGCTTCAATGAAATAACAAATTGTGTAAAGGAAGGGACCGATATCGGTCCGATACACACTTACAGGGTCAGCGGCGTCAATAATGTGATAAGCAACAATTACATTCATGACTGCGGGAATACCATACCCAATAGTCTTGGTGTGGGAATTTCGGGTATTTATCTGGATGACTCTTCGCGTAATTTTACAGTCAGAAACAACATTATCCGTAACATAAGCAGCGGCAGCGATATGTTTGATTTGTATGTGAAGGGCGAGCACAATGTCGTTGACAATAATATCTTTTATCAGGATGATCCGGATCTTGTCACGTGGGATACCGTCGGAATGCTGAACTATGATCAGGATGATCCCAGAAAATATCCCGTCAGCGATATAACCTTAACGCATAACATTTATTATATGCCTGGCGCAGTGGCTTTCTACCTCATATGGAGCGGGGACGGCCCATGGGATCCGGATACCTTCACCGCTTCCAACAACAATGTGTTCTATTTCCCAAACGGCGGTTCCTATAACTACGGGGATATAGAGAGCGCACTGCCCGGAGAAGGTACCTTTGAAGACTGGAAAACCTTGTTTGACGGCAAGTTTGACCGAAATTCGGTTACAGGCATGGATCCGTTATTTGTGGATGCCGCAAACGGCAATTTCACATTGCAAGCTGGCTCTCCGGCTTTGGCAAGAGGGTTTGTAAACATTGACCAGTCAGAGATTGGCTTAAGAGCTTCATTTCCATGGCCCCAGGGAGGGTCGACGCCAACGCCTGCACCTACATCAACGCCTGCACCTACATCAACTCCTACACCCACACCAACACCTACACCGACACCCACACCTGCGCCGGGCGGCGGTTCCTTGTCCGGGTCCGGCGTTTTGTCCGCGGCAAGTGTCAATCTCACTTCCGTAGGCACTACAGACTGGGCACATTGGTCGGGTTATGACCATAAGTCGGGCGGGGGAAGCCGGATCAGCAACTATACCCGGGTGGGGTCAGGTACCGTCAATAATTATGGCGATGACTCGCGGTCCATGTCATGGACCAATGGCACACCTACCGCCAGCGGTTCGAACAATACCAACGGCATCTATATAAGCGGTGTAAATAAAGGCTTTCAGATCGCTGCACCGGCGGATACCACTACCCGGACGCTGAAGGTATATGTTGGAGGGTGGCAGTCGGGGGGCAAGCTGGAAGCTATATTGTCCGACGGCTCGGCAGCAAGCTATATCGATACTTCAGTATCCAACGAATCGGGTCAGTATGACGCCGTATATACGCTTGCATACAGTGCGGCATCGGCAAACAGGACATTGACGGTCAAATGGACCATGAATTCCGGTTCCGGGAATGTAACCTTGCAGGCGGCAGCCCTGCAATAGAATATGATCCGGCATAATTGCCGGATACCGTTATAATAGCAGGCATGGATAAACAACCTGGGCAGGGGCAGCTGGAAGCAGCTGTCCCTTTAAAATTCTGTCTCTGGCAGCCGGCTGCTTGACTTTTCAAAGAGGAAATATTATAATGAATATGAAACGTTTCATTGGAGGATAGTATGACACATACCCCTATATGGATAGGAAATGATCATGGCGGTTATGAATTAAAGCAGCAAATTATCGAATACTTAAATCAGAAAGGTTTGCCTTATAAGGATGTCGGCAGTAATTCCACTGAAATCGTACGTTATCCCTATTTTGCCGCAGAGGTTGCAGAGGCGGTTTCGACAGGAGCGGCTGAACGGGGTATACTTATATGCTCTACCGGTATAGGTATGAGCATTCTTGCCAACAAATACAAGGGAGTACGGGCCTCCCTCTGTACAAGCACCTATATGGGCAGGATGACCCGGGCCCACAACAATTCAAATATTCTCTGTCTGGGTGGAAAAATCACCGGAGTGTTTGAAGCGCTGGACATTCTTGATGTCTGGCTGGCGACAGAATATGAGGGCGGCAGGCACGATATTTCGCTGGGACTGATTGCGGAAGTGGAGGAAGCCTTGTGCGAAACGCAAGGATGGACTCCCGGGAACCGGAATCTATAAAAACAAACTGACTTGAATGGAGGAATCGATATGCCGGGCTTTGCAAGTTGGAAAGATATATATTCAATCGAGTATACTCAATTAAAGGGAGAGGGCTACAGGATCGGCGATGAATTCAAGCCTGAATCCGTCGAAGGGAAAAAAGACGGAGGCGCTTTTTCTGAAAAGGATTGGGAGGAAGCCTATATTGCTCTTTGGAAACTCAGGGAAGAAGGGCTCTGTCCGGATTATCCCTATGAAGAACCCAATGATTTTGAGGAAATTATTAAGAATGCTGCAGAACCTCCGCAAATTGACCCCATAGATGACGAGCGGTATGAGGAAAAGGTCAGGGGGGCGTGGCACGGCAGATGTGCAGGGGTTATACTGGGAAAACCTTTTGAAATCGGAGTCGGAAGGCAGTATATCAAAGATTATCTTGAAAGCGCAGACGCCTATCCTTTGACGGACTGGGTTCCTGCCTGCTCTGAAAAGCTGGGCATAAGGGTGCCGCATAAAAAATCCACCAAGGGAAACATTTCCTATGTTGAAGACGATGATGACACAAGATATACCATCCTTGCGCTGAATTTGACCGAGAAAAAAGGTCTGGGCTTTTCTCATTATGACGTGTGCAGAAACGTCCTTGAAAATGTACCCTATACCCAATTATGGTCGGCAATGAAGCAGTCGGTTTTTCATCTCATAAATATGACGGAAGACAGGCCTTATGAAGAACAGGTGGGCGAATTTGCAACAAAATTGAATCCCATGCGCGAAGGAATCAACGGGACGATACGTTCCGATTTCTGGGGCTACATAGCTCCGGGCAATCCAAGGAGGGCCGCGAGGATAGCCCATCGGGAGGCCTCTCTCAACATGGTCAAAAACGGCCTTTACGGCTCTATGTTTGTTGCAGCCTGCATAAGTACGGCTTTGAGCAAAAATCCTACGGTGGATACTATACTTCAGGGCGGTTTATCGGTAATTCCGCGTAAATCCAGGCTGGCAGGGCTGGCCGCAGAAGTCAGGGAATGGCATGCAAAGGATAACGACTGGACAATCACCTGTGACAGGATTTATCAGAAATACGGACACTTGCCTTTTGCAGGGGGCTTGAACAATCTTGCCTTTTGTATTTTGGCACTTTTGCATGGTCAACTGGATTACACCAGGACGATCGGTACAGCAGTCATGTGCGGTACCGACACAGACTGCAATGGCGCTACTGTGGGCAGCATAGTAGGCGCGGCCATTGGCTATGACAGGATTGATCAAAAATGGGTGGCGCCTTTTAACGATACCATCAGGACTGTAGCGTCATGCTACACAAACGGCAGCATTTCAGAGCTTGTTCAGAGGACGGTGCAGGTATATAATAAAACCCAAAACGAATACCTGTAAAACAAAAGGCCGCAATTAGCCGCCTCAAACCTTGCTTCAAATTTAAAAGCGCTGAAACATGGAACAGAGAGCACTCGCCTGTTCCAAAGCATTTGCGGGGGAGAACAGAGATGAAATGCAAGATAAAAGATTTATCAATAAACTATGAAATCCTAGGTGAGGGAAAACCAATCCTGATGCTGCATGGCTATTCTGTGGACCATAGAGTAATGGCGGGGTGCATGGAGACGGTGTCAGAGCTTGAAAAAAATTATAAAAGGATCTATATGGACCTGCCGGGGATGGGAGAGTCCGGGAGTGCCGAATGGATCGTCAATGCCGATAGGATGCTTGAGATCATCATCGAATTTATAGAAAAGCTCATCCCCGGTGAAAATTTCCTGCTTGCGGGAGAGTCCTACGGCGGCTATCTGGCAAGAGGAGTAATCAATAAAATGGCAGACAGGGTAGACGGCGTTTTATTGATTTGTCCTGTTATTATAGCGGATCATAAAAAACGGAATGTCCCCGGACAGGTTATTTTAGTAAAGGATGAGGCATTAATATCTGAGCTGCCGCCCGAAGAGGCCGAGAATTTTAATTCCATGGCCGTGGTTCAGAGCGAAACAATTTATAAAAGATTCAAAAACGAAATAATGTCGGGAATTGAAATTGCCGATGAAACGTTTCTGAGTCATTTTCAGGAAACCGGGTATGAATTCTCGTTTGATGTGGATAAGGCGAATGGGAAATATAATAAACCCAGCCTTATAATCCTAGGCAAACAGGACTCCTGCGTTGGATATAAGGATGCATGGGGCATTCTGGAAAATTTTCCGAGAGCGACATTTGCTGTCCTGGATAGAGCAGGGCACAATTTGCAGATAGAACAGGAAGAACTGTTTGCCGCTCTTGTGAATGAATGGTGTACAAGGCTTCTTAATTCATAATTTCTATTCAAAATACCTGCAAATAAGGAGAGGCAGTATGAAACTATCGGTGGCAATCTCGGGAAAGGATGCCATGCCCTCCACCTTTGTAGTGTGGAGAGGTTTTGAAGAATCAATAAGGAAAGCGTCGGAATACGGCTATCATGGTGTTGAGCTGGCTTTGAAAACTGCGGAGGAGATAGAACCGGCAGCTCTATCCCAATGGCTTGGCAGGCATGGCATGGAAGTCAGCTGTATCAGCACGGGGCAGGTCTATGCCGCTTTGGACCTGTATTTTACCCATCCGGACAAAGAAATAAGGGAAAAAGTGATCGGTGTATTTACCGGGCTGATTGAACTGGCTGCAGATTTTGGGGGGCTGGTCAACATCGGAAGGGCGCGGGGCTTTATCGGCAAGGGCCAAACCCCCGGGGAAGCCGAGGCGCTGTTTGCGGACACTGCGGACCGTATTTGCGGTATTGCCGGTAAAAAAGGCGTTTCCCTGGTACTGGAACCCGTGAACCGGTATGAAATTAATTTTATTAACAATCTTGACGAAGGCAGGCAGCTGCTTGCAAGGCTCAATTTTTCCAATCTGGGGCTGATGCCCGATGTTTTCCACATGAATATCGAAGACGACAGGCTCGGAGACAGTCTGGCACGAAACGCCTCCAAAATCCGGTACATCCACCTCGCAGATTCCAACCGGCTGGCTCCGGGAAGCGGGCATATCGATTTCCGCGAGGTGTTCGAAGGCCTGAAAGCAGCTGAGTTTGACGGATGGGCCGCTATAGAGATTCTGCCTGTGCCGGACCCGGATACCGCAGCTCGGAGCGCGGCGGAATATATCCTTCCGATGCTTGAGCACTACAATAAGATTCCGAAACATGGTTGAGACAACAGTTGAATGGATTCAGAAAGAGGTGAGGTTTTGTGGCCGATGTGGCAGAAATGCAAAGAAGTGCTCAGGAATTGCGGCTGAGTATTATCAAGATGATCTACAAGGCCGGCAGCGGACACAGCGGCGGAAGCCTGTCCATGGCGGAAATAATAACGGTTTTATATGACGAGTTTTTGAGCTTCCGGCCGGAAGAACCGCTTTGGCCCGGACGGGACCGGTTTATCCTCAGTAAGGGACATGGAGCTCCAGCCCTGTATGCTACACTGGCAAGAAAGGGAATCATCCCTCCGGAGGAATTGGGTACGTTAAGGCAGCTGAACAGCTGTCTTCAGGGGCATCCATGCATGTTCAAGCTGCCTGGGGTGGAAATGTCCACCGGATCTTTGGGCATGGGGATTTCCGTTGGGATTGGCATGGCGCTGGCAGCGAAGCTGCAGGGAAAAAGCCACAGGGTTTTTGTACTCTGCGGGGACGGAGAACTGCAGGAGGGACAAAACTGGGAAGCACTGATGTCTGCCGCCAAATGGAGGCCGGATAACCTTGTGGTGATCATTGACAAAAACCGTGTCCAGTTGGATGGCACTGTCGATGAAGTGATGCCCATGGGAGATTTGAAATCGAAAATGGAGGCCTTTGGATTCGTGACACTGGTCTGTGACGGACACGATGTCACGGCGTTGCGTTATCATTTTGCAAAGGCGCTGGAATTGAAAGCCCCGGTAGTTATCCTTGCAGAGACGGTAAAAGGAAAAGGCGTCTCCTTCATGGAAGGTAAGGCTGCATGGCATGGAAAACCCATAGGGAAGGAAGAGTATGAACAGGCAGTGGAGGAAATCAGCAAAAGCCTGTCTGCGTATACGTAAACAGCATCCGCAGAAGGATCGGAGGAATGGAAGATGGCGGAATTAAAGCCCATGAGGCTTGTATTTGGAGAAATGCTGCGCGAACTGGGAGAGGAATTTCCGGAAATGGTGGTACTGGATGCGGATGTTTCCAGCAGCACACAGACAAAGCTTTTTGGTGAAAAGTATCCGGAGAGGTTTTTCAACTTTGGAATTGCCGAGGCAAATATGGTGGGCGCTGCGGCAGGCATGGCCGCCTGCGGATTGATTCCGGTAGCGAGCACCTTTGCATTTTTATTGACACTTCGGGCAGGCGACCCTGTAAGAAGCCTGATCGCCTATAACAATATGAATGTAAAACTGGCAGGAGGATACGCGGGGTTATCAGACTTTGCTGACGGAGCCAGTCACCAATCGGTCCTGGATATGGCGCTGATGCGCGCAATGCCCAACATGACGGTGCTGGTGCCATCGGACATCGAAACCGTGCGGGGAGCCGTCCGGGCCATGCTGAAGCACAAGGGGCCGGTGTATCTGCGGATTTCCCGGGATCATGTGGGTTCCAGCCATGGAGGAGACGAAGCTTTTGAAATAGGAAAAGCAAAAGAGCTGAAGGCTGGCACGGATATCACGCTGGCAGTAAGCGGGACGTTATTGAATGAAACCTTGGAGGCAGCCAGGCTGTTGGAGAAGGAAGGGATTTCGGCCGCTGTTCTTGAGTTCCCGACATTAAAGCCCTTCGACAGTGATTCACTGCTCCGTTTTGCAAGAAAGTCGGGGGCCGTGGTCAGTGTGGAGGAGCATACGGTGATCGGAGGACTGGGCGGGGCCATTGCAGAATGCCTGTCGGAAAACCACCCGGCGTTTTTGAAGCGAATCGGCCTGCAGGATACCTTTGGGGAAAGCGGAGCTTACCGTGCACTTCTCGAAAAGTATCAAATGACATCCGAACATATAGCCTACGCCGCTAAAAAGCTTTTATCTGCAGGTGTCTCAATTCTATAGTAAAAGGAAAATTCCTTTATGAGCCTGGGCATTATAATCCGGCCTGTACCTTCAATACACTAAAATAGTAAAGGGGGATGGCCATGCACAAATCTAAAAATGCAAGGGCATTAGTGATGATAACAGCTTTAATGCTGCTGTTATTATCGGTACTTATGGGCTGCGGATGCGTTAATTCCCTGTTTGAAAACCTGTCAGGCGCAAGCGCAAGAAGGGATACAGCCAATGAAGCCGCTCTATCAAGGAGGAAGCTTGATCCCTATGAAATCAAATGGTATATTGACGCGGGGGAGCCTCAGGCAGATCAGCAAACAGTGGCGGATGAAATAAACAGGCAGTTGAAAGGCACCATCAATGCCGCATTGAATCTTGTATCCATAGATTGGGGCACCTATGACCAGAAAATGCAGATGGTCATTGCAGCCGGTGAAAAATTTGACTTGTGCTTTTCCGGCAGTTGGGCAAATAATTACTATCTGAATGTCAATAACGGAGCTTTCCTGCCGCTAAACGGCTTACTGGACAGATATGCTCCGACAATTCTTGCAGCACTGCCGAAAATCGGATGGGAAGCCTGCAAGATAAACGGCAGCATCTATGCCATACCGAATTACCAGATATGGGCGCTGACCAATGAATTCGTCATTATGAAAGGTCTGGCGGACAAGTATAACTTTGACACCCGCAAAGTGGCAAAGTTGGAGGATCTGGAGCCTTTGCTGGCGGCGGTGAAAAATGGCGAGCCCGATGTAACTCCGGCGGCTTTTTGCAAAGGAAATCTTCCCTGGGGCGGTATCCTGGCCAATAACAACTTCGATGAGATTGCAGGGCGCGATGTCCCCGGCGTAGTCAGGCTTGACGATGCTGCCTGCAAGGTGCTGAACCAGTTTGAAACCGATGAATACAGGAAAAATGTCAGGTTACTCCGGGACTGGTATCAGAAGGCGTATCTCCGGAAGGATGCAGGAACCCTCAGTGAGGTGCAGGGAAAAGTTGCCTTCAATACCGGAGGCTGTTATAAGCCGGGGGGAGCTGTCGGACAGGAATCCGCCTATGGAGAGCCTGTGTACGATCTGCCCGCCTCAAAATCATACCTGGTGACAAGCATGATCACCGGCGACATGACGGCAGTCAGCAAGACCTCCCGGGACCCGGCAAGGGCGGTAATGTTCTACGACCTGTTATTTAAGGACAAAACCTTGTACAATACCCTTTGCCTGGGAATTGAAAACAGGCATTACATAATCGATGCCGACGGTAAGGCCGAAATGATTGAAAATTCCGGGTATGATTACAGCTCCCTGGGCTGGGAGTTTGGAAACCAGTTAAACGAAATAATATTGAAGGGTCAGGATTTAACCATCTGGGAGGATACGCTCAAAATCAACAACACAGCCATTGCCTCTCCCGCCCTTGGATTTAATTTTAATCCCGAGCCCATAAAAAACGAGCTGGCCAAATGCAATTCCCTGGTGCAGGAATACCACCCAATGCTGGATACGGGCACAGTCGATCCGGAGAAGGTGCTGCCGGAATTTTTAAGCAAGCTGAAGGCTGCAGGGGTAGATACCATTATTGCGGAAGAGCAGAAACAAGTGGACCAATGGAGAAAGAATAACGGCAAATAGACGACTATTCCTCTTCCACATTCCAAAGGAAATATATCGGCAGTGAATAGCCGGAGAAAAACCTGTGCCATTTCATCCATTGTAAGGGCAGATAGCGAGTCATGGATATTTGCTTACAGGAGAAGGAAATGGGCTGCCATATTCCGCATGAAATCGAGATAAATTCTGCTATTTACCGGAAGGATATAAAATTTACAATTTACTATTAAAAAACATGACGTATCCAATTTATTCAAATTCCTTTTAAGGGGCAGTGATGCAGCTGTTGTACACATTGACAATGTGCAGGTGACCCATGGCATATTGGTTAACCTGCAATCAAAATATGGGGCTTTACTTGCAGGAAGATGGAGATAACTATACCGCGTTCCGGATGAGTTTCAGGATCTATCTTGCCATTTTTTCTATTGGAATATAATTTAGCAATTTTGCCTATAGAAAACAATGCCTTTGTTAGCCTGTGTTATCGGATCGGATGCAGGCCATGGGATAGCGGCTATTAATTCTGACAATGGCCGCTGTGATTTGTAACAGGCATGATAAGCTATAAATAGGATTGTTGACATTCTGGCCCGAATTCAGCTTTTGCCGGAATTACCTTGCCTGGTTGGCGGCCGGAAATGGGTCACAGGGCACGGAGAGATACTGTTGACGGTAGATGAAAGGAGTTTTCCCGGTTTCCTTCTTGAAGCTTTTATAAAAGTGGCTTACACTGGAATAGCCTAGCTTTTCGGATATTTCATTGATTGCGGTATCCGTCTCCTTCAGCATCTCTTTTGCCTTGTCGTTCCTCATTTTTTGAATATATTCGGAAAGCATTAGCCCTTTTTCCTTTTGGAAAATTTTCGACAGGTGCTTCGGGTGGTAAAAAAATTGTTGGGCAAGGGATTCGATGGAGCACTTTTCATCAATATGCTCATACAGGTATAATTCAATTTTCTCAATCAAATCTTTGTTCATCTCCGGGGTATTGATGCTTGCAATTGTTCTATGGGCTTCATTGACGGATAAATGGGCCTGGCGGTAAAGCAGTATGATGAGCGACTTCAATTTGGCGTCGATTGAAGAAAGGTAGCCCGGATTTTGAATAATCACTTCATCCGTGATGTCGTCAAAAATTACCTTCACCTTATGCATTTGCTCAATATGGATTTTCCCCTGGAGGGATTTTATCATATCCAGGATATACTCTAAGTTTTCACTGTTGAATTTGACCATTAAAAAGTTTATTTGAAACGGGCATTCCGGATTATTTATTTCGAAATGAGATACATTTGGCGGTATGATAAAGATATCGCCCATTTGGGCAATATAATCGACCCCGTCAATATGATAACTGCCGGTGCCTTTATAAATATAGCCTAATTCCAGAAATTCATGGGTATGGGTAACGCATTCCCATTTGTCTTTCTGTTCTGCAATATGCATATAGACACATTGTATATTGGTTTTCAATAAATGTTGATCCAGATCGGTTGCTGGAAGCCTGGTTTTTCGAATCATTTGCAGCACCTTTTATAAATTCGTTTAGATAAAGAGCGATCCGTGTTAATCTTATTATAACACCTCCGCCTTGCTTATTACAAATGGATTTCCATTATATTATGATCGTAAGAAGCCGCCGGGCTTACCGAAAAGGACGAATTTTTTGAATTCCGAAGGAATATGCAGAATGTTCGTTTGTTAGATTTGAAACTTGCTGGTATTATATATAATATATACGAGGGCAAAGGATAAAAATTGCGGATGAAAAAATTGGTCATTGGGATATTGGCCCATGTAGATGCGGGGAAGACAACATTATCGGAAGGGTTGCTCTATTTGAGCGGCAAAATCCGGAGATTGGGAAGGGTGGACAATAGGGACGCCTATCTGGATAATTATGAGCTTGAAAGAGCAAGAGGAATTACTATCTTTTCCAAGCAGGCCGTGTTTGAAGTGGAAGAGACCCAGATAAACTTGCTAGATACTCCGGGCCATGTGGATTTTTCTACTGAAATGGAGAGGACGCTCCAGGTGCTGGATTATGCCATTTTAGTGATAAGCGGAGCGGATGGCGTACAGGGGCATACGAAAACCTTATGGCGGTTGCTGGCCATCTACCGGATTCCGGTTTTTATATTCATAAACAAAATGGATCAAAACGGGACAGAGAAAGAAAAATTAATGGTGGAATTAAAAAGACAGCTGGGTGACGGTTGTGTTGAATTCGTGCAAGACGTGACAGAGGACTTTAACGACCAATTGGCCATGTGCGATGAAGGACTGATGGAGGCCTACCTGGAAACAGGACGTATTGAAATCCTGCAGATGAAAGAAGCCATCAGGGAGCGTAAGCTGTTTCCATGTTTTTTCGGTTCGGCTCTAAAGCTGGAAGGCATTGAGGCTTTCCTGCAGGGAATTGTGAAGTATGCCCACACCCCTTTGCGTCCCGAAGAATTTGGGGCGAAAATATTCAAAATAAGCAGAGACGAACAGGGAAACCGCCTTACCTATATGAAAATAACCGGCGGGAGGCTCAAGGTAAGAGAGATATTAACCAATGGAGTGTGGGAAGAAAAGGTTACCCAGATCCGGGTCTATTCAGGACAAAAATTTGAAGCCGTGAATGAAGCGGAGGCAGGTTCCATATGCGCAGTCACAGGGCTTAGCCAAACGAAACCGGGAGAAGGCCTGGGGGCGGAAAAGGCTTCCGGCGCGCCCGTATTGGAACCCGTGCTGTCCTACCAAATTATACTTCCCGAAGGCTGTGACCCGAGAGTGATGATTCCCAAGCTGCGCCAGATTGAGGAAGAGGACCCGGAGCTTCATATCGTATGGAATGAGCAGCTTAAGGAAATTCAGGTGCAGATGATGGGCCAGGTACAGATCGAAATTCTGCAAAGCCTTGTGCAAAGCCGGTTTGGTACGGAGATATCCTTCGATTCAGGCAGGATTGTTTATAAAGAGACCATTGCAAACGCCGTAGAAGGGGTAGGACACTTTGAACCCTTGCGGCATTATGCGGAGGTTCACCTGTTAATGGAGCCGGGAGAGCGGGGAAGCGGCCTTCGGTTTGCAGCGGATTGCAGTGAGGATATCCTGGGCAAAAGCTGGAAGAATCTTGTCTTGTCCCATCTGGAAGAAAAGGTCCACAAAGGAGTTCTCACAGGGTCGGCCATTACAGATATGAAAATTACTTTAGTGTCGGGCCGGGCCCACGACAAGCATACGGTAGGCGGTGACTTCAGAGAGGCGACCTATCGTGCGGTGCGTCAGGGCTTGAAGACAGCGGAATCCATATTGCTGGAGCCCTATTATGCCTTTCAGCTGGAGCTGCCTGAGAAAATGGTAGGACGCGCTATGAGCGATATGGAGAAAATGTGCGGGACAAGCCAAATTTCCCGTATAGAAGGTGAAATGGCAGTCCTTGAAGGGAGAGCCCCTGTTGTTACCATGAAAAACTATCAGAAGGATGTAACTGCCTATACAAAAGGTCTTGGCAGGCTATTTTGCAGCCTGATGGGATATGAACCCTGTCATAATACGGAAGAGGTCATAGAAATGATGGGCTACGATTCCGAACGGGACGTGGAAAATCCCACGGGCTCGGTATTTTGTGGCAATGGCTCCAGCTTTTTAGTTAACTGGGATGAAGTAAAAAACCATATGCACGTTGAAAGCTACCTTATGAAAAGCGGCGGCCTATCGGAAACACCCCCTGAAAATCAGGTGCCGCACAGGACTGAGAAGTGGATTGACGAAGAGGAGATCCAAAGGATCTTTAAACAAACCTTTTATGCAAATCAAGGGAAAAAAACTGTTTGGCAAAAGCATAGAACGGTTGTCCACAGTGATTATAAACCGGCTGTCTATGTCAAAAAGCCCCAGGAAATAAAAGAGGAATATCTTCTTGTTGACGGCTATAATGTTATCTTTGCATGGTCTGAACTGAAAGAACTTGCAGAGGTTAATATGGATAGTGCGAGATCAAAATTGCTCGACGACCTGAGCAAATATCAGGATATCCGGAAGTGCCAGATCATCGCCGTATTTGACGCGTATCGGGTTCAGCGGCATAATGAGGAAATGATCGACTACGGCAATATCCATGTCGTGTATACCAGGGAGGCACAAACGGCGGACCATTTTATTGAAAGGTTCGCCTATGATCATCAGAAAAAATATAATATAACGGTTGCAACGTCCGACGGATTACAGCAAATTATTATCCGGGGGACGGGCAGCGCCGTATTGTCCGCCAGAGAACTGAAGGAAGAAATAGAAAGGGCAATTGAGAAGGTCCTTCAGGCCTATAAGGAAAAACAGGCGGTAGACCGGAATTATCTGAAGGACGCATTGCCTGCCGAAACCAAGCAGCAGATGGAAGAACTCCTGAAGGAAGAAAAGGATCAATAGATTATGTGAAATACCGGCAAAAAGGAGAAATACGCAATGTTAAAAGAAGATGATATACTTCTTGACAGTATAGAGAAAAAAATAGAGCAGTGCATCGAATATGGAAAATTTGCAAATTCCAGCTTTCTTGATATACGGCAGAGGAACCTGATAGAGACTGTGTGCCGGAGGCGAAGAGGCCTGGATTATAGCTTTTATGGCGGCTATGAAGAGGCAGAGCGGACAGTGGCAGTTTTTCTGCCGGAATATGCAAGGCTGGAAGATTATAACCCCCTGGACTTACTGCGCATTACCCAGAATGGATATAAAGAGCTCTCTCACAGAGATTATCTGGGATCGCTCATCGGGCTTGGGATCAAACGGGAGATGGTTGGAGATATTCTGGTTCGCAGGGACGGAGCCGATATCCTTGTCGTAAAAAGTATTTCTCAATTTTTGTCCATCAATTATGAAAAGGCCGGAAGGGTCAATCTTAAGGTTGAAATCCTGCCTGTTGACTCTTTGATTGTGCCGGAGGCAAGGTTTGAAACAAAGCGGGATACCGTAGCCTCATTGCGCCTGGATAGTGTAGTGGCGTCGGCATTCTCCATGTCCCGGGGTTCAGCTGCGGAAGCCATCGACGATGGCAATGTTTATGTTAATAGCCAGTTATGCGAGAAGATTGACCGTCTTGTAAAGGAAGGGGACAAGCTGGCACTCCGCGGAAAAGGGAAAGTGATCCTGGAGACGGTCGGAGCTGTTACGAGGAAAGACAGGACGGTCATTGTAATTAAAAGATATATTTAGTTAAAAAAGCACAAAAGAACATTGGCATATGAATGAAAACGATTTCTTCAAGCAATTTCAACAGACACAGACGAGCATTCTATGACAGGATAAGCTGAAGCCTATGTATTATAATAATGGAAAGAGGTGAAAGACAGGCTCCCTATCCTTGTCCATAAAGTTTGTAGGAAAAATAGTAGGAGAGATTTAGCGGCAGAGTCCACCATAAGCCTACCCTTGATTTGCTTAATCTTTTTCCAATGCTTTTTAAGGAATAGAACTGGCGGTTTACCCGCTTAAAGCCTTCCAACAGCTCGTCGCAAGTCATATTCCGGGGTTTAAAGACAACGTCCCTTCTTCCGTTGTATTTGCTCCAATCATAGGTCAATATTCTGCCTTCTTCCTCAAGACGCTTGAACAGCGGTGTACCCGGATATGGGGTAAGCATGTTGAAAGTAGCATTTTGCACTCCGGCAGCTTCAAGGAAATCGATGGTTTCATCGAAAATACCCGTATTATCCTCATCGAAACCGAAGATAATGCCCACCTGTACCGATATGCCGTGGGAGTGGATTCTTTTGATGATGGCATAGTAATCTTCAACCTTGTTGAAGGATTTATTGGCATGGTCCAGGCTTGTTTGGGAAACCGACTCCAATCCCAGGAATAGCTGCTTACAGCCGCTTTTTGCGGCCAATTCCAATAGTTCGTCATTCCATCCCGCGTGAATACTGGTCTGGCTGCTCCACCATTTTTTATAAGGAGCTATGGCCTTGAAAAGATCTTTGGCATACTGCGGGTCCGCGGCAATGTTGTCGTCCCAGAAAATAATAACTTTTCCATTGAAAGAGCCGTATTCCTTTGCAACTTCTGCAACCGGCCTTTTTCTGAAGTTGCTGCTGTACATTACTGCCAGGGCGCAAAATTCGCATTTATTCGGGCATCCGCGGGTTGCAAACATGATCCCTCCCGAGTGGTCCCTCCGGTGAAATAAATCTTTCCGGGCCATGGGAAGGTTCACAAGGGAAGAGGGATGCTTTTGTTCATATCTTTTCTTATACCGTTTGTTCTCAAAATCCGTCAGGAATTCTTTCCAGGTATCTTCCGCTTCGCCTATAAATATGACGTCCGAATGTTTTTCGGCTTCCTCCGGCACAAGCGACACATGCGGGCCGCCCATTACCACCGGTATGCCTCTTTTTCTGAATTCCGCAGCGATTTTATACACATGATTGGCACTCGGCGTATGAAAGGTTATGCCGACCAAATCTGCTTTTTTATTAAGGTCGATGGTTTCCTGACCTTCGTCGATATGCTCGACTTCCCAGTCAGGCGGAGTCAGCGCTGCCAGATATGGCATCGTAACCTGTTGAAAGTTTATCACCCGGGTTTTTCTAATTTGCCTTATTTCATCGGACGAAGCTGTAATAAGCAATAATTTCATCATAAGCCCCTTGTATATCAAATGTGCTTGCATATCCTTGTCCACCGCATTAACGCAGCCTACCACTAATATGCATAATATCAGTATTTTCCTGTCTGGTCAAACAGGGAGGGGACCGGTGTCTGGGCTGAATGGGGATAAGGACTTGTTCAATCACTTTATAGGCAGCTAAACATATAATGAGGGAAGGAGGGGATAATGGAAATGGATAACTTTCAACCGGAAAAAACGCCGCGAAAATCCTCAGATAATTCAAGCTCACAGGTGTGGAGCTTTGTTTCGGCACCGGGCTTGCATCCCATGAAGGTTACTTTAAACCGGAATGAGCCGGAGACGGCTCCGGGCCTGGTCTTCGTCGCGCCATATACCTCGTATGAGGCAGAGCTGCTCGGGCAGACGGGGGCATTGATCATGGACCGGAAGGGCAACCCGGTCTGGTTTAGACCACTGGATAGCAGATATACGCAAAATACCGACTTCAGGGTGCAATCCTACAAAGGGGAACCGGTTCTTACCATGTGGCAGGGGACGATCTCAGGGACTCAGTCTGCAAATCCGGATCTTCCTTCGGGGGATCCCGAACCCGGCGCTTATTTCAAAATAATCAACCAGAGCTATGAAGCCGTTAAAAAGCTTAAAGCACAAAAAGGGTTTACTGCCGATGTACACGAGTTTACAATTACAAAGCAAAATACGGCCCTCTTTACGGCTGTCAAACAGGTGCCGGCGGATTTGTCGCCGTATGGCGGTCCTGCAGACGGATGTTTTGATAATTATTCCATCCAGGAAGTGGACCTTGAGACAGGCCAGCTCCTTTTCTTCTGGGATGTGCTTGCGCATGTGAACCCGGCCGACTCGATGCTGCCTGCATCGTCTGCGGCCAGCTCCAATAATATTTGGGACTGCTACCACGTGAATTCTGTGGAAGAGGGGACGGACAACACCCTCCTGATCAGCATGCGCAACATGTGGGCGATCTATACTATTGATAAGGAAACCGGAGAAATAATCTGGCAGCTTGGCGGAAGACAAAGTGATTTTACTTTTCAGCGAGGGGCTTTATTCTCCTGGCAGCATGATGCGCGCTACAGGCCTGAAAACAGGATAAGCTTGTTCGACGACGCTTGCTGCGCTTCCCAGAGCTCTCCGCCTCAAGGCCAGGCCCGCGGGCTGATCCTTCGGCTTGATTTTCAGACCATGACGGCAGAAGTGGACCGGACCTATTACCATGATCCGGGGCTTTTTGTCGCCAGCCAGGGAAATGTTCAAAAACTATCCAACGGAAACCAATTTGTCGGGTGGGGGCAGCAGCCTTACCTTTCCGAATTCGCAAATGAGGGGAATACGATAGACGCCCCCGCTTTGAATTTTTTATATGATATGCGGTATCCGGGCCAAAATATTTCATACAGGGCGTTTAAGAATAAATGGGTAGGTCTGCCCTCTTATCCGCCCAGTATTGCCGTAAAGCTATTGTGTGGAGCAGCACTTGTTTATGCCTCCTGGAATGGTTCGACGGAAACTGTGGCCTGGCAGGTGCTGGCCGGTCCGACACGGAATATGCCGGTGGTTGCAATCAGCGTCCCTCGCACCGGATTTGAAACCAAAATCAAGGTTGATACCGATGGGCCGTATTTCCGGGTAAATGCGTTGAATTCACACGGTCAAATCATCGGTACGTCGCGGATTGTTCACGGGTGGTAAATTCATTTTTCCGGTCCTGCTTCGCTCCGTATGCCCAGGGTTGTGCTGCCAACGCTCCCCTTATAATAGCATTTTCCAATGCCAATGCGGCAGCTGTGCCAACCTGGGTAATGAGGGCATCACCCGAGAGAGGGCTGGTATCTGAACCCAGAGCAAGGCAAAAGACCGTATCCCCGTCCCACTGGGTATGGATGGGAGAGATCGCCCGGGCCATCCCATCCTGGGCAAGTGTTGCCACACGGCACGCTTCGGCTTTGGTCAGCCGCGCTGTGGTGGCTACTACGGCGATGGTGGTGTTTGCAGGCTCGATGAACAACGGGGAAGGAAGCCCGTCCATCATTGCCTTGGTTTGATTGACGAAGGTGCCGTCCGGCCATAGCGCGCCTACGACGATACGTCCCTGGCTCCATACGTCACCAAGGGGGTTGACCACCGCCAGAGCGGCTACAATGGGGCCGCCTGGAATTTTAACAGAAGCGGTGCCGAGCCCGCCTTTCATGGGTCTCCCATAGAATTTCCCTATGGTTGCCCCCGCCCCCGCACCCACGTTTCCTTCCGCCACCGGACCCGCATTTGCAGCCTGGCAGGCGGCATAAGCCAGGGCGGCGTCAGGGGGAGTTGAGCCTTTGGCGTAATCAACATCATAGATGACTGCTCCGGGTACCACAGGTACCTCTGCGATCACGTGCTCAACGAGCCACCGCATCACCCCACCCGACGCGGGCAGTCCGAAGTTGCTGCCGCCTGTCAGGAGGACGGCCCGTACAGGATTCTCTTTGGTGCCGGGCCGGATGGCGTCGGTAAGCTGAGTGCCGGGGTTGCCTCCCCTAACGTCTACGCCGGGGATTGCCCCTGCCGGGCAGAGGACTACCGTACATCCCGTACGGCCGGTTTTTTCTTCGGCGTTTCCTACGAGGATGCCGGGAACATCCGTGAGTCCGCCCATGTTTGCTGCTGCTTCCCGGTAATTTATTTTATTCAAGTTATCTCACCTTTTACATAATATTGAAAACGCGTAAATTATGTGAATACTATTTGAGCCCTGCGATGCTTGAAACGATTTTCCATGGCCGGCTATGATATAAGCGGGTTCTATACGCACAGGACGGATTTAATAAAGCGAAGTGAAAAGACTCCCTTTTTGATAAATACTATGGCAGATGATTATACTGGATGCAACCTGCCTTACAGCTTCCTTACGAACAACAGGTTGTCATAAATTGTAATGATCTTGAACTCTTTATTGCCGCACAGCTCATCCACAGCTTTGACAACTCCGGGCCAATACGTGGAGTAATCGTGGAAAGCGGCTATTCCGCCTTTCACCACTCTGGGAATATAATCGGCAATATCCCGCCGGACGCTTTCATAGTTGTGGTCGCCGTCAATAAACAAGGCGGCGATTGACTCGGGACAATCCTCACAAGCTTCGTAGCTGTGCTTTTTTATAGGAATAACAAATCGGTCCAGCCCGTGCATTTTCATATTATTTTCAAACTCCTCATAAGGAGGGACGACGAACGGGTCAATGGCATAAACCGGGCGTTTCCTGCTGCTGAGCAACGAGCTGCCCAGCGCTAACGCAGCCGTACTTTTCCCTTTGAATGAACCTATTTCAACGATGGCTCCCGGAAAGTGATCCGCCATTGAAGGCAGATGGAGCAATGCAATCTGTTCATAGGTCGATATCCACCCTTCAATACTTTCTACAATAGAGAGCAGTTCGTAAATGCTTCTGACATTTTTCATAAAACCAGCCTCCTTTCCGGACCATGCGAAAGCTTTTTGCTTTACTGCTTGTTTATGCTTGCTGTTCCGGCATACAAAGCGTCTATGTGCTTTTTCATCCCTTTGGCAATACCTTCCCAGGAATAGTTCCGGTTTATATATTTTTGACCATTGGAGGCCACTGCTGCCAGCCGGTCTCTATCCTTTGAGATTTCATTCAGCACTGCGGCGAAATCCTTATGCACCGCATGGAAATAATGGGTCCTGTCAACAAGATTCATCCCTTTTACCCCCACATCCGTGGAGACCAACGGAATACCGGCAGAGAGGAATTCCAACGTTTTGATTTTTGTCCCGGTACCGAAAAACGCGGGATTGATTGCAATATCCACCGTTGAGAACAGCTCCAATTTCTGCCGGTATTCAACTTCACCCAGGAGCTTTACATTTGGAATATTGAGCCCGGAGAACCTGTTTCCGCATTGGCCTGCAATAAAAAATTCCACCTGGGGACACTTTCCGGCCAATTGGGTAACAATGAACTTCACAATATCGAGGTTGGGCTCATGCATGCTACCGATGAAAAATGCGGTTGTTTTTGTCCTGTTTCCTTTCTCCGCTCTTTTATGCCACTCCTCGGGATTGATGCCGTTTGGTGACAGCAGGATCTTTTTAGGATCTACGCGAAAGGCATCTAAAAAGCCTTTCCTGTCCTCTTCCGACGTTGCGAAAACAATGGCGGCGTTTTTCACCAGGGTCTCTTCCATATGGGTGACATAATTCACATAGGTGCTTGAATTTTTTCCATGCCAGACATGTTTTGCAAATTCCGATTCATGGTTGTGGCTGTCGTAGATCCTGGGCTTCTTATCCGAGCCGAAAAAGGGATCATATTTTAGCATGAAGGGAGATTCGTGAACAACGATATCGCTGTTTTTATAGAAGTATTTATAGTATTTGAAAAATAGCTCGGGAGGCCCGCTCACCAAAGAACAGCTTAATGCGGCGTGGGTGGAAAAGCGCGGCCCCGTATCCTCACTTATCAGCCTTTTATCAATGCTTTGCTGGGCTTCGTTTATAGGGAATTTATATTCTCTGAAGGTATCGGAGTATTTGACAGTCTCAAGCTCCGGAGTATATTTCTGGGATAGCAGCGTAATGTCATAATACTTGCTCAACTGGTTATAAAGGTGATAATAGCGAAGCACTCCTCCCGTATTGGGAGGAAAAATCGTAGGAAAATGATTTAATACCAAAAGCCTTATCATAGGAGCTTATATCCCTTTCGTTAGCATCGGAACAGACTTAGGTGCCAGACATACGTTTATCCCTATAAATATGATATTAAATTCCTTTTTGATTGTTACAGTTTGCGTTTTACTGAAGCTTTTTACGTAGGCGGAAATCCATCCTGTGCTTACGTGTCAAATACCGGAATACCTTCATACTATAGTATAAATTAGCATTAATGTTGTGAGAAATGACCATAAAATTATTTGAGGGGAAATATTTTAATGGAGCATGAAATTGAGGTATTATTTAAAACATTTATGCCGGAGAAGTACGAGAAAACGAAGATTTCAGACCTTTTAAGCAATCCGGATTACGGCAGATATTTCATATCGAAGCTGAGAAAGAAATATTCCACCCGGGAAACGGAAGGCGTTTCTATCGTGACCTGTACGAATAAACCTCATTGCATGGAGAATATATTTCAAAATTATCAGAACCAGAGCTGGGAAGAAAAAGAGCTGATCGTGATTTTAAACAATGACGGTATGGATATACCCGCATGGAAAAGAATAGCAAGATGCTATAAAAATGTCCATCTGTATCAATTGCCTCAGGAGATGTCCCTGGGACGCTGTTACAATTTTTCCGTTAATAAGGCGCAATATGGCTATATTGCAACATTTGACGACGACGATTATTATGCGCCCAATTACTTGACCGACCTTATGCATGCGTTTCAATATACCGACGCCGATATCGTCGGCAAGGCTACGTATTTTGTTTATCTGGAGGAGAAACAAATCCTTGCGCTGCGAAATCCTTACCAGGAATATACCTATTTGTATGAGGGTTCGTTTTTAGACGGCGGGAAGAAAATTGTAAAAAGGAAGGTTTTTGATCAGGTTCAATTCAAGGATGTGTCCAACCTGGAAGACGTATTTTTCTGTCAGGATTGCATGAGAAAAGGGTTTAAAATATTTTCCGCCGACAAATATAACCTTACCTATATCAGACAGCCCAATAAGGCGCATCATACCTGGAAAGAGGAAGACGACAAGATATTATCCTGGGGATGCCTGATTCTCAGTCATACCGATGACTACAAGACAATGGTAACGCTGTAGGCCTGTGCTGTAAAGGAAATGGGACATAAGGACTGGAGTTTCACGGTTTTAAAAAATATGCCGCTGCGGGAGGAATTGATTTGAAAAAGCTGCTGATCACCTGTGTTGGAGAAAATAATGAAACTTTCCATTTTCGGATCATTACCTTGTTTAAAACGATAAAAAAATTTGGAGGCGAGCTATCCAGGGCTGCTTTATTGGCAAACTTTGTCGATACCGTGGACAAAAATGTTTATGGCATATTGACAGGCATGGGAGTACGGGTAAATATCGTAAGCCCTTACGATAAAAAGCTTCAGCGGCACTGCAACAAAATCAGGATGCTTGAAGTGGAGGAGGACTATGACGTACTGGTGGCCCTTGACTGCGATACCGCCGTCACAAGGGATTTCACCCCCGAAATTTCTCCGGACAGCTTCCGGCGCTGCGATTCGCTGCTGGACCCGCTGGATATTCATGCGTGGCGGTCCTTATATAAGTACTTTCACCTGGCAATGCCGGAAGATGAAAAGAAGGTCCATGCCAACAGCGCGGTCCTCTTTATTCCGAAAAAGCATGTGAAAAAGCTGAGAGACGCCTGGCTGCGCTATGCCTATCTGCTTACCGATACTTTCTTTACAAATGATCCCTACGGTAAAATCGGACAGCATAAATATTACACCGATCAGTTTGCGCTTTCCCTGGCCCTTGCGGATCAAAAAATAGAGTCGCACCTGCTGCCTGCCGAATTCAACATCCACATAAACGGCTCTTACCAGGCCTGGGCCGCTCAGCGTCATCCATATATCCTGAGCTATCACGATTTTGTAACGGATGATTGGAAGCTGCAAACCACGGGTATGATTATACCGGACCACTATATAAAGAAAATTAATGAAATGCTCCACGGAGTATCTTTTCGATAAGGTAAGGATACATTTTATCTATTTTCAGCATACTTATGATTGCGGGAAAAAATTGATTTACAGGGTAAAGGAATGAAAAAATGTATTTTTTAAGAAAAACCTTCCAGCCGGAAATTTTTCAAGGGAAACATCAAAGGAAAAATTACTTTGAGGGTTGGTATTATAAGCTCATCGACAGCAGTGTAAAAAACGTGATCGCCTTGATACCGGGAGTCTCCTTCGGCAAGGATAAAAAGGATTCCCATGCCTTCATACAGGTTCTGGACGCACAAAAATGCAAGACCTATTATTTACGCTATGATCTTGGTGATTTCCGGTTCAATGAGAGGAAGTTCGAGGTGGAAATCGGAGATAATTATTTCTCGGACAGGGAAATCCGGTTAAATATTGAAAATGAGGACGTAAAAATAAGCGGCCGGATTGTATTTGAAAATATTGTAGCCTTTCCTAAAACCATCGTGCGGCCCGGCATCATGGGGCCTTATGCGTTTATTCCTTTTATGGAATGCTATCATGGGATTGTGAACATTCATCATGAGCTCGCAGGACAATTGCGTATTTCCGGAACGGAGACAGATTTCAGCAATGGCTACGGTTACATAGAAAAGGATTGGGGCAGTTCGTTTCCGGAGTCCTGGGTCTGGCTTCAGTCAAATCATTTCAGTACCGGGGATATTTCGGTGATGTTTTCGGTGGCGAAGATTCCCTGGATGGGGAGACATTTCATGGGTTTTATATCCTTCCTTCGAATCAAGGACAAAATCATGCTTTTTTCCACGTATTCAAAGGCAAAAATCGTCGCCATGCGTCACGAGGAGAACAAGTTCAAGGTGATTATGGCGGACAGGCACAGGAAAATGGAGCTGGAGGCCATACCCTCCGCCGGAGGCATTTTAAAAGCGCCTAAAAACGGACTGATGAACAGGGATATCCTGGAGACCATCACCGCAGTGGTCCGGATTAAGCTCACAGACACAGAAGGCAGGATCATCTATGAAGGGGAAGGCCTGAATACAGGAATGGAAATAGCAGGAGATATTTTTAAATACTATGCTGTTTCAGGGTAAAATGTTTTTAACAGTAGCGTGGCTTTGCTTTTCGGAGTAATCCCGATATCAAAAACCAGGGGTGTGCAGCAATAAAGCAAAAAGCCTGTTGAAGGATGCCAGGATCAAAGCCTATGAAGTAGGCGGCATGGTGGGCTACGATGACCCGGCGTATTTCAGCAAGGTGTTTAAGAAGGTAGTAGGGGTCTCACCCAGTGAATACCGGAATCTTGTAAAATAATTGCCGTCGCAGCCCAGCCTGCCGTCATACCAGTGTCACATACTTATCTCATTTGTCTGCGTAAAGGCTTACCAGCCTTACGATGACTTCTACCGCTTTGACCATGGAATTTACAGGAATATATTCATATTTGCCGTGGAAATTATGGCCGCCTGCAAAAATATTCGGGGTAGGGAGCCCTGAATACGAAAGCCGCGCACCGTCGGTACCGCCTCTTATAGGCTGTATGCGCGGAGTCACGCCTGCCTGCTCCATGGCCTTTTCTGCCATTTCAACGATGTGCTTTACCGGCTCGATTTTTTCCTTCATGTTGTAATACTGGTCTTTGATTTCCAGTTGAAAGGTATTTTGACCATATTTGCCGTTAAGATAATCGGTAATGGCTTGAAGCCGGTTTTTCTTCTCCAGGAATTTAGCGTAGTCATGGTCTCTTACGATATAATGTATTGTGGTTTTCTCTACGCAGCCTGTGACATCGTCCAGATGGTAAAAACCCTCATAAGCTTCCGTATGGGACGGAGTTTCGTCCGGGGGCAGCATTGAGTTGAATTCCGCCGCCAGGAGAATGGAATTTAACATTTTGTTTTTAGCGGTGCCGGGATGTACATTACTGCCCTGGATAGCAATATTGGCCGAAGCCGCATTGAAGTTCTCATATTCAAGCTCGCCTAACCGGCCGCCGTCAAGGGTATATGCGAAGTCGGCCCCGAAGCTTTTTACATCAAAACGGTCTGCGCCTCTTCCGATCTCCTCATCCGGAGTAAAGCATACCTTTAGGGTACCGTGTTTTATTTCAGGGTGGTTCAGGAAGTATTCCAGGGCGGTGATTATTTCCGCAATCCCTGCTTTATCGTCAGCCCCCAGAAGAGTTGTGCCGTCGGTGGTGATCAGGTCCTGGCCTATGTAATCGGCAAGCTCGGGAAACATTGACGGCGACAGGACGATATTCTTTTCAGCATTGATTAGGATGTCCCTGCCGTCGTAATTTTTCACAAGCGCCGGCCGCACATTTACGCCGGGCATGTCGGGGCTTGTGTCCATATGGGCGATGAGTCCGATGACCGGTATTTTTTTATCCGTATTTGACGGCAAGGTGGTCACTACATAACCGTTTCCGTCGATGGAAGCATCGGCAAGGCCCAGTTTCTTCAACTCATCCACCAGCAACAATCCGAAATCGTACTGAGTTTTTGTACTGGGGCAGGTATCGGATGAGTCGTCGGATTTTGTATCGTGCTTTACATACTCTAAAAACCTTTCAGCAACCTTATCCATTGTCTTACTCCATTCAAATAATCTATATTTTCTTTATTTTACCACATAAATGGGATTACTATGAAATAAAAACTTATTTCATAGTGTTGTAAGGCACTTTGAAATAAGCCAGTATCGATATTGCAACCGCGACGGCCACTAATATGGCCCAGTGCGGCTTTTTATGATGCAAATACAATAGCGGAAACATCATAAAGTTGAATAAAATCGACCACCCGATCGACCACCCGTTATGGTATGAAAAAAAGCCCAAAAGATAAGATACCTTTTCTACGATTGTATAAACTGAAATGAACATAAGTATATATAAGGCCTGTTTTATAAATGTCTTTGGATAATGAGGCAAATAAATCAGAATGGTAGCAGGAAAAAAAACAAGGGAAATCAGTAAATCGCTGAGGGTGGTCTTTAATAAAGGAGATTCAAATTCCCAAAGCGGATAGTTGTATGTAAGCAATCCGTATGTAAAATCACCAAGAGCAAAAAACAACATGGTCGGGTAATACAATTTCCAGTTTTTCCAATCTCCCCACTTCCAAGCGAACAGAAGCATAACAATTGTCACTATTATCTGATAGTCTGTAATTATTGGAATTAATGAAAGCTGCATATATCCCTTTCTACAATGCCCCCAATCCGGCAGATGATAGCAAAGGTTCCGCAATTAGCGGCATCCATATCTCCTCCAGGAATTTATTCTATAAACATTGTTTGCTGGCTGGGTATTAATATTCATTCCTGGCTAAGGTAAAAAATAGCATAAAATCCGGTGTAATGGACAAAAAAAGGTTGTCTGTGCAACTATTTTGTTCTATAATATAGTTGCATAGACAACTAATTATTAGGATGGTTTGGAGGTAGAAAAAATGGAAAACACATCTCCGCTTGTAATTACGGTCAGCCGGCAGTTGGGCAGCGGGGGAGGCTACGTGGGGCAGCATCTGGCGAAAAATCTGAATTTGCTTTATCTGGACAGGGAGATCCTCAGCCAGGCCGCCAAAAAGCTTTCTGTCCTGGAAGAGGATCTGGAAACCTATGAGGAGAAGTCGCCATCTTTCTGGCAATCCTTCTTCCAGGCAAGTACGGCAGGCAATCCGGAGCTTGCGCTGCCGGTATATTTGCCTACGGACCAGGAATTATTCAGGACGGAAACAGAAGTCATCGAACGCATTACAAAAGATTGTTCTGCAGTAGTTGTAGGACGGTGCGGCTCTTATATCCTCGGCAGCCGTCCGAATCATGTCAGCGTATTGCTGCATGCGGAGATGGCTTTCCGAAAAGAACGCGTTCAGAGGATATACGGTGTGTCAAAAGAAGAGGCTGAAAATATGATTATGCATAGTGATAAGGAGAGGGCACGATACTATAAAAGGTTTACAGGGAGCGAGTGGATGGACGCAAGGCAGTTTGACCTGTCCGTCAACACTGGCAGGATAGGCCTGGATACCAGTGTTGAGCTCATTCTAAAGTATCTTCGGCTGAGATGAGAAAGGACGTTGGATTTGAATAATACGGAGCATTCCATTGGAAGATGGATTTCCATTCTATACAGGTTTGGTCAGAGCTATCTGGGCAAAAGATTAGAGCATCTCAATATCGGGAGCGGCCAATATGTTGTCCTCATGACACTGTTTAGAAATAATGGGATCCGGCAGGAAAAATTGTCCGACTATCTGAAAATCGACAAAGGCAGTATCGCAAAATCAATCAAAAAACTTGAGGCTGCCGGATATGTTACAAGAAGAATCGATGCCGGAGACAAACGTGCCAACCAGGTTTTTATCACCCCGAAGGCGCTGGACGCCATACCGGAGGTGCGGGAAGCCGCCAGGGCCTGGGAGGACATGATCGTATCCGAATTTTCGGAGGAGGAGAAGCAGGTCATTGAACGGCTGCTGCACAAGATGGCGGCAAAAGCATACAACATCAAAGAACCCGATAAGGAGAAGGACAGCGAATGAAAAAACTCGACTACAAATGGATCGCACTCTCCTGTACCACCCTTGGAGCCGTTTTCTCGGTTCTGAGCGGAAGTACCTTGATTATAGCCCTGCCCGTCATAATGAAGGACCTGCATGCGGGGATGGACGTCATCATGTGGACGGTGATGATCTACATGCTTGTTTTAACCATCCTTGTTCCGGCCATCGGCAGAATAGCGGACATCATCGGCAGGAAGAAGCTTTATGTCAGCGGCTTCGTCGTTTTTACCATAGGCTCGGTTTTGTGCGGACTGTCCGCAACAGGACTGCAGCTGCTGCTGTTCAGATTTGTTCAGTCCATAGGAGGTTCGCTGCTTGTGGCCAACAGCACACCCATCGTTGCCGATGCTTTTCCCAAAAAAGAGCTTGGAAAAGCCATGGGCATCAATGGCATGGTCATCAGCGTTGCTTCCGTCATTGGCCCTATTTTGGGCGGCGCTTTCATGAACATCGGCTGGAGGTACATCTTTTACATCAATATTCCCATCGGGATCGTCGGGACCCTATGGGCGGGGATCCAGCTCAAGGAACTGGATGTGCTGCCGGAAAACCAGAAGTTCGATTGGGGCGGAACCGTCACCTTCACCCTGGGCATGACGTCGCTGCTCCTGGCACTTACCTTCGGCTCCTTTGCCGGATGGACGAATGCACTGGTTTTTACCATGTTCATCGTCGCGGTGGTGTTTCTTGGTTTATTCCTGTATATCGAAAACCACGTCCAGCAGCCGATGCTGGACCTGGAGCTTTTTAAGGCCAAGGTGCTGGCATTTGCCTACATCAGCAACCTCCTCAACGGAATTGCCCGCGGGGCGGTGACATTCCTGCTGGTATTTTACTTTCAAGGCATAAAAGCCATGGACCCGGTCGTTGCCGGAATACTGCTTGCCCCCTTCGCCCTGGCGATGATGATTGTTGCCCCTATCAGCGGCTGGCTTTCGGACCGTATGGGTTCCAGAGAGTTGAGCTCTATCGGCTTGTTTATCTCTGCCGTCGGCCTGCTTGGAATGGTCACCATCTCTGCCGATACCTCCATTTTTGTTTTATGCATCTGGATGTTCATCACGGGAATGGGGTCTGGAATGTTCTTTTCACCCAATACCAGCGCCATAATGGGAGCCGTCCCCGTTGAAAGACGGGGAATTGCGGCCGGTGTCCGGACGATGATGAATAATGCCGGCAGTGTCGTCAGTATTGCCCTCGCCATGGCCATCATTTCATCGAGCATTGACCCTAAGGCCTTGCAGGGGTTGTTTACGGGGACCCAGGTAGGATCGGCAGGTATTGCCGTAGATCATTTCATTTCAGGCTTGAGGACAGTGTTCGCATTATCCTGCGGCATCAGTTTGCTGGCGGCTTTCATCTCTTTTCTGCGAGGGCCGAAGCCCAGCTGGGAATCGAAAAAAGAGCTGCATCTATGAAAGAGTCCTAAAAAATATACCCGGTATGAGCGGAAAAGTGACTTGGACGTAAGGTTCAGGTCGCTTCTGCTTTTCTTTCCCTGTTCAATTGTCCGGATCAGTTTCCAGGAAATATTGCCTTTGCAATCGTTTTTTTGCGGGATAATTTCCGGACCGCACATCGGTTCCAGCGCTGGAAATATAGGCGCTGACAATGTATCAGTTAAGAATCATATATAGTATGTAATTGAAATTTTCGGTGCATTATGTAAATATTATGTTATAATGTCTATTGGAATACATATGAACAACGTCATAGTCCCCTCCTCGTAGGTGGGGGCGAGGGGTGTGGGGACATGCCTCCACTGGAAATTTAAATAAAATTGTTATATTGATTTTAGCTTTGATAATTTAATAGGATGAGGTTTATGCGGCTTATGACATTTGACGTAGACATAAATGATTTATCCGACATATCGTATCTGATTGCAAGGGATTGCATTGTGGTAGATGTGGGGAATACATTTTCAGAAATGACCGGCTATTCAAGTGCTGAGATTTTGCAGAAAAATATCACCGAGGTGATTGTTGATTTACTTAGAATCAACAGTACGGTATTTGATCTGGAAAACAGCCCTCTTGATAAACCTGTTTATCTGTTTACAATGCAGCATGAAGTAAGGGAAGTGTCGGTTCAAGTAATTACCAAGGTTTTCCCCTTCGAAAAAATTTATTTGTTTTTCGAAAAGGCCGATTCAAGACTGGAGCAGAAATTGCCCATGGCCGAAAAGCTGCTGACGGACAACCGGCTCGGAATAGCGATTTACAGTTCGCCGGAGCTGGATTTGCTGAAGGTCAATCAAGCTTATATAAACTATATAAATTATAACAATACTGGATGTAAAAAAGAAAATATCATCGGGTTAAAAATCCGCGATTTGATCAATTGGTGGGGAATCCGGCAAGCGCAAGAAAGGTTCGCAGAAGTAATCAATACGGGGAATACGGTATATGCAAAAGAAATAAAAAAAGGCTCGGACCCCAATAAGGCCAAATTTTTCGATGAGACAATCATTCCAGTGATGGAGGATGAAAAGGTAAAATTCATCATTTCCATGGTGGAGGATGTAACTGAGAGGATCGTGTTAAGACAAAAAAATGACGAACAGGCAAAATTAGCAACACGGTTGAAAGGTCAACCGGATGCCTCGCTTCTCAAGGATATCACCGGGTCCGCCAAAAAGCAGGAAGAGGCAAGCGCCAATCAGATCGCGCTTTTAAAGGCTGAAAAAGAAGCGCTTGAAAAAGCAATCGAAATGAAAGATGAATTTCTTTCCTTCATCACTCACGAATTCAGGACCCCGATTACCGTAGTAAATTCAGCATTGCAGGCCATAGAACTTCTCTGCAAGGATGAAATGAGTGAAAAACTGAAAAAATATATCGGAAATATAAAGCAAAACACCTTAAGACAGTTAAGGCTTGTCAATAATTTTCTGGATATCACCCGTATTAACGCCGGCCGGGTTAAAATCAACAGAAAAAATATTGATATTGTATTCCTGACAAAGGCCATCACCGAATCCGTACATCTCTATGCACAGCAAAAGGAAATAACGCTGACCTTCCATTCGGCCATTGGCAGCAAGGTGATTGGAATTGACGATGAAAAGTACGAAAGAATTCTGTTAAATCTCCTTTCAAATGCAATCAAGTTTACGCCTAAAGGAGAATTAATCACTGTGAAGCTGGGCTCCGCCGGTGGAAAGATCAATATTGAGGTCAAGGATACGGGACCCGGTATTCCCCAGGACAAGCTGGGCCTGATTTTCGAACGCTTCGGCCAGGTTGACAATTCGCTGACCCGGCAGGCGGAGGGCACCGGGATCGGTTTATCCCTGGTGAAGCTTTTGGTTGAGGCGCTGGACGGCTCAATTTCAGTCAAAAGCAAGGTGGGCAAGGGAAGCACCTTTACCATTCTGCTGCCTGCGGTAAAGGCGCCGGAGGATAAAAATGCAAAAACTCTGATTGAAATTGCCGACAATCGTCTTATTCAGGCAACCTCAATAGAGTTCTCCGATGTCTATCTATAAATACGGCAAATATCTACCGAATACAAATGGATGGGTTGCAGGAAAGCTTTCGGGTATTACAGGCTGCAATCCGGTTTCAGCTCCTTGCTTAATTTTTTTATTGCTTTGCTTTCGATCCTCGAAACATAGGACCGGGATATTCCAAGCATACTGGCGATCTCCCTCTGGGTTTTGTAGGTACCGTTGAACAAGCCGTATCTCAATTCCAGAATAACTTTTTCGTGTTTTTTCAAGGCAGTTTTCATGATGCTGTACAGCCTCTTTACCTGCAGTCTCATCTCAACCTCTTCAACGACGGATTCGGTACTTCCTATGATGTCGATGAGGGTTATTTCATTGCCTTCCTTGTCAACGCCGATGGTGTCCTGGAGAGACACATCATTCTGCATTTTCTTCATGGACCTTATATGCATTAGAATTTCATTTTCAATGCACCTTGCGGCATATGTCGCAAGCCGGGTGCCTTTTTCAGGATTGAAGCTCGATATTCCCTTAATCAGCCCGATAGTGCCGATGGAAATTATATCGTCACAGTCATTCCCCGACGAGGTGTATTTTTTTGCAATGTGGGCAACGAGCCGCAGATTCCTTTCAATCAGTATATTTCTTGCATCTTCGCTGCCATTTTTGTACATTTCAATGAATCTGGATTCCTCTTCAAAGGATAAGGGCTGCTGAAACGAATTGGTCCCGGAAACATAACCAAACATAAAAAATACACTGTTCAGGACTTCACCGAAAATTGAAAATAACACCGGAAGCATTAGAGTGACCTCCCAAAAATAAGATACCGATTAATCTATGAATAAATTTACGGAGATGTGCCTGTATTATTTAAAAAATTTCATGAAAAAAGCCTTTGTTTCAAAGGCTTTTTCATTTGCATATGAATTATTTCTTGCCGGTATAGGATTCAAATACCTTTTGAGTAATTCTTCCGCCGATTTTGCCGGTATCCCTGGATGCCAGATTGCCGTTGTACCCCTGTACAAGATTTACGCCGACTTCCTTTGCGATTTCATACTTCATGTTGTTAAAAGCTGTGTTGTTTCTTGCCATTTTTCAATACCTCCAATTTATATTCGTGACATTATTTTTGTCCGTAGTTATCAAGTTATGCATTCATTTCATTTGTATATATTGGAAAAGCGTTTTCAGGGAAAATATGGCTGCTTATGTGTCCTCAGGAAATATATTAAAAATGTTGTTTTTGGTTAATCCTAAGTACTGGTGCAATTTTAACTATAAAAGAAAGGTGTTGTCATTATATTGAAATTCTCAGAATTATTTAAACCCGACGATGATATCAAAGTGATCAGCAGGGAGACCAAAAGGAAAAAGAGCAGAGAACGGGATGGAAAGGTGATTTCGGTAAATGACAGATTTATCACTGTAAACCTGGGCAAATATACCGAAAGTCTGGACATCTATAAAGTAAATCAAGGCCTCATACAAATCATCAAGGTTGACTGCGTATAACTGAAAATGTGCTGTTTTGAGCAGCTATAAGGGGAAGCGGGATAAGGCTGCGGCAGGTTTTAAGGCTATAGCCTGCTCCTTCCCCTTTTTTTTGTATATTCCAAAATCAACTGATCAAGCTCCTGGCTAAATATCAGGACCAGCTCCGATTCCAAATTTTCTGAACAGATGAGCCGGTGTAAATTATCACGGCATAAATCAATTTTCTCACTTAATTCAGAAAGCATATCAACACCTCGTTTTATCTTCTGTAACTTTCAGCTCTATTTTATTATTTTTTTCCAAATTTCGCAATAGGAAAAAAGACCTGTCCTTCCTGAGAATTTTTGTCGGCATGTCCTACTAATTCCTGCTTCTGTATTGACTGGGATAAATTCCGGCATATTTTTTAAATACACTGATGAAATAATTGGGATTTGCGTACCCCACCTTGCCGGCGACTTCATTTATGGTGTAATTCTTGCAAAGCAGCAGTTCTTTAGCCTTTTCAACCCGGACCCGGTTCAGGTAGTTTGAAAAGGCCTCGCCCTTTTCGGTCTTGAAAACCCGGCCCAGATATGCGGTGTTAACATTAAATTCAAAGGAAAGCACTTTCAGGGAAATGTCCTTGTAGTAGTTGGCTTCAACATAAGTGATCACACGGTGAATCAGCGGACTCTGGCTGTCTTCCCTATCCTGCAGCAGTCCAAAGTATTTGGTGACCAGGGCTTTCACCCATAAATACAGCTCGCGGTGATCCGTGAATGAGGATATCTTCTCATAGATTGCTTCTGATGGACGTACAAGGAGCGAAATGTCCAGATTGTGGTAAGCAGCGGTGTCCAGAAGCGCAAAAAGCAGTTGGAGAGTTGCATTGATCAGATGCTCCTGCCTTGATAAAGGAGGAGTGCTGTCTTTCAGGTAAGTATCACTGATGAATTCCAGCGAGGTTTCATAGCTGCCGCCCAGTAGAATATTCCTGAACCTGTCAACATCTGCGGCTCCGGAGACTTTACTCAGAAATTCGAAGTACTCCGGAGCATTTTCCATGTCCAGATAATAGCCGGCGGAATGCATAATGCCGTAATCCAAAAGCATTTTTGCCAGCTTGTAGCTTACTGAAACTGCGGAATATCCGTCGGAGGGGCTGCCGGTTGCAATGTAATGGCTTAAGCCGTCTTTTGAGGAGATGACCGAGGCTACGGACAGCATATAGTCCCTGATCTTCACAGGGTCCGCTTCTTGCCGGCTGTCTGAGAAAATGAATACGAAATCCCCATCCATATCTTGAAAAAACAGCGGCGTCACAGCCGTGCCCTGCAGACGGATGCCTTTTTGCAGAAATGCGTCCACATCATGGATGTTGTAGAGTCCGGAGTTCGATTTTCCCTCCAGGTTGACCCGTAATACCGATACCACGAAGGTGTTTTTCTTAATATCGATATTCAGCAGGTCGGAGCGTTCCTGAAATTCCCGGTTGCTGATTTTCCCGGTAACCCAACGGTTCAGCACGTTGCCCTTTATAATGGAGTTGAGTGAAAAATTATCTGCGGCATACCTGCTTTCCAGCTTTTCAACAATATTTTTCAGCGTTTCCTCCAATTCGTTTTCATTCACCGATTTGATCAGGTAATTCTCAATATCCAGGGTAATTGCCTGTTTCATATAGGGATAGTCGTCATAACCGCTGAGGATCACACATTTAATATCGTATTTGTTTTGGCGGATCCAGCGGATCAGTTCAATCCCATCCATCTCAGGCATTTTTATATCTGCAAGCAGTATATCCACAAGGTGCTTTTGAATGAACTCGGCAGCGGCTTTTCCGTTGCCGACGGTGCCCACGATTTCAAGTCCAAGGAGCTGCCAGTCCAGGATATATTTCAGACCGTCGAGAATAAAGGGGTCATCGTCAGCTATTAAAACATTGAACATAACTTTTCATCTCCTCCATCTCAAGCGCAGGTATACGGATCGTTGTGACAGTGCCTGCCAGCGGCTTGCTTTCTATTTCAAGGCCGTATTCTCCGCCAAAGATCATTTTTATGCGGCGGTTGACATTGAATATGCCGATTTTAGCGGAGTCCGCCGTGTGTTCTGCATAAAGGCCGGTTTGTATCATTTCCAGCCTGTCGGCTTCAATGCCTTTCCCGTTGTCCATTACCTGGAGGACCAACTGGCTGTTCCTGCGGCTTACACTTACAGAAATATGATTAACGGACTTATTGATATCGATCCCATGGTTTACCGAGTTCTCGATCACCGGCTGCAGTATGTGGCGGATGATACCGCAGGCCAATGCGTCGTCGGCTATTTCAAAACTGATATTGATTTTGTCGGGGTATCTGAGCTTTGTCATTTCCAGGTACAGCTTACAGTTTTCAATTTCATTGGAGATGCTGACAATCAAATCGGGCTTGAGGCTCTGACGGAAGAGGGTGGACAGGATATACGCCATATTTGCCACATCCCTGCTGCCATAGGACAGTGCGCGCATCCGGATAGACTCGAGGGAGTTATAAAGAAAATGGGGGTTGATCTGAGCCTGCAAGGCATACAATTGCGCTGTTTTTTGCTTGAGCTCCGCGTCCTTGCGCCGGATGTCGTTTTCCTTGGACTGTATTTCCGAAATATAAACCCGGTCAATATAGCTCTCCAGCATATCGCACATTTCATTGATGCTATCGGAGATTTGCGATATTTCATCCTTTACCCGGCTTTTTGGCACCCGGACGGACAGGTTGCCCGACCGGATGATGCCAATGGTTTGGTATAAGATCGAAACCCTTCTGGAATAGTGCATGGTGAAAAAATAGGTTGCAATCAAGGCCAAAATGACACAGGCGATGATGACCAGGTAGATTGCGCTTTTTTGTGTACGGATATCTTTATACAGCTGATCCAGGGGTATGGTACATACAAAGTACATATCAAGGCTTGGATCATAGATCTGCTCCACATACGACGGCTGATCAATATTATACATTCCGGAACCCTCCGACTTGATCGTGACAAAGTAGGGATAGCGTACATTGACAAGCTCTCTCTCGGAATCATAGATCACCATTCCGTCACTGCCCAGGATATAGAGCTTTGAGAAGGGATAGGCTTCAGTGAAGCTTTTAAGCTGTATGTCAAGGTTGGAACAGTTGTATTCGGTCAAAAGATATCCCAGATCATCCTTCATATTGGTGTTTTTAATGCGGCTTGCGATGGGCATCAGATACCGGTTGTACTGAAAGGTCTTATCGAGAAAGGAAGGTAAAATATTGGTACCGTAGAACTTGAGCGCTTGCGAATAATCTGAAAGCCTTGCCCGCATCCCCTTTTGCAATTCCGTTATCTCCGTGGTCCCCTTGGTGGCATAGTACATTTTATTATTGTGGAGGTTGATCAGCGCGATGTTTACCAGGTCGTTGTCGGAGGAAAGCCCCAGCTGAGTGTATTCATTGATCAGCCAAATGTTTGCGGCTTCCATATCCAGCGGATTTTCCAGAGTGTCGAGGATCTCACTGTAGGAGCGGCTATTGTAAAGCTGGACCAGGATTCTTTTCGTGGTCATGTTTTTTTCCTTCATGTAGCTTTGCAGTGTGCTCACGGCCTTGATATTTTCGCTTTTGGCCAGTCCGATAGCCTTCTGATCCAGGTACTGGCTGCTGAAAATCAAGATGAATACAAAGGACAAAATTAAAATCATTGAAAATAGACCTATCAGCTTCAGGGTAAAAATATTTTTCGATCTGTCGAGAATTTTCAACATTTATCCACCTGCAATCAAATAAGAAAGTACAAAGCTTAAAACACAAGGCTGCCAGGAATGTAGAAACCCGGAATATACTTCTACTTTACCATATGGCGCATAAAAGTCAATAAGAAACAAAATGGTATTTGCTGTGAATGGCAGCCGGATTTAACTCAGGTATAATTAACTGAGTAAAGTATAATTTTTTATATTGATGCAGCTGTGACAGGAACGTATAATGATATCTGTAGTCAGTTCTTGTTTAAGAAACGAGGTATACGGATGCAGAATGTTCCAGTGCAAGGGACGCTTACCGGCCCTGCAGGAAGCAAGCCCAAAAGGAAAAAAGTGGACTATACCCTTCTTTTTCTAGCCTTACCCTTTGTTCTTTTTTTATTTATGTTTTATTACGTTCAGCTTTTTGGATGGCTTTATGCCTTTGTCGATTACAAGCCGGGCATAGGCATATTCAGACAGGAATTTACAGGCCTTAGTCAGTTTGCAAAGCTTTTCGGCACAGGCAGCCGGTTCCCCGTAGTATTTAAAAATACCCTTGTGTACGGCGTCCTGGGCATACTTGCATCTCCGGTCCCGGTCCTCTTTGCGGTCCTTCTCTCCGAGGTCCGCAACCGGAAGTTTTCAAGACTTATCCAGACCTTTACGTCTTTCCCGAACTTTATATCCTGGATATTGGTTTATTCCATCTGCTTTATGTTTTTCAGCACCGAAGGGCAGGTGAATATGCTGCTTTCAAGCCTGGGCCTTATGAATGAGCCTTCCAACCTGCTGGGCAACGCGGATATGGCATACCTTTTCCAGACGCTGCTTGGGGTATGGAAAGGGACCGGCTGGAGCGCGATAATATATTTGGCTGCAATAGCTGGAATAGATCCTGAGCTATATGATGCAGCAGAAATAGATGGCGCCAACCGCTTTCAGAAAGTTTTCCATATTACGCTCCAGAGTATAAAATCCACGTATTTCGTACTGCTGGTCCTTGGAATCAGCGGCTTGATGAATGCGGGCTTTGAGCAGTACTACGTATTTTACAATCCGCTGGTATCGGAACGGCTGGATGTTATTTCCACCTATGTTTACAGAGTGGGGCTGGGGAATGGTGAAATTTCCTTTGCCACGGCGATGGGCCTGTCCCAGTCGGTGATCAGCATCATTCTGCTGTTTACGGTAAACCGCATAGCCCGGAAGGTTCTCGGAAATTCTATCATATAAAATATTCCAAGTCCGCAAAGAGGAGGGCCTATTGCTCAATGCATAAAAAAAATACGGCTTTTGATGTTTTCAATCATTTCATACTTTTACTGTTCGCCTTCATATGCGTGTATCCGTTTTACTTTCTGATCATCTATTCGCTAAGCGACAGCATTGAGGCGGCAAGAGCACCAATATGGCTGCTGCCCAGGAGTTTTACAATTCAGAGCTATGCCAAACTGCTGCTCAGGAAGGAAATCGTCAACGCAGCGTTCATATCTGCTTCCAGAGCTGTGGCGGGAACCGTTGTGACCGTATTCTTTTCGGCTATGTTTGCCTATCTTCTGACGAAAAGAGAACTGGTCTTCCGCAGATTGTTCTACCGTATGATGATCATTACCATGTATTTGAGTGCCGGATTGATTCCATACTATATTACCATGAAAACCTATGGACTTAACAACAATTATCTGTTATACATAATACCGGGTGCGGTGGGACCATTCTTTGTCATACTTGTCAAGACCTATATCGAAGGGCTTCCCATATCGCTGGAGGAGGCGGCAAAAATTGATGGCGCCGGTTATCTGATGATTTTCTTAAGAATCATTCTGCCGGTCTGTACGCCGGTACTTGCAGCTATTGCTGTTTTCAGTGCCGTGGGGCAGTGGAATTCCTGGCAGGACAACTTTTACCTTGTACGAAGCCGCAGCTTAAAGACCTTGCAGCTGCAATTGCTGGAGTATCTGCAGACAATGGACAGCACACTGATCAGCGATGTCAACACGGCGGCTCAAAAAGCCGGCCAGGTCAGTTCGCTGAGTATAAAAACGACAATATCAGTGATTACCATGATCCCTATTATGCTGGTCTATCCTTTTTTGCAAAAGTATTTCATCAAGGGGATTCTTATCGGTTCCATCAAAGGGTAAGCGTGTTGTAAATGCTATACCATTTTAAAATAAAAGGGAGGAAGTTAGGATGAAAAAAGCTTCAAAATTCTTTGGTGTACTGCTTGTAATGGCAATAGTGCTGTCTGCCGCAGGCTGCGGTGGGAATGCCGGCAGTACGGAAACCGGCTCGGCAGGAGGAAATACGCAAAAAAGCAACACGGCAGCAACACAGCAGGAGTTGAAGAAGGCAACAATCTCGGTATTGATGCATGGAGTTTCCCAGATGACCGGAGTACAGGACGATCCGGTTACAAAAGAAATAGAAAAGCTCACCGGTATTTCCATTGATGTAATGTCCGACAGCGGTATGGATCTGACCACACAGTTGAATGCATTGATTGCTTCCGATGACCTGCCGGATATCGTTGTAGGTATTACACCGGAACAGAGGAACGTGCTGCTGGGCGCCGACGCTGTAATTCCGCTGGATGACCTGCTGGCCGCCAGGGGCAGTGAGATTGCCTCCAAGGGAGCCGGCCGGTTTGCGGTGGAATTTTCCAAAAAGTATTACAGCAAGGACGGAAAGCTCTATTTTATCCCCGTCAGGGCCGGTGTTGACTACCAGGCCGGATTCCCCACGGTAGCTCCGTACATCCGCTGGGATTTATACAAGGCCATGGGAGAACCGGAAGTGAAAACCATGGATGACCTGCTCAATGTCCTTAAGCAGATGCAGGACAAATTCCCAAAAACCGCCGATGGAAAGAAGACCTACGCCATGAGCGGGTGTCTCGCGGATCCGGGCTGGAATACCTTCTCCCTCACAGCGGCAGAAGCTTTCATCGGCTTCAGGAAGCTTGACAATTATGGGCTGGTCGGTACCAACATCTTTGCGCTGGACCGGTATGTAAACGGGATGGAAAGCGCTGATTCCCCCACGTGGAAATTATTCAAGTATTTTAATAAAGCCAGGCAGATGGGGATTTTGGATCCGGATACGGTGACAATGAAATATGACCAATGGGCCGAAAAAATCATGGCGGGACAGGTATTCTACGTACCCTTCGGTTGGTTTGCAACCGTACCCATCGACAAGGACCCCGGCAAGATCTTCCTGCCCATCAAATTTGAAAATTTTGAGAACGATGCCTTTACCTCCAGCTATGCCTATTCCCAGGGCCAATGCCCCTATGCCATCAGCAAAAAGTGCAAAAATCCCGAAAGGGCCATGGACCTTTTGAATTTTGTCTGGTCCTATGACGGCGCTTATCTGCTGAGTAACGGAGTAAAGGGCGAGAGCTGGGACATGGTGGACGGGAAACCGCAGATGAAGGATGAGTATGTGCGGCAATTAAAGGCCGGAGAAGCCAAGGGGCCTTTGTTTACGGCATTTGCAGGACCGTTTATGGATGAAAGGACCGATACGCCCATCACACTTGCCAATTCGGAAGAGTATTTCAAGCAGTACAACTCCAGCGGGATGGTCAAGGAATACTGTGACAAATACGGTGTCAACGCTCCTATAGAAAACTTTAAAAAGGCAAAATACCACACCTGGGATGAAGTTTGGCAATATGGACTCAAGCCATATGAAGGGGAGCTGAAAGAGATTGATAACAAAATAAAGGAATATGTTCTCAACAATATGCCTAAGATCGTACTCGCAAAGAGTGATGCAGAGTTTGAGCAAATGAGGGTAAAAATCGTAAAAGATGTAAACTCCATGGGGGCGCAAAAACTGACGGATTTCAGGAAACCGGATTACGACGCATACATCAGTGAAATTCTCAAATTAACAGAGAATTGACCCGGTTTGCATTTGACCCGCTTTATTTCGGTTAGTTCCGCCCGGGCGGTATGACCAGCATCAAGAGGGGATGGAAATCATGCCATACCCTCTTGCTTACAAGGAAAGGATGGATACAGGATGATAAGGAATATGGATATTCCGGATGGCTTAAGGTGTGAGTATCTGGAAGATCCCCTGGGAATACAGAATGCCAAACCAAGGTTTTCCTGGACTGCCGGCGGCGGGAACGCTCCGGGAATACAGAACGGGTACAGGATACTGGTAGCCGATTCGGAGGAGGGTATAAACTCCGGCGCGGGAAACGTCTGGGACAGTGGGGTCGTCAGGAGCAGTGCCTCTTCGGGAATAGCGTTCGGCGGCAAAGCGCTTGAAAGTGCAAAGCGGTACTTCTGGAGGGTGCTGGTATGGACGGATGATGCCGGACAGGCCGCCGAAAGTAAGGTTGCCAGCTTTGAAACAGGTCTTTTCAATCCCTCGGACTGGAAAGGAAAATGGATTCAGGCGCCAAGACCCCAATGGGGTGTCAGTCCCCTGTTTTTAAAGCATTTTGAGCTTTCCGGCCAGGCTGCGGAGGCAAGAGTCTATATCAGCGGCATTGGATATTATGAGCTTACCGTCAACGGAAAGCGGGTAGGGGAAAGACAGCTTGAACCGGGCTGGACGGATTACTCCAAGCGGGTGCTGTATTCGGTTTATGATGTAGGAGACCTTCTTTCGGAAGGGGAAAATACACTTGGCATACAGTTGGGAGAGGGATGGTACGGTCATTTGCACGAAAGCTTTACCAAGCTCATCGGCAGGATGCCCGACTGGCATGGTACCCCAATGGTCCTCTGCGATCTTCGCGTCAAAACCCTCGACGGCCGGAGGGTTTGCATATTCAGCAGCGATGATGCGGAAGAAGGTTGGGTTTGCTCCGAAGGTCCCATCCGGGAAAACAATATTTATGATGGAGAGCTTTACGATGCACGGTTTGAGAAGCCAGGCTGGAACCTGCCGGGTTATGTGACGGATCCGGCGCAGTGGAAGCCTGCGGCAGCGGCCGTAGAACCCTGCGGCATGCTGGTGGCGCAGTTGATGCCCCCGATTCTTGAAACCGAGCGGTTGATGCCGGTGCAGGTCCGTTATGTCCACCGGTACAGCTATACATATGATCTGGGCCGTAATATAGCCGGATGGGCGGAGATCAAGGTGCGGGGCATGGCGGGACAGAAAGTAGTTCTCAGTTATGGAGAGGTGTTAAATGCCGACCATTCCGTAAACCAGAAAAACCTTCGGGATGCAAAGGCACGTGATATCTATATCCTGAAGGGTGAAGGCGTTGAGACGTATAAACCTCGTTTTACCTACCACGGCTTCAGGTATGTCCAGGTTGAGATAGATCCAGGGATTCTGATTGACGGCTTTGCGGGATATTGTGTCCATTCGGCAGTCCGGCGTGCCGGGGAATTTCAATGCAGCTCCATGCTGCTTAACAGGATTTACAATACCGTGGTCCAAACCGAAAGAAACAATCTGCACAGTGTGCCCACCGACTGTCCTCAGCGCGATGAACGCCTGGCCTGGCTGAACGATATGACGGTGAGGTGTGAAGAAGGCCTTTTTAACTTTGACCTGCTCCTCTTTTATGAAAAGTGGCTTGAGGATATTTCCGATGCCCAGGATAAGATCACCGGAAGCATTCCCGACACAGCGCCGTTTTTTTACGGCGGAAGGCCGGCTTCCCATGTCTCCAGCGTCTATGTGCTGATTCCCTGGCTGCTTTACAGGTTTTACGGAGATAAGCACGCAATTGAAAGGCATTACGAGGGAATGAAAAAGTATGTGGCATTTCTGGACTCCCAGACGGTGGACGGCCTTATGGACATCAGCTATTTCGGTGATTGGGCGCCGCCCATGACGGAATGCACCCTGGGCTGGGGGGAAAATGCGGTCCCGGCCAATATCCCGAACCAGATTATCACCACCGGTTACCTGTACTACGATTGCACTATCCTGCAAAAAGCTGCTGAACTGCTTGGAAGGCCGGAGGATGTAAAATACTTTGGGGATATAGCGGAAAAGGCCAAAAACGCCGTCAACAGGACTTTCCTTTGCAGGGAAAAGGGGTACTACCGACCGAATTCCCAGGGAGCCAATATTTTCCCCCTGTTTTTGGGAATTGTACCGGAGGAACTGCGAGAGGACGTATTCGGCAATCTTGTCTCGGAGCTCGTAAACAGTGATTACCGTATCACTACAGGGAATCAGGCTACAAAATACCTGTATGATGTGCTGGATATGGAAAGAAGAAACGATCTGGCTTATAAGCTGGCGGCACAGGAGAAATACCCAAGTATCGGCTATATGCTTGCCAATGGAGCAACAACCGTCTGGGAGCGGTGGGAGCTTGACGATGGACCCAATATGAACTCCCATGACCATCCGATGCACGGTGCTTTTTCCACCTGGTTTTATAAGGCGGCCGGGGGAATCCGGCCGGAACATGGACTTGCCGGAGAGGTTGTCCGGATAGCGCCTCAAGTGATTGAAGGGCTCAGTTATGCGCGCACCGCATATGAGACAGTTAAGGGAAGGCTTGAAAGCGGGTGGACGCAGACGGAAGGCCGGATCGAATTTAATTTGCGCATTCCCTGGAATACCCTGGCAGAATTTATTGCTCCATTGGAATACGGGACGGAAACGCAAATATTCGTCAACGGTGTGAAGACGGACAGAGAAGCCGCAATGCCCGAAGGGGAAAGTGAAAAAATCCGGCTGCTGTTGAGGCCGGGACAATATAAGATTCAAATCAGGGAGGGTTGTAAACCATGGAACAGAAATATCATCCGAAGCTAAGCGTTATTCTGGGAAATGTGGGGAGCTGCAGCGACAGGTATTGTACCGGCGGTTATTCTGCTCCCTTCACCGTAGAGCAGTTGTTTGAAAGGGTCCAATCCATCGAGGGCGTGACGGGTGTGGAGCTTGTCGGCACCTGGCATGTTACGCAGGAGAATAAAAAACTCATAGCAGAGCTGCTTAAAAAGAGCGGCCTGAAGCTGGTGTCAATTATTCCCGACCATTTCGGAGAAGCCAAATGGAAGAACGGGGCATTCAGCAGCAAGGATGCGGGGATCCGCAAGGAAGCTGTGGAAACTACCCGGCAAATGATGGATATTGCAAAGGAACTGGGGTGTCCGCTCATAAGCCTGTGGCCCGGTCAGGACGGGTATGACTACAGCTTCCAGGGAGACTACATAAAGGAGCGCACCTGGTTCGAGGAGGGCGTAGCGGAATGCTGTGCCTACAACCGGGACATCGATATTTCCATTGAATACAAAATAAAGGAGCCCCGCAACAGAAGCTACCCGTCGACGGTTTACAGCACGCTTCTGATGGTCAGGGAGATCGGAGCGGACAATTGCGGTATAACCATTGATTACGGCCATGCGCAGGTTGCCTACGAAAACGTGGCGGAATCGGTGGCAGTGCTTAAAAAATACGGGAACAAGCTTTTCCATTTGCATTTGAACGACAACTACTGTTTCTGGGATGATGACATGATCGTAGGCTCCATTCATACGATTCCTTTTATTGAACTATTCTACTGGTTAAAAAAGACGGGATATGACCGGTGGATTTCTACGGACCAGTATCCCTACAGAGAAGACGGACGGAATGCAGTAAACGAAAGCGTACGGTGGATGGAGACCTTTGCCGGGATCGCCGGCAGGATGGACGAGGATGAAACAGAGGAAATCATCAACTCCGGCGACGCTTGTAAAGCAAGCGCCTATATGCGTAAAGTGCTGTTTGGACAATAAGAGATGGCGTTTATTAAGCAGCTTACGGATAAAAACAGAAATATTCAGTCCTCACCACCGGTTGTTGCCGCATTTTTCGGCGACAGTATCACACATGGCGCCTTTGAAATTTTCCGGGACGGGAACTCCGTCCTGAAGGACGTCTATGACTATAGCTCGGTGTATCATGCCCTATTGGGGCAAATGCTTGCAAAAGTTTATCCGGCTGCGCCCTTGAATATTATCAATGCGGGAATCAGCGGGGGGAATGCGGTACAGGGCCTGGAAAGAATAGAAAGAGATCTTTTGCCCTATTCTCCCCGGCTGGCAGTAATATGCTTCGGATTGAATGACGTCCATGGCGGGATTGAAAAAATACCGGAGTATGGAGAGGCCTTGAAGGGAATTTTTCAAAAGCTGAAGGCCCGAAATACAGAGACAGTCTTCATGACGCCCAACATGATGAATACCTATGTCAGCCCACGGATAAAGGATGAGTTCATCTCCGGCATCGCACAAAACACTGCAAATCTGCAAAACAGCGGTATAATGGATTCTTATATGGAATGTGCCAGAAAAGTTTGCACAGAGGAGAAGATCCCTGTTTGTGATTGCTATGGGAAGTGGAAAAAGCTGTACGAGCAAGGTGTTGACACTACTTCCTTACTCTGCAACCATATTAATCACCCTGACAGGGAAATGCACTATTTGTTTGCCGCCTCCTTATTTGAGACCCTTGTTTTTGATACAGGCCATAATGCATAGTAAACAAGACAACCACAAGTTTTTAGTTCTTTTGCTTTAGCTGTTTCGTGGGTGGCTAAAGCTGTTTGAATAGTATATTGACGATCTCAGGTCCGGATTTGGGAATCGTTAAAAATATTTATTTCTTATTCCTGTAAGGTATTTTTGATTTTTCTATATCGACATAACGAAGCCAATATTTATTCTGAATATAATGTTCAATGCTCTCTGCTACCTCGTATTGATTTGGATTGGGGCCGACGGTGATTTTTCTTATGGGTAGATGCCCTTCGCACCAGACCTTTATTCCCTTTAATTTTTCAAGGACTTCATCGAGCCTTGGGTCGGGACTGCTATTTTCCAGTTTCTCATATTCCAGATTACCCTTCATTACTTTTAAAACTTCAACGACTTTATCAAATATTTCTTCCTGCTTTTTTCCAGGCTCGATAACAACTGTGTTTCTATCTCTGCTGCCGACTTCAAATTCCAGGCCCGTAAGGGTTTTAAGCTCATTTTCAATTGCTCCGATGCAATTGAGCTTGATGTTCCCGCATTCTTTGAATTCATTCCGGCCATTGCCGAATCTCACACAAATATAAGGCTTCTTATACCCGTCGACATCCAGATAGTCTACTTTCTGCTGCGACATCCCCTCGCCGAGCTCAAAGATCAGCCGCCTTTCTTCCTCCACCCTAAATCCGGCATTTTTCAAATAAGGTATGATGTTTAAAAATTTGCTTGTTTTCTTACGATCGCTAAGGTCTGTGTCCAAGTGCTTTTTATACATCCGGTGAATTGTCCGAGATGCTGTTTCCTCGCTGATATACTGCACCTTAAAGGGCTTATTGGGGACAACACAGTATTCACCTTTGTATGCATATGTCCGTTCTTCATTCGCTTCTGGTATTTTTTCCAGGGTAGCCTTATTGTTCATAATCGTAAAAAAATCCGCATCATTGAATTCAAAGCCTATGGATACTCCGTAATTGGCATATTCTCTCCATTGGCTCAGCAAATTGTTGTCTGCGCAAAAGCAGATCATAAAGCAATCCTTTTTGTATTTTTGCAGATTGTCGATTTTATGTTTTTTCGATTTTAGAAAGTCCAGTACAAGCCTCTTGCCCAGCTCATATTCCTCGCTGTCGTTAGAGAACCGGACATGGCCTGCCCGCATAAAATCGCTGTCCAATATCTTCCAAAGCGTTTCCGTTGTCACATAATGATGCAAAATACGTTCCGCTTCAGTCAGCAGCTTGAAGTTGCCCTTAAATATCTCCAGATCATTCAGTAAATCCCCCATTTTACCTCCGGAAGTCTATCTGTTTTTATTTTTATCCAACTTTTTTGAGCTCTTTATAAATCATTTCCAGGTCATCATTGTCGCCTGTTGCAAAATATTTCACCATTTTTGCAATAGCGGGCTTGCTGAATTCCTGTCCGATGATTTGAGATTTGTGGATGTATTTCAGGTTCCATGCCTTGTTTCCAAAAAGATATTTCTGATAATGCTCTGAAAAGTCCAGGGCGGTGATGATATAAATACTATTATTGACGACTCCTGCTTCGTCAAGCTTGCTGATTAGAAATTTAGCTGTCTTGGCAGGGAAATCCGGTTCCTCATGTTCAAACAGCAATTGGTTTTCAATTTTCGATAGGATCACATCGATCAGTGCCACACATCTTGTTTCGGGATCGGTGTTATTATTTATTTCGTTTATGAGTTTTTCCGCCAGCTTTTCTTTGTTGTTGTAGTCGGCTTCCAAGTATTTTACGCTGATATTCTCGACATATTGATTTACAAAAGGGGCCAAACAGGTATGAAAGCTATCGTTTAATGCCTTTACAATTGATTCTGCCTCTTTTATTTCGTCGTCGTCAACCAAAAGAATTAATATTTTCATTATACAACCCTCCTATACTATAGTACTGAGTATCGGCAATTTAATAATAAAAAATCCGTTTTTACATAATATTTCCACATAACCGTTTTTGTCTCCATAAAATTTTGTAAAGAATTCTTTAATTACAGCCAGTGAAATACCATTTCCGACCCGATTCAACGCGTCTCTGATTTTCCTTTTCCTTTGGGCGTCATAGCTTTCATCACATTTATTCTTTAGTATAATATATCCTTCGGCGGTGATGCTGATGTATATATTTACCTTCCCATTTTCCTCTTTTGACCCGTATTTTACGGCGCTGTTGATGATTTCAAGAAAGATGAAGAACAAATGCTGTCTCCGTGGTATGAATTTAGAACGGTTTCTCCGGACAAACCGATTCAGGATCTCATCAGGAATTTTACACCCGCAGTCCGTCTCTTCTCCGTCTTTTTCGTGGATGAGGGTGAAAGTGTTGCAGGAGTAGGCTATTTCCAGCAGTTTCAGGCTGTCGCCCATCACCTCGCCGAAGGTTCCGAATTCCGGGATAGCCTCAATGCTGGGTTTGGAGAGCAATGTCATATTCAGTTTGCCTATGTACATGTCTGTTAAACTGCCGAGAAGCAGCCTTTCGGAATCTCCGGGCTTAAAATCCTGCCTTTTTGCCATGCCGCACAGGATGCAATAGGTTTCATAAAGCTTGTTATACTTGGAATGGTCGCTGTACCGGACATTTGTCATCAGCCGTATATAGTGCTTTTCTTTGGTCCAGTTTTGAATGGAGTCATTGTCACAATCCGACGCGATCATTTTTTTGATGGTATGATTAAATACAAGGATGTTTTTCAATTTCTGCAGGATCAGATTTCTCTCGGTAGCCTCATTCTTATCAAGGGTACCGAACAAGCAGGTAATAGCAAAAAATTCATAGTCATTCCCGATCCTGATTGGATAGCAAATGATACAGTAATTGATATTTTCATCCTCGACCATCTCGTTTTCCAGATAGTTCTCCGATGCGGCAATCTTTCCTATTTCATAGTTGATGGACAGCTGGGTATCTTTTCCCATCCGGCTGAGATAGCTGCTTGCGATATTATAGGTAATACTGTTTTCCGGAAAAAGGACCATCGTCTGGCTTTTATCGGAAAGGCCTATGGTATAGGCACACTTCTTTCCGTTGATGGATGAGCTTGAGCCGACGGAGATAAAAACCTTCTGGGAACTGAAAATTTTATTGATGCAGCGTGCAATTTTTCCGTATTTTTTGCTAAGGTCACTATGTCCATTGGGATTTTTCAGTATGGAGGCCAATTTCACCATGTAGGAATTGACACTGTCAAAATCTTCGAACTGCCCGTTCAGGGATAAAAGGTTTTTGTAACTTTCAAGGTAGTATTCCTTGTTGATGATTTTCTTATAACCCGATTTCTTATGCCTGCCGTTTTTTTTCAGCAGGTCATCAATGGAGGAGCTGACGATATAGTTGTTTTCCAGGTAGATTAGATCAATGAAAGCATGGTATTTCTCCTTTACATTCTCACGGGTGATTTCCGACTTGATCAAATCGAGACTGCCCTTGCTGTAATCCGGAGCGCCGTCAATGGTCTCCCTGTCCTTCAGAAGTAAATACTCCAGCCAGGTTGCTTTTGCATCATCTCCATAAAGGCAAACCAATTTTTTGATGAGAGCCGCATAAATAATAACGAAATTGTCTATTTCTCTTGCATTGTCCGTATTCTCCAGAATTTCGGAGTAATAGTTCCATATTCCAAGCATTACTTCCTTCCGCAGTATAAAATTGGAGTTCAATTCCGTTAAGAGTTTCATCACGACCACCAGCAGATCATAGGAGACCTTGCTGCGCCGGCCTGAAATATCTTCAACGATCCGTACCAATTTATCGGACAGATACAGGCTTGAAGTCTGTCCTGCATTAATATTCAAAAGAACACAGCCGATTTCCAGCAGGATTTTGAAAATGGCATCCCGCACATATTTCCTGTAGGAAAAGGGAGGCCGTGCAATCGCCTTGAAATAGGAAATGAGAATGTCAACCGGCATAAATTCGCTGTAAGGTTTTTTCTTTTTTATGCAGTCGATGCTACCTTCCAGCAATCTCAGGATCCGGGTTACCACTAAAGAAAAATAATCCTTTTCCTTTTCACCGTCAGAATCCGTGGAATCCTTTATAAAGCCGTTCAGAGCTATTTTTGCATTGTGAGAGCACACCAACCTCAGGGAATACCAGTTGGCTCTTTCTTCATATTCCTTGTTTTTTTTATGCAGAGGGGTCTCGATATATGTAATTAGCTTGAACTTTTTTTTGTTGTTTTCCCAGAAACAGCCCATGGACAGCGTGGCGGATATTTTCTGCAAAAACTCATTTTCCTCGAAGGCATTGCACAAGTAGCACTGATGCACGGGATTTCTTATGGATTCGACAAATAAGTCGGTATAGACATAAAAATGATTTGTGTCATTGATATAATCCTTGATGACATCTTCGGAAGACCTGTTCAGCAAGAGGAAGATGGCAGAGAATATATTTATGCCCTCCGGATCCTTATGGTTGAAGATGGAGCGGATCAGACTCTTGATCCTCAGGAAGGATGCTCCGGAGACGATGGTGTCGTCCACAAAGTGAAAATTGATCTTCGACCCTTTATCCTTGATATTTTCATACAGCTCGATAAAATGGCCGTACTTTGTTTTTATGTTTGCCCTGTATTCCTTATCCACGGCTAATCTTATAATTTGGGCCGACCCGTCGAAGATTATGTCGTTTACGGCATTTACAAAGCCCATATTGCTCTGGTGGCTTGAGGAGATGATAAAATTGTACATGTTTGTTTCCTTTGAACCGCACGATTCTTCGGAAAGCTGTGTTTTTAATTTTTTTATATCCTTCAGCCAATCCTTTATGGCAGGGTAATTGTTTTTGTAGTATCTGGAGTTGTCAAAGTAATATTGGAAATGGTTGTCGTTCCTTTCGATGTGTCCGTAGGTCATTACGTCGTATTTGCCAAGCTCCAGAACCTTGGTGTCATCGATACCCGATCTGCAGTTTCCATATTCCGTATCCTTTTCGAAAATGGTAAAAGGCACTACCGAAGTTTTGTCCGTTTCCGTAAGGGGCATTTCTTTTGAATATTCTATATGGCCATTGTCGGACCTCGGGTAACAGAGCTCACAGAGAATAGGATTGTACCATTTGCTCCAGATTGTAACGAAACACTTCACGGGCCTTTGGGGGATGAGCCAGCTTCGGATCTCCCTGGTTTTTGAAAAATCCCTGGCGCCGTTGTTTGTAAGGGCGCTCCATTCTGTAATCTCGGGCTTGTAATACTTTTGCTCGATGGCAGAACAATTGTTGCAGTCCCGGATTTGACTTTCATCCCGTACCAGAATGGCGGTTGCGTTATAAATAAGATTCTTATCCGTTATCTTGAAATCATAGCTGCATTCGTTTTTCACTGCGGACTCAAAGCCTTCTCTCATTTTGTCAAAGGTGGTTAGGGAGGTGTTTACAGGAATAACGAATGCAAATTTGTAATTGTCCATGTTTTCTTTATTGAAATCGACGGTGTTGATATTGCTGAAGGTCAGGTTTACCGTATCCTCACAGATTATATAGCCCATCTTAAGGCCCAAAATGGTGTGGATCCTGTTAACAAGCATCTCCGAGTAGCTTCCATAGCCAACCATTATCAGGTTGTCCAGGATTCTTTTTTTATCTTTGCCTTTGATCATTCCCATGATTTCCTTTGCAAAGAGAAAGGCAAACCGGTCGGAGAAGTAGTTGCTTTGAAACAGCAGCTCCGCTTCGTAAAATTGGCGGAAATGCAGTTTGGATCCGGTTCTTGCGTGTATATTCGGAATTTTCGTGCCAAAGGACCTGTTTTCGATTTCATTGTCAAGAAGGCTTTTTGTCCATTGCTCAAATATGGTATGGCTATTATTGTTTATATATACCGAAAGCGGGTGTATTTCATTTTTTAAATTCTTACTGGGTGATAGATTGCTTTTATGGATGATGCTGTTTATATCCTGTGTTATTTTAGTTAACCAGAAGGTATTATAGCCATAGATGGATGCCAGCTTTTCGTTGATATTCCGGATATCGCAAACATTTTTCCCATGGATGATATATTGCAGCTCATGGCTCCTTCCATACAGATAGATGTATGCTTTTAAAAGCTTGTCAAAAAAATCGGATTCCGGCATAAATTCATACATTTTTTCATGCCATATCAATGTGTTCCCGATGAAATCCGTTATTTGATGCTCGTCCATCCCGTAAAAGGCCAGGATCAGACTGCTTTTCGTTTTGGATTTATTAATCAGGAGGATTGCGCTTTTGAAAAGCATTTCCACCTTAACGGTTCTGGAGGATTTTGATACGTCAACAGCGATAACCTCATTTTTTTCAAGGATCAGCTTCGATAGTTCATTTGCAATCCCCAGGATTTTGTTGTTTTTTACTTCCTGAGCATCGTCATCCAGCCCGATTTCATAGTTGAAATCCTCTCCTGAGTATTGATCGAGGATGACTACCGGATTGTTCAGACTTTCTCTGAACCGGTCCATCAAATTCATATCGATTTCTACGGTGGAGGTCACGATATCAGGCAGATTAGGCGAGTAGATGGGAAGGATGGTGGTATACGCCGTACCTTCGATGCTCATGGTTTCGCACAGGCTGCTTCCTTTTACGGAGGATATGCATTCCTGAGTTACTCGCCTTCCGCTTTTTACGTAAAAGTATCCTTCATTCCAGACTACATTTTTCTTATAATACTGCATACCGTAATGAAGGGTGCAATTATTTATTTCATCGAAATACTGGTAGTACAGATCCCAGAACGGGCCCTTCGGATTTTCGAAGAAATCCTGCAGCCGGATATCGTCGATTTTCTTGCTGTAAGGTCTGTCCCAAAAGTCTCTATCATTTTTTATCTTGTTTTTGAAGGTATCAACAATTCCAAAATCCGAATAATCACAGATTTCAACCAATAGATAGCCATCAATGCTTCGGCCTTCATTTGTTTTCAGCAGATCATTTTTGCTGCTGAAATAATCTGGGTACTTGTCAGAGAGATTATGCTCAATTTTTCCGTCAACCAGGTCATAGATCCTGAAGCTCAGATAGCCTTCAAAATAAGAGGAATGGTAGATGATATTTTCAATGATCTGCTTCAAACCGTCCGCCTGCTTGGCGGCGAGATTCAGCAGGCCTATCCAGTTGATGCTATTTATTGAATTGTCCAGTTGCTTTTTTTCAAGCTTGCTCAACTGTCCCTTGGGTTTGTCAATATCAATCCTCAGCTTTTTTACCTGAAATTCATGCTGCCGCATATAGTATAACGAAAAGTACAGGTAGGTCAGCAACGAATATCGGTTTACTTCGCCGCTTATTCTATCCCTTTGTCTGCTGTACTCGATATTATTGTGAAACTCCTTGGTTATCTTAAGAATCGTATCAATCTCTTTGGGTTTGTTGTCTTTTTTTATAATATTTCCCAAGGATTCTTCCACAAGATATCGATAGGTTTCCTTATTCAGCAGCAGCAATGGGAAAAACTTGTGAAGCACTCCCTTTAGTTCTTTTTGCATAAGCTGCAGATTGTAGAGGGGATTACCATGATATTTGAAATAGCAGTAAACATCATTGTCTCTTTCAAAATGCAGATAATCGGACATTTTAAAATAATAATTGGTCATATCCGGATATTGGCTTAAATCGGCAATTAAAGCGCAGTGCTTGAATTTCCGCTTGAGCAGAAAAAAATACCGGAAATTGACCACATCCTCATCAATGATGGGCTCGCTGTTGTCCTGGAAATTCGGATAGACGACGGGGCTAACGACAAATACAAATTTCACATTCCGCGATGAATTCCCCAAGACTTCCGGCAGAACTTTCTTAGGGTCATCCCTGATGGACTTTACGGGATATTCCACACTGCTTGTGTCATTGTTTTTAAAAAGTAAAAAGCTTTTACAGGCGGCTTTGATAGTGGATTGGTTATCGATCAACTTATTATTACTTCTAAACGAAAAATCTCCATAGCAATAGAATATGGGTAAAGCGCTGTCCGAGCCTGTTTTGAAATCTTCGCACCAGAAGACGGCTTCTTTTTGGCAGGCAGGCATGGAAGGATGGATATTTTTGCTGATATATTCAATGTACGGAACAATACCGGCGTATTCTTCTTCTACATTTTTTATGACAAAAAAGAAGAGCAAATCCCTTTTTACTGTATTATTTTTACTGATATCACTAGTATCCATCGTTTTATCCTGATAATTTTAAATAGATCTACAAAATATTACAATTCCTGATTATTATACCATGTGGCATCGTCGATAACAATATTATTTTTTCAACCGCTCAATGAGGAGTGAAATGCCATGGTTCTTCAAGTACCTCCAAAATTGCACGAGTCTTCAACAATTTTTGAATTTCGCTGATTTTCCTCGATATTCCGGCGTTTCCAGGCATTGAATGAGCGCCGGAATCCGGCCGGCTTGGCGCTAAGCAGATTGATTTTTGCAGTTGATATTCTAAAAAAAGTGGCATATACTAGTAGTGGGAAAGTAGGAAATTACGACTTTGCAAGATAGGAGATGATAACTTATGTTAGCCGAGTTTCGGGCCAAATCACAAATCACCATACCCAAAGAGCTTGTAGAGAAACTGGGCCTCTCCGAAGGCGACAAAATGGAGATTTACGAACGGGATGGTGTGATCTGCATCATGCCGGTAGCCGTGTATCCTAAGAAATACCTGAATGAGCTCCGGGAAGAAATTAAAGAGACAAAAGCCAAAATCGCCTCCGGTGAACAGCCCGTTTTTGATAATGTGGACGCCCTGTTCGCAAAGCTGGAGGGGGACTGATGGCGTACCGATTTACCTTTACCCGTCGTTTCCAGAAACATTTCAAATCGCTGTCCGAACAGGAAAAGAAGCAGCTTATGAACAAGCTGAAATTGCTGTCGGAGAATCCGATGCACCCTTCACTACGGACTAAGCGAATTCAAGGGGCCGAAGATTTATTTGAGTGCAGCGTCAACATGGATATTCGTATCATCTGGTATTACGAAGGCGATACCATAATTATCCTTGTTGACGTTGGGCATCACGATATTTTGAAGCAGTTTTAGCGTATTCCGGCATTGGCCTTTCCTGGAAGTCTATACAGGCACGGGGGCCGGGGCTGTGTTAGTTTTAAGGTGGGCTCGATGAAAAACCAGGAGGAATAGTAATGCAGACCATATTTATGAGGTTTCCCGGCGGCAAGGCAAAGGCGCTTACCTTAAGCTATGATGATGGAGTTGAGCAGGATATCCGGCTTTTAGACATCATGCAAAAGCACGGACTGAAAGGTACCTTCAATTTGAACAGCGGCTTGTATGCCCCTGCCGGGACTGTTTATCCGGAAGGTCAGATTCACCGCCGGATGACGGAAAAGCAAGTGACGGAACTTTTCAGCAATTCAGGGCAGGAGGTGGCCGTCCATTCCCTGTCGCATCCCTTTCTTGAACAGCTGCCGGTGAATTTGGCCGTCAATGAGGTCGCCAGAGACAGGGAGAATCTTGAAAATCAGTTCGGAACCGTCGTCCGGGGCATGGCATACCCCTTTGGCACCTTCAATGACAATGTTGTGGAGGCTCTGCGGTTTTGCGGGATTGTTTATGCGAGGACGGTCATATCCACCAATGATTTCCGGATTCCAACCGATTGGATGAGGCTGACGGCGACATGCCACCACAATTCACCGGAACTCCGGAGACTTGCTGAAAAATTTGTGGAGGATAAAGTCAATGGCTCGCCGTATTTGTTCTATTTATGGGGCCACAGCTATGAGTTTGAAAGTGACGGCAATTGGGAGGTCATTGAGAATTTTGCTGCCTTTACCGGTAACAGGGAAGATGTCTGGTATGCCACGAATATTGAAATTTATGAGTATATTGAAGCATATAACCGGCTAGTATTTGCCATGAACGGCAAACGTGTTAAAAATCCGTCGGATCAAAAGATCTGGTTCCGGTATTTAGACCAGATTGTTGAAATTGAAGCCAGTGAGGTAATGGAACTGGCCGGAAAATAACAGATGATTTATTAAGGGAGTTTTGGATGGAAATTGTTAAATCGTTGTTTTATTTCATCCTGGCCGGGTTGTTTGAAATCGGCGGAGGATATCTAATATGGCTGTGGCTTCGGGGCGGCAAACCCATTTTGTATGGTCTGGCGGGGGCTGTTGTCCTGATTCTCTACGGCATTGTTCCGACGCTGCAGCCGCCGAACTCCAGCTTCGGCCGTGTTTATGCCGCCTATGGAGGGATTTTTATTGCGCTTTCGCTTCTATGCGGCTGGAAAGTTGATAAGGTAGTTCCGGACAGGTTTGATTTGATCGGCGGCTTTATTGCGCTCATCGGCGTCGGAATTATTATGTATTACCCCCGGGGGTGAACAGGGCTCTCTTTTTTAACAGACTTTTCATTGCGCTACTCCGTATTTATTTGATGTAATATAAATATGATACTTGATTTTGGTAAAGCCTGATGCCATAATAGAAGGATAAGAATCGACATCGAGCATTTCAAATGATTGTAACCTGTACCGCAAATATATTCAGTGGAGAATTTATGGAAAAGAAAAACAATGTTGTTTGTCCGTTTTGCAAGTGCAAGGTAAATTGGTTTATCCAGGCCATGGGGGATGAAAAGGCTTTTCAATGTACGGAGTGCAGCCGGTATTTTAAAGTAAGGGAAAAAGATGAAAATAATCAGGAAAGCAAAGTAAGAATAGCGCAAGGTTGACATCCTTTAATTTTCATTTCACCGGATTATTCTATTTCAGGCGTTTTGCCAAGAAGCCGCATAACGAAATAGGTAATCGTGCCGGAAATCAGAATAATAGCAATGTCCGCAGCGGAGAACGGAATCACCCCGATAGGTTCAAATAAAAACCCATTGCCATACTTGAAAAGCATCCCACCCATCAGCACCAATTCGCCGATGTACATGATGAAGGTGGTCAATGAGGCAGTAATCGCTGGTATTACCTTCGATAACAGCTTGCTTTTCCCATAAAGCAGCGAGCCGCAGTAAATACCCACCGTAACGCCGAATAGGGTAAAGAATACCGTCATGAGTGCTGCGGACAGCGGCGAAATATTGATTGTGCCGTTCCTGAAAAAGGCGGTAAAGCAAGCAAGGATGCAAAGGCCGATAAACAGTACCACAGAAACGGCTTGAGCAATCAGCGGGCGTTTTTTGCTGAAATCCCGCTTCCGGAGCATTACGGAGAAACCGTATATTGCATGCAGTACCGCAAGGATAATGACAAGAGCAATAATGTAAAAGTGAATTTTGAAAGCAGGATTGTTGGACGCATAGATGGGGTCCCCGATGGAGCGGAGAACCTGGGGTGTTGCTACGCACAGGCTGAATTGCCAGGATTCCAGCGGCATTTCCGTCTGCCCCTCAATGACCTTGACCTGTTCAAACCCGAGCTCGAAAGCAAAGAATAACGCGGCTCCGCAAAGTGAAACTGCAAGCAGGGAGTACCGTTTAAACAGCTTAAAGAACAATGGCATGAGTGCTGTCGAAGCAATTAACGCAAGGCATATCGGCGTGTAGGGGATGATGTATTTTTGATAATCCGATACGTCAACGGAGCCTTTTTGCAGATGATTTACCATCGTTACAATACCCATGTATAACGGATAGACGGAGGCTAAAATCACTGCAAGCAGCGACAGCAAATAAAAATTTCGGTATTTCATGAATTTCCACCTCTTTCATTATATAAGTCCAGCCATTCCTTTGCCGTAGACCATGTTTTGTCGCTGCCCTTGCCGATACCGGTAATTTCGGCGCAGACAGCCGCCATGATGTACTTGTCAAGCCCGAATTCGGTTGAATTTGCCAGGACGCCGACAAAGATATTCACGGTGCTTTGTCCGCCTGCTACAAGACTGTCAAAAGTATCCCTGTAGGCCTCGATGTAATCATAGGGATTACTGCTGAACGCAAGGAGAGGCTTTTCCTGTATCGGCTTTGTCATTTTGTCGACCATCGCAAGAAGCTGGTTTTTTTCTGTTTCCTTTTGTATAGCCTGTCTGCTTCTGCTGCCTATGTATAACCCTTTTAAATGCAGGTAATCAAAGGAGCCGGAGGCAACCTTATAGCATTGGGTATCACCGTCAAGCCAAAACACGCAGTTTTCATCAACCCAGAAGCTTTTGACAGCTTCGCCGACGTAATAAAAATTTACACTAAAGGCGCTTTGCAAATCCATTTTCGCTGCGGTTTTTCTAAAGCTGAGAGCGCTGAAGCGGCCGAGCAAGTCGTCAATGATGGTTTGATCCGCACTAAACAGGGCATAGCTTGAAACACCATAAAAAATTGAAATATTATCTGCCTTTATGGCGGTATTGCTTTCCTGTCTTGTACAGCCTGCCAGCAATAAAGAAACGGCAAGCAGTATATAAGACGCTCTTTTCAAAGCAGCACCTCCTAAACTGATGCATTTGTGATAATGACTGCTGCGATTACAACGATCAATGCAGCAATACAAAGAGAGGATAAAACCATAAGCTTTTTATAGGACAGTATGTTTTCGATCCGCACCTTCGTTTTTGCTCCGCCAAAGGCCGACGCAAAGAAAGTTTTGCCTGAGGCGCAGGAAAGAATGGCGTAGGCATATTCCCTGACCTGGCTTTCCTTCAGGCCTTTCAAAACCCTGGCGTCACAGGCAAGCTCCATGTCTGCAAAAAAACATTTTAAGAATACCCAGGCAAGCGGATTGAACCAATGGACGCATGCGGTGATTACGGCAACGAACCGGAACAGATTGTCACCGCGCCTTATATGGGTCTGTTCGTGCAAAAGGATATACTCCATATTTCCGTTTGCCATAGCTGCAGGGACGATGATTTTAGGATGAATAATACCATACACCGCCGGAACAGTGATCCTGTCGGATTTGTAGATATTGCCGCCTACAGGCTCCGCCGACTTCAATTCCGATTTTGTGAAGAAGTAGAGCAGTACTGAGGTCAGAATGGCGGCGCAGCAAACGGTCAGCCAAACCTCCGATGCCACATGGAACACATTTTCAAGCAGCCGGGTTTTGTATTCAACGGGAAAGTAGCTGTCAGCCGCCATGATGCTGTTGGTCATCGTCAGCTGGGGAAAGTCCTCACGGACCACTACGGTCTTTGTAGTGAATCTTGAAAGCAGGCTTAACAGGCTGTATTTGCTGGCAATTCCAAAGGGCAGCCACAACCGGAGGAGGGGCAGAACCCACAGGACATATACTGCAAAACGCGGCAAAGCCTTGATTTTCCGAAGGGACAGGACAACCAGCCCTGCAATGCCGCCGAGGATGCTGAGATTAAGCACCCAGTAAAATAATCCGGATAGCATGGGGCTACCTCTTTTCTATGAGCTTCTTCAATACCTCCAGCTCATCCTCGGAAATATCCTCTTCGAGGAACGCGGCGAAGAAGGCTTTTTTAGAGCCGTTGTACAGCTTGTTGATGAGGCTTTGGGTTTCAGCCTTCCGCACTTCTTCTCTTTTGACCAGCGAAGTGCATATAAAGTTCGGCTCAGTCCGTTCAATGGCTTTTTTTTCAATCAGTTTTTTGAGAATCGTATAGGTTGTATTCTTATTCCATCCGATGGCTCCGGCGGCTGCCAGTGCAATTTCCTTTGCCGGTACGGGCTCTCTGTCCCATACGATGTCCATTAGCTTAAGCTCACTGTCAAATAACTTCACTGTTTCCAAAAGTAAAACCTCCAGACTATTCGAATAGTATGGCTTTATACTATCACAATAGTCTGCAATTGTAAAGAATTTTTTTCGGCCGATCTTCCGTAAAGATTTGCACGAAAAGCAGGGGTGTTTAATATTATGTAAATATAAAGCGACATAATACTGCAGCAAGATAATCCGGTTACATACTTTACGGTTAACCTGTTATACCCAGGGAATTTTTGCAGGGATGGAGATAGTATTATGGAGCATCAGGCTTTAATACCCTTACAGACAGACGAAAAAATCAAGGAGCCGCCAACAACTGCGGCAGAGCCAACCGTTGGCATAGGATTGGGCAGCGACTACTCCGGCGTAACAAGGAAAGCGGTTGAAAATGCAGGAGGACTGGCCCGTATCATTAAGAAAAATGATACGGTCGTCATTAAACCCAACCTGGTAAAGCAGTCATCACCGGAGGACGGAATCGTCACCGACTACCGGGTGGTGCAGGAAATCGTCAATATGGCGAAGGAATGCGGCGCGGGGAAAATTATCATTGCGGAGGCCACCCCTTTTGGAAATGTATTTGAAGCGGTTAAGTACGATTTGATCTCCGGCGCGGAATTGGTGGATATGAATGCCTGCGATGAAGACGATTGCTATGAAATCAGCCCTCTGAACAGTTTAACGAAGGAAGCGCTGCATATCCCCAAATTGTATGTGGACGCGGATGTTGTCATTGGAGCGGCAAAACTAAAAACGCATTTTGAATATGACGCGGGAGTATCCCTGAGTCTCAAGAACGCAATGGGTGTGCCTCCAACCAGGTTTTACGGGAGCGACTACAAGGAAAAGCTTCATATCTTCGGGCTGAAAGAAGCCATCGTGGATATCAACAAGATAAGAAAGCCGGATTTTGTTGTCATCGACGGAATCATCGGAGGCGAAGGCTATGGACCCTTATTGGTCTCGCCGATTCATTCCAATATTGTGCTGGCGGGAGCCGACCCTGTTGCTGTGGATACGGTTGCCCTGACCTTTATGGGCTTTACGGTGGAGGAAGTGCTTCATGTCTGGCTTGCATCCCGGGAAGGCCTGGGGATCTCGGACCTGAACAAAATAAAAATCATTGGGGCGGAGTTGGACCGGATAAAAATGAAGTTTCGAAGGTTTTGATCCGATTTGGCAGCGGAAGGATACATGAAATTTCTCCGGCTCTTCATACTAATAGTGCAAATGAAAACAAAAAGGAGAATGGATCATGCCGGAGCTACCTGAAATGGAAAACTACAAAAGATTGCTTGGTCAGCAGCTTATAGGAAAGCCTATCACGGATGTTGAAATCAATCGGGAAAAGTCAATCAACGCAAAGAGCGCTGTTTTTGTACAAGAGGCAAGAGGAAAGCATATTGTAAAAATTGACCGCCGGGCAAAGCATTTGATCTTCCGGTTGAATTCGGGAAAAAACCTTTTGCTGCATTTAATGCTGGGAGGCTGGATGTACCTCGGAGACCCAAAGGATAATCCTGACCGCACAAAGCAGGTCATTTTATCCTTTGGAGACCGGAGCCTGTACTTTATAGGCCTGCGCCTGGGGTATCTGCACCTCCTGGAGGATGACGCCCTGCAAAAGGCTTTGGCAGATTTGGGGCCTGAACCGCTGGAGGCTGATTTTACTCTTCCTGTCCTGGAAGAATTGTTACGGAACAAGAGAGGAAAACTGAAATTGACTCTCCTGAACCAACAGGTCATCTCGGGTATTGGCAATTGCTATTCGGATGAAATTTGCTTTGAGGCAAAAATCAGACCGGCGGCAGCCGTGGATTCTTTGAGAGAAGAGAGGATAGCGGCAGTTTATAATTCAATCGGAACAGTCTTGCGCAATGCCATTTCGCTAGGCGGATATATGGATAACCCTCTTTTCTCGGGAGATGGACTTACAGGAGGCTACAATGACCATACCCTTGTTTATGACCGGGAAGGCGGGAAATGTATACGCTGCGGAGGAACAATCATTAAAATAGAGCTTTCTTCACGGAAATGCTTCTACTGTCCCGACTGCCAGACTGAATAGCTGAATGGGCATCTTAGCTTTAATGCTTAATTTGATTAATATTTGAGCGGGATTAAAGAATATTGGTATAGATGCATTGCATTTCTGTCAAAGCTGGAAAAGTCCTATGACTTTCTCATGTAACGCAAAGAGCCCTATATTCATATTATGCAAACAAGTTGATATATGCATGTTTGCATAAGGAGTTGATGTATATGGTAATAAGACAGTATGTCTTGCTGGCGACGGACGGCTTTATTGATTTGCCCAATGCGCCGGAGGTATGTACGGCGGAAAGAGCACCGCTTTATGTTTTTGGCTTTACCGGCGGCCTGTATAAGGTTATAGAGAATGGCAAGGTGAAGTATGAGAATCCCAAGCTTAACTGGGAGGATGCGGACAACTGGGAAGGGCTTTACGATTTTCGGGGGAAGGCGGCAATCCCAGCCCCAATGCTTTGGGGAGAGGTGGGAGAACGGATTTACATAACCCTGATCAATCTCGGTATGAAGGAGAGGCCGGATATCACAGACACACACACTGTACATATTCATGGCGGCCACGTTGCAACCCAGGTTGACGGTTTCCCTGAGACATCCTTCGGAGTGCCGATGTGGATGCACCCGAATATGGAACCTCCTGTGGCTACATACTTTTTTCAGCCCGAACACCCCGGGACTTACATGTATCATTGTCATGTGGAGGCCTCGGAACATATCCAGATGGGAATGTACGGAGCGTTTGTCATCTTTCCGTCAATAAAAAGCCTGGCGGCGGCGGGGATTACCCGGAATAAAAACGGAAAATGGCTTCTGAATGGGGAATGTCAAAAGCAGATTCCCAAAACAGCAACCAACCGGAGCTTTGCCTATAATGACATCAACACCTATTTTGACAAAGAGTATGTAATGTTATTGTCCGACATTGATTCTACATGGCATAATGCAGTGCTGACAGCAGATCCCAACTTCAATGCGGTAAATTTCAAACCGGACTACTGGCTTGTGAATGGCCGCGCTTTTCCGGACACACTGCTTCCACACCCCCAGACGCCGCCGTCAGGAAGCAATGAAAATCTGGACCCAATCAATTATGAATCCTATGTCCATATCGCGACCGGTGAAAAATTCCTGTTGAGAATGATCAACATGGGGTACCAGGTTGTACCCTGGCATATCCACGGATGGCATTTTACAGTGGTTGGAAAGGATGCGCATCCAAGTCCGTTTTTGAAGATTGCCGCCAAATTAAACCAGCTGGAAAATGGAAACACCGCACTTATGGACCATGAAATGCAGTATATGGGGTTCACCGCGACCATCGGCTCGGGCGAGAGCTATGACGTGCTGCTGACGGCGGATGACAAGAGTCCTGTCTACAGGAATTATATCGTGAAGGGCCAGGATGGCTTCCCGTCCCTGTGTTCACAGCTGGCGCAGCTGGATTTGATCGATCCTGAAGCGATTTTCGACATTCCTACCGAGCCCGTCCGCTGCCCAAATCCGGACACGGTGAACGATATTGAGATTTGCCGGGGGCTGAAAGGGGAGGATGGATTTTTCCCGCAGTTTTACCCGGCCCACAACCATGATGATTATAAGGTTACAAACAATGGAGTTTATCCGGGAGGCCAGCTGATATTTATTCAGACGGACGCACCAAAGACCGGCGCTAAAAGCAAAACGGCCAAGAATGCAGATTCGTTGGATTTCTCCAATTTCAACCTGGATATTTAACCGATGAATACGGGCACCTGTAAGCGGCAGGTGCCTTTTTGCAGGGAGGCGGCTTTTGTTGAGAGTTGTAAAACGGCTGTTGAGGTTATGGCACGTATTTGTCCGCAGATTTAAAAAAGAAGGAATCGCTGTAACAATGGCGCAGCTATGCGGAGACGGAAGCTTTATCAATATAAAATACATATTAACCAGACCGGATAAGGTGAGCGGAACATCGCAGGTGTACCTCATTGATGAACAGACCTGTAAGCGGTTTTACCTGATGAGACTTCCCAGATACGGGCTGATACAGACAAAGCATAGCAAGCACCAGTATTCAGGAATATTCTTGTTCCGCAATTCAGATGGAGCAATAAAGCCGGAATCCAGGGTAACATTGGTATTCGGACAGTTGGAGGTCAAAAACGTCCTTGTTGTTTAAAGCTACGGTGCAGGCAAGTAATCCCATTTCCTCCGGGCATGCAACGATATCCTTGATTTCACACAATAAAGGATGATATACTGGTTCTGATCATGGGAAATATTTGAAATAGAAGCGGTATGCCCAGAGACAAGGATGTCCGGCTTTACCGGGAGGAACTCTTTATGTACAAGCTTATCATCGTTGACGATGAGGAAGAAGTAAGACACGGAATTGTCCGGAAGATTGCGTGGGAGCAATACAATTTTCAAATTTCCGGTGAGGCGGAAAACGGCAGGGAAGCGCTGGATATCATTGAAGAGGATATCCCCGACGTAGTCATTACCGACATCAGCATGCCCATTATGAACGGCTTGGAGCTTGCCTCCGTATTGAGGGAAAGCTATCCCACGGTGATAACGGTAATTCTGACCGGTTACGATGATTTTAAATTTGCCCAGCAGGCAATTAAATACGGGGTTGCGGATTACATCCTGAAACCGGTCCTTCCGGAGAATATTACCGACGTAATGGAAAAATTAAAAGCCCGCATTGACGCTGAAATTTTACGAAAAAAAGATATGGATTCCCTGCGGAGGCATTACAAAGAAAGCTTGCCCATTATCCGGGATAATTTCCTCCTATCGCTGGTGACGGGAAGGTCCGTTGTCAAGGATGCTGAAAAAAAGATCATGGATTTTAACCTGCGCTTGAGCGGAAACCGGTTTATTGCAGCCGTTTCCAATATAGACAGCAGCAGTATGAAGGATGCGCCTTACGGAGAGAATGATTTTGAGCTGCTGAAATTCGCAGTCTCCAACATATCCCAGGAGATCGCCGACAAGCATTCCTTCGGCGAAGTTTTCTCTTTTGGCGATAATCTGGTGATTGCCGCGGGCTTTGCCGAAAACGACGCGTCCATCATCATCGGCAAGTTTTATTCGATGTTGGAGGAAATACGGCAGAACGTGGAGAAATATCTGAAAGTTACTGTTACCATCGGCATGGGAAGCGTGTTCGATTCCGTCACAGGCTTAAGGGATGCATACAGGAGGGCCCTCTCCGCCCTGGAGTACAGGCTGGTCCTGGAAAGCAACAAGGTGATTTTTATTGAAGATGTGGAGCCCAAAAATGCCGAAGCCATTTTTCTGGACGACAGCAAGGAACGGAACCTGGTTTACGGGATAAAATTCGGGACTGACAGGGATATTACCGAGGCTGTAAATGCGTTGTTCAGGGATATCGGCGGAGTGCAGGCCTCAATGAAGGAGCACCAGCTCTATTTTCTGGAATTGATTGCGTCCATCTCCAGACTGTCCAGGGAATTTCAGTTTGGCATTACGGAGATCCTGGGGAGTAACTCCAATTTATACGCGGAAATATCGGGGTTTGAAACCCTTGATGAAATCAGGGTGTGGATTGAAGGGATCTGCATCAAGATCAAAAACCATATTTCCGATAAAAGGCTAAAAGCTACAAAGATGCTGCTGGACAAGGCACAGGACTATATTCACCTGAATTACAGCGACAATGAGCTAAGCTTGCAGAAGGTCGCGGATTATCTTCACATCAGCTCCAGCTATCTGAGCATGATATTTAAAAAGGAAGCCGGGGAAACCTTCCTGAAATATCTTGTCGGCATACGGCTCGATGCGGCAAAGGACCTGCTGCGGAACTCGGATATGAAGTCGGCGGAGATTGCGGAGAAAATCGGCTATCCCGACATAAATTATTTCAGTTATTTCTTTAAAAAGAATTTAAGTATGTCCCCAAGGGAATACAGGAACAACTATCTGAACGCAAAGGAGTCTTCCAATTGAAAGTCCGTATTCAGGCAGCACTGATAAAAGTACTGCGGACCCTGAAAAGTGTCCTGAAAGTCAGCAGTATAAGGTCCGTCATTACCTTATCGTTTACGGCTGTAACCGTATTATCCGTGATATTTGTCAGCTTTGCCCTCTATCAGATGTTTTCGCAGAACGCTGAAAAGAATGCGGCCTCCAGCACCCAGCAGATCATGGACCAGGTGAACCTGAACCTGGAGTATTATCTGAAGGAAATGATGGAAATATCCGACCTGATCCGGGGCAATTTCGGCAGCGGCGAGGAAAGCAAAATGGGAGCCTTAAGGAATCTGCTGGATACCACGTCCAAAATCAGAAAAGATATTGTGACCATGGCCATTTATACCGACAAGGGAGACATTGTCATGAGCAATCCCTCCGGTTCCTACGATGAGAATTTTACGGTAACGGAGCAGGCGTGGTTTAAAACTTCGCTGAATAATACCGCGGACTATTTGTTCCAGCCGCCCCACGTACAAAGGATCTTTGATGGCAAGCGTCCCTGGGTGGTTTCGCTGTGCAGGGGGTTCACGTTTTATGAGGGCGACAGGAAGGTCACCCGGGTCATCATGGTGGATATGAATTTCAGCATTATTGAGCAGCTGTGCAAAAGAGTCAGTCTGGGGAAGAGGGGATATATCTATGTCATTGACAGGAACGGCGATATTATCTATCACCCTCAGCAGCAGTTGATCTATACTGGCCTGAAGGATGAAAACATCCATGAGGCGGTCAGTAAGCAGCCGGGGTCCTATATCGATGAATTCAGCGGTGAAAGACGGATCATGACCGTGCAGGACATGAGCTACACAGGCTGGAAAATGGTAGGTATAAGCTACGCAGATGAGCTTACCGCCAACAAGAAGAGCATCACCTATTTTATCCTGTATATATCCATCTTCGGAATTGTTTTTGAAATTCTTGCCTCCATCTTTATATCGGCTAAAATATCCCAGCCCATCAAAAGGCTGGAGGGATTGATGAAAAAGGTGGAAAACGGTGAGTTCGACATAAACCTGGAGGTTAAGGGCGAGGATGAGGTGAAGCGCCTCTCCAAGTCTTTCAGCATGATGGTCTCCAGAATCAAGCAGCTGATGGACCAGAGCATCCGGGAGCAGAAAGCAATGCGGCGCAGCGAGTTTAAAGCATTGCAGGCTCAGATCAATCCGCATTTTTTATACAACACCCTGGACTCCATTATCTGGATGAATGAGAACCAAAACCACGAAGGCGTTTCCGCAATGGTTGCCGCCCTGGCGAAATTTTTCCGGATAAGCATCAGCAAAGGAAGTGAAATGATCAGCATCCGGGACGAGATCGAGCATGCCCGGAGCTACCTGACAATCCAGCAGACACGCTACAAGGACAAGTTTGATTTCACCATTGAAGCAGAATCGGAGGTCCTTGAGCACAAGACCATAAAGCTGATCCTTCAGCCTATCATCGAAAATTCTATCTATCATGGCATCAGTCAATTGCAGGAAAAAGGTATCATAAAAATCACTGTTTTAATAGAAAATAATACTATCGTTTTCAGCGTCATGGATAATGGCAACGGCATCAAGCCCGCATTCCTAAAAGAGATATTGCGTCATGAGTCCAAAAACGAACAAAGCTACGGCGTGGGACTGAAAAATGTGGATGAGAGAATAAAGCTCAGTTACGGAAATGAATACGGCATTGAAATAGAGAGTGAGCTGGACGTCGGTACGGAGGTGAGCCTCCGGATCCCTTTGACCGGCGGAAACGACGGAGGCAAAGATGAAAGTAATTCGTAAGGGTATTGCATTGCTGGCGGTCCTGGTACTGTTTGCGTCGGGGTCCGGATGCGGGAGCAGCAGGCTGTCCGCACCCGAGAAAGAGCTGAATGTCAAGGTCATCGTTAAAAAACGTGACTTCGACTACTGGGCTGTGGTAAAAATGGGTGCTGAAGCAGCGGGGAAGGAATTCGGCGTGAACGTGGATTTCGGCGGTCCTACGGATGAAAAGGATGTCGAAGGACAGTACCGGATGGTCAGCGAAGCGATTGACAGCCACCCAGATGCCATTGTACTGGCGGCCAATGATTATACACGGCTTGTAAGTGTTGCAGAAGAAGCCGTATCCAGAAAAATTCCCGTGATTATGATTGATTCGGGGATCAATTCTAAAAAGATCCGGAACTTCATTGGCACCGACAATGTGGATGCCGGGGAAAAACTGGGGGAAACCCTGGCGGATAAAGTAGGGAAAACCTGCAAGGTCGCAGTGATGAGCTTTATCAAGGGGGCTGCATCCGCAGTCCAGCGCGAGGAGGGGCTCTTTAAAGCCATCGGCAAATATCCGGGCATACAGGTGCTTACAACCGAATACTATAAGTCGAATGAAGATCTGGCGCAGCAGCTTACGGAAAAAATCGTGAAGGAAAATCCGGGGATTGACGCCATTGTATGCCTTAATGCCTATGGGACCGTCGGGACCGCCAGGGCCATTGACAAGATGAAATTGGGCGGAAAGGTGAAAGTCGTAGGCTTTGACAGCACGCCCGAAGAGATCGGCTTTATGGAAAACGGCGTCATTCAGGGCCTTGTGATTCAAAATCCCTTCAATATTGGGTATCTGGGAATAAAATACGCACTGGACGCCATCAATGGCAAGCCGGTGCCCGAACAGGTCAATACCGGCTCCAAGGTTATCGACAAAGACAACATGTATCTTCCGGAAAACCAGAAGCTGGTGTTTCCTTTTACCGATTAAAGCCGTAACCATCCTTAAATTGTAAATACAAATTCATTTTCATCCTTTCAATAATGTTAATTCTGTAGACGATTTCATAACTTTCTTATCGGATTTCGCATATTTTTTCATGTCCGTAAACTATACAATTAACTTATTCCTTGTGTAGCGAAGGGCGAATTCATTTCGCCCGCAGCGAGGGGGTATGGGGGCATGCCCCCATTGGAAATTGAAGCTATCCTTGTTTTGTTTTCTCTTTACCACGGTTTTTTATATAAATCGAGGCTCATGCAAAAGAAAACGGGAAACAGGAATGGCCACAGATATTCCATAATGCCGCAGGAATAGGGGTGAAAACGGATGGGTGAAGTTCTTGTACAAATGGAAGGGATCCACAAATCGTTTCCGGGCGTACACGCATTGGACAATTGCCGCTTTGAATTGAATAAAGGCGAAGTACATGCCCTGATCGGTGAGAATGGCGCAGGAAAGTCCACATTGATGAAAGTATTGACAGGGATATACGAGAAAGACCGCGGTACCATCCTTTATAAGGGGAAAGAGGTCGAAATCCGCAGTCCAAGGGCTGCACAGCAATTAGGGATCAGCATCATACACCAGGAGTTGAACCAGATGCTCCACCTGACAGTGGCGGAAAATATTTATATCGGCCGCGAACCCTTAAAAGGATTTTTTCTCGATATCCGCAAGGCGGATGCCGACGCCGGGAAGCTGCTGGAGTCCCTGAACATTAGTATTGACCCCAGGACCAGGATGCAGGACCTTTCGGTGGCCAAGCAGCAGATGGTGGAGATAGCCAAAGCGCTGTCCTTTCAATCCGAAGTCCTGATCATGGACGAACCCACGGCTGCCTTGACCGATACGGAAATTGAAGAATTGTTCCGCTTTATCACTGCGTTGAAATCGAAAGGCGTAGGTATTATTTATATCTCACACAGGATGGACGAGCTGAAAAAGATCTCCGACAGGATTACGGTCATGAGAGACGGACAGTATGTGGGCACAGTGAATACGGCCGAGACAGAGATAAGTCAGATTATCAACATGATGGTGGGACGCGTGATTTATGAAGAGCCCAAGACCCACAGCACGGTATCTCCGGATGCTCCCACAGTCCTTGAGGTCAAGGGGCTGACCTCTCCGGCGGTAAAAAATGTTTCCTTTGCCCTTAAAAAGGGCGAAATACTGGGATTTGCAGGCCTTATGGGCGCGGGACGCACGGAAACAGCCCGTTTGATCTTCGGAGCCGACGCCATGACCGGTGGGGAAATCCGGGTGCATGGGAAAAAGGTTGTGATAAAAAGCCCCAATGACAGTGTAAATTGCGGTATCGGCTATCTTTCCGAGGACCGGAAGAGATACGGCCTGGCCGTGGGCTTAAGCGTCAGGGAAAATGCTACGCTGGCAAGTCTGGAGGATTTTACAAGGCTTGGGCTGATTAACGACAAAAAGGCGCTTTCGGTTACCTCTGATTTTGTCGGGAAAATAAACATCAAGACGCCCTCCGTCAATCAGCTTTTGAAAAATCTTTCCGGCGGCAATCAGCAAAAGGTGGTCATTGCCAAATGGCTTATCCGCAACTGCAGCATCCTGATCTTTGACGAGCCTACCCGGGGAATCGATGTCGGAGCCAAGAGCGAGGTTTACAAGCTGATGAACGAGCTTGTGCGCGAGGGCAAATCCATCCTCATGATATCCTCGGAGCTTCCGGAGCTGCTGCGCATGAGCGACAGGATCGCCGTAATGTGCGAAGGGGCTCTGACCGGCATCATGGATATTAAAGACGCATCCCAGGAAAAAATCTTGCAGCTGGCAACATTAAGAAAATAGTGAGGGTTGATGACAATGAAAGAAAAGAAGCTTACAAAAACCGGTTCCATGTTCAGCCTGCAGAAAATTCTTGCCCTTGGAACACTGGTCATCCTTTATGTATTCTTTTCCCTGTTCGGGCATAATTTTTTCTCCGTGGCAACATTGGTGAACATTCTTGATTCTTCGTACTATATAGGCTTTCTGGCAATCGGCGTCACATTCGTAATCATCACCGGAGGCATCGACCTTTCCATCGGTACCGTTATGATGTGCGCCGCCTTGATCGGAGGCGCCGCATACAATGTATGGCATTGGCCCATAGCGGCCGCGCTTCTTCTCATTATAGCGGTTGCCACTGCCTTTGGCCTTTTCAACGGTCTGATGGTGGCAAAGCTGAAGCTGCCTCCGTTTATAGCAACCCTTGGCACCATGATGGTGTCCATGGGCTTCGGCGCCATTGTGTCCAAGGTGATGACCATGCGCTATCCCACCGTCACGGACCCCGACGGCTGGTTCAAGTTTGTCTTTTATAAGACTTCGGGAGGGTTTCCCATCGGAGCAATATGGCTGCTGGTATTCTTCCTTATCGCTTTTATTACGCTGAACAATACGCGTTTGGGCAGGTACACTTTCGCCATGGGGTCCAACGAGGAAGCCACCCGGCTCTCCGGTATCAACGTAGATAATTGGAAGATGGTTGTTTACACCATCAGCGGCTTCTTTGCAGGACTTGGGGCAATCGTATATGCCGCTGCCTACACTTCCATCATCCCAAGCACCGGAAACGGGATCGAGCTTCTGGCAATTGCCGGCGTAGTTATAGGCGGTACCTCCCTTTCCGGCGGAATCGGTACGCTCTCAGGCACTCTGATCGGCGTGTACATCATGAGCATATTGAAGCAAGGACTTATGTCCATGAACCTGCAGGGCCAGTGGCAGACATTTTTTACCGGCATCGTAGTCATAGGCGCCGTGCTTCTTGATAACTACAGGAATGCAAAGGCAAATCGAGTAATAAAAGAGTAGGATTTTGAGCAGAAGATGCTTAGAATAAAAAAATAAAAAACAGGGGGATTGATTAGGTATGAAAAGCTTTATGAGGATTTTGGCTTTAGCATTGGCTGCTTCGGTATTTATACTTGCCATGGCAGCTTGCGGCAGTACTCCGAATTCCACAACAGCCACTACGACAGAAAAGACGCAAGACACAGCCGCAACAACAAACGCAGGCGGTTCAGGAAGTGACAAGCCCTACATTGCGGTTATTTCAAAAGGCTTTCAGCACCAGTTCTGGCAGACGGTTATGAAGGGCGCCAAAGATGCGGCTGCCAAGTACAATGTAGACATGACCTTTGATGGACCTCCCTCAGAGTCCGATGTTAACGTTCAGGTAGACATGATCAACGCGGCAATTGCCAAGAATCCGAAGGCTGTAGCCCTTGCAGCGCTGGACACCAACTCGGTGGTACAGCAGTTGAATGACTTCAAAGCCAAAGGCATACCCGTTATCGGATTTGACTCCGGTGTACCCAATGCTCCGGATGGGACCATCCAGGCGACTGCATCCACAAATAATGAAAACGCAGGCGCTCTCGGTGCCGATTCCATGCTGGCAGACCCAGTTTTCAATGCCGCATTGAAGGCTGCCACACCTGAAAATCCCGTTGTTATCGGCGTACAATCCCAGGATGCCACTTCCGGTTCTGTTGTAGGCCGTACCACAGGGTTCGTCAATGAAATGCTGAAAAAGGCGGAAGAGATATTCCCGGGACAAGTTGCGGTTACCGGACATGACAAGTTTGCAAAGCCTTCAAGCTCAGGCAAGGTGGCAGTCAACATCTTTGTCCTGGTACCTCCGTCCACCAGCGCTACCGATGCGCAGAACGGCGCTCAGACACTATTGAATACCAAAGGACTGATCGGGATATTTGATTCCAACGAAGGTTCGGTGAACGGCACTCTTGCGGCTACGACAGACGGCAGTGACCTTGACCGCACAAAGGGAAAATACAAAAATATCACAGTCATTGGGTTTGACGCCGGCAAGGCACAGAAGGCTGCCGTAAAGAACGGCTGGTTTGCCGGATCCATTACCCAGGACCCTTACAGGATCGGGTATCTGTCGATAGAACTGGCAGTCAAAGCCATCAACGGTGAAAAAGTTGAAGACTCCGACACCGGCTGCAAATTCTATACCAAGGATAATATGGAGCAGGCTGACATCGCACAACTGCTTTACGATTAATTGACAGATGGACAACTCACAGACCCCCTCCTCTTAGGTGGTTGTTAGGGACGGACTTGGCGGCAATCCTTGCCGCCAGGCCGTCCTTTTTCGTTAGAGGACATAGCTAGCCTAACGGATACTGCCGATATAAACTTTTGGAGACATTTTTTCATGCTTTTTGAAAAGCCGGCTGAAATAAAGCTGGTCCTCAAAGCCTGTAAGGCTTGATATCTGCTTAATGGTAAGGTTTGTGTGCCGCATGAGCTCCTTTGCCTTCCGGAGCCTGTAGTTGACGAGATAGTTTTGCGGAGATACTCCGTAGACTTCCTTGAAAACGCTGGAATACCTGCTGGGGCTTAACCCTGTAAATTGGGCATTATCCGGTAAGTTCAGCGCCAACTCGTCTGTCATTGCGAGCGCAGCGTAAGCGGCGCGCGGCAATCTCAAGCAGGTAGTCCTGGTTTTCGGACGGGCAGTCGACGGAAGTAAAATAATAGCCTGCAGCCTTGTTATTTGCCGCAGGTTTCAATATAATAGTAGGCAGCAATGTTAACGGATACGGAATAAATCAGCATTGGATGCCGAAAAGCGTTACGGCTCCATAAGGTAATGGAGGATGAAGCGATGTCAGATTCAAGGATACGGCACATGGTCATATTTTGCTTGAAGTATGGAACAGAGGCCGGAGAAACCGAAAAATTCTTATCGGACGGCCAGGCAATTTTAAGTGCAATTCCAATGGTAGAAAAATTTGAGGTAATGCGGCAAATAAGCGCCAAGAACGATTACGATTTCGGCTTTTCCATGGAGTTTACGGATCAGGCGGCCTATGACGCCTATTCCCAGCATCCCGCCCATGTGGGTTTTGTTGAGCAGAGGTGGAAGAAGGAAGTAACCCGTTTTTTGGAGATTGATTTCCAGCATCGCTAAGATGCATTAATAATGAAATGAATCGTTTTACGAAAGAATAAGTGATTGCTGCGTTAAGCAATCCGGCTGAGAGAGAGATTTATGTTAATACCGTCGTACCTTGTAAATGAACATTTTGATGATCGCTATTTTGATGTGGTCAACGCCCTGGATGAAGCACAGCAGATCCATTTCAGATACAATGATCTGCTTGAGCGTATTATTATGGGGCTGGAGGCAAAGACCCCCTTAGTCATCGGAGAAACGGGCTTTGGGGCCGGGCGTGTGGTAATTGCGCTGATGGAGTTCCTGGAAAAGAGCGGTTTGAAAAAAGTGTCCATTGAATATAATACAGTGGAATTGTATCCTCTGAATCCCGACAGAATGCTCAATATTCTGGATGGTTTCAGGGACCGGGCCGGTGAAGGCATCGACAAGCTTGTGGAGGCATATCGGAGCATTGATCTTACCGCAGCAGGCTGGCATACAATGAAAATACAGCAGCCCTTTGGAACCCTTGAGATAAAGCTTTGGATCGGTGAAGCGCTGGAAATGGTCGAGGCTCTGGAAAAACCCTGCGATGTCTGGTTTCTTGACGGGCACGGGCCTAAAAAGAATCCTTCCATATGGCGTCCCGAGCTGCTGATGGCTATCGGAAAAAAGACAAAAACCGGAGGCGCCTGTTCTACTTTTACCGTAGCAAGCGTAGTAAGAAACGCCCTCACGGCAGCCGGTTTCACGCTGGATATGCTCCCCGGATGCGGTGGAAAAAAAGTTGTACTGCACGGAGTGAAAGCTTGATTTCAGCCCTCATTTAGGAATACTGAAAATATTACTTTCCGTTTTTCACCAGTATTTACAAAAGGATTTCAAGGCGGATCAAGCGGCCAAAGATCTTGACATCCTTTTTGGAGGAAGTCTCGGTCTTGAGGCCTGTTTTATTGCTGACTAGAAGCAGCTTGTCATTGTCAATCTGCCTGATCTGCCTTATTACTCTTTTACCGCCGTACTCGATTAAATAGATGGCATCTTTTTCTATTTCCCTGGTATCAAACACCAAAGCCAGGTCGCTGGTATATATTCTGAAGCCTGCCATTTCATCATCTTCAATGGTTAAATAGAAAACCTTGTCTTTGGGGAAGCCTTCCACCTTGTTGGAGATTATAGGCAGCTGTCTCGATTTGCCCGCATTGTCCATTTTGTAATTTGCATATACGGGCACGGCCATAAGCACCCCGGCAAGGGCGTCGTTCCAGATGGCCTGGACCGGTTTCTCAATAACCTTCTCTACCTTTTTAGCCGGCTCCGGCCGGTAGATTTTTTCATCATTTTCATAGAGATCAAGGTTACCCACTTCATGCCGCAGCACCTTGGATATCTTCGTGCTCAGATCGCCGTTGAGGACCCTTCTTCCGGCTTCCACCTCGATAATAAACGATTCTGTGACCCCGACCTGCTTTGCAAGCTGCTTTTGGGTCATTCCTATCTCTTTCCTGAGTTTGCTTATTTCCAGGCCCATCCTGCTCATATAATGCCTCCGTCATGTCGCCGGGTACCGTGTATTACCCATATGAATTTGCTTCTTTGTATTGTAACACAAAATCATCCCTCTGTTGAGGAAAATATTTAAAGTTTCACTTAAGCTGTTTAAAATAAATAGATGTATGGATAATTAGAATATGGTAAACTAAATAAAAAGCAGTTGGAAATTGGAGGGATCAAGGATGGACATGGAGAATGCAATCATAGAAAAATACGCACGGCTTTTGGTGAAATCCGGAGTAAACATCCGGAAGGGTCAGGTATTGGTTATCACTTCACCGGTAGAATGCGCACCGTTTGCCAGAATAATAGCCCGCATCGCATATATGGAAGGCGCCGGCGATGTAGTATTAAACTGGAAGGATGAGCTTTTGTCAAAAATCAGGTATTTATATGCGCCGGAAGAAGTTTTTGACAGGTTTCCGGACTGGCAGAAGGAATTCTATCTCTCCCATGCGCGCCAGGGGGCGGCATTTATGAGCATAGCGGCTTCAGACCCCGAAGTCATGCTGGGCGTGGACCCGAAGCGGATAGCGAAGGACGCCAAAACCAGAAGCACCGCCATCAAGGAGTATGCGGAAAGAATCATGAGCAATAAAAACTCCTGGTGTGTTGCATCAATCCCTACAAAGTCCTGGGCGGTAAAAGTATTTCCCGGGCTATCGGAGGAAGAAGCCGTCGACAAGCTTTGGCAGACTATATTTATGACTGTCCGGGTCGATACGGAAGATCCGGTTGCTGCCTGGGACCAGCACAAGACTATGCTTTCCGGACGTATGGAATTCTTAAACACCAACGCTTTCAAATATTTGATCTATCGAAATTCCAGGGGGACGGAGCTGAAGATTGAGCTTCCGGAGAACCATTTCTGGTCCGGAGGTTCCGACCATACTCCCGAGGGCCAGGAGTTCATGGCGAACATGCCCACGGAGGAAGTTTTCACCCTGCCTAAAAAGACGGGAGTCAACGGCACGGTGGTAAGCTCCAAACCTTTGAACTGCAATGGCACCCTCATAGAGGATTTTTCATTTACCTTTAAAGAGGGAAGGATCGTGGATTTCACTGCGAAGAAGGGGTATGAGGTCCTCAAAAGTCTTATTGAAACCGACGAGGGCTCCCATTATCTTGGCGAGGTGGCACTGGTCCCCTATGAATCGCCGATATCAAGGTCCAATATATTGTTTTACAATACTCTTTTTGATGAAAATGCCTCCTGCCACCTGGCAATAGGGAAGGCATACCCTTGCATAAAGGGTGCCGAAAAAATGAGTGAAAAGGAATTGGAAGAAGCGGGAGTGAATGATTCCCTGATGCATGAAGACTTTATGATCGGAACGGAGGACCTGGAGATCACAGGAGTCAAAGCATCCGGGGAAGAAATTCCGGTATTCCGCAACGGTAATTTTGCAATTTGAAATAAAGCCTGAATTTCCTGAATTCTGGCTGAAGAATGGGATTTCCTGCCGTCTGGGAAGTAAAGATAGCTGAGCATATGCCGCGAATCTATGGTAATGTTAATCGATAGGATTAATGGATTCGCGGCTTATAGCCGGACTGAACATACCCGCTTCGTTTGCTTTGCGGTATTCGGGCTATGCCGCTGTCGTCGCGGCGCTTTACTCCCTGCCGAAATTCTCTATAAACTTTTCTGCAAGCGTGGAGATATATTTATCCTTTAACCATATTGCAGCGATCTGAGTGCGCAGCTTCTTATCATTGATTTCCTTGTAAAGCAGGTGATTGTTTGCCGCCAATCGGAATGCGGATTTTGGGACAATGGCGATCCCAAGCCCTGCATTTGCCCACAAAAGGGTGGTGCGCGCGTCATCGTTCTTGCAGAGGATCTCCGGCTCGAAGCCGTGCTCCAGGCAGGTTTCATAAATGAGCTGTTCAAATCTCCGGTAAATGATTAACGGCTTGCCCTGCAGTTCGCTAACGGATAGATTGGTTTTTTTAGGGCTCCAGCAATATTTTTTGGTCATTGCGGCGATCATCGGCTCAGGCTTGGCATAGATACACCCAAAATTAAATGCGTTAAACGGCGTCCTTACGATGCCCACCTCGATGATGCCTTTATTTAGCAGGTCAATCAGTGCAAAGGTATTGCCTTCATAGATTTCAAACTTGACCCCTGCATATTTTTCTTGAAACTCCACCATTTTATCATTCAGCAGTACCGCGCCGGAGGATGAAACGGTGCCGATGGATAACGTGCCGTTCAATCCTTTGTTAAAATCGTGTATTTCCTTTACCGCTGAATCGGACAGCTCCAAAATCTGCCGCGCCCTGTTCAACAGGATTTCTCCCGCGGCGGTAAGCCGGATATGCCTTGAGCCCCGTTCCATGAGCTTTACGCCCAGTTCGTCCTCGAGCAGCTTAATTTGCTGGCTCAAAGGTGGCTGCGTCATTTGCAGCTTTTTCGCAGCCGAGGTGATCTGACCTTCTTCGGCTATGGTAAGAAAATATTTGAGTTGTCGGATATCCATAAAAGCCTCCGTAAAGATATACGATTTTCCTATATTACATATATAAAATAGATATTATAAATATAATATTCCGTATGCTATAATCATAACCGGAGATAGAAAAATATGCAACGCAGAAAAATATGCGGCGTATCTCCGGAGCTTTTCACGGAGTTCCCATAGCGGAGGATACAAAAATGTTCAGGCTTGCGGCTTTTTTAAAACCATACAAAAAGGAATGTATTATCGGCCCGGCGGCCAAGCTGTTTGAGGCAATATTAGAGCTATTATTGCCCACAATGATGGCCTTTATCATCAATCGCGGAGTAAAGATGCACGATACCTCCTATGTACTTAAAATGGGCGGTCTCATGCTGTTGATGTCAATCATGGGATTTGCCAGCTCAATGATATGCCAATATTACGCAGCACGCACCTCACAGGGCTTCGGCACGACTTTGCGCAACGCTGTTTTCGAACATATCTCCTCCCTTTCCTATGCCGAGATCGATGGCTTCGGAACTCCCACCTTGATCAACAGGATTACGAACGATGTAAACCAGCTTCAACTGGCTGTTGCCATGCTGATACGCCTTGTTATACGCGCGCCCTTTATCTGTGTCGGCGCAATCATTATGGCAATGCTGCTGGATTTCAAGCTTTCCCTCGTTTTATTGGCCGCGACGCCTGTTTTTGCAGTCATCCTGTATTTCACCATCAGCCGGACCTCACCGTTGTACGGCAAGTACCAGCAAAAGCTGGATAAGCTTGCGCTTATCTTACGGGAAAATTTTTCCGGCGTCCGTATCATCCGTGCATTTGCAAAAACCCAAAATGAGAAACAACGCTTTACCACGTCCAATGACGACTTGACCCAAACCGCCGTCCATGCCGGGAAAATATCCGCGCTGCTAAGCCCGCTGACCTCGCTTGTTATGAATGCCGCTATTATCGCAATCCTTTGGACAGGCGGCTTCCATATCAATGAAGGAAGGCTTTCACAGGGCGAAATCATCGCGTTTGTCAACTATATAACGCAAATCCTTCTTGCACTGATTGTGGTATCGAACCTTGTAATCATATTTACCAAGGCATATGCATCCGGCCAGCGGGTATGTGAGGTATTGGCGGCAAAGACGTCTATTCCTGAAAGCGTCAATGCTGCTGAACCTTGTGAAACGGATGAAGCCGCTCCGTTCATCCGGTTTGACGGGGTTTCCTTTGGATACAGCGCCACAGGCGACAAGGCGCTGGTGAATATTTCAGCCGCCATTGACCGTGGTGAAACGGTGGGAATCATTGGCGGCACAGGCTCGGGCAAATCGACGTTGATTAACCTGATTCCCAGGTTTTATGATGTAACGGAAGGCGAGATATCCGTTGAAGGTGTGAATGTAAAAAATTACAAGCTTGACAAGCTGCGGGAGAAAATAGGGATGGTACCGCAAAAGGCCGTGCTTTTTACCGGAACGGTCGGAGAGAATATCCGCTGGGGCAACCCGGAGGCCTCGGACGAAGAGGTGGCAGCGGCGGCTAAAACCGCACAGGTTCATGAGTTTATCACTGGGCTTCCCGAGGGCTATAACTCGCAGGTGTCCCACGGCGGCTTAAATTTTTCAGGAGGGCAGAAGCAGCGGCTGACAATCGCCCGCGCATTGGTGGGGAAGCCGCAGCTGCTGATACTGGACGATTCCTCCAGCGCCCTGGATTTTGCTACCGATGCGGCGCTTAGGCAGGCAATAAGGCAGGACGGCAGGGAGCTGACAGTAATCATTGTTTCCCAGCGGATAAGCTCAATCACGCATGCCGATAAGATTATAGTGCTGGATGACGGACGTGTCGCCGGTATAGGTACCCATGAGGAGCTTTTGAACCACTGCGGGGTTTATAAGGAAATATACCTTTCCCAGACTTCAAGCGAGGTGGCGGCTAATGAATAAGGATGTACTGCTAAGATTGTTGAAATACATAGCAAAATACAGATTCCTGGTAATTGTGTCCGCCTTGTGCGCCATTTTAAGCGTTATAGCCAATTTGGCCGGGCCGATGATCATAGGAAAGTCCGTGGACAGGATGATCGGAGCGGGCAAGGTGGATTTTGACGCAATAATTCTGCTGTTGGTTATTCTGGCCTTTACCTATGCATGCGGCAGCCTCTTCGGATGGCTGCTCACCTACCTGACGAACCGCATTGCCTATCAAAGCGTTAATGATATGCGCGGCCAGTTGTTTAAAAAAATCAATACGCTGCCGCTGAAATTCTTTGATACCCATACGCATGGGGATATCATCAGCCGGTTTACAAACGATATGAATGCGGTTTCCGATGGAATGCTGCAGGGGATAGCCACACTGCTCACGGGCATTGTTACGATTGCGGGAGCGATTGGATTTATGATGTATATAAGCCCTCTAATGGCCCTGGCCGTATTGCTTTCCGCCCCGGCTTCCTATCTGATGGCGCGTTTTATCACCAAACGCTCGCAGCAGTTGTTCAAGGAACAAGCGAAAAGTCTCGGTAAACTGAATGGCTATGTTGAAGAAATCATCAGCGGACAAAAGGTGGTTAAGGCATTTGGCTTTGAAAAACGCTCGTATGAGCAATTCAAGGATATCAACAACGACTTGCACAGCGCGGGTGTAAAGGCTCAATTTTACTCTTCCCTGACAAATCCCACTACGCGCCTTGTCAATAATATCACCTATGCCGTGGTCGGAGTCATCGGCAGTATAGCCGCCATCCTTGGGAATATTACGGTGGGCGGGATATCCAGTTTTCTTATCTACGCCAATTTGTTTGCAAAGCCTTTCAACGAAATCACCGGCGTGATCGCACAGATACAGGCGGCGCTTGCTTCCGCGCAGCGGATATTCAATATTATGGATACGGTGCCGGAGACGCCTGACGGCGGGCTTGAGCTGGATATCAGCCATAGTGAAGGGAAGATCACCTTTGAAAAGGTATTTTTCTCCTATGACCCCAAACGTCCGCTGATCACCAATTTTAACCTGGAGGTAAAACCCGGGACCAGAATTGCCGTTGCGGGGCGGACCGGCGCCGGGAAAACAACGCTTGTGAATCTGCTGATGCGGTTTTACGACGTGGACAGCGGGGCCATTTTGATTGACGGCGTAAACATCAACGGCGTTACCCGGGACAGCCTGCGCCGCAGCTTTGGCATGGTACTTCAGGATACATGGCTGTTCGCAGGCACCATCCGGGAGAACATTGCTTACGGCAAGGCGGAGGCGACGGACGAAGAAGTCATTGCCGCGGCAAAAGCAGCCGATGCCCACAGCTTTATAAGGCGCTTGCCCCAGGGTTATGCTACGGTAATTACCGATGCGGGCGACAATTTGTCCCAGGGGCAAAAACAGCTGCTTACAATTGCGCGTATCCTGCTTGCGGACCCACCTATGCTCATTCTGGACGAAGCCACAAGCAGTATTGATACAAGGACGGAGATACGCATACAAAGGACATTCCAGAAAATGGCTGAGGGCAGGACGAGTTTTATTATTGCCCACAGGCTTTCAACGATCCGCGAGGCGGATTTGATCCTGGTGATGGATCAGGGCAATGTCGTGGAAAGCGGTACCCATGAACAACTGTTAAAAAACAACGGCCTATACTCAAGGCTCTATTACAGCCAGTTTGAACCGGCATAGGCACAAGTAGCGCGCAGAGTTCACAGCACAGGGCATTATGAGAAGCATTCGATTTTGCCCATTGACGTTAAGGGAAACCTTGATACCGACAAGCAGATGTTGAGAGTTCGAGTCGCGTAATCCTTCACTAAGGTGCCAATACCTACCGGACCGTCATGTTTTTTCCCTATTCCGTCTCATGATGACGGGTATTTAAAAGCATTTTGCTTGTAATTGCGGCTCATTCTATATTATAATATGAGTATCGTTCTTTAGGAGTGGTATTGTGCAGAAAAACAAACGAGGAATTTTAAAAAGATTTCTTTTTTCTTATGTCATCATATTTTCAATCCCGCTGATCGTAGGCCTTTTTATTTACCAGAATATGGTTAAAATCATCGAAGAGGACTGCAAGGAATATAATCTTACCATGCTTGAGCAGTGCAAGGATTTGATGGATGCCCGCATGCAGGATATAAACGGGATTATTGTCCAGCTGAATGATAATCTCATTTTAAATGATCTGATGTTCAGGCTGAATTTTGATAATGACGAATCGATTTATGAGATCATGAAGCTCTGGACAAAAAGCATCTCTGTTTTCTCCCTCTCCAACCATTTTATTTCCGATTTTTTCATCTACCAGGACAAGGAAGATTTTTTGATATCCCCAAAGAATGTATTTACACATCTTTCGGAGGTGTATGGAGACAAGCTCGATTATGGAGGTATGACGCTGGAGCAATTCAAGGCCCTCATCTTTAAAGGGTTTGACCCGGGAAGCTTTCTGCCGGAAAAGGAATTGACTTATAAAAAGGGAATCCAGGGAGACAACGGGAAAGTAGTGGTTTTTTTACGGTCCCTCCCGCTGAACAGCTCCCTTTCACGCGGCTCCATCGTATTCTTCATCCCCACCGCCAATATCCATCAGGTATTGCAGCATATGTACACCAAGGACGGAGGCTCTTATTTCATCATGGACGGCAAAGGAAAAGTGTTGCTGTCGTACCCGGAAAATGCCCGGATACCTTCGGAACTGCTTCAATCGGACATAAAATCGGACAGGCTGGCGGACGACGTAAAGGTGGATGGAAAAAGAGCGGTTAAATATCAGATACGTTCAAACTATAACGGCCTTGTGTATGTCTCTGTAATGCCTTACAGCATTGTCATGAAAAGGCTGGACAACATTGGAGGCTTAATGGTGGCCTGTCTGCTGGTCATGATTTGCGGCGGACTTCTTCTTTCCTACGTGCTGGCATATCGTAACAGCAAGCCCATTGCGGAGGTTGTAAGCTTTCTGGCATCCAGCTCCCTGTTTTCCAGAGGAGCCAAGAACAATGACTTCGATTTCCTGAAGGGTTCCGTTACGAAATTGATATCCACCAATAAAAGCTTGCAGTACGAAATTGACCAAAAGTTTGTGCAGCTGCGCAGTGATTTCCTGGGAAGACTGTTCCGCGGCGGCTTTGTAAGCAGCTACGAGGTAGAAACCTATTTGCCTCAGGCAAACGGCGAGGCAAAGCAAGCCTCCTACACGGCGGTGATTACTTCCCTGAAGGGGTACGGCAATTATCTGGATGAAGATTTGCTGCGGGAAACAAGCGCGATAAAATTACTGCTGAATAATTATTTTGAGAAGCATTTCGACAACATCCTCTGTTTTTATGACTATGACCTGTATAAAACAGTGATCCTGCTGCCTGTCTTTCCCGACGGCCTCTCCAGTGGCAAGGCGGGGAGCTTCAGGGAAGAGATGGATGAAGTTTTGAAGAGCGCCTGCACGCTTATGAAGGAGCGGTTTAACCTGGAACTCTCCTGCGCCGCGGGTATAACGGTTGACGACATCATGCGCGTGGGGGATTGCGCAAGCACTGCCCTAAGAGCCCTTCAGTGCGTCAACCCGGAGAAAAGGATCATCTGGTTTTCCGATCTGCCCAACCGTCCCGTGAAAAATTATTCCCTGGAGCTGGAAGCAAAAATCATGGTCCTTGCCAGAGCGGGCTGCTATGATGAAATCGAGGCGGAGCTTGCCAACCTGTACCAGAGCTGTTTCATCGACAGCAGCCCGTCCGGGGCCCTCGTCAAACAGCTGGTTTACGATCTCAAAGGGACTTTGTTCCAGATTTCCGCCGGCGAGCTGTCGCAGAACGGTGAGCTGGCCGACAGGCTATGCCTTCTTCTGGACGGCCTGGACCATTTGCTGCCGTACGACGCCATATGGCAGGAGCTGCTGAAGGCCTACAGGGAAATTTGCAGCTTCTTTAATGAACAAAAGCGGAGTCACAATGTCCAGATGGGCAATCAGATCCAGGAATACATTTCAAAGAATTATCATGACCCCCAGCTTTCGCTGAGCAGCGCAGCCGGCTATTTCAACATAAGCGAGGTTTACGTCTCCCAGCTTTTCAAAGAACAGACCGGACAGAATTTTTCCGATTATGTGGAGAGCATGCGGATCGAGGAAGCCTGCAGAGGCTTAAGAAATCCGGAACCAGGCATTCAGAAGATTGCCGGGGCTGCGGGGTATAACAGCGCGCACACCTTCAGCCGGGCGTTTAAAAGAGTGATGGGCATCAGTCCTACGGCATACCGGGAAGCAAACAGCAGTGACAAAGCCTTCTGATCCGCCGGCAGTCATGTTTACACCGGTACTTATGAAAGTAAACCTTCTCGTCCTTTCTTAATATTTGGTCGTTGATCTTATCAAATGGACGGTACCTGTCATAAATTTTTGACCCTTATCCATAAACTTTCATCTTTGCTCAGAGCTGCCTGCGTGATAGCATTAAAAGTGCCACACAGGCAACACTATTTAAAACGTCCATACGGTGCTTAGGAGTACTGCAAATATTACTTCCCGATTTTCTGAAAATGTAGGCTGCAGAGACGAGCAGCAAATGCCCTGCATTTGCGACCAGCCCCGGCGCTCTAAGACTGCATTTTCGGAAATCTATAAGGAAAGTTATATTTGCACTGGTACTTAGCCATGGTGATGCCTGATGGAATGGAAAAAAGGGAGAAAGCATATGGAGATTTTAAGAAGAACTGCTTCGGAGCCATGGCCATTGAACAGCGGATGGGGTAACCACCGGGCGGTGGTTTTGGCCCGCCGCTCCGGCGAACCAGTGAAAGCGGTCATCGCATGGCGCAGAAGAGACCTGGAGCCGGAGAAGATCGGTGTAAAAATAAAGCATCTGGAAACCGGGGAGGAAATCCTGCCCGTATCGATTATAAAAGCAAACCGGGAAGAAGGAGAAATCGTATTCACTCCTCCTTATTCGGGTCTATACGGAATCTATTATCTGCCGTTTGCCATTGAGGGAAAAAACTGGTACGATCCCGAGGTGTGTTATATGAAAGCGGAGGATATGCCCGGCGGGGACGAGCAAGGCAGGATTCTGGAAGGAAACACGGGAAACATGTCCACGGCAGAGGTCGTGGCAATAGAAAGCCGGACGGATTTCGACGGGTTTGACCTCATGGAGATACCGGCCACTGCCGGCGAAACGAAAAAGCTTCTATGCCGGCATCCGGACGCGGCCTTCGTCTTATTTCCCGAAGACCGGACCCGCTCCGTAAAAATGCTGTTTGAGCTTCCACAGTGCTGGATTGAGCGGGGAGAGGGGCTTTCATTCAATGGAAAAGCTCAGCCGGGAGAATATTACGTATTTCAAATCGGGGTGTGGGCTTTAAAAGACCTGGAGGACCTGCAAATTGTATTTGAAGCGGCGGTAGGCGGGCGCAGCCTGCAGGATTCGGCGGTTACCTGCTTCAACACCGAAGGGACGGACTGGCTGGGAAACTGTTATCCGCGGAAGCTGACTGTTGCCGCAGGCTCCGTACAGCCGTTGTGGTTTGGGGTGGACTTGCCGGAGGATGCACAAGGAGCGTATGAGTTCTTTATAAAATTGAGCAGCGCCTGTGGTGAAAAAAAGGTACATGTCATGCTGGAAGTAGAAGGCGAGAAGCTGGCCAACCGGGGGGACGGCGATTTGTGGAGATTGTCACGCCTGCGGTGGCTCAACTCTGCGATAGGCATCGACGGAGAGCCTGCAAAGGGATACCCGCCTGTTGAAGTGCGGGGCAACCGGGTTTCGTGCCTGGGACGGGAGGTCGCCTTTGACCCCTCCGGTTTGCCCGCAGACATTTTTAGCTTTTTCACAGTGACAGGGGATGCGGTAGGCAGCCGGGCGGAAGCTATACTTGCAGCCCCGGTTGAGATGAAGGTGGTTTCGGGAGACCGCAGCCTTGTTTGGGAGACCGGGAGTGCAGCCGTAGAAAAGGTTGCTTCCGGCCGGGCACTGATTAAAGCCGATAGGTTCAGCAGCGGACTGACGGCCTCCAGCCATACGGTCATGGAATATGACGGACATATGGATACGGTGCTTACCCTGACAGCGGAAAGGGACCTATGCATCGATAACTTCCAATTGGCTGTTTCCATCCGAAAAAAGATAGCGGTTTATATGATGGGAATGGGGAAGGAGGGAGGAGTCCGTCCGACGGAATGGCAATACCGGTGGGATGTGGACAGACCCAATAATATGGTATGGATCGGCTCACCCCATGCGGGCCTTCAAATCAAGCTCAAGCATACCGAGGATGTCTGGGAGCTCTATAGCTATAGAAAACAAGGCTTGCCGGTTTCATGGGATAACGGGGGCAAAGGAGGCTGTTCCATCACCGAGAGGAAGGACAGTGTCCGGATTGAAGCTTTTTCCGGAGCCTTTGCGCTAAAAGCGGGCGAAAGCCGCAGCTTCCGTTTTTCCCTGCTGGTTACGCCCCTCAAGCCTATGGATACGGACGCCCATTGGAAACAGCGGTACCATCATACCGACCTGTGGAACGGAGATGCGCCCTCGCTGACAGAGGCTGCAAGGGTGGGAGCTTCGGTGGTCAATCTCCACCAGGGAGGCCCCTTGAATGAGTATATAAACTATCCTTTTTTGAATTCTGCAAAAATCAGGGAGAAAACCGGCCTTGCGCATAGCCTGGGCCTGAAATACAAAATTTATTATACTGTGCGTGAACTGAGCAACAGGGCAGAGGAGCTATGGATGCTGCGGAGCCTGAAGGGCGAAGTGCTGCGGGAGGATTCCGGTTTTCGCCTGGCGGACCAGTTTACGACGGACCGGAACCAGGGAAGGACCGGAGGCCCCTGGCTGCGTGAGCATCTGGTTGAAGGCTTCACATCGGCGTGGCACCAGCGGCTGCCTGACGGCGAGTACGATTGCGCCGTGGCCATGTCGGGGCTTTCCCGCTGGCATAATCATTACCTGGAGGGCTTGGCCTGGCTGGTACGGGAAGATGGCCTGGATGGCATTTATCTGGACGGCATCGGCTATGACCGTCAAATTATGAAAAGGGTCCGGAAAACCCTGGACAGCGCCGGAGAAGGATGCCTGATCGATTTTCATTCCGGCAATAATTTTGAGGCCCAATACGGGCTGAGCAGCCCCATGAATCAATATATGGAGCTTATGCAGAGCATTGACAGCCTATGGATGGGTGAAGGCTATGACTATGAAGGCCAGCCCCCAGATTACTGGCTTACGGAAATATCCGGCATACCTTTCGGCCTTATGGGCGATATGCTGCAGCATGGAGGCAATCCATGGCGTGGGATGGTATTTGGTATGACCTGCCGCTATGGGTGGCAGCAAGGCGGAGATCCGGTCCCCCTGTGGAGATTCTGGGATTCCTTCGCAATGACGGGAAGCCGCATGCACGGCTGGTGGAGCGAGGGGTGTCCGGTGACGGCGGGACGGGAGGATGTAAAGGCGACGGCTTTCATCCGGCAGGGCCGGACGCTGGTCGCCGTCGCCTCCTGGGCGACGGAGACGGTACAGCTGGAGCTGGCCGTTGACTGGGCGGCACTGGAGCTGCGAAGGGAATGCTCCGTGATTGAAGCGCCGGCCATCGAAGGCTTTCAGCCTGCCGGAATTTATACCCCGGACGGAGCTTTGACGGTGGAGCCGGGAAAAGGGTGGCTGCTGATTATAAGAGAACAGGAGAATAGTTGATGAAAGGAGATTCGGGCATGCAAACGAAAATAAAGGATAACCGAAACAGCGGGGCAGGCTTCCGCCTTTCCAATCCTTCGATTTTGATGATGATGGCGCTCCCCTGCATTGTTCTGGTCGTCCTGTTCAGTTATGTCCCGCTTTTCGGCTGGACCTATGCGTTTATAAGGTTTCAACCCGGCAAGGGCATATTTCAGAGCCAATTTATCGGCCTGGCAAACTTCGCCAGAATCTTCAGCTCCTCGGAGATCGTACCCGTACTGAGGAACACCCTGGTATTAAGCTTTATGGGCCTGGCTCTGACGCCGGTTCCGGCCCTTTTTGCCATTATCCTCTCCGAAATGAAGAACCGCTATTTCAGGAGCATAATTCAGACGACTACGACCTTCCCCAATTTTATCAGCTGGATCATTGTCTATTCCATTTCAATGATTATCTTCTCCGTCGACGACGGCTTTCTGAATCAGCTCCTGCTGCATACAGGCCTGACCCGTCAGCCGCTGAACCTTCTGGGAAGCAGCAATGCCGTCTGGTTTCTGCAGACGGGTATCAACCTTTGGAAGGGTCTGGGATTTAATTCGATTATATATTTTGCGGCAATAAGCGGAATCGATACGGAATTGTATGATGCTGCAGCTGTGGACGGAGCCGGCAGGTTCCGCCGCATATGGCATATCAAAATTCCCGGTATCCTTTCGACATATCTCGTATTGCTTCTGCTGTCCGTTGGAAGCATCCTCAACAACGGCTTTGAACAGTATTATGTCTTTTACAACCCCTTAGTACACAGCCATATCCAGGTTCTGGACCTGTATGTATATAAAATCGGCATGGAGGGCGGAGATTATTCCTTTTCCACTGCGGTGGGGATTTTTAAGACAGCGGTGAGCGTGACGCTCTTGTTTTCGGTGAACATGCTCGCTCGCAAAACCAGCGACCATTCAATCCTTTAAACCATTTTCACGGGAGGTCGGCATGAAAAAGTTTTTTCAATCCACGGCAAAAAAGAATCGGCATTTCACGAAGGAAAGCAAAGCGGGCGATTGGCTCTTTCCGCTGATATTCGGTCTGCTGCTGTCAGCTTTTGCATTGATGTGCGTGTATCCCTTCTGGTATGTATTCATCTTCTCACTCAGTGATTCAAAACAGGCGGCCAGCGGTCTGGGATTGTTGCCGAAAGGCTTTACACTGCAGCATTATAGCGTTGTTTTCAGCTTCAAAACCATCTACGGCGCGTTTATGATCTCAGCCTCCAGGGCAATTATCGGGACCCTCGTCACCCTGTTCTTCTCCTCCATGTTTGCCTACGTATTGACGAAGGGCCAGCTAAAAGGCAGAAAACTCATGTACCGCATTATGATTGTGAGTATGTATATCAGCGCCGGATTGATCCCCTGGTACATTGTTATGCGCTTCTACGGCTTGAAGGACAATTATCTGCTATACATTTTGCCCGCGGCCGTCGCCCCCTATTTTGTAATCCTTATCAAAACTTATATTGAGCAATTTCCGCCGTCGCTGGAAGAGTCTGCATTCATTGATGGAGCCAATTCCCTTCAGATATTTATAAGCCTGATCCTGCCCCTGAGCATTCCCGTGCTGGCGGCAGTGGGTGTCTTCAGTGCGGTATCCCAGTGGAATTCATGGACGGATAATTTCTACCTTGTACGCAATCCAAGGCTGCAGACACTGCAGCTGCTTCTGCTGGATATCCTGAATCAGTCGGAGGCCATCTCCAGGGCGATGCAGCGGGAACAAAACTTTGATATGCTTAAAAAAATTTCCATCACGCCAATGGCCATTCGAATGACCATCACCATGGTGACCATTATTCCGATCTTACTGGTGTACCCCTTTATGCAGCGGTATTTTATCAAGGGGATCATGCTGGGGGCTGTCAAGGGATAGCTGCGGAAGTCGCAGCAAGGCGGTTCATACGGCGATTTTTGGACCCTAAGGGTCTTAAAATAACGGAGGTTGAAGTGCTTCAACCATCCAAAAAATTTTTAGGGAGGAATGAATAGCATGAAAAAGGCAATCAAAACAATGGCACTCCTGCTAGCGGTGATTTTTACGGTAAGCATATCCCTGGCCGGGTGTGCCGGAAAGCAGGAAAGCGCCGGAGGAAGCTCGGCACAGAGCGCGGCACTGACGCAAACCCAGGCGGGAACAGAGGCGGCGCCGGAAAAAGTCACGCTGAAGCTTTACGGACCGGCAACAGGGTATTCGCTGACCGACGGCGTGCAGGATGATCCGGTTTCCAAGGAAATCCAGCGGGTGACGGGAGTTACCATTGATCTGGACGCGCATCCCGATGATGCAAAGTTCAATGCCATGCTGGCCAGCGGTGACCTGCCGGATTTGCTGGTCGTTGACAAGACCAGCGCCCAGACGGCTCCCGATATTGTCAAGACCATGCTTCAAGGCAATATGCTGCTGCCTCTGGATGATCTCATCCAGACCGACGGTCCCGATATCTCCAAATTGGGGAAAATTCTGGACTTCGACAGAAAATATTACAGCAATGGAGATGGAAAGCTGTATGCGGTCCAGGGGTACATCGATCCGACTCCGGCCAAAGGTTCGGATTCGGGAATAGGCCCGTTACTCCGCTGGGATTATTACGCAGAGCTGGGATATCCCCAGTTGAAAAGCAGGGACGACTGGTTAAAGCTGGTCTCCGACATGCTGGCAAAGCATCCGACGACGGACGACGGGAAAAAGCGCTATGGCTTCTCACTGTTTTTTGAATGGGGGTGGCTGGCTGCATTCCAGCATACAGGAGACATCTGCAAGTCATTGGAAGGGCAGAGCATCGTAACGGGACGGGCAGGCTTCACGGAATATGATATGGAAAAGGACACGGTCCGTTCCAGCGTGGCCAGCGAGGATTCGGCCCTTTGGGAAGCTGTTGAGTTCTATTACAAGGCCAATAAAATGAAATTGCTGGACCCCGACACCTTTACCAATAAATGGGACAATGTTGTGCAAAAGGCCACGGACGACCGCGTATTGAGCAGCATGTGGAACTGGGCGTACGGCGACATCAATAAAAAGCTGAATCCCGAAGGAAAAGGCTATGAAATCGTACCCATGAATTCCAAAGTATTCGCGGAAGGCACAGCTTCGCCCATGGGCGTATCCTACCGCCTGTGGACGATTCCAAAAGCCTCCTCCAACCCCGGAGCTGCCATGCGGCTTATGAATTATCTGTTCTCGGCTGAAGGCGCACGTACCGTCCTGAGCGGGATCCTGGGAACAAACTATGTGGAAAAGGACGGCAAACTGGTAATTCCGCCCTCCGAGGTTGACAAACAAAAGACAGATACGAATTGGACCATTAATACCGGTATTAAAAAGTACAATAATTTTTCCGGCCTGGGTCCGGATTTCGTCGATCCCCAATACAATCTGCCGGTAAGCCTGTGGAGCGATACGACGCACTATGAGGTCCCTGTAGACTTGAATCCTTTTGAAAAAGCTTATTGCGAGCATTATGGCATTGCCAATATGGTAGATAAATATGCTTACCTGGAGAAATCGACCTTTAACGGGACCATCACTTCAGTGTTATCCACGGCTCCGGATGAAATCAAGGCCATCGACAAGGGCATTAACGATTATCTGGGGGTAGAACTGCCAAAATTGCTGATCGCAAAAACAGATGAGGCTTTTGCAGCAGGCAAAAAGGCCATTATTGCAGAATGCAGGCAAAAGGGACTGGACAAGTCCGATGCCTTCTGGCTGCAGGCGCAGAATCAGGCGATTACAGAAGCAAAGCAATACCAGTAGGATGCCCGTATGGAGGTATCGGAAAAGTGAGACGGCAGCTGCCGCTCACTTTTCTGGCTGCTTCCCGTTCATTTTGTTATGAAAATCGGAGGTGCTTGCATTTATGAATCCATTGAAAAGTATCGATACACCGGGCATGGCCTTTTACGTATCGCCGGAAGGAAACGATGATCATCCCGGCACCGTCGAAAGGCCTTTTAAAACCATAGAGCGAGCCAGAGACACACTGAGGGAGAGGAAGAAAGAAAAAGGAGCTGCTGCGGTATACCTGAGAGGGGGAACCTATGAGTTATCCCGGAGCATCTGCCTGAAAGCGGAGGATTCCGGCAGTGAAGGGAATCCTGCAGTTTTTACGGCATATCCGGGGGAAGAGGTTTTTATCAGCGGCGGAAGGGTATTGAAAGGCTGGGAAAGGGTCCGGCATGAAAAAATCAAAGAACTCTGGAAGCTTCACGTACCCGACGTAGAATATGCCCGGCAGCTCTATGTTAACGGCAGGCTCGCTGAAAGGCCCCGCACCGAATACAGGCAGAACCGGGCCTGGGATGTGGTCAATGACACAAGCATGCAGTTTTGTGACCCGATAGGGGAATTTGATGTCTGGCACAAGGGGGTGACGCCCATCTACGGAGGATACCGCTTATCTGACGGGTCCATGGCTGAATGGGTCAACCAACAGGACATAGAGTTTATTTACGATGTAGGCTGGACCCATGTGATTTGTCCCGTGGAGGAAATCCGGAGAACCGAAACCGGGGCTGTGGCCAGGATGCGGATGCCGTGCTTCCGGGATTGCCAGATTAAGCCGGGAGTGCAGATCGGGGCGCCAAACTACATTGAGAATGTTTTTGAATTGATGGAGAAGCCGGGGCAGTGGTATTTCGACCGGCGATCCCGTGAGATTTTTTATATCCCTCTGGAGGGAGAGGAGCCGGAGAGCACGGAAGCGGTGCTGCCCATGGTGGAGACCTTGCTGGAAGTGAAGGGCGCCATCGGGACTCCCGTACAGGACATCGTGTTCAGGGGACTTTGCTTTGTCTATTCCTCCTGGCTTGCTCCGGGTTTGACGGGTCATGCGGAAATACAGTCGAATCTGATCAAAGATCCTTGTGACGATCTCATGCTGCATTCCTACCACAAAAAAACGGCATCCGCCGTTGTCTTGGAGGCTGCGCACGGCATTGTCTTTGAAGGCTGCACCTTCAGTCTGCTGGGCAGCAATGCCATTGATATGGGCAAGGGCTCAGTCAATAATGAAATACGCCGCTGCGAATTTAAAAATATCGGGGGAAGCGGCATACAAATCGGTGAATTTTCCATCGAAGCCGCCCACCCAGCCGAGGATGGAATAAAAGTAAAAGGAAACCTGATCAGCGACAATCTGATCCACCATATCGGCATCGACTGCAAGGGAGGCACAGGAATACTTGCAGGATACACCGAAGGGACCCAGATCCGGCACAACGAGATATGCAACACCGGCTATATAGGCATCTCCTTGGGCTGGGGCTGGGGCTTCTTCGACCAGGGCTGCGACAATAGGACGCATAATTTTCCCCCGGCTTATTACCCGCGGTTTAATGAACCCACATCGGCAAAGGGGAATAGAATCGAGTATAACCATATCCATCATGTGCTTCAAAGGCTTCATGACGGAGCCGGCATTTATACGCTTTCCATGCAGCCGGATTCGGTCATCCGGGGAAACCATGTCCATGATAACGGAGGATTTTCGGGAAAGGGCTATGAGGATGGATACCTGGTCCTAGGTGCCGTCGATGGTGAGGAAACCAGAAGGCTCATTGAGCAAAAAGGATTTCCAGGCGGTATTTATATGGATGAGTGCAGCGGAGGTTTTGATGTTTATGAAAATATTGTGTATAATGTTGCAATCCCATGTTTTTTCCATGACGCCGGACTCACCGGAGGACCTGAAAGAGTCAGCGTTCATGACAACTGGTATAATATAAGCCCGGAGGACTCGTTGTTTCCCGGTGAAGCAGCCGCAAAGGCAGGCATCCGTTTAAATCCGGGAGAAAGCGCAAAGTGGGGACGATGATAAAAGCTTATTTGGATTTGCTGGAGAAACCGCCGGAAGAAGCCAGAGGATGCACACGATGGTGGTGGTACGGCGCCGCCGTAACCCGGGAAGGAATAAAAAAGCAGCTGGCGCATATGAAGGACGCCTGCATCGGGAGCGTGGAGGTCCAGGTGCTTTATCCCCTGGAGATGGATAATACGGAGCTGGGGATTAAAAATATACCGTATTTTTCTCCCGAGTTTTTCGACTTACTGGAATATACGGTAGAGACGGCTGAGAAAATGCACATGGAAGTAGATTTCACGCTGGGCTCCTCCTGGCCGTACGGCGGTCCGTTCATAACCCATGAGATGTCCGCACAGCAAGCCCAGCTTACCCAGATAGACCTATACGGACCCTGCAGATTCGACTATGATTTCACCTCAAGGATCACCGGAAGGATCGTCAGGGTTGTTATGGGCCGGATGGAGCAGGGGAGAATGGTTGAGGAAAGCATTCTTGATCTGACAGAACGGCTTGAAACGCGGTACCTTTATGGCTGGGAGTATGGCAAGTACATTGAAAACGTCGATATTCCTGCAGGCAATTGGAAGGTTATTGTCCTTTATATCCAGAAATACCGGCAGCTTACCGGTATACCCGCTCCCAATATGGCAGGCTATGCAATGGATCATTGCAGAAAAGATGTATCGGATTATTTTTTCTGGAATGCAGGGTCCCCCATTATTAAAAAACTTGGGAAATCCAGGATTCGCTCTTTTTTTTGTGACTCCATCGAGCTGGAAGGGCACAATTGGACCGAAGCCCTTATGGAGGAGTTCCGCAAGCGAAGGGGCTATGACCTTACCCCCCATGTTTATGCCCTATGGGGGGAAGTAGGAGAGCTAACGCCGGAGATAAGGTATGATTACTACAAAACCATGTCGGAGCTCACCCTGGAAAACTTCTTCTATCCTTTTGCTGACTGGTGCAGGGCCAACGGTTCATATTCCAGAATACAGGCCCATGGAACATGGGGCGACATATTGAAGGCATATGCGGCGGCGGATATACCCGAAGGAGAGACCTTTGGCGAGGGAGACCGGCTTGAGGTGAATACTGTTCACCGGAAGCTTGCGTCCTCTGCGGCGCATGTATATGGAAAGCCCATTGTCTCCAATGAATCGTTTACCTGGCTGAGGGTGCCCAGGTATATGGAAACCCTTGAACAGATGAAATCGGCGGTGGACGCTATTTTTCTCGATGGGATGAATATGATTGTTAACCACGGCTATGCGTACACGCCTGAATCGATACAGGCGCCGGGATGGGCGTTTTACGCTTCCTCCCACATATGCCATCTCAATACCTGGTGGCCTTATTACAGAGAATTGGGCCAATATATTCAAAGAGTCTGCGCATTTTTACGCAGGGGAAGAAATGTCGCGGAGGTTGCCGTGTATCTTCCCCAGGCGGATATATGGTCTTCAAATCCTATCGGAGACCTGCACCTCGCCATGAAACTTGACGAGTATATAGGGCGGGAGATAGTGAACCATTTGAGCCGGAACGGGTATTTCTTTGATTTTATCAATGATGAAGCCGTAACATTGCCGTAAAACATATGCCGGAATGGGCTTACCGTAAATCAGAACACTTACCGGGCAATCATTCTGCCCGAGGTACACAGGCTGCCTCCGGATACTGCGCGCAGACTTAAAGAATATGTCGAGCAGGGCGGAATCCTCGTGGCTGCGGGCTGCATCCCTGAAAAAGGATGCGGATATTCCCCCGGGAGCGGAGATGGGCAGGTTGTGAAGAAGATCATGGATGAAATTTTTAACGGGGAAAAAGACCGGTGGCGGGAAACGGGGAAGGGCAGAACAATTCTCACCTCCGACAAAACTACGGGGATAACGGGGGCGTTGGACAGGATCCTTGCGCCTGATTTGCGTGTTGAAAAGGGCAATGGCTCCATAGGATATATTCACAGAGTGGATGGAAGCACGGATATTTATTTTGTTTCAAACGTGAGTGAAAAGAGCTGCCGCGCCTGCCTGGATTTTAAAATTACAGGCATGGGAAGCATGGTATTGGACCCACTCTCAGGGAAGATAATCACCCCCGGGGAGGTCCGGTATTCCGGTAAAACCGGACGGACGGAGCTTTCCATTGAGTTTGAACCGTTCCAATCCTTGGTGGTGCTGTTTGACGGCGACATTCCCCAAAGGGAGCACAAAAGAGACGGAAAGCCGCAAAACCTCGGGCTCCTTGACATATCGGCGGGGTGGCGTTTTTCTATGCCTGCAGAAAAGTTTGAAACGGAAATGGACGTTGCGTTTACATGGGAGCAGATTCCTTGTCTGAAATATTGCACAGGGGAAGGTATCTACCGCAAGACGGTTACGGTTGACCGCGAAATGCTGGAAAGCGGCGAAGTTTTCCTTTCCTTTGAGAAGGTGGGGGAAACCGCGGAAATATGGGTCAATGAAAAAAAGGCGGGGGTTTTATGGAAAGCACCCAGAGAAATGGATATCCGGCCTCTTTTAAGGGAAGGAGCCAATGAGCTTGCCGTCAAGGTTGTGAATCTCTGGATCAACGACGCCATTAGGCCTGATAGGGCAGAGAAGGGCGAATCCCGGGCAGTGGCGGAGGAGTGGCCTTATTTTACGGAGACAATCCGCCAGATCAGAAAAAAGCGGCTGTATCCGCAGAAGGAAAGAGAACTGGTTAAACAACCGCTGCCTTCCGGCATCGGAGGGAAGGTCATGCTCAAATATTCGTATAGAAAAGGTAAGGGGGCGGCAGTGCAATGAATTACGAAATAAAATTAAAAACAAATCTTCCCCGGGGTTGCTGTGACGCAAGGCTCTATTCCGACAAAGCCCGGTTTGAAGTCAAGGACGGAAATTTTGATGATGCGTATTTCGCAGTTGTGTTTGAATTTGACGAATGGAAGCGTGAGAATTACATGTTCATGCCGGCGTGCGCTTACAACGGCAACCGTTTCCGGTCGGTTGAAAGAAGCTATCCCCCGATGTTTCTGGAGGAGGAGAGAGGCTTCATGCCCGCCACCACGATTACGGATGTACCAAGGCTGGGGCCGGAAGGAAATTTAAAGCTTGAAGCGACGACGGGAGACATGGCTACGCCAGCGGTAGGGCTTTACGCCAGGCAGTCCGGCCAGGCGTTTTTGATATTTACGGAACAGGGGATCAACGGCAGTAACTATGGGATTACCTTTGAAGAAGCTGCGGGTAAGGCCATATTAACAATTTCCTACCCTGTAAAGCGGGAAACGGGTTATGCCGGGAATCGCAGAAAGGCTGCAGAGGATGCCCCTTTGAAGGTGAAGCGGGGAGAGCTTGTCGAAATACCCTTCCATATTAAAGCTTTACATTGCAAGGACATCAATGAATTGTTTAAAATGTTCTTTGAATTCAGAAAATGTTCTGGAATGGGATCGCGGAGGGGAAACGGCATCCCCTTCTCCAGGGCATGGGAAATACAGGAAGAAAAATTCAATTTGTATAATTACCGGGAAAAAGGCGGATATTACGGCGTCGGCACAGAAAACAGCAAATTCCAGGATTGGCAGGCGGGCTGGGTAGGCGGTGGAATGTCTTCACATGCATTGCTGCTGGAGGGCTCCCGGCAATCCCGCGAAAGAGCGTGCAATACCCTTGACTATCTGTTTAAAATGCAGAGTCACGCCGGATTCTTTTACGGCATCGTAAACAACGGGCAAATCTACGGAGACGGCTTTGACTACCCCAATACGCAGAATTTCCATTTGGTCCGGAAAAGCGCGGACGCTTTGTATTTTACATATAAGCAAATTGACCTCCTTGCAAAAAGAAAAGAAAATGTTAAGGAGGTCTGGATTTCGGGCGCGCGCCGGTGCGCCGACGCTTTTGTGAGGATGTGGCGGGAGTATGGCCAGTGGGGACAGTTTATCGACGTGGAAACCGGGAAAATTCTGGTTGGAAATTCAACCTCGGCGGGGATAGCCCCCGCAGCCCTTGCCCTGGCATACAGCTTCACCGGGGATGAAAAATATCTTGAAACGGCGGAAGCCGCGGCACAATATTATTATCAAAGGGATGTCCGCAGCGGCGTCATGACGGGAGGACCGGGAGAAATCCTCCAGTGTCCCGACAGCGAAAGCTCCTTTGGAATGCTTGAGAGCTTTGTGGTGCTTTACGAAACAACGGGTTTGGGAAAATGGCTTGGATATGCGCAAGACGCAGCTTACCAATGCTCAAGCTGGTGTGTAAGCTATAACTATATATTTCCTGAAAACAGCGAATTCGGAAGATTGGATATCAAAACTACCGGAAGCGTTTTTGCAAATGTCCAGAACAAGCATTCTGCGCCGGGAATATGTACCTTGTCCGGCAATTCATTGCTAAAATTGTTCAGAGCTACCGGAAAGAAGGAGTATCTGGAGCTGATGAGCGAAATCGGCAGCTTTACGGTCCAGTGCATGTCAAGAGAAGACAGGCCGGTATACTCCTGGGACCCCATACCGCAAAAATTGCTTCCCGGGTTTATTTGCGAGCGGGTGAATATGAGCGATTGGGAAGGTTCGGCCTGCGTCGGGGGAGTTTTTAACGGGTCCTGCTGGAGCGAAGTCTCCCAGATGCTTACCTATGCGGAAATCCCAGGCGTTTACCTGGTTTCGGATCAAAAGCTCCTTCAGGTGACAGATCATGTAAAAGCCTATTTTAACGCCCAGGGAAATGCTGTCATTGAAAACACCTCGGAATACGATATCACCGTTAAGGTAATGGCAGAAAACTCCCGGGACTTGTCCTGCTTCCTTGGGGCTACCTATGAGAGCAAATTTAAAAGGGTATTGTTAAAACCCTTTGAAAGCGCTGTTTTAGAATAAAATACCGACACTAAATTCAATGGCAGCCCGCACTAGTTTACTATACTGACCGGTTTACCGCTGAGAAAGGATTCAATGCTTTCCGCCAGACGGCAGATAAGCCTTTGCCTTGTTTCAAAGCTCTTCCAGCCGATATGGGGAGTGAGGATGACATTTTTCATTTCAAACAAAGGGTTATTCAGCTCCGGAGGCTCCGGGTCCTGGACGTCAAGCGCCGCGCCTGCAATGGTCCCCGCCTGCAAAGCGTCAATTAAATCCCTTTCATGAATGATGGCGCCTCTGGAAGTGTTTATGATAAATGCCGATGGCTTCATCTGCTTCAAGCTATCCTTGTGGATGAGGTGTTTTGTGTCCGCAGTCAGCGGGCAATGGATGGTAATAAAATCGCTTTGCTTCAGCAATTCATCCAGAGGGACATATTGCACAGCCAGCTCCTGCAGCGGCCTGGGGGTCCGTGAATACACCAGAAGCTTCATTCCCATAGCCTGTGCCACTTTCATCACCTGCTGCCCGATAGCGCCTGCGCCGATGACTCCAAGGGTTTTACCCAATACTTCCGAGTGATGTACTTGCAAACACTTTGTAAAATTGTCGAAATTTTTCTGTTTAAGCATGGTTTGCTGGATACTCATGGAAGAGCTAAGATTCAAAATGAAGTTGACTGCCAGCTGCGCCACTGCCTCGGTACTGTAACCGGGAACATTGCAGACAGCAATGTTCCTTTCTCTTGCTGCCGCTATATCGATGTTGTTATATCCTGTACCGGCTTCACAGATTAGCTTTACAGAATCGGGAAACCGGGCGATTAAATGCCCTCTCACGGGTAACTCTTTTGTTATAATGATTTCCGCGTTCTCTATCCGCGGCAATATCTCTTCTTCCTTGCTATCTGTATATTTGGTAAGAGCAGCTATCTTGCTCAAAGCGGAAAAATCAAGCTTATTGTCAAAATCCAACCGTCCGGAATTCAGAAATACGATGTTTTTCATGTCGTCCACCTTTTACGCAAATACTGCGAATTTTCAATTCCAACAACCTTTCCCATTATATTTATTCACTTGCAAAATTGCAATACATCCTGCTGTTTTTTGCGGAAACAAAAGTCATAAAAAATATTTTTTTGACGGATGAGGGAAGAATTGGTAAGATATTACTACGATGAATTTTTTTATAGTGCCGACAGGTAATTGAATCTTTGAAATGTACTTTATTTTAAATTTATCGAAGGGAAGAATATGGATCCGATTGCTTTTTTTGATACGGAAATCGAGCCTGACAGCGGAAAAGTCCTTGATGTTGGCTGCGTTAAGGGGAATGGTAGCTTATTTCACTCCAATTCCATTGTGGACTTTACCAAATTCCTCCATGGGTCTCAGTATGCTTGCGGCCATAACATCGTCAATCACGATTTAAAGTATATTCAAAATGCAATAAAGCATGCAGGCATTGATATCTCAAACTGTATCGACACTTTATTTCTTTCCCCCCTTCTGTTTCCTGCCAGGCCGTATCATGCTTTGCTCAAGGATGATAAGCTGCAGACCGAAGACGCCAATAACCCGCTGAATGATTCAATAAAGGCCAGGGATCTCTTTTATGACGAGGTTGCAGCCTTTCGGCAGACAGACGGCGCAGTAAAGCAGATTTTCTATTCTCTGTTAAAAGATCAGAAGGAGTTCTCCTCCTTTTTTCATTTTCTCGGATATAAAGGGAATGAGATCAATATAGAACAAGCAATCCGTGGAAAATTTCATCCCCAGATTTGCGAGCAGGCAAAGCTTCCGAAGATAATATCGGAGCATCCTGTTGAATTGGCTTATTGCCTGGCGTTGATTAATACAAGAAGCCGTTATTCCATTACTCCCCCGTGGGTGCTGAAAAATTATCCTGCCGTGGAACAAATCATGCACCGGCTCAGAAACAGCCCGTGTCTGGAGGGGTGCGAATACTGCAATGAGGCTCTGGATATTTATAAGGGCTTAAAACGGTTTTTCGGATTTGATTCCTTCCGGACATATGCGGGCGAGCCTTTACAGGAGAAAGCTGTGGGCGCAGCCATTGCCGGCAAATCGCTTTTAGCGGTGTTTCCTACCGGCGGCGGAAAGTCAATTACCTTTCAGATACCTGCGTTGATGAGCGGCATCAGCTCCAAAGGTTTGACAGTGATTATTTCTCCATTGCAATCGTTGATGAAGGATCAGGTGGACAATCTGGAAAAAGCTAACATCACCGATGCGGTTACCATCAATGGTCTCCTTGACCCCATCGAACGGGCAAAATCCTTTGAAAGAGTTGAAAACGGATCGGCCTCCATTCTGTATATTTCGCCGGAGTCCCTGCGTTCCAAGTCTATTGAACGGCTGCTCCTGGGAAGAAATATTGTACGGTTCGTCATTGACGAAGCGCACTGCTTCTCTTCCTGGGGGCAGGATTTCAGAGTGGACTATCTGTATATCGGTGATTTCATAAAAGCGCTTCAGGAGAAGAAAAATCTTCAGTATGGAATTCCGGTATCCTGTTTTACAGCTACCGCAAAGCAAAAGGTCATCGAGGATATCCGGGATTACTTCAGGGACAAGCTTTCTCTTGACCTGGAAGTGTACAGTACAGGCGCTTCAAGGAGCAATCTTCATTACAGGGTGTTTGAAAAGGAGAATGAAGAAGAAAAATACAACACCATAAGGGATTTGATCGAAGAAAAGAACTGCCCCACCATTATTTATGTTTCAAGAACCTATAGGGCTTATTCTTTAGCACAAAGGTTAACACAGGATGGTTACACGGCAAAGCCTTATCATGGAAAAATGGAGAAGCAGGAAAAAACTGAAAACCAGGATGCATTTATCAGGGGCGAGGTTCAAATCATGGTTGCGACTTCTGCTTTCGGGATGGGCGTAGACAAGAAGGATGTCGGGATGGTCATTCACTTTGATATCTCCGATTCTCTTGAAAACTACATTCAGGAAGCAGGAAGGGCAGGACGGGATGAAAATATCTCGGCAGATTGTTTTGTGCTGTTTAATGATGAGGATCTCAGCAAGCACTTTATCCTGCTGAATCAAACCAAGCTGAGCATAAACGAAATCCAGCAGGTATGGAAAGCTGTCAAGGAGCTTACGAAATTCCGGGCGAAAGTATCCCAATCGGCACTGGAGATTGCACGGAAAGCGGGCTGGGACGATAGCATCGGGGATGTTGAAACAAGGGTAAAAACAGCCGTTGCCGCACTTGAAGAGTCCGGTTACGTAAAACGCGGGCAGAACATGCCCAGGATATTTGCAAACAGCATACTCACAAAAAATGCTCAGGAGGCAATCAGCCGGATTAACGCATCCGGCAAATTTGATGAAAGGCAGAAGGTACAGGCAACGCGGATCATTAAGAAGCTTTTTTCCAGCAAAAGCAGGAAGCACCGGAGCGACGAGGAAGCAGAAGCAAGGGTGGACTATATCTCGGACCATCTGGGCATTGTCAAGGAAGAGGTCATACAAGTTGTAAATCTGCTCCGGGAGGTAAGAATTTTAGCGGACACCAAGGATTTGACCGCATTCATAAAGAAAAAAGAAAGCAAAAACCGTTCCCTGGGCATCTTGAAATCCTTTTTACGGATTGAGAATTTTCTGCTTGCTGTTTTTGAGAAGGAAGAAAGGACCTTTCACCTAAAAGAACTCAATGAACAGGCTGAAAATAACGGTTGTACCGATGTAACACCCAACAAGCTCAAAACCGTAATAAACTTCTGGGCAATTAAAAACCTGATTAAACGGCAAACCGCATACAATTCCATAAACCATATCGCAGTTCTGGGTCTTTACGAAAGGGAGGCCCTGGAAGAAAAGCTCCGGAAGCGCCATGAACTGGCACAATTTATCGTGGAATATCTTTATGAGAAAAGTAATTCTTCCGGCACGGAGGAGGATGAACACAATAAAGAGGAAGTGCTGGTTGAGTTTTCAGTCCTGGAATTGAAAGAGGAATTTGAAGGCAGACTTACGTTTTTCAATACGAAAGCCAGCCCTGAGGACATAGAAGACGCTCTTTTTTACCTGTCAAGAATAGAGGCGTTGAAAATAGAAGGCGGTTTCATGGTGGTCTATAACGGCCTGACCATTGAACGTCTTGAGCAGAACAATAAAAAGCAATATAAGGCGGAGGATTATCAGAAACTGAATCAGTTTTACGAAAACAAAGTACAACAAATCCACATCGTGGGAGAATACGCCAGGAAAATGGTCAATGACTACAAGGCCGCGCTTCAGTTTGTGGACGATTACTTTCAGTTGAATTACGCTTCCTTTTTGAACAAATATTTCAAAGGCAGCCGGCAGAACGAGATAAAAAGGAATATCACCCCTACAAAATTCAGGCAGCTCTTTGGCGAGCTTTCGCCAACGCAGCTGAAAATCATCAACGATAAGGATTCAAAATATATTGTCGTGGCGGCGGGACCCGGAAGCGGCAAAACCCGGGTACTGGTCCACAAGCTAGCGTCATTGCTGCTGATGGAAGACGTCAAGCACGAGCAATTGCTGATGGTGACATTTTCGAGGTCTGCAGCTACCGAATTCAAGAAACGCTTAATCAAGCTTATTGGTAATGCCGCTAATTATATTGAGATAAAGACATTTCACTCCTATTGCTTTGATTTGCTGGGAAAGGTAGGCACTCTGGATAAGTCGGATGACATCATCCGGGAGGCCGTGAGGAGAATCAGCAATGGCGAAGTGGAGGCCGGCAGAATAACAAAGACAGTTCTGGTAGTCGATGAAGCGCAAGATATGGATGTGGACGGGTATGCCCTCATTAACGCCTTGATGGAACAGAATGAGGATATGCGCGTCATTGCGGTGGGGGATGATGACCAGAACATTTACGAGTTCAGAGGCTCTAGCGCAAAATATCTGGTGGGGTTGATTTCGGAAAAGAAGGCTGTAATGCATGAACTGGTGGAAAATTTTCGGAGTAAAAGAAACCTTGTGGATTTTACAAATCAATATATAGAAAGACTCCCACAGCGGCTTAAGAATATTCCTATCCTTGCTGCGCAGAAGGATAACGGAAAAATCAGACTGGTCCGATACAGAAGCGGCAATCTCATTGCACCTCTGGTAACGGATATACTCTCACAGGAGATCTCGGGGACGGTCTGCGCATTGACCAGGACCAATGAAGAAGCTTTGCAGGTTACCGGACTGCTTTTGAAAAACGGGATGCCGGCAAAACTGATTCAGACAAATGACGGCTTTAGCTTGTTTAACCTCCTGGAAGTCCGTTTTTTTCTTAGCCGGCTCGACCTTGCAGAGGACGTTTATATTGTCAATGAAGATATCTGGGAGGCTGCAAAGCGGAGCTTAAAGGACAAATTCGTCAGCAGCCCGAATCTGGAGGCTTGCATCAACCTCATCAACGATTTTGAAGCAGTGAATCCAAAACATAAATACAAATCGGACCTTGAAATATTCATCCGTGAATCAAAGCTGGAGGATTTTTGCGGAGAAAATGCCGAAACCGTATTTGTTTCTACCATTCATAAGGCGAAGGGGCGGGAATTCGACAATGTCTTCCTGCTGCTGGAGCAATTCGATTCCAAGACGGATGAGGATATACGGCTGCTCTATGTTGCAATGACCAGAGCAAAATGCAATTTGACTGTTCACTATAGTGGAAATTACCTTGATACCCTAAAGGCTGAAAATATGGAACGGTTTTATGACACGGTGGAATACCGGCCGCCCCAGCAGTTAGCCATGCAATTGACTTATAAGGACGTGTGGCTGGATCATTTTATCTATTGCCAACCTTTAATTTCACAGCTTAAAAGCGGAGACAGACTCACAGTTGACGGTGACTGCTGCCGAGATTCGAAAGGACGGTCGGTAGTGAGATTTTCAAAACAGTTTATGGGCAAGGTAGAGTCTATGATGAAAAACAACTACATGCCCATAGCGGCGATAATCAGGTTTATTGTCTACTGGCAGAAGGAAAGCGCAGAAAAGGAGATCAGGATTCTTCTGCCGGAGCTTTATTTTGAAAAAAGAGAAAATACTATCTGACAAACAAAAGCGGCTGCTTTCATCAACGCTCCGTTAGACAGATCAGGAATCCTATTGCATAACGGTTTATCGTTAAAAGCCGGATTAATAAATTCTTAACTTTTTCATGCTTATCTCAAGATATACTGTTGTCAAATACTATTCACCGGAGGCTTTATGTTCCTCAGAAAAGCTGCACTGCCGTTTTTGGCCGCTTTTGCAATCAGCGTTGTCCTGTCAGGCTGTCAGAAACAGGTTCAGCCTGTAGTGGCAGTAACGACGCAAGTACAGCAGAAATCACCCTTTCAGGAGGTTAGTAAGCTGTTGTTGTCCTTCGGCGAAGAAAAGGCTGACTATAGTCCCTATAGTTTGATTTATCCTGATTGGACAGTAAAAACCTATTTGTTTATAAAACCCAAATCGGAGGAGCACTATTATCTTGCCACCGACAAATTTTATAAAGCTTTTATCAAAAACCTGTTCTGGACAGCGGAATATGTTCCGCAGGATAATAAGCCATATAATTATGATGAGTATGATTATTCATTGAAAACCAATGATTCCTATGATATCCGTTTCAATTCAAAGACAGGCATATTTTATTTCGAGAATGACAAAATACTTTATAAATTGTGGAGTGAAAAAAGCAATTTGTGGAGTAACGCCGTCTTTGATAAAAATACGGCTTCCGTGGATTTTTCAAGCGATCAGTTAATGCAGGATACGACAGTTGTAAAGGCGGACATTGATGGTGATTCGCATTCGGAGGCAATAAGCCTGTGCAGGATCTGGAATACGGAAGATTTCAGTGAAAAAGTAGCCCTGGTTATTGATGGAATTACGCAATATGCGCTCGATACGAATTATGATTATTCTCATATGTGTCCTGATTTTCATATACTTGATTCCACGGCCGGTAAATATAAGGCTGTTATCGTCAGTTGGGTCCTGGCCTCTGCCGATTGGGGAGAGTTTCAGAAATTTCAGGCATTGGAGTATAAAGATAAGAAGCTTATTGAAATTCCAATAAACAGACCGCAGCAAAATTTTACGGTAAAAGGCGCGGAAGTCAGGGTGAAATATCCAGCCTTTCATTCGGAATTCAAATTTTCTTTTGACAAGCAGGAAATACAGGATTTAGGTGGACCGGAGGAGGTATTTGGTTCAGACGGCCTTCTGCGTTTAAGGAATATTTCCTTTGAGAAAAGCACAGAAGGATTCAACAAATTGTTAACCTCGGAGAATGCAGAGATATTTCATGTCGGTTATTATTATTCTGTAGAAACAAAATATTCCTTTGATGGGGATGAATTAATCCCAATGTCCGTCCGCTTTATAGAGCATCAATAACCAAAACCTCATATCATTTTGCAGGGATTCCGCAAACTTTGGGCATGATAATGAAAGCTCTGCGAATCATACTGCTGAGGCAGGAAAAAAGGAAGTGTTCGGTATCGAGAAGTCCAGAAAACAGATCATTATTTTGTTAACTGTTTTTCTAATCCTGCAGTTGATAGTTATTGGATTGTTTTGCAGTAGTCATCCCGACTATGTGTGGGAAACAATCATCGCGGCGGGGATTTTTATTGTAATTTCTATTCTGCAAATAAAATTGAAGTTATACCTTGGGCGCTATATAAGCGGAATTCTGATGATCACTATTGTAAGCCATAGTTTTCTGGGCAGGTACGTAGGACTTTACAATACCTCCTCCATTTATGATAGAATCCAGCATATCTTCGGAATATACTCCTTTGCTTTATTTACTTATATCCTGGTAAATAGAATAACCGGCAAACCTATGGTTTCCGGATTTCGTGACTTTGTCTTCATTGCTGCCCTTGGCATGAGTTTAGGCGTGGTCGTTGAGGTGATTGAGTTTCTATCGGATTTATTATTTCACCCGCCGCTGCGAAACCAGCCCAGCCTGCTGGATACGGACTTGGACTTGATCAGTGACACTGCCGGCGCGATCATTGCGGCACTCCACTGGTTTATAAACCTGAAATTCAAAAGGAACAGGCAGGGTTGAGGGACAGTTGAATTTATTACATCTGATTTACTTTTTTAACCATTGCGCTCAGCAGGAAAACCGACAGGAAGCCTGCCGGAATTATAAGGACAGCCCGGATGACAGTATCCGCTCTGGCCAGGGACGCGTTCATCAGATTCAGCAGCACAAATACAAGTACGGCTATCAGCGCATTTGGAAGGATATCCGATAATGCGAACCTAACTTCGCAGTATTTGCGTATCTCAATGAGATTTATAATCAAGGCGGTAACCGAAGTAATGATGATGGATATCCCAAATCCGTAGATATTTAATAGGGGTATCCCGGTCAGGATAAATATCAGGACAAGTCCTTCAACCGATATCAGCAGCGAATTCCTTAAGAGTATGCTCTGTTTCCCCAAACCATTGAGAATGCCAAAGGTAGGGGAGGAAATATAGCTGACAAAGCCCGCCACGGAGGCGAATTTTATCATGCCGCCCAGATCCTGTCTTCCGTAAAGCAACTGCCCAAGGGAATCAGGGATTGTGAATGCGATTGCCAGCGTGGAGATCCCCACCATGCCGGCAATTCTCATAACCTGCGAAATCCGGTCTTCAGCAGCCCAGGCGTCTTTTTTATCAATACTGGTGGTAAGGTCGGGAATGAGTACCGTCAGCATTGAGCTGACGATAATGAAGGGCAGGTAGATGATGTTCATAGCCATTCCGGAAAATTTGCCGATGAGGGCCAGGGCTTCACTGTAGGAAAAGCCCGCCTGTACGATCCTTCTGGGCAGTATAAGCGTGGAGGCGGTGGAGATGATGGAGGATAAAAATCCGTTAATGTTCAGCGGAAAGGAGATGGCCAGGACGTCGAACATCAACTGGATCCGCGTCTTTATTTTCATGCCCCCGGCTTTGTATTTATTCTTGTATATCCTGTAAAATGCATACAAAATGATCAGACTGGTCATTTCACCGGTAGTCAGCGCAAAGTACGCCGCCGACACCATATTTTTAACATCGCTGATGGACAAAACGGCAGTAGTCCCCAAGAGAATAAGGACTCTCAGCAGCTTCTCCACAATATCTACCGAGGCGGTAATCTTGAATCCGCCCAGCCCATAGAAGTAGCCTTTGACAATGGCGGACAGCGGGACGAAGATCAATGCCGGGCACAGTATTTTTATGGCATCGGCAGCTCTTTTGTCCCTGATGAAAAAATCACTGATGTTTGACGAGGTGATAAAGGTCAGCAGGGCTATTCCGAAACTCCACAGGAATACCATGATCAATACGCTTGTCACGGTTTTATTCAGATTCCGGAAGTCTTTCTTATTGAAATAGACGGCGGATATTTTTGAAATTGCCGTAACCAATCCCTCACTGGTGAGGCAGAGCAGCAAACCATAGACCGGCATGACAATACCATAGAGTCCCAGCCCTTCCGGCCCAAGCTTCCTGGAAATGATCACGGAAAACAGAAAGCCGATGATTCCCGTCACCAGATTGGAAGCCGTCAATATTAAGGAATCCTTGAAAAATTTATCTATCCGCACCCTATGACTCCGAATATTTTCCTCGTTATACAAGTTATTCGCAGGCTGCGGTTTTTATGTTTGAAGTAAACGGTGCAATTAGTTCTTATAGAAATTTAAGCATGTAAAATAATGAAATTAATTTTCATATTTATAAATAAAATATGAAAATAATATTGTGAAATATTCATCGGCGTGTTATGATAATATTATGTTGTAGATAGAGAATTCAAAATATAAATACCGTGCTGCATTCTAATGGTTTGCATAAACGGGATCAATTATTGAAAATAAGGGGGCTTTCACTTGAAGGACGACTTGCAGGAAAGCATAAAGAATACCTTGTCTGTTGAAGCAAGTTCCATAGCAAACCTGATTAATACAATAGCTTATGAAAATATTCTGGATACGGTAAAGCTGATCGGCGATTGCAAAGGCAAGGTTATTGTTGCAGGCTGCGGCACTTCGGCGGCCGCGGCACGGAAGATCGCCCACTCCCTCTGCTGTGTGGAGAGGCCGGCAAGCTATTTGAATCCTGCCGATGCTGTACATGGGGCCCTGGGGCTTTTGCAGAAGGAAGACATTTTTATTTTGATTTCAAAAGGCGGCAACACCCGGGAGATTCTCAGTATGATCCCCGCATGCAAAACAAAGGGGGCAAAGCTGATTGGCGTAACTGAAAGCGCTGAATCAGTACTGGCCCGGGAATCGGATATTCTCTTGAAAATCAAGGTTGACAGGGAGCCCTGTCCCTTCAATATGCTGGCTACAGCAAGTACATTGGCTGTGATAGCGGTGTTTGATGCGGTATGTATTGCTTTGATGCATTATACCGGATACACAAGGGAACAATTTGCGGTGATTCACCCCGGCGGAGCAGTAGGAGACAGACTATTAGGCGGAGGAAAGTGAGGTACAATAGTGAGGAGCATGAAAGCGGCTGTATTTGAAGGAATTGAAAAGATGGTTGTAAGAGACATGCCGGTGCCGCAGTGCGAAGATGACGGCATTCTCGTTAAGGTAGAAGCGTGCTGCATTTGCGGCGGAGATATGCGTAATTTCCATACGGGTTTAAGGTACGGCATAGAGAAACAGGTTATGGGGCATGAAATTGCCGGTATTGTTGAAGAGGCAGGAAGCCGGGTAACCCGTTTCAAGGTTGGAGACAAGGTTGCAATTGCTCCCGATGTCAGCTGCGGAGAATGCTATTATTGCAAAAGAGGCCTTGTCAACCTTTGCATGGATCACAAAATGCTTGGGACAAATTGGCCCGGTGGGTTTGCCCAATACATATACCTGCCGGCAATAGTATTGAACCGCGGTTTCGTAGAACACGTGCCGGACGGACTGAGCTTTGAAGAAGCCGCCATGGCAGAGCCTGCGTCTTCGGTAATTGCCTGCCAGGAATATAACAACGTAAGCCTTGGAGATACGGTGGTAATCATCGGCGATGGGCCAATCGGCTGCATGCATATAGAGGTGGCCAGAGCAAGAGGCGCATCAAGAATAATTATGGCAGGCTTGACAAGATTGGAATCCGTACCTCAGTTTAGTCCGGACCATATTATTAATTCAGCGGCACAAAATCCGGTAGAAGAGGTATTAAAGATAACCGGGGGCCTGGGAGCGGATATCGCGATCTGTGCCGCACCGGTTACGGCAATCCAGGAGCAGGGCCTGGAGATGGTAAGGAAAAGAGGAAAAGTCGTTCTGTTTGGGGGAGTGAACAAAAATAATCCTATGACCACTTTAAACAGCAATCTTATCCATTACAATGAGATCACTGTCGTCGGTGCATTCTCCTATCCCTCCACAGGCTTGCTCAAGGCAGTCAGCCTGATTGCCGGGGGAAAGATTTCCGCAAGGAAATATGTAACAAAAACCGTGAAACTGGATGAAATACCGGAAGGCATAGCATTTGCCGAGCAGGGAAAAGCATTAAGAGTGGCAGTGAAACCATGGGAATAAAAGCAGCAATGGCGTATGCCAAGCACTGTAGCAAAAACGAGGCATATAAAAAATGTCCGCGGATGAATCAATTTTTCTACAGGTCGTTATAACACATCGTACTAAACTTAAAGATACTATGAGGTGAGTCAAAATGTATGAAATAGACAGTAAACTGGAACAGCTTCAAGCTGAGGGAAAGCCGATACAAGTAGGCCTTATAGGGGCAGGACAGATGGGTACCGATATTGTTGCGCAGGTTGAAGGCATGATCGGTATGGAAATAGCCGTTGTTGTAGATATTAAGCCGGAGACGGCGGTTAATGCATATAAACTGTCGGGCTACAAGGGCGAGATAACGGTAACCGACGATCCCGACACCGCTGAAAAGGCTATTTCACAGGGGAAAAAGGTTGCGACTGCAAACTATAAGTTAGCCATTCAGGCGTCGCAGATACAGGTGGTAATTGACGCCACAGGCTCTCCTGAAATGGGTGCAAGGGTAACCCTGGAATGCATAAATTTTAAAAAGCATATCGTAATGATGAACGTAGAATGCGACATTACCGTAGGCCCGATATTGAGGCAAATGGCTGAAAATGCCGGAATTGTTTATTCGCTGACAGCAGGAGATGAGCCGGGGTCCATCGTTGAAGTCCACAGGTTTGCAAAAGCGCTTGGCTTCAAGGTAATAGCGGCCGGCAAGGGGAAAAATAACCCGCTTGACATCTACGCAACACCGGACCAATGGGAAGAAAAGGCAAGGGCAAGAAATATGAGCGCCAGGATGCTGGTTGAATTCGTAGACGGCTCAAAAACCATGATAGAAATGGCCGCAGTATCCAATGCAACGGGGCTTTCCATTGATAAACGGGGCATGCACGGTCCGAAGTGCAATGTGAAAGACCTGGCAAAAGTTTTCTCCAGAAAGGACCAGGGGGGCATTCTGGAAAAAGAAGGCGTTGTAGATTACGGGATCGGAGACATCAATCCGGGAGTGTTCGTCATTGTGACAACCGATCATCCCAGACTTATAGAGGGCCTTGTTCAAAGAGATATGGGCACCGGACCGAACTATCTTCTCTACAGGCCGTATCACCTGTGCAGCATTGAAACCCCGATAACAGCCGCGCAAGCTGTCATATACGGTGAATCAACTGCGCATCCCATGAGAAAGCTTACTTCTGAATGCATAACAGTAGCGAAGCAGGATCTGAAAGCAGGGCAGATTCTCGATGGAATCGGAGAGTACTGTTATAGGGCAAGCATCGAGCTGGCGGAGATTGCGAGGACCGGAAAGATGCTGCCTGTGGGACTGGCCAAGGGTGCAAAGCTCCTTTGCGATGTAAAAAAGGATGAAGAAATTACCTATGATATGGTCGAGTTGGATAATAATTCAGTGCTTCTCCAGTTGAGAAGGATACAGGATCAAATGATGGCCTAAAGACAGGCACACACATTTCAAATAAAATAAGGGGGATTGTTATGGACCACAAAATCAAAATCGGCTTTGCGCCTACCCGAAGATCCATTTTCAGTACAGAGGACGCAATAAAGTTTAAAAAGCTTATCGGGCAGAAACTGGAGTCTCTTGCAGTAGACTATGTAGACATAGAGGATGTCAATGAAGAGGGACTGCTGCACGTAGAGGAAAATGTGGCAAAGGTCGTTGAGAAATTCAAGGCGGCGAAGGTCAATGCGGTGTTTTTTCCGCACTGCAATTTTGGCTCAGAAGATCTTGTGTGTAAAGTGGCAAATGCGCTTAAAGTGCCGATACTTCTCTGGGGACCGAGGGATGAAGCTCCTCTGGCAGACGGCGCAAGGCTCAGAGATACACAGTGCGGTTTGTTTGCAACAGGAAAGGTACTTAGAAGATTCAACCTGCCCTTTACTTATATATCCAATTGCAGGATAGAGGATGAAGCTTTTGAAAGAGGACTCAGGAATTTTATTGCGGCTGCGAATGTGGTGAAAGAGTTTCAGAAGATCAAGATTTTACAGATTTCTACCCGTCCGGCGGATTTTTGGACGATGATGTGCAATGAAGGCGAGCTTCTTGAAAAATTCGGAGTCCAGCTAAGGCCCATCACCATGTCGGAATTTACAAACAGGATATTGAAGCTGGAAGCGGACAATGATCCCGAAGTGCTTGAAACGGTTAAATTCCTTGAAGGCAATGTGGAAATATGTGTTCCTGCCAATGACGTAAAAAGAGTTGCCGCGCTGAAGGTTGCCATGAAGCGGTATGCCAATGAATTTGGCTGCGGCGCAGTAGCGATACAGTGCTGGAACTCCCTGCAGGAAGTACTTCACGTTATGCCCTGTATGGCTAATTCCTTGATGACCGACGAGGGAATACCGGTAGTCTGTGAAACCGATATCCATGGTGCCGTCACTGCTATCATGGCTCAGGCAGCCGGTATGGGCAAAACCCCATGCTTCTTTGTAGACTGGTCCGTAAGGCATCCTGAGAATGAAAACGGGGAATTGCTGCAGCACTGCGGACCCTGGCCCATATCCCTGGCAAAAGAGGGTACGAAGGCCAAGCTGGGAAGGCCCTTTGCTTTTCCTGAGCACTGCGCCGGTGCGGTTCTGGCAGAAATCAAGGGCGGGCAGATTACACTTTTGAGGTTTGACGGAGACCACGGGGATTATTCCGTGCTTCTTGGCAATGCGACTGGAATCGAGGGCCCATACACCGTCGGAACCTACCTGTGGGTAGAGGTTGAAAACTGGACCAGGCTTGAACACAAGCTTGTTACAGGTCCTTATGTCCATCATGCCGTAGGAATTCACGGCGATGTTGTTCCTGTAATCTATGAAGCCTGTAAATATATTCCCGGACTTAAGCCCGACTTGTACGACCCCATTGAGGAAAAGGTTCAAGCCTGGCTTAGAGGCGAATAAGCTTAAGCTGCATGATTACTTGAATAGTTTCGAAAACTATTTTATGATAGATGCAGTTGTCATTGGTATGAAAAATTGTAGGGGCGGCCACTGGTCGCCCACCATGGAAGGCCCTTGAATGGCGATCAGTGATCGCCGCTACATTTTCATACTTAGGCGTGCCGCATACGGCATGGACATTGCGAGGGACGGTAGCGACGTGGCAATCACGATGTGCTGGAAGCGGAGGCAAGACCAGATCGCCACGGCCTACAGCCTCGCAATGACACAGGAGCTGAGTTTTCGAATAGTCTATAACGAGGCATCGATAAAATTAATTTTGAATTAGGTCGTTATAACGTATGAATGAGGTGGATCGTTTGTTTTTACTGGGGCTGGATGTGGGGACGACAGGCGCAAAAGCAGTCGTATTTGATCAGGATGGTACTATTCAAGGCTATGGCTTTCATGAATATGATGTGATTTGTGAAAGGCCCGGCTATGCGGAGCAGGAGCCTGAAAAAGTCTGGGAAATGACAAAACGGGTTATCAAAGAGGCAGTCTCACAAAGCCGCACCAGGGAAATAAAAGCATTAAGCCTTTCCGTTCAAGGGGATGCGATTATACCTGTCGATGAGAATATAACTCCTCTGCATAACACTTTATTGGGTATGGATTACCGCTCGGCAAAACAAGGGGAAGCCTGTTCACGGCTTTTTGGAGAGAGAACCCTTTTTGCCCTTACCGGAATGAGGCCGCACCCGATGAACTCCCTTACCAAAATATTATGGTTCAAGGAGAACGCGCCTGAGGTTTACGGGAAGACCTTTAAATTTATGACCTATGCGGATTTCATCCTGGCCAGGCTTGGAGCGGAGCCTGTAATAGACTATACCATGGCCTCCAGGACAATGGCTTTCAATCTTGTGGAAAAGCAGTGGGATACCGGCATTTTAAGCAGGCTGGGGATCGATAGGGATTTATTGTCCAAAGCCGTACCCTCCGGTGAGGTTGCAGGTAAAATCAGGCCTTCCCTGGCAGAAGAGCTGGGAGTGGCGGAAGAAATGGTGCTGGTTACCGGCGGTCACGATCAAACCTGTGCCGCGTTGGGAGCCGGGGTGGTCGAGGAGAATATTGCCGTTGATTCCCATGGTACTGCAGAAGTGCTGTCGGCGGCATTTAACACGCCGGTGGTCAATGATTCCATGTTTGACGGATATTATCCGTGCTACTGCCATGCCAAAAAAGATATGTACTTTACCTTTGCGCTGAACCATATTGGCGGAATTCTGCTCAAATGGTACCGGGACAATTTGGGGCATGCGGAAGTAACAGAGGCGGAAAGCCTCGGAATGGGAGCCTACCAGTTGATGGAAGCAAAAGCGCCCAGAGGGCCCTCCTCCATATTGGTGCTTCCTCACTTCAACGGCAGCGGAACCCCATGGTGCGATCTGGATTCCAAGGGCGCAATATTGGGGCTGACAATGTCAACGACAAGGCATGACATCGTTAAAGGCATCCTTGACAGCCTGACATACGAGCTTCGGATAAATATTGAGACAATGAAAAAGGCCGGTATAAGAATCGATGAGCTGAGGGCTGTCGGAGGCGGGGCCAAATCGCCGGTAAGTCTCCAGATTAAAGCGGATATTACGGGGTGCAAGGTTGCGACCCTGCAGGTACGTGAAGCGGCTTGCCTTGGCGCGGCTATACTTGCGGGCACCGCAGTCGGAGCATACGCAAGCCTCAATGAGGGCGTGGATAGGACTGTTTCAATTAAAGATGTCTATGTGCCGGATACGGCCTCAAGCGCGTTGTATAATGAAAAATACTGTGTGTATAAGGAAATTTATGATACACTAAAGAATATTAACAGGAGATTATAGAGTATTCAGAGGTAATAATGCGATGCCCATTCATATTAGCGAAGAAAATGCGGAATTGATCCCCCACAGCTGTCTTGTAAAGCTTCGGGCAGTATATGATTCCTTAAAGTCCGCAGAGAAAAAAGCAGCGGATCTATTGCTGGAAAAGCCCGGCTTTTTTTCGGAGGCTTCCATTGTTGACGCAGCCGAAGCGGGAGGCTGCAGCGAGGCTACGCTGGTCCGCCTTGCCCGGAAGCTGGGGTATGGCGGCTATCCTGAATTGAAAGCGCATCTGGGACAGGGCAGGGATGATAAATCCGTTGCCTTGTATGCCGGAATCAAGGATGGGGATACCTTTGATTCGGTGACGGAAAAAGTTTTTCAGGCTTCAATACAAGCCCTCAAGGACACACTGAACGTAATTGATAAAAACGAATATAAAAGAGCGGTAGAAGCACTTTCCGGAGCGGAGAAAATAGTGTTGTGCGGGGTGGGCGATGCCGCCAATGTTGCGCTTTCGGGCTTCCAGAAGTTTATCAGGGCAGGGGCAAATGTCCAGGCGTCCGCGGATCCCGATATTCAACTGATTTCCGTATCCCACCTGGATAAAGGGGATGTGGTCATTGCCATTTCCCATTCCGGCAGGACAAAGAGTATTGTAGAACTGGTAAAATACGCAAGGGTGACCGGCGCAACCATCATAAGCATCACCAACTACCCCGTATCTCCCTTGGCAAAAAATTCGGATATTCTTCTGCTGACCGCTGCTTTTACGGAGCATGTCAAGGGAGAGGTAATGTCCAAAAGGGTTGCGGAGCTGTGTTTGCTGGAAAGCTTGTTTATCAATGTCCTGCTTACAAAGAAGGATAAGTTTGTCGAAGGCTTGAGCAGATCAAACAATGCATTGGATGTGAATAAGATTTAGGGTGTGAAGTAAACGGTCATCTGAAACCCTTTATTGCGCCGCAAGCTCCTACAGCTCCGATGCCACAACTCTGTTGCGGCCGCCGTATTTGGCTTTGTACAGGTTTTTATCCGCACCGTCCACCAATTCTTCCATCCGGATGTTGAAGTTCTTGTGAACGAAACATACCCCAAAGCTGGAGGTTATTTTTATTTTGTTTCCCTCATAATTGAATTCATAATTTTCAACCCTGCTCCGGAGGGCTTCCGCAAATTTTTTTACCGAGGCCTTGCTTTTGTCCTTTAAATAGATAAGGAATTCTTCGCCGCCATACCTGGCTGCCCAGCCTTCATGGCCCACCAGGCTTTCCTGCAGCAGCCCGGCAAATTCCTTCAATACAAAGTCTCCGGCAATATGTCCGTAAGTGTCGTTTACAAGCTTGAAATGATCAATGTCCGCAAAAATAATACCGTACGGGAATAAACCGACGCTATTGTTGAGAATGTTGGCCGGCAGGCTTTCGTCAATAAATCTGCGGTTGAGGATTCCGGTCAGGCTGTCCCGTATCTGCAGCTGCCCGATTTCATTCAGGGTCCGCAGCAGGTTGTTGTTTTTGACTTCTTCGGAAGGATCTACAAGCAGGCAGCCGGATACATCCTTCATCAGTTCGAGAATCAGAGTTTCGCTGTCGTCCTGTACAGGGACGGCTAAAACCAGATATATTTTATTGCCAACCCAGCCCAGCTTGATGAAAGCATCCTTTTCATTGAAGGCACGCATGGAAATGCAATTGCTGCAGACCTTTCCCTGGGCCCAGAAATCATAACAGCTGAAAGGAGATTCGTTCAATACTCCGTCGGAATAGTTGATAATCTTTTTTTTCACCGGATCGATAATGCGCATGGCGTCATAAATTTTTTCAAATACGCCCATGGAACATTTGAGGTCTTCCAGTGTTATTATTATCTTTGATGACATATGTCCCCCACCTTTTCTGCTATATATGTATACTGTCAGGGGTTATGTAATCGTCTATTCCCATGATAATATTTTATGTTAACTCATGCAAATATGTGAATACCCTTTTAATGCCGCGACGCTAGCAAATAACCACGGCGTCATTGGTATGAAAAGTAATCTAGTGTAGGGGCGGCCACTGGTCGCCCACCCCAGAAGGACTTTGGATGGCGATCGCTACATCTTTTCATTCTCATGTGTGCCACTTTGTGGCATAGGTATTGCAAGGAGCGGTAGCGACGCGGCAATCTCATCTATTTGTAACGAGGCAGCAAAACTTTCACTTCTTTGCTGTGGTTTTCACTTGCCGGCATAACCGATTTCGCTGTCCTTGGGACTGAAATCGCCGCGCTCGTCAAGCTCCGCCAGGATTCTGTCAAACATTTTCTTGTCGATTTTGAACTTGAAGTGGTAAATGATATAGCCGGCCACGATAATTATCAGCGGAAGTATCAGCATTGCCAGCTTCATGATGAGCAGTCCCTCGGGAGTCACATCCTCAGGCGTAGCGGCGGAGTTGATCCCTGAAACAATGAGGGTGACGCCCACAATACTATTTCCGAGTGCGCCGCCGATCTTATTGATGAAAGGCTGCACCGAGAAGGTAATGCTCTCATTCCTGCGGCCCAGCTTCCACTGGCCGTACTCAACGGTGTCGGCAAGGAATACCAGCATCAGCAATTGTATAAAGGCCTGGCCGATGAAGATCAATACGCCTGCGATACCAATGGGAATTATTTTCATGGGGGAGAGGAAAAATACAAGATAGCCCGCTACGACCAAAACCGTTGAAAAGGCGTATAGCTGCCTGCGGCTGTATCTCTTGGAGAAGATGGGGAAAAGGGCCAGTGCCAGAAGCTGGGATATACCCAGAACACCTGCAAAAACCGAATACATGCCTTCGTCCTTATAGGCATATTTGAAGAAATACACCCCGAAGGTTGTTGTGATGGAGTATCCGATCATAAACAGCGCCATGGAAATGGCGGTGAACAAAAGCTGATCATTTTTGAAAAGCACTTTGAACATCTCTTTCAGCGAGGTGGTTTCTTCTTTTTTGTATAAATTGCGATTCTCCCTGACGCCGAAGAGCGTAAAGCATAAAAATACCAGCGTGAAAACCGCCACTCCGACTGCCAGGAGGAACCAAGCTCTTTTGTCGCCGCCCAGGGCTTCTGTGATGGGGAGTATGCCGACCACAACGATATACATTCCCACATTTGCACAGATTCGAGCAAAGGCTCCTGTCTTTTCACGTTCCTTCTGATCCGTCGTCAGGGAAGGGAGCATGGACCAGTAGGCAATATCATTGGCGCCGTATGTAAAGTCCCAGGCCAGATAAAGAATAACAAAGGAGATGACATATCCTGTACCCGCCAATCCCAAATCGGTAAACAGCAGTACGGTAAGGATGCCTCCAATGATACCCCCTATGGCTATCCAAGGCTTGAATTTGCCGAAACGGGAATGTGTATTGTCCACCAGATAGCCCATAAAAGGGTCATTGACAGCATCGAATATGCGCAAAACCGTAAGTGCGCCGGTCATGGCCCACATGGTGGAGTCAGGCAGATTGAGAATATCTGTCAGATAGAAGATCAGGTATACACTGACCATAGTATAGAGCATATCTCTGCCCACAGTGCCAAGACCATAGTTGTAGCGGTTTGATTTTGTGATGCCGTTCATTCCTTAGCTCCTCCTTTATTAAAGACATTTCCTGTTATAGAGTGAAAGGCTGTTCTTCCCTTTTCAGAAGTGGTATTCCTGATTTCTGACATACTTTTCGAAAAGCTCCTGCGTCACACCGCCTGCGCGGATAAGATCGGAATAGAATTCTCCGGACCTTTTGACAGTGCGTTTCTGGGTTTTATAGTCCACATGGACAAGGCCGAATCGGGCGCTTTCGCCTTCAATCCACTCAAAGTTATCGCAGAAGCACCAGTGATAGTACCGCCGGACAGGCAATCCGGATTCGCAGAGCGCCTGCAGGTGTTCATAAATGTAGCGGCAGCGGAAAGCGTCGGTATTGTCGCAAGTGCCGTTTTCCGTTATGTATATCGGACGTTTGAGCTGGCTGTAGAGCTTCTCTGTGCAGCGCACAATTCCCTTGGGATAAATCTCCCAGCCCAGGTCGTTTTTTTGTGCATCCTTGCACACGCCGTCTTTAAAGCCTGAAACAGTTGAACGGGTGTAATAGTTCACCGCAATAAAATCGCAGTACTGGCCCGGTTCCACATGGGCCTGTGCTTTCAGCGGCCATTTGAATATGCCGAAGCATGCGGCCCGGGTGACAGCGCTCTGGAAGCAGCGCTCAAGCAGCGGTGCGCATACGCGGTGCCAGGGATTTATCGGATTTTCCGGATCAAATATTCTTACATGATTTGCGAAGCTCACCTGCGTGTCATGGTATCCCAACTCACCGCGCATTTTGTGAATCAGCTGATAGGCGCGGATATGACAGACAGCCATGTTGGACATGACAGTGTTTGAAAGCCCGAAGGACTTTTTCCCAGGAGGCCAGATGCCGAAATAAAAGGAGTTGGCAGCATAAACATTGGGTTCGTTTATGGTGATATACTCTGAAACCAGATCGCCGAAGGAGCGCACCACCAGTGCCACCAGGTCCAGATAATATTTTATGTTCTCCGCCTTTGTAAACCCGCCTTTTTTCTCAAACCACATGGGGTTAGTAAAATGATGGATCGTCAGGAGCACAAGGATGCCCTTTTTTCGCAGATAAGCCAGTTCTAGGCGGTAATGCGATATTGCGGCTTTATCCACCTTATCCTCCGCAGGGCACAGACGCGCCCATTCGATGCCGAGGCGGTAAGCCTTCAGGCCCATAGCAGCCATAAGGTCTGCATCCTCCCGCCAGCGGTTGTAATGATCCGTAGCACGTGCGGGATCGGAGCCATCCTTGATTTTGCCGCGGTGATACCAGTCGTTCCAGTTATGCCCGCACTCGCCGCCCTCGATTTGTGTTGCGGCAGTGGCTGCGCCCAGTAATAAGCCTTCTTTCAATTTAAAAGGCATTGTTCCATCCCCTTTAATTTAGGAGTATCGATGAACCCGGAGGTAATGAAATTGTGTTTCTTTATCCTTTGATTGAAAATATCCGTCAGTACTACAACGAAAACTTCATTTTTGATACGGCATTTATGCGCCTTGCGGGAATAATCGCAAAGCTTTAATGCGTTATTTCTGCAAGGATGAGTCGGTTGTTTTCGTTGTAGTATCAGGAGGCCTGTAATATTTTTCAGTATATCATATCAAGTTTTACAAAGCTATAGGATAACTTCTTTATGGGCTTGGGCGGAGGACTTTTTAGCAAGCCTGTCCCCGCAGGCGCTTCAGTAATAAACCGGAATATATATCTTTTCCGATAAAGGATTATGGTATAATATTTAGAAGTAGATATTTTTATGTGTTTTTTTGAGACTTAATGATTTTATGAAGCGTAGAATTATTTATGATAAAAAAAGGAGGTGTTTAAATGGGACTATTTGATTTTATCAAAAGCCAGTTTATCGAGGTCATCGAATGGACGGATAATACCGATGATACCATGGTTTACCGATTCCCGGTCCAGAACAAGGAAATCAAAATGGGAGCAAAGCTCACCGTAAGGGAATCCCAGGCAGCGGTATTTGTCAATGAAGGAATGATTACCGATGTATTTACACCCGGATTGTATGAGTTAAGTACGCAGAACCTGCCCGTCATCACCAAGCTGAAATCCTGGGAATACGGCTTCAATTCTCCGTTTAAAGCGGAAGTATATTTTGTGAATACCAAACAGTTTACCGACCAGAAGTGGGGGACATCCAACCCAATCATGATGAGGGATGCGGAGTTCGGGATGCTGAGGCTCAGGGCTTTTGGCATCTATTCCTATAGAGTGTCGGACCCAGTAATCTTCATGAAGGAAGTAGTTGCAACAAACCAGGTTTTTGATACGGAGAGTATCTCCGGGCAGTTAAAACGCTCTATCATCTCGGGCATAACCGATTTGCTGGGAGAAATAAAGATTCCCGCACTTGATCTGGCAAGCCATTACGATGAATTAAGCGAACAGGCCAGGGTAAAGCTGCAGGAGCGGTTCGAAGGCCTGGGGCTGCAGCTTGTAACCTTTTATTTTGAAAATATTTCGCTTCCCGAGGAAGTGGAAAAGATGCTGGACAAGAGAACTTCCATGGGTGTTCTGGGCAACCTGCAGCAGTATATGCAGTTTCAGGCGGCAGAGGCCATCAAGGACGCCGCACAGAATCCGGGCAATGCCTTTGCCGGCGCAGGGGTAGGGCTTGGCGCCGGTGCAGCCATTGGGAACATCATGACGGATGCTTTCAAAACGAATCAGCAACAGAATCCGGAGGCTCCGGCAAAGCAGGCCGCACCGGGAGCAATCTGCCCCAATTGCAAGGCGGAGGTTCCGGCGGGGCAGAAGTTCTGCGGCTCCTGCGGGCAGACGCTTTCACAGCCGAAAGCACGGTGTGTCAGCTGCGATTCCGAAATGGACGCCGGGTTAAAATTCTGCCCGGAATGCGGAGCCCGGCAAGCCGTCCAAATAACCTGCAGCGGATGCGGGAAAAAGCTGGACGGCAGTGCCAAGTTCTGTACCGAATGCGGCACAAAGCTTTGATGAGGGGTGTGAAGGATGGCGGAAGAGCAAGAGGTACAGGAAATAAAAGAGCAAATGGAGACGGATAAATTCCCCTGCAAGGCCTGTGGCGGAAACATGGTTTTTGACCCTGAAAGCGGGTCTCTTTCCTGCGCATACTGCGGCAACAAAATAGTAATTCCAAAGGATACATCCGCTATCAATGAGTATGACTTTACGGGAGCCGAAGAGAATATCCCTGAGGAATGGGCCAGAGAGACAAGAGTAATCAAGTGTGACGGCTGCGGGGCCGAAACAGTACTTGGAGCCAATGAAACCGCTCAGTTTTGCGCTTTTTGCGGCTCTTCCCATATCGTCAAAAATGGCAGGTCCGCAGGAATAGCACCTGAATCTCTGATCCCCTTTAAGGTAACAGAGAAAAACGCAAAGCAATTATTCTCGGATTGGATCAAGAAGAAGTTCTTTGCGCCCAAAGCCTTGAAAAGCAACTATCAGCTTCAGCGCTTGAAGGGCTTATATCTCCCGTGCTGGACGTATGATTCCGAGACCTTTTCGGCATATACCGGCGAAGGCGGGACCTATTATTATGTTACGCAAACACGGACGGTTATGGAAAACGGCAAACAGGTCACTAAAACCGAGCAGGTCCGGAAAATAAGATGGTGGCCCACAAGCGGGAACTATTCGAAGTTTTTCAACGACTTGCCGGTATACGCTACAAAGCAGGTAGATGCAGGTCTTTTAAGCCAGCTTGAGCCTTTCGACACAAATGAATTAACTCACTATAAGCCGGAATACTTGTCGGGCTTCTATGCGGAAAGGTACAGCGTCGGTCTTGAAGAGGGATGGCAGAAGGTCCGTGAATTTGTTGACGACAGGATTCTATCCGGTGTTATTGACCAGATTAATGCGGATGAGACAAGGAACATCCATATAAATACCGCCTATAACAATATCAAATACAAGCTTATAATGCTTCCCACATGGATATCGGCCTACAAGTACAAGGAGAAGGCCTATACATTCATGGTCAACGGGCAGACAGGGAAGGTCAGCGGACATGCACCCCTTAGTATATTGAAGATACTTCTTCTTATAGGACTGGGACTTGCTGTAATTGCTCTGGCATATTTTCTTCTAAGCGGGCAGCATCCAGGGACGGTTAATTTACCCGGAAGAATCGGACTATAGTAACTTCTATCCATTTTCCTGCGCGTCACTGGCATGAAAGTACTCTGAACCTTGTCATTCTGAACGAAGTGAAGAATTATGTTAGGAGAAAGACATGAAAAGCATATTACAGGTATATAACGTTGAGAAAGCGGAAAGCCGCATACTAAAAGTGTTTGACAGCCATATCGAAGCACCGAACTGGACTGTTGACGGCGGCAGCCTTGTATATAACTCCTATGGGCATATATATTTGTTCAGCCTCATGACCAAAGAATCAAGGCTGATCGACACCGGCATCTGTACCCATTGCAATAATGACCATGTGCTGAGTGCAGATGGGAAACAGATTGCAATAAGTGCTGGAACCGATGACAATGGGCAGTCACGGATTTGGACACTACCTCTGGAAGGCGGCGAACCACAGCTCATTACGGAGCTTTCACCCAGCTACCTGCATGGCTGGTCGCCGGATGGAAAAACACTTGCCTATTGTGCCGAACGTAACGGTAATTATGATGTATACACCATACCTTCCACAGGGGGGCAGGAAATACGTCTGACCACGGCTGAAGGCCTGGACGACGGTCCTGAGTATTCGCCGGATGGAAAGCATATCTGGTTCAATTCGGTACGCAGCGGACTTATGCAGATATGGCGCATGAACTGTGACGGCACGGAGCAAAGGCAGATGACCGACGATGGTTCCAACGACTGGTTCCCCCATGTTTCACCCGATGGCGGGAAAGCTGTGTTTGTTTCTTATGCTCCTGCGCAGGTAAAACCAGGAGACCATCCGGCAAACAAAGATATCAGGATACGGATGATGCCTGCGCAGGGCGGTAAAATTACAACGCTGCTCAAGGCTTTTGGAGGCCAGGGTACAATGAATGTGAATTCGTGGGCCCCCGACAGCCGGGAGTTCGCTTTTGTTACATACGAGTTGGAATAACGGGCGTCAGACAACGGCCGGCTCTTTGTTGAGCGGTTGCCAAAAGAATAAGAGGCCCCTCAGGAAGCGTTTTCTCGAACCTCCTGAGGGGTTCCTTGTTTTGCACAGGTCATATGCGGTCATGCCCTTTCCGTTTGGACAGCGTTGGCCTTTATCTTTGCGATAGCCACTCTTGCCTTTTCCCGTACTTCTTCATCCGTTTCAATCATCCACATTTGCCGGACGAATTCAAGGGACCTTGCATTGCTTAGAGCGCCCAGAGCATCGGCGGCACTTCCGCGGATGGCGGTATTGGGATCCTTAAGAAGAGTAATCAAGGTATGCATAACATTTTCATCCTGTACCGTTCCCAATGCTTTGATAACTGCAACGCGGATGTCTGTCGCATCAACCGTCAGCGCTTTCAGCAATTTGTCTGTTTTCTTTTTTGCCGACCATTGTTCGACCTTCTTTACGGTTATTGCCATATAACTCACCCCCAATAATTTTATTCATGAGGCGTAGGGATTACTACACTATCTGAAGGTTTGGGAAATATAGCTTCAAAAAAGCGGCGACAGCGCAAAGGGCTTCCTGGGAATGAAAATACGCCAGAGGCCTGAGACTAAGTAATATTAGCAGTACTACTAAATAATAACAGTGCATTCATGGGCAGGAATTTGTTACTATGAGTATGCAATAAAAAGCATTTGAAAATATTTTTTAACAGGAGGAACTACGATGATCCATACACGTGGAGCGAAAGCGGTTTTTGCCCTGATATTGATATGCGGTATGCTGGCAATAGTAGGGGCCAATGCCTATGCGGCACAGATAAATGATATTGCTAAATCTTCCGGGTATGCCAGGGCGGTAATCCTGGCTTTGGCGGACAAGGGAATAATAAGCGGCGACGATAAGGGCAATTTTAATCCTCAAGGGACAGTTACGCGTGCCCAAATGGTAAAAATCATTGTCACTGCATTGGGGCTCAATACAGAGGATGTTCCTGCTGTGCCCACATTTAAGGATGTACCGAAAGAGAGCTGGGCCTATAAATATATTGAAACGGCCTATCAGAAAGGCATTATTAACGGAGTGTCCGTAAATGAGTTCGGGATAAACCAGCCCTGTAACAGAGAGCAGATGGCGGTTATTTTTGTACGTTCGCTGGGGCTGTTTTTTGATGAAAAAGGTACCGGCATGGGCTATGAAAACCTGGATAAAATGCTGGATAAAGGCAAAGTGTCCGGCTTTTCAAAGAGCTATGTGGAATTTGCAATTTCCAGCGGCTTAATGACGGGGACCGGCAGCAATACATTTTCTCCCGGGGGAAATGCCCTGAGGGAGCAGGCGGCTGTTCTTACCGAGAGGTTATTGGACAATAAGGAGAGTATCCTGAGTAAATCAAAGGAGTATCAAGAGAAATATGGCAGGAAGCCTCAAGTGGCTGTGAATGGCGATATCCTGCATCTTAAAGCGTCACCGGTGCTGCAAAACGGAGAGGTTTTGATTCCTTATGATGCGCTGGCAGACGCCGGAGTAAGCTGCAATCTCAATGAGGAAAGCGGTGTAATTTTTGCGGAAAGAGGATGGATAAAAGATAACGCAAACCAGCATAAGAGTATTTATATGAAGATTGGCAGGACGGATGCTTATAAGAATGTGAGCGACTATTTGACCGATCCCTATAGCGGAGATGCTGCGCCAAAAGACAAGCTCATTACGCTTGCCGCCGCTCCGGTAAAAATCAATGGGACTGTGTTTGTACCTGCCCGTCAGTTAGCCCAGGAATTAGGCTTTGAAGTAAAATGGGACAATCACAGCTATATCCTTACGCTTGCCAGCAGTTCCGTAAGGTCCTATCCCAATCTTAATAAAGCGGTAATGGATCACTACTTTTACAGCCCCTTGTTTGGCGGCTTTAAAATGGATATGGAAATAAACCTCAAGAACCTGGACAATGATAAATTTATAAATATCAACCATACCATGGACGGATTTTTCAATAATGACAAAAACGCCCATGATACGCCGGGAGATAATACCATACCCTATGTAACAAATATAAACAGCAAAATATCCGCCGTCAGTAATTCCCTGCTATACAGCTCGCCTGATTCAAAAACCCTTGACTCCAAATACAGTGCATTAGGCAGCAAAATTGACTATTCAATGAAGGATCTCAGCACGGGAAATTGGGTTACAAAGAGTCCGGATCAGTTCCGCGGTATCGACTTTTTGAAAGGAAGTGTCCGTGATATTGTATACCCTCCGGTGAAAATAATAGATATTGCAGCCGCGTTCGATTTACCCGTCAAGAAAGCGGATAAAGTAAGCGTGAATGGACAGACCCTCACCAGGTATACGGTAACTTTGGAGAATGCGGATGCATTGAGCAAGTATTTCAATTACCAGACCAGAACGAATTTCCTATGTTCCGTAACTCAGGCTCCGTTTCCGCGGCTGGATAATATAGACGGCTTTTACATGTCCGCCTGGTATCAGAGTGCAAAGGATGCTTATCGAATGGACAAAATCCAACTGTCGGTTTTCCTTGACGATAATGATAAAATCGCCAGGGTAGAGACCCAATACAGCGGCGTTAAGTTTAAAAGCGTCATGGATTATAACGATGGGAGCAGAGTGAATTCGGACATAAGCTTTCGTGTTTCCACCGGCGTGGACTTTGACTAACACCGAAATAGCCTGCTGAGCTATTGCATATACAAGCACAATATACTGCAGAAAAGGGACTGCCTCAAAATCAAATACTGATTCGAGGCAGTTTTTTTGTGCGCAAATTGAAAGAACTCGTTGCGTCAGTTGATTGGTCATTATTTTTCTATACCGAGTCTTTAATATACCCCTTCGGTATATGTCATTGCGAGTGAAACGAAGTGTAGCGCGGCAATCTCTGACACTGAAGAATACCTGTATGTGCCTCATAAATCATTAGAATACCGCGTCGCAAGCTCCTCGCCATGATTATATATTCAGAATTTCAGCATGTTTAACCACCACAACGAATTGATTTGTGGTATTGCACGCAGCCGCAGCATTCAATATAATGGTGCTATCGCAAACGAGTAGAGCGGCAAAAGTTGTGCGTAATAAGCGTGGGGTACATGAAAATTTGAAATGAGGTGGCTGGTATGAAGATATTAATCATCGGCGGAACAGGGACGATAAGTACGGCGGTTACAACGCTGCTTTTGGAGAAAGGGTCGGATGTAACGCTGTACAACAGAGGAAACGGTAAAATCGACGGGGCAAGGTGCATAACCGGTAACCGCAATGACTATGCCTCTTTTGAAGAAACCATGAAGAAATCCGGAGAATTTGACTGTGTCATCGATATGGTAAACTACACTCCTGAAGATGCTGAGAGCGTTGTACGGGCATTCAAAGGGAGGCTCGGACAGTTCATTTTCTGCAGTACCGTAGATGTATATAAAAAGCCTGCGGGGATGTATCCCGTAAAGGAAGATTTTCAGCGTGGAGCGGACCCCGCCTTCGAATATGCCCATAATAAGGTCTTGTGCGAAAACATACTGGAAGAAGCCGGGAACAGAGGCGATTTCGCCCTGACCATTCTGCGTCCGGCGGCAACTTACCAGGACAGCAGCACGCCAATAAGCCTTCTGGGACCCGGAACGGCCTTGCTGAAACGCATCCGCAGGGGCGAGCCCGTTATTGTCCTGGGGGACGGTACATCCTTTTGGACGTCCTGTCACAGGGATGATGTCGGCAAAGCTTTTGCACAAGCCGTCTGTAACCCGGATACATACGGAAAGGCATACAATGTAACGGGAGATGAATGGATGACATGGGAGGAGTATTATACTACTGCAGCCAGGGCAATGAATGCTCCTGCAACAAAATTCATCCCGATTCCTGCCGGTTTACTGGCGAGGATGGCCCCGAAATCCGCAGAATGGTGCCCGCTGAATTTTAAATTCAACAGCATTTATGATAACAGTGCGGCAAAGAAGGATTTGAATTTCAAATATACCATCACCTGGACCGAGGGCGTCCGGCGCATGATTGAGCTTCATGACGGCAAGGGAGAAATTGACGGCAGTCCGGAATATCCGCTCTATGACCTGATAATACAAAGCTATGAAGAAGCAGGGCGGAAACTGGCAGAGGAGCTGTCGCTGCTGGATAAATAAAATCATGGTGAAGAGAAGTACAGTAGAATATATGGTTATTTCACAGCTCGTTAAAACATTACTAAGATTTATAACATAAAATATGAGGTTTATGGTATTGAAGGATGTGCAAAACAGAAATATAATAATTTCATAGTCGAGATTGAGCGCTTGATCGGGAACTATTCAGTAATTTCTGATTATTTCTAATATTGAGGAGGAATCTTATGAAATTAAGCAAGGCAATTGCTTTGTTGCTGTCAGTCCTGTTTGCATTCACTTTAGCACTATCCGGCTGCGGCAGTTCAGCAAACAACGCAAGTTCTGCTGCAACTTCAGCTACTGAAGCTAATTCGGAAACACAGGCGCCGACGGATGTTAAACCGGAGCCCATTCAATTTACAGCATTTGTTGATACTGCCAATTTACCCGACGAAAACAATAAGATTATAAAAATGATTCAAGAAAAGACCGGAGTTACTATAAAATATGATACATCTGTGGGAGATGTGGATACAAAGGTCGGAATTATGCTGGCTTCCGGTGATTATCCCGACTTTTTTGCCAATGCGTCCAACACAAAAGATATCAATAATTTCATAGATGCAGGTGCTTTGGTGCCTCTGGAAGAACTGATTGAAAAGAATGCACCCTCATTGAAGGAATATATCGGGCCATATTGGAAAAAGATGCATGCAAAGGACGGCCATCTGTATGTAATTCCTTCACAGATGATAGAGGGCGAATATACGCAAAATACCCAGCTGAACGGTACCTATTGGATTCAAAAGGCAATTGTCAAGGAATTTGGCTATCCGAAGATCAGAACCATTGAGCAGCTTTTTGACATCGTAGAAAAATATAAGCAAAAGTACCCCAAGATTGATGGCACCGATACCGTCCCCTTTGAAATCCTTACACACGAGTGGCGCAGATTCTGCCTCATAAACGGACCGCTGAATCTGGGAGGATATCCGAATAATGGCGCATACATAGTTGAGCCGAATAATTTTACTTCTGAAAACTATACGGCAGATATTGTCCAGAATAAGGATGTTACCAAGCGTTACCTGCAAATTTACAACCAGGCATATAACAAGGGCCTTATTGATCCCGAATGCTTCTTTATGAATTATGACCAATATATTGCAAAAATCGCCAGCGGCGCTGTTCTTGCCTTCTATGACCACAGATGGCAGTTTGAAGCGGGAGAAAAACCTTTGACCGAGGCGGGCAAGATTGAAAGAACATACATGCCGATCCCGATTACTTTTGAAGAAGGCATAGTAGACAGATACACCGAAAAGCCCGTCACATCCGTAACTGTAGGTCCGACAATCACTGTTGGATGTAAAGACCCGGTACGCTTGCTGAAATTCTTTGAATATCTGGCGCAGGAAGAGACACAGACACTGTTGAAGTGGGGTGTCAAAGACGAAGACTACTTTGTACAGGAAGACGGCAGATTCAATATGACAAAGGAGCAGATTACAAAATCCACAGCTTCGGATGCATATAAATGGAATGGCCAGATACTAGGCTTCATGGCATATCTTGGCGGAACAAGGTCGGATGGAAACGCGGTCAACCCGAATGAACAGCCGGAAATCTTCCAACAGACGCTGACCGGTCTGGACAAGGAAATCCTGAATGCCTACGGAAAGCAAAACTGGTACCAGATGCTGACTCCTCCGCCTCAGAAGTCAGCAGCATACTATCCTCTCTGGGACGTACCCCGCGGAGGTGATGCTGCAACAATACATCAAAAGCTGGATGACCTTTCCTTCAAGTACTATTCAAAAGCCATTATCGCTGCACCGGATAAATTTGAAGGCGTATGGAATGAATTCCAGGATGAACTGAAGAAGATTGACGTCAAGCCGATCATCGACCTTTATAACGAAACCATCAAGTGGAGAACGGAAAACTGGAAGTAGCAGATTGGAACAGCAGAAAGAGGGGGCAGAAGAGATTTATGACTCCCTCTTTCCTAATCCATAACAATACGGGGGCATTTATGGAAACAGTCATAACCAGTCACAGCCGAGGAAAGCTGGCATTCAAAACGATAATCAAGCAAAAGCAGTTGATCTTGATGAGTCTGCCTTTTATCATATATATTTTTATATTTAACTACCTCCCGATTTGGGGATGGACAATGGCTTTTCAGGATTTTAAGGTCAGCAGAAGCTTTTTTGAGCAGAAATGGGTGGGTCTCAAGCATTTTAAGTCATTATTTACCGATGACAGATTTTTATTGGTAATAAGAAATACCCTGGCCATGAGTATTATAGGCATTATATTGGGCTTTGTCACGTCCATAGCCTTTGCAATATTTTTGAATGAATTTAAAAACATAATGTTTAAGAGAACGATTCAAACAATTTCATATATCCCGCACTTCGTTTCCTGGTCGGTTGTAGCAGGACTTGTACAGTTGATGCTTGCTCCCCAGACCGGAGCGATCAATGAACTGCTTCAGACCTTTCATCTTATCGACAAGCCAATCATGTGGCTGGGTGAAGGGAAATACTTCTGGGGCATCATCGGAATAACAGGCGTTTGGAAAGAGATGGGTTGGAACGCCATTGTTTATTTGGCTGCAATAGCATCGATAAATCCATCGCTTTATGAATCTGCTGAAATGGATGGTGCGGGAAGGTATAGAAAAATTTTACATATTACTCTTCCCGGGCTTAAGACTACTTTTATAATACTTCTTATTATGAATATCGGTAACCTGATCCGTTCCGGATTCGAGCTGCAATATTTGCTTCAAAATGCTTTTATTCTGGATTATTCCGAAGTCATCCAGATTTATGTACTGGATTATGGACTAAGAGCCGGTAATTACTCCTTTGGAACAGCCGCAGGTCTTTTTCAAAGTGTCGTTGCAATCATTCTGGTGCTGTCGTCCAATTTTATTTCCAAAAAAGTGTTAAAATATGGGATCATTTAATAAGGAGCGAGCATTGTGGCTACATACAAAAAAAGAGTTGATACTTTAGGAGATACCACCTTTTTAGTTTTTCTTTATGGCATCATGACCATTATTGCTATTGCAACGATATATCCATTCTGGAATACTATTGCAATTTCTTTGAATGATGCAGTTGACAGCCTGAAAGGAGGTATAACAATACTGCCAAGAAAGTTCACTATTCAAAACTATATAATGCTGTTAAGCACCAAAAGTATATACCATGCAGCATTCATATCTGTAGCAAGAACCATCCTTGGAGTGGGTCTGCAGCTGTTCTGTACTGCCATGCTTGCTTATGTACTGAGCAGGAAGGAGTTTATCTTTAAAAAAACAGTTACAGTCATATTCATTCTTACAATGTATTTTGACGGCGGGCTGATACCCTCCTATATGCTGACAAGAACCCTTGGTCTGACGAATAATTTTTTGGTTTATATCGTCCCCGGCCTGATTAGCGCTTTTAATCTCATTGTAATGAGGACGTTTATGGAGGAAATTCCCGAAAGCTTTTTTGAATCGGGCAAAATAGATGGGGCAGGCGATTTCAGAATGTTCCTGCAAATCATGCTTCCGCTTTCCAAGCCGGTGCTTGCGACAATCGCCTTGTTTATCGGAGTGGGACAGTGGAACAGCTGGTTTGATACATTTATTTATTGTTCTTCCAATTCCGATCTATATACCCTCCAGTACGAGCTGTTGAAAGTAATAGCATCCACACAGAATCAGGGGATAGGCAAAAGCGTCAATTATATGGCCAATTCCGGCGCTGCAAGAATAACTCCCGTTGCGGTACGGGCCACCATTACAATTGTCGTCATAGTCCCCATCATGTTCGTATATCCGTTTCTCCAAAAGCACTTTGTAGCCGGATTGGTTCTGGGCGGTGTGAAAGAGTAAAGTTTTGACAGGGTTTCACCGACATAATGATTAATCGATGTGAAGTTTTATAAAGGATGGAAATATGAAGTTTATTGATAATTTTACGGTGAAAACAAAACTGATTTTTCTCTATGCATTGTGTGTAGTGGTGCCGATGCTTGTCACCAATTGGATTGTGATCAATATCATATCCACCAACCTGAATGAACAGCAGCTGGTTGATGTAGAAGGCTCATATGATAAAGTATATATGCAGTTAAGAGAGGGAGTAAACCAATGTATAAAGCTTGCGAATATTGTGTTTACCGATGCCAGATTCAATGAAGCCGCCTCAAAGAAATTTACCGACATGAGCGATTACTTTAACACCTTCGACAATTTTTTGCGTGAATACTTTAATTCCTACCGCTTTGCTTTTCCTCAAATACGCCAGACCGGTGTTTTCCTGGAGAATGAATCCATTATTAACGGAGGCAACTATTACAAGATAGATAATACCGTCAGAAGCACGTATTGGTACAGGCAGGTAAAAAGTAACGGATCCAGGCTGTTTCATATCATTGGAGGAATGGATGGTAAGACGAAGAGCTTATCGTTGATAAAGAACAATCCTTCTTCGAATGAAAAAAGCCGAAATGGATACCTGATCAAAATCGATCTGGATTTTAAATATTTCAATGATATCCTCAGTCATGAGTTTGCAGAGGGTAAAATTTATATTTACGATGAAAACGGGAGGGTTATTTTCTCCAACAGCCCTGAAACCAACAAGCCGGATGCCTTTTACTCCATTAAGGACATCGAGCCGCCGGAAGGCTCAATCAGTATCGTTAAAAGCCTTGAGGGCATCCTGGATAAAGAAAAATGGAATGTGAGCATATTTACTCCGCGCAGGCATATTTTCAGCGGTAACGACTCTAAATTGGTGAGAATCTATATTTTTTTGATCTTCATCAATTTGCTTATACCCACCATGGTCATAGTAGTAATTTCAAAGTCGCTGAACACCAGACTCAGGCTGATTACAAAGTATGTAAAAAAGGTTGACAACCAGAAATTCGAATTTATTGAGCACACACCGGCCCGGGATGAGATAGGACAACTGATGGAAGCCTTCAATTCCATGGTACAGAAGATCAAGCAGTTGATAAGCGATGTATATGAAGTCAGCCTGCAGAAGAAAAATATTGAGCTTCAGAAAAGACAGGCCGAAATCAATGCACTGCAAAGCCAGATAAATCCGCATTTTCTTTTTAACTGTCTGGGCGCTATAAACATGCGAAGTATGCTGAAGGGTGAGAAGGAGACCGCACAGATCGTCAAAAACCTGGCAAATCTCTTCAGAATCAGCCTGACATGGGACAAGGACATGATCACCGTCAGCGAAGAGATATCCTTTGTAAGAAACTATCTGGAGATTGAACAATACCGGTTCGGGGAGGAATTGAAGTACAGTATTTTTGTTGACAATCAGGCGGAAAGCTGCAGAATACCCAAAATGTCGCTGACCACCTTTGTAGAGAACGCTTGTGTTCATGGGATTGAGAATACCGAAGGATACGGTTTGATTACGGTAAAGGTCCTGTTTATGGGTAAATACATAGAATGCAGCGTCATAGATAATGGCATCGGAATGCAGGATGAACAGATCGATGACATCAAGCGGTACATAGAGAATGAAGCTGAAGTGAAGAAAAATGTAGGTATAAAAAATGTTATCAGAAGATTGACATTATATTTTGGGGATGAGCTGGGGTATGATATAATCTCTACTGAAGGACAGGGTGTAAGGATTTGGTTCAGGATTCCGGCGGTTTATGATGAAGAAAGCATGTAGCGGATAGGATTCTTTGTATCAATAGGTGATTTTATGCTGAAAGCAATAATTGTTGATGATGAGCTTTATATCCGTAAGGGCTTGAAAATGCTCATCGACTGGGAGCGGGAGGGGATTCTCATTTCCGGAGAAGCCTCCAACGGAAAACAGGCAATCAGCCTTGTGAAGGAACTCAGGCCTGACATTGTCATAACGGATATTAAAATGCCTGTAATGGGCGGTTTGGATTTTATCGAACATATCCGCAAGGAGATGAAATCCAATACCCAGATTATTGTATTAAGCGGTTATGCAGACTTTACGTTTGCGCAGAAAGCAATGCAATACGGCGTTAAGAAGTACGTTCTGAAGCCCATTGACGAGACAGAATTGCTGGAGGCGCTCAATGACGTAAAAAAGAGTATTGAGGCTGAGGAAATAGTTGAATACAGGACACAGCTCAGCAGGCAGAGCAGAAAATCCGCTCTTATTAAAGGTATCTTAACGGGAAAAAGCAGCATTTCAATCGATAGCCTTGATAACAGCTTTTTTACTATAAAAAAATCCGATAAATATTTCTGTGTCCTCTTCCATATTAAGAAAAATTGGTATTCTTCAAAAACAGAATCTTATAAAAATGATACCGGCCAAATAAGTGAAATTGATATACTGACAGCGATAATAAACAGGAATGGCTTTTCAGCTTTTATTGAATTATTTGAGTACGACAATTTATGGGGCCTTTTTGTTGATCACCAGGGAATGCTTGCCAGGGGCTTTACCTTGAGCCAATTTCTTTTTAAGCTCGGCGAATCGGTGAAGGCAGAATATTCAGATTATGTCACTCTGTTTGCCGGCAGAATAACCGAGAATTTCCCCAAGCATCTTAAAGATGCTTTTGAAACGGCATATGCAACCATGAAGCTGGGTTTTTACAATTATGATAAATTATTATATCAATATGCTGATTTGAAAGATATGCCCGTGGTGGAGGACTATAATGAGGAGGTTTTCACCGATGACCTGCTTGAAAAAATAATCACCAGCGATATTAAAGGGATACAAGCTAAACTGGATGCGATCTTCGGATACCTTGGAGAAAAGAAGCTGGATCCTGAAGTGATAAAAATAAGGCTGAATTATCTGGTGCACAAAATGGTTGAGGCAGTTGCAGAGATCGATGGGAATTATGACAGGAATCCCGAAAGGTACCCGGTTTACAATGTGAATTATTGGGAGATCAATGTTGATGAGCTAAAGGAAATGGTGCAGGCTTTTTGCATAAATACCGCCTTATATATCCACGATTTGAAGGAAAACATCGGCAACGGCATTGCCTATAAGGTCAAAAAGTATATAGAAATGAATTATGCCGAGGATATTACCCTTACTAAGCTGGCGCAGGACTTTTATGTAAACACAAATTACCTGGGTCAGATATTTAAAAAGATTTATACGATGAAATTCAATGATTATCTGAACCACATCAGGATAGAGGAAGCCAAGAAGCTGCTGCAGTTCACCGGGCTGAAGGCTTATGAGATATCCAGGAAGGTGGGCTATGCCAAGCCGGAATATTTCAGCCGGAAGTTTGAGGAAATAACCGGAGTAAACCCTTCCCAATATCGGGAAGAGCATTCTAAATAACAGAAATTAATGCATAACCACGGCTTATGGCAATGTAAACAAAATATTGCCAGGGGTACCTTTTTGACTATTTTTAATGGGAAAATATGGGACTATCGTTTTCGGCATGGGAAATTAGCAGTCAATGTTTTCGCAGGATTGATTATCCGGATTGAATGCAAAACAAACAGGAGGGAAGGAGTGATAATTTTGTGTTCCATTTTGCATCAAAGAAGACAGGGGAAGGGTAATCATGCAGTTTACATACTTTCATTGCGCTGTTAATAATAAAAAAACAGGGGGTAAAATTATGTTAAGCAAGTCACAAGAGATCAGGAAAATGAGGAAAAGCATCTTTTGTCTCTGCCTGGTACTAACAATTATTTTAAGCCTGACACCAATGATCAATGTAAATGCGGCAGCAAGTGAACTTCATGTTGACGGCAATCTTATAAAAAACGCGGCCGGCGCCGTCGTCAGACTGACAGGTACCTGTATTCCAAGCCTTGAATGGTCGGAAGCAGGAGAAAACATGACGGCGAATTTTACAGAATCTTTTGACAACTGGAAGGCAAACTGTATCCGTTTACCTTTGAACCAGGACTTTTGGTTCGGACACGGACAGTATCAGGGCGGCAGTTACACCGGATACAGGAATCTGGTCAACACCCTGGTAAATATGGCTGTATCAAGGAACAAGTATGTGATTTTTGATTTGCATTGGTCCGATATGGGGACCTGGGGCTCCAATAACACCCAGCATAATATGCCGGATGACAACAGTACTGCATTCTGGCAAAGTATCTGTTCAATTTACGGGAATAACCCAAGTGTCTTATTCGGTCTGTATAATGAGCCTCATGATGTATCCTGGAATGTATGGAAAAATGGAGGCAATGTAACGGAGGGCTCTGTTACATATCACACTCCGGGACATCAGGCGTTGATCAATACGGTCCGCAGCGCCGGTGCAAGGAATATTGTCGTCGTCGGTGGTCTGGACTGGGCATATGACCTGAGAGGAATTGACAGCGGGTATGCCCTGACGGATCCCAATGGCAACGGAATAATGTATGATGCGCACATTTACCCGTGGAAATCTGATTGGGATGCCTACGTAACCTGTGCCGCAGATACAAATCCTATTCTGGTAGGTGAATGCGGATGGGATGATCCACAGTGGTACAGGGATGCTGTCAATCCCAATTGGCATGCCGAGCCGCACACATCATGGTGCCCTACGCTGCTGAACTGGCTGGACTCACATCAGTACAACTGGACGGCATGGAGCTTCCATCCCGGGGCAACTCCCAATTTGTTAACCGATTGGAATTACAATGTAAGCGCTCATTGGGGCGCATATGCAAAGCCAAGACTGCAAAGCTATGCCGGAGTCGGAGCTACACCGGTTCCGACTGCGACGCCGGTACCGGGGGCCGGTGTGGTTTATGAGGCGGAAAACGGGACTTACGGCGTAGGTGCGATACAGCAGAATGCTTCTAATGCGTCGGGCGGCAAGGTAATAGGAACAATAAACAGTCAAGGGGCATATTCTCAGGTAAATAGCGTAAACGGAGGTTCGGGTGGAACTGCAGCGGTTGTCATTAGGTTTGCCAACGGATATTCCAACAACAGGTCCCTGAGCCTTTATGTCAACGGAGCAAAACAGCAGCAATTGACCTTTGCGCCGACAGGTTCATGGAATACCTTTGCAGAGACTCAAGCCATCCCTGTGGCACTTAACTCCGGAACAGCCAATACCATAAAGCTTCAGAGGGATTCCAGCGATGTGGCGGCTGCAGATATCGATAAATTTACCGTGACCGTTGCCGGAGGAGCGACACCCACACCGACTCCCGTACCCACACCTACACCCACGCCAGGTGGTGCAGGCAGTCCTATAATTCAACTGCTATTCAACGAAAACAATGGAACAGGTACCGCCAACACAGGCTCATCCTCCCGGAGCTACCCTTCGGCAGCAATTACAGCGACCAGGCCCGTATGGAGCACCAACACTGTACCGAATGGAGGAACAAGCTCATTGGACTGGGGTACTGCCTTTGGCAATTATGCCGTAGATATTGCGGGACAGATTAATGACCTTAAAGATCTTAAATCCTTTACAATCACAGGCTGGGTGAACTGCCGCAATGCTGCCGAGGGAGAAGGCGGCAACCGCATCGTCAGCTGGATCAATAACGGAGGAGATGGGGCGGACCTGGTCTTTAAGAGCGATGGAAGCCTGCAGATCGGGATTGGCCAGTGGCCCGACTCTTCTCCTGCAAGAAGCTCCGCAGGTAAAATATCGGTGGATGCCAATGCAGGTGCAAGCAATTGGAGATTCTTCGCAGTTACCTATGACGCTTCGCTGGCATCGGCGCAGGTCAAGTTTTACTTCGGAACGCCTTCCGCAGATGCCGCTCTTGATGTTTCCAAAGACTATAACAGGGGAAATGCAGGAAGCAACATAGGTCCATCATTCACGGTAGGTCATTTCAACACTGCAACCAGGAGCGGTGCGACAGATAGAATGTTCAGAGGCTTGATAGACCAGATCAGGGTTTACGGAAGCAAGACGGATAGTACCGGAGCGCTTTCATTGTTACAAATTGTTTCTGTTCAGGGCAGAAATTAGGATAGAATGGTTTTCAGATCGGGGATATTTGGCCGGTGAGGTGGGTTATACGAACTTTTCGCATTTGACTCGGCTGTTTAAAGGGCATTTAGAAATCACCCCTAGGAATACAGAGAAAAATATGCAGTATATAAAGGGTGAGGACGACAAGACTGCGGTTTTTTGGATGGAATCGAAAGTTTATGGTATCGGATGTAGTTATAGTATTAAGTTATAAAATTCGTCATGCGGGTAATAATTAGTGTCGTCTGTTAGAATACTAATGCAATAAAATGAACTGCTCAGCGGGGTGAGAATCTGAAAATAGGTGTTATATCCGATACGCATATTCCAAGGTCGGCGAAGGCTATACCGGCGGAGGTATTCAAAATCTTTGCAGGAGCTGACCTGATCATCCATGCCGGGGACCTGGTGGATGAAAGCGTGATTCGGCAGCTTGAAGCTGTTGCGCCTGTGGCTGCGGTGTATGGGAATAGAGATTCCGAAGAACTGAAGCAGATACTTCCGGAACAAAGGATCATAGAATCAGATAAGTTTAGAATCGGAGTTTTACATGGCCACGGGGATAAAGGGACAACACTTCAGCGGCTGCCGGATTTTTTCAAGGGTGAGGGCCTGGATTGTATAATATTCGGTCACAGCCACATACCCTACAATCAAAGGGTCGGAGAAACGCTGTATTTCAATCCGGGCTCTCCTACGGTGAAAAAAAGACAGAGATTTGGCTCTGTCGGTATCATTACTCTGGGCGAAGAGATCCAGTCAAAGCTTGTTTTTCTTAAGGACACTTAAAGGCTGCTTTGTCTTCAGGTGTAGATCAGAAAATCGCACACGCCATATATTTACGGTACTGCATACTTGCAGGGCTATGTGAAATTATTTGAAAGTGTATAATAGTGGTCATCCTGAGTGATAGTGAAGGATCTTATAGCTGCCTTAAGATTTTTCGCCGCACTCAGTATGATACCTACACTTTGTCATTGCGAGCGAATGCAATGAAGCGTGGCAATCTCAACTTCAAGGTACTATTCTGGGCTAAAAAGGGATCCTGCTGACTTTCAGGAAAATGGGCGAACATGACTGCAAATCCCTGCATCAGGCTACGTCATGGGCAGGCTGTAATGTCCAGGTTCGTTCTAATGCGGGCGCTTGTCATTCGCCATCCCTGGCTCAAAGACAAGCGTCTTCGGCGTCCGTGCCGAAGGGTCACGGGTATTCCTCTGAGGTCCCGCATTCGAACTTCGCCTGGACAAACAGCCTGCAGCCATGACTCCACATGACGCATTTATTCGCAGCCATGCCCACCCATTTTACTTTTCTGTGATAGAGAGGTTTAGTGCTACAACAGCATAGAGGTGGGAATCAAGCAGACAATGGAGACGGTTTCTATACATAATAAGGTTTCTATTTTTAGGCCACATCTGTCATTGCGAGCGAATGTAATGAAGCGTGGCAATCTCAAAAAATTAATGCACTCTATCATCCGCTCTGAATTGAAAACAGCATGCAGAGATGGTATGATTTATATAAAAATTTCAATTAAGCCATAGTAGACGGAGTGATATTGTGAGTAAAAACATACTGGTTCTTATTCCGGTGAATGAAAGCCATAAACGGCTTTTGGAAGAAAAAGCCCCCTCTGCAAGCTTTACTTATGCAAAGGATAATTCAGTGAATGCAGATCTGATTCAAAATGCTAATGTTATTATCGGAAGCCCTCCCGTTGGGATGCTGAAGGCTTCAAAAAAGCTTGAACTGCTCCAGCTTCAGTCTGCCGGTGTGGGCAGGTATGCAGAAGACAAGGCGCTGCCTGAAGGCGCGGTATTGGCCAACGCCACAGGGGCCTATGGCCTTGCCATCTCCGAGTATATGCTGGGCGTCCTTTTGGAGCTTTATAAAAAACTTCATCTGTACAGGGATCATCAGGCGGAATCAAATTGGTCTTATGCGGGACGGGTCAAATTGATTTATAATTCTACAGCCCTGATTGTCGGATTAGGCGATATCGGCGGCGAATTTGCCAGAAGACTGAAGGCTCTTGGCGCATACACCATTGGAATCAGGCGCAAGGATAGGGAAAAGCCTGATTATCTGGATGAGCTGCATTTGACGGACAGGCTGGAAGACTTGCTGCCGCGGGCAGATATCGTTGCCATGAGCCTTCCTGAGACCAGCCATACAATCAAGGTGATCAACCGGAAAACCTTGGGGCTGATGAAACCCGATGCTGTTCTAATCAATGTCGGACGGGGAAGCGCCATTGATACGGAGGCGTTGTGTGATGCCCTGGAAAATGGACATCTGCTGGGTGCGGCATTGGATGTGACAGATCCCGAACCGCTTCCGCGGGAGCACAGATTGTGGAAAATCCGGAATGCCGTTATCACGCCTCATGTTTCCGGCGGATTCAGTCTGCAGGAAACCCATGACCGGATAGTACGGATAGCGGCAGATAATCTGGAAGCATTGTTAAATGGCAGAACCCTATCCAATGTTGTTGATTTGTCTGCAGGGTACTAATGTATTCCGGTGTGGAGAGACTGCGGATACAGACTTTTTGCCGTAAGGCCCGGTATAATGGAGGGAAAAGCATATTAGCTTAAAGGAGATGCAATATGGAAAATATAAACCTGTTGGAAATGAGAAAGAAACTGGCATTTTTGCCGACTTTAAGGGAAAGGGTCCAGATACTGAACACCAAAATCAGGGAAGCGGAAGCAGAAGTGGATGGATTGCTGGATAAATACAAGGAAGAGTCTCTGGATGTTGAGAAATTAGAAAAGAATTCCCTGTCTACCTTGATCTTAAAGAATTTCGGCAGGTTTGAAGACAAGGTGGAGAAGGAAACCGAGGAAATGCTGGCTGCCAAATTGGAATATGACAAGGCAAGCGTCCGGGTCAGGGAACTGAAAAAAGAAAAGGAAGAATCGGAACAGCGCTTGTCATTATTGCTTCAGGAGAGCAGAAGATATGAAGAAGAGCTGAAAAATCGCGAAGAAGCAATCAGAGCGGAGAATAGTGAAATCTCGCAGCAATATAGGGCATTGGAGGCAGAGCAGGATATGCTGTCAAAAGAACTGGTTGAAATGGAAGAAGCAATCAGGGCAGGCAAAAGAGTACTGTCTACTGCCCGCAGCGCAATGGACCACCTGGAAAGCGCAGAGGGATGGGCCACCTTTGATGTCTGGAGCAGAGGCGGAATCATCAGTCATATTGCCAAGTACAACCATATTGACAGTGCCACCGATGATTTTAACGTATTGAATTCACAGCTTCAGGACCTGCAAAAAGAGCTCCATGATTTGAACCTGTCCGCTACCGCAAGCCTGGATGGGATAGATTCCACCACAAGAGCCGTGGATTTCTGGTTTGACAACATTTTTACCGATCTGAGTGTCCGGGAACGGATCAGGGGTGACAATGACCGTGTCTCCGAGCTTCGCGACAAAGTCAGCGGAATCGTCTACAGGCTTGACAACAATGTTTCTGCCGTCCAGAATAAGCTGAAAAGCCTTGAACGACAGAAAAATGACCTTCTGGTAGAGGGACACGCCTGATTCCCTGCAGCGCTCATAAAGATCAATGCTTTATTAAATCAGCATTGGTACTACAGCGAAATAAACCTTGATCTATCGGCATGTATGCGCCTTCCGGAAATAGTGCGGACGCATGAAGACACAATTCCGGAAGGATAAATTAAAATGTTCCGCTGCCGGCCGTATTTCGCCATGAATACGCAGAATATCCGGATTTATTTGCTGTCAATTGCCACAGGTATGTTATAAACTGCCGTACTAAAGGCTTTTTCCGCATCCGTCAAAGAAAGACCTTTAATATTCATATGCGATACATCTCCTACGCCAATACCGTTATTGATACAGTCATAAAGATAATAAATTGCCTGTGGCTTAAAGCCAAGAAGCCTTGCGCCGATAGTATCCACGGCTGCCGCATCGGTGCCGGAAATTACGATTCCCGTGTGGACAGGTATGCCTCCGGAAGGACCTGTGGCCACCATGGCAGGCTGCGCGCTGACGATGGACAGGTCAATGGATATTTTTTGCGCCATGGCACGTATAAAGCCATGAAGATTTTTGTGTATGCCCTGGTTCATTTTCGGATGCCCATGCTCTTCGGCAGGAGGCCAGCCCATGGTTATATTTTTTATACCTGCCGACAAAGCGGCTTCCTGGTGATATTTCAGTTGTGTAAAGGATATGAGAAAGGTCATTTCATCATATAATTTATTTACATTGGTGGCCGAGGGGAAATCGTGATTCAACTGGATTCTTGTAAAAGGGCCTTTATTAAGGTCGATGAACTCCACCCCTTCCGACTGTATAACCTTATCAAAGCCGGAAGCTTTCATAATTTCTGCTGTGTCTTTTTCGCCTGAACCGGTGGCAATGACTACCCGCCTAGGATTCTTCCCCTTGGCAAACCTTATGATTTCCCGAAGACTGTCGGGACCCACGACTACACCGGTCTGGGGAGTTTGCTGCTGTACCCAGTTAGGGGTTATTACCACGACATCGCTGCTGTTTATCAGGTTATCTGCCTGGATAAGCTTCAGAGCTTCGGCGATTGCCAGGCTTTCATTGCCGTTTCTCGCAATTCCGATATCCGGAGCATTTCTTCTTCTTTCATGCACTAAAATCACCTCCTCCAAAGTATTTTACAAATAGCAGATTTTATCCTCAAAAACGTCGAGTCATTGGCTCGAATATCCTCGGCGATTTTATATAGTTTTGTGGTTTCTGCAGTAGAAATGTGGTAATATTATTTTTACAGTCGGTATTCCTGAGAAACTGAACTGACAATATGATTATAGGGGTTAAACGACTTATATCCTTAGGGAATAAGAGCGGAGGTTAATTATGAATAAGAGCATTGAATCTGCAGCGAAGTTTGGTACAAGGCAGATCACGGTTATTGGAATGTTATCTGCCATCACGATTGTTCTTGGATCAACGGGGATCGGATTTATTCCCCTGCCTATGGCAAAAGCCACCATCATGCAAATTCCGGTTATTATAGGAGCCATACTGGAAGGGCCTATCGTCGGAATGTCCATCGGACTTATTTTCGGGCTTTTCAGCATATTTCAAAACGCTACAAGTCCCAATATTCTATCATTTGCTTTCTTAAATCCAATTGTATCGGTTATTCCCAGAATGTTAATCGGTGTGGTGGCATATTACTGCTATTGCATTCCATTTGTAAAAAATCAACTGATAAAAACCGGTATAGGAGCAATTGCAGGTTCCCTGACCAACACCTTCGGCGTTTTAAGCGCCATTTATGTCATATATGCCGTGCAGTTCGCGCAAGCAAAGGAAATCAGCGTCAATACGGCTGCCGCTGTGATTTATGGTATAGCAGTTACCAATGGCATTCCGGAGGCGATTATTGCAGCCGTCGTTGTAATACCTGTGGTGATGGCAGTAAGGAAAGCATTTAAAAGATAATTAGCGGAGGAGGGCTGTATTTCTCAGGATATGGCCCTCTGGAATATCGTTGGAATCACCCACCCCTCCTGTATAACAGTTTAATGGCAAAAATGGTATGATTTATCCCTGAATTTAATTATGCATTTGCATACTCATCTGATATAATGATTACAAAAAATGTATAATTGTGCAAAGGTGCTTTTATGAAAAGATTCCGCAAATCCATTCTTATTGTGATGATGGTGCAAATTATACTCATGTTGATTCAACCGGTGAGTGCTGCAACAAACACTTTGACTTTTCCGTTGACGGAATCCATATGGCCGGATGAGCCTGCGAGCCTCACAAGTGTAGGCAGCAAGCTGGTATTTTTTGAGCCTTCCCCTAAAAAGCTTACTGTAAAATACATAAATAAAAGCACTCTGAAAATTGAGAAAACCTTTGTTTTCGCTACAAACGGCTATGACAGATATTATCAGAAGCCTCTTTTTGCCGAGGGATATTTTATTATCGGTTTACGGTCCGGAAGCGGTGCAATAACAAGATATGCAATTAATGCGGGGTCGGGAAAAAAGACGGTGCTTCCTCAGAATCTTAAGGAATACGGAAATGGTTATGTTTACGATAATTCCTTATTTATCTTTGCCAATGCAATATTCGATTTCAAAAGGAATTACTGGAATACGGATATCAATGTACTTTCAGGTGTTAACGACGCCAGGCTCCTTTATTCAAAGATGGTTGGGAACAGCCTTCAGCTCTATTGCTTTAAAACAAAGACATTAAAAGCTGAAAAAACTTTTAAAATAGGAGCTTCTCCGGAGCATGGATCAATAAATCCAAATATCCGGGATAAGATCACCAGGGTGCTTTATTCCAATGGGTATTATGTATTTCATGTTAATATGGAAAAAGACGGTACAAATTTTATAGACAGGTATGTCATAAATGCAAATACCGGGAGCTTAAAGCTCCTTAGCAGCCATGTACCTGATTCAAGCGGAAGTATTTTTAAGAAGGATATATTTGTCTTTGATGACGCAGTGTATGATTTTAACTCTGATTTTTCTTTGACAGGGATTTCAAGATCCTATAATTACAGTGGTGATGCAGATTCGAATAATTATATATACAGGTTGGCTGACAAATACTTTATTCTTAACATGGAGAAGCTCACATCTAAGGCTTTACCGGATGGCTATAATGATGAGCGCGGAGCAGTATTACTGGCGTCGGATATTTATGGCATGGTTTATGTAATGGATATGAAGCTATATTGGCAAAAACTTAATGGAGAAAATCATCTTATAGGTCCTGTGAGTTCCTTGCAATATTTCCAGTTTGGTAAAATTTTCGGTTTGAATTCCGAAAAAAATGCCATGTATGTAGTTGATTCACCGGGCTCGTATTACCTGCTTGATTTGGAGGCGGGTTCATATTCAAAAAACAGTATGCCTGAGCAGCTCTATGGCTTAATATTCAAACCTGGAAGTAAGGAAATTGCATTGGCTTATGATTGTGAAGGTGTAATGCGGCCATGGATAATGTCACTGTATCTTAAGGATGAAACCGGTGCTTTTGTGCTTATTGATGAGCATGTTGATTTTAACATCAGCTTTTTTAAGCACTATTTGGTTTTTCCTTCAGAAATGGAGGGCGCAGGGCATTATGAAGCCTGGTCCAATGCAATAACTGTCTATGATATGGATACAGGAGGGAAGTCGGTATTTGAAAGTTCTCATGATATGATGATAGATTGCAGGTATGTAATAACCGATAATAAGCTTTATGTGAGTATTAGGGGCTACTTGGACGGTAATTTTAAGTATGAAAGCAATATGTTTCAATTTAATGAGCAAGATGGGAAACTACTATCTGTAGATAAGTTTAAAGAACCTGTCGGTTACGGTATTTATATGGCAAAAGGGGCTTATAATACTATTGATTTCTATGATGGCAGCAATCACTTACTTGAAAGTTTTTGGAATAGCGTTGGTCCGGTTTGCATATTTAACCTGGGAAGTAAAGACGGATTTTTATATGATGGTAATAAGCTGATACCCATTCATATCCCTGAGCAGGTAAGAAGTGATTATACAATACGCTTGTTTGAAAATCGTTATTTGATGTACTATTATCCGATGACAGCGAATAAGGCCCAAAGCATAAACGTGAGGATTGTGGATTTATTGAGCGGAATATCATAGCAAATTTGAGTGGAATCTTGTGATTAGCTGATACATGCTAAGCACTTGCTGCATTGATTTGCCTGTAAAATCAGGAAATGCAGACAATTTTATAAAAATAGTATTTGACACAATATTTTTCCAGACATATAATTGATGCATATACTTTAAGGAGCTTGCTGAAATGATTATTTCTCTTAATTAATACAATTTCATAGCTGGAAAGAGCATTGGATAACCTGGCTTCAATGAGGAGGTTTGTTTGTGTTCTTTTACAGATTGTATGGTTAAGGAAATATACGGCAGGCTTAATATCAGCATAGTACCGTGCCTTTCAGCACGGTTTTTGTTTTATTGACTTATAAAGCCTCAGTAGCGGATGAATCCGGCCACTGGGGCTTTTTCTATTTTAAGATGGGGGTGGGAAGATGATGATTTAATGTTTCTGCCATAATAGCCGGTGATGGAAAGGATACAAGAAAATGATGCGTGAAACTAAACTTATAAAGGAGGAGATAGCATGAAAGCTAATTTTAGGAAGTATAAAGAGGATGATTTTATCAGGATCAGGGACTTTTTGAAAGCTACATATAAAGAAACCGGCATGCCGTCCAACTGGCTCATTGACCGCTGGAACTTCGTCAGATACGTCTCACAGACAATGCATGAAACCTTTGATAGCTGGCCGGACACCGTGGGGTTATGGGAAGATTCCCGGGGCAGTATAATTTCAGTGGTATGCTCCGAGGGAGAATTGCGGGGAGAAGCTTTTTTTCAAATGAGTACGCATGAATTGCCGGAAGAGCTTCTGCAGGCTATGTTTGAATACGCAGAAAATAATCTCGCACTCAATGAAAAGGGGATGAAACGAATTAATCTTCGTATTCCGGAAAATGCCCTTGCAATTGAAAGAATGGCATTAGAAAGAGGGTACAGACACAGCAGTTGGAATGAAACCATATCAGCAATGGACCTTAGGGGTTCTTTGTCGGTCAGTCTGCCGGAAGGCTTTGAGATAAGAAGCGGAAACCAGCTAACCGAAAATGCTCAAGGAATTGCTCATGCCAAAGCTTTTGGATATATTGACACGGATTATGTCAAAAGAAGTCCTCTTTGCTATGCCATGCTGAAAAAGGCCCCTGACTACCGGGCGGACCTGGACCTGGCCGTCGTGAACAAGGAAGGCGAAATAGTTTCCTTTTGTACCGTATGGTATGATTCGGTTAATCAGATCGGTATTTTGGAACCCGTGGGGACACACTCCGGCTATAGGAAAATGGGTCTTGGCAGGGCTGTCATTTATGAGGGGCTGAACAGAATTATGGCAAAGGGCGCGACAAAGGCTTTTGTAGGAAGCGACCAGGAGTTTTATTCGCGAATAGGGCTTAAACCCGTATTCAGGCTCCATGTTTGGGAAAAAGCAATGCAAGAGTAGAGAATGCTTTGTTTGATTCAAGGGCAAAATAATGTATAATAAAATGGTGCATGGGGCTCGCTTCCATGTACCATTTTATTTGCCTGGGGGATTATATGGGAGTGGAATTTATCACTACGGATAACCAGAATGATGATTTTATAAAGCTTACAGTATTGTTGGACAGGGAACTGGATGACATATACGGGGAATTGCAGAAGGAATATAAGAAGCATAACAAGGTTGACTTCATAAAAGATGTGGTCATTCTATATGCAGATGGAGAGCCTGTTGCATGCGGAGCCTTTAAGGAATATACCGGTGACTCGGTTGAGATGAAGCGGGTTTTTGTGAAAGCAGAGCATAGGCGCACGGGGCTGTCGAAGCTTATTATGGCCAAGCTGGAAGAGATTGCTGAAAGCAGAGGCTATAGCTATGCTATTCTTCAAACCGGCAGCAAGCAGCATGAAGCGATTAGTTTGTACAAAAATCTTGGCTATGAAGCCATAGCAAATTATGGGGTATATATCGGAGATTCAAACAGCGTATGCATGAGAAAAGGAATTAAGAAATAGGAGCCCTATGGCAGGAAGGAAACATAGAATTGGAATAAAGCCATTGAATATTGAATTTGCAGGATTACATTTATCAATTTAAATGTTTGCAGGAAAACTTGCAAAAAAGTCTTGACAAGGACAAGGGGGCCGTGTCATAATATTCCAAAATGATACGGCGTTGCGGTTGAAAATGGATAAGATTATGCTGTCGACAGTTAATAATCTATAGTGAGTGTGCATAAGAGCAAAGTAGCTTGAGCTGCATAGGGGCCAGCAGCCCTACACGTGGGAATAATATACCCCGCGGAGTCACTTAACAGGTGATTCTGCGGGGTTTTGTCATATATAAAAGGAGGTTGATGAAAATGAGTAAATACATTCCCAAAATTGTTGGAGATAAGGTTTATCTATCTCCGATGTTCATGGATGACCTGGAAAAATATACGCGGTGGATGAATGATTTTGAGGTAACAAGGTATCTAGGGCAGGCTTGTAGGTGCTTTAGCCTGGAAAGCGAGAGGAAGTTCCTGGAGAATCTTGTGTCGGACGGGTATAATTTTGCTGTGATTTTAAAGGATGAGGAGCGGCTTATCGGCAATGCATCCATATTTGACATCCAAGAAATACACCAGCGTGCGGAAATAGGATTATTCATCGGTGAAGCAAAGGATAGGGGAAAAGGCTATGGGCAGGAAGTGGTAAGGCTTTTGGCGGATTATGGCTTTAGATACCTGAATCTGAACAATATCATGCTGAAAGTGTTCTCGGGTAATATTCCTGCAATCAATGCATACACCAGATGCGGCTTCAGGGAGATCGGCAGAAGGACCAGGTGCTATTTTGTAGAGAACAAATGGCATGATGAAATCTATATGGAAATATTAAGGGATAACCTGCCTGCATATTCAAGAGATGCGTAAGATGCCGGATCGAAAATATCTTAAGGTGAGGTGGTAAGGATGAGAATCGAGATATATGACAATATCCTCAAATTTACCGACGATGTAATGGACGTGCTCATGCAGAATGAAATACAAAACAATCTGATCATCTCCAATTGCCTACGGGGTAAGGATGGGATGGATACATCGGATTGGTTTATGGGAGTGGTCAAGGATGCCGGAGGTGCGATTCAGACTATAGCGCTTATGACTCCGCCGTATAACCTCGTAGCTTATGAATCAGGCAATAAGCCCAATAATGAGGCTGTCCTACTTCTGGTACAGGAGCTTTTTACCCTTCAAATACCAGTGCCGGGCATACTTAGTGAAAAGTCACTTGCAATCAGGTTTGCCGATATGTATTCCCGAATTTCCCGCAATAGCAAAATAGATGGTAAGGCTATGAGGATCTACAGACTTGACAGGGTAAATGTCATACCTCAATCGTCAGGTAAGCTGCGGCTGGCAGAGCAAAGAGATTTGTACTTTCTGCCTTATTGGAATATCGGCTTTACTTTGGATTGTGGCTTCAAGAGTGTTGATATACCCGGGGCTACCGATAAGGTTAAAAGATTGTTGAATGACAAGACGTTATATATCTGGGAGGATGACATTCCTGTTTCTCAAGCAGCCATGGGACGAAGGACACTCAATGGAGCCATACTCAATGCTGTGTATACTCCGCCTCATTATCGGGAAAAAGGCTATGCTTCGTCCTGTGTAGCTGGCTTGAGTCAGCTGTTGCTGGATAACGGCTATAAATTCTGCAGTCTGTTTACTGACCTTGCAAATCCCATATCCAATAGCATTTACATGAGGATTGGATATAAACCTGTATGTGATTATGATGAATATTTCTTTGTTGTTCAATAATAGGTCGATGGTGATGAGGACCTCACATTCAGGTACTTTGTTGATGCCGGTTATGAATATTGACCCTGATGTAAGCTTAAACTACTGATTCATGGTTTGGATATGCCGGGAACAGGAGAGAATAAAATGGCAAATTTAAAAAACGAGCACAATGAGATACTGGATTTTTATGATGCCGGAGTAGAGATAGCACGTTTGAATACCGGTATCGGGAAAATTGAATTTGAAAGAAGCAAAGAAATAATTCTGCGTTGTCTGGGCAATGAAAGGCTGACCGTCTTCGACGTGGGAGGAGGGACCGGCGAATATTCCAGATGGCTGGCTGAAATGGGGCATGAGGTTCACTTGCTGGAGCTTTCACCAAAGAATGTGGAATATGCCAGGGAAATTAATGCGGGCTTGAAAAAGCCAATCCATACCATTGAGGTGGCTGATGCACTTGATTTGAAGCGACCTGATGAAAGCGCAGATATTGTTCTGCTTATGGGTCCACTATATCATCTGGTGGAGAAAGCGGACAGGATCAAGTCTCTGAAAGAAGCGAAAAGAGTATTGAAGAAGCAGGGAATGCTGATAGCTGCTGCTATTTCAAGGTATGGTTCTGCCTTGTGGGGTTTATCTGTGTTTGGACAGAAGAATAATTATATTGATGACAGTGCTTTTTTGGAAATGATTGATAGAGAGCTTGCGGACGGGCAGCATATCCGCCCTCCGCAATACCCCTCATTCATAGCCAGGGCGTTTTTCCATCTGCCTGGAGAATTGAAAGAAGAGATCGCCTCAGTGGGTTTTAGAAATGAAAAAATTATGTCAGTGGAGGGGCCAATATGGATTGTTCCTGCTTTTGAGGAAAAATGGGCCGATGAGGACAGTCGGAAAAAGCTTCTTGATATTAGCAAAAAGGTAGAATCCCATGAAAATATTATGGGCATGAGCCCACACTTATTGGCGGTCGCTCAAAAGTAGCCACTTTGTTAATAGAGTCTTATGTCAGAGAGAATAAAATTGGAAAGCAATGAAAGTTAACTATTTGATATTACAGAATACACGGGTGTTTATTTGATAATTGGTATGATATAGTAAGAAGAGGTAAGCAAATTGAAACTGAGGGACTTTGATTTCGTAGTGCGAATATAAAGCACACAGAAATATATCGGGAGATTCGCACTCAAAAACAGGGGCATTTTTGGAAGAAATAGGAGAAGAATAAGGAATTAGATTTTTAACGCTTTAATTTTAACATGAAATATGTGCATAATATGCAAAAAATGATACGAAAATTGTGTATTTTTGCCGTCGCTCTACATACGGAGGGCGTGGATTGAAATAATATGACGAATTGAGATCAAAAATATCTGACCTGGTCGCTCTACATACGGAGGGCGTGGATTGAAATTGTGTCAAGGTTATTCATCAGTCCGTCAATGTCTTGTCGCTCTACATACGGAGGGCGTGGATTGAAATCTACCGGGCAAAAGATATTGTTTCGCGGTGCGCTGCGTCGCTCTACAT
>JAEZCO010000037.1 GCA_023433505.1 Bacillota bacterium | reverse complement strand
GATGTGGTGTTCGCCAGAAAACTCCTGGGATATTACCCTTTTACCGAAGGAACGGTGATTCTCGGTGAACGGAGGGGGAATACCCTGGGATTTCCTACGGCCAATATAGAATGCCCGGAAGGCATGGTGGTTCCGGCCAAAGGCGTTTACAGAGTCAAAGTTGAAGTAGATAATGAGATCTATATTGGCGTAACCAATGTGGGAACCAAACCAACCTTTCACAGCAATAGTCAACGAACCAATATTGAGGTACACTTGCTGGACTTTTGCGGTGATTTGTATGGTAAGAAAATCCGGGTCAATTATACCCGCCGGTTAAGGGATGAGAAAAAATTTAATTCCGTTACCGATTTAATCCAGCAAATCCGCATGGATGTGCAAAACGCCAGAGTTGATTAATTCCTTGAGAATAAAGTCGAATATTCACCGGGTATTCCTAATATATTTATTATTGCCTAACATTTACTTCTTGTACACGTTATGCTACAATAAATGCGGCAAACGTCCCGAGAAAGATTGAAAGGAGACGTTGTCCATGGGGTATCCGAAATTTGACACTCCGGAGGAGGAAGTCAAACGCTGGCTGAATCATATTGCTTTGATTTGTGTCAGTGAGGAGTTCCAAAGTCTCAAGCGAGAATTGGAATCCCTGTATGTAAAATCCAACCTTGACAATGTAAGGATTACGGCCTTTCAAGATGCCTTGTATGCCTTCCTGGCCCAGGAGGATGATGAGGATTGCCGTTACCAGTCCCGCAGTTGTTAATGGTGTGATGTATGCGAATCATTATCACGGAGCATGCTCACAAGCGCCTGAGGGATTTTCGTCAGGATAAAATAACAACCACGGATATTATCTGCGCGGCTAGAGGTATCCCGGGGCGTATTCCTACTGCCACAAGATTCAGGGGTTTTTTTGCCAAATCAGGCCGTATGTTTGATATTGTTGCTAAGGATATTGAAAATGGCCGTTTGGTGATAACCATAATTGGGAAATAATTTCCCATGAACTGTTATCTAGGGAATTTCGTTCACTCCGACGATTGTCTTGGGTAACAGCGATTATTTAGTTAAGGAGGTGAATCCCGTGGCATTAACGGTAGAAAAAAAGAACGAAATTATTCAGACTTTCAAAACCCACGAAAGTGATACCGGTTCTCCAGAGGTGCAAATCGCCCTGTTAACCGAGCGTATCAATCAGCTTACCGAACACCTGAAATCTTTTAAGAAAGACCACCATTCACGTCGTGGTCTCTTAAAAATGGTCGGTCAGCGTCGCGCCCTTTTGAATTATCTGCGGGACCGTGATTTTAACCGGTATCGTAAAATAATTGAAAAATTAGGACTGCGCAAGTAGCAAAAGCGGGCTTATAGGCCCGCTTTTATTATTTTACATAGTGAAAGTAGGTTAGAATGGTATTTTTCTTTAATTAAGAAGGAAATACTATAAAAAATGTCGAATTGCTAACATTTGTAAGGAGAATAGGAGATTCAGGAGGTTAGAAAAACAGAATGCTAGAAGAGAGTCAAAAATTAATCAGGGAATTGAACCTAGGTGGAAGAACCATTTCCCTGGAGACCGGTCGTCTGGCCAAACAAGCCGGTGGAGCCGTATTGGTTAAATATGGCGATACGGTGGTCATTGTAACGGCTACCGTGGCCAAAAACACCCGGGACATTGATTTTTTCCCGCTGACCGTTGATTATGAAGAGCGGCTTTATGCCGTAGGCAAAATCCCTGGAGGATTTATAAAAAGGGAAGGCCGCCCTACTGAAAAGGCGATTCTTTCGGGAAGATTGATCGACCGGCCCATTCGGCCTTTATTTCCCAAACATATGAGGAATGAAGTTCAGGTGGTTGCCACGGTTTTATCGGTGGACCAGGATAATGCCCCGGAGATCGCGGCCATGATTGGCGCCTCCGCTGCGCTGCATCTTTCCAAGATTCCCCTGAAAAAACCCATTGGCGGCGTTATTGTTGGCCGGGTTGACGGCCAGTTTGTGGTAAACCCTATGGTAAGGCAGGCAGAGAACAGTGATATGCATCTGGTGGCAGCCGGTACCGATGATGCGGTTATGATGGTGGAAGCCGGCGCTAAGGAAGTACCGGAAGATCAAATGCTTGAAGCCATCATGTTTGGTCATGGTGTGGTTCAGCAGATTGTCAATTTTATTGAAGAATTCCGGGCAGCCGCCCTTGAACTGGGTTTAGCCCATGAAAAAATGATTGTTCCTGAACCGGAAAGTGATCAGGACATGGGAGATGCAATCCTCTCCAAAGCGGAAGAAACCATCCGTGAGGCTGTTCTGCATTGTTCCAGGGAGAAACTAACCAAGAAAGACCGGGAAGCCTACATGGACGAAGTCATGGCCGGCCTAAAGGAATCTTTCCTGGAACAGTTCCCGGAAAACGAGAAATTAGTGGCTGCTTTCATTGAGAAGGCGGAAAAGAAGGTTGTAAGGCGGATTATTACCCATGACAAGCTGCGCATTGACGGCCGGGCGGTGGACGAAGTCCGTCCCATTTCCGTTGAAGCCGGCGTCCTTCCCCGCACCCATGGTTCAGGACTGTTTACCCGCGGGCAAACGCAGATTTTAACGGTAGCTACCCTGGGTTGTGTCAGTGAAGAGCAAATCCTGGATGGCCTGGGCCTGAATGAAACCAAGCGGTATATGC
>JAEZCO010000036.1 GCA_023433505.1 Bacillota bacterium | reverse complement strand
TGGTGGTGAAGGTGGAGCAAAATTACCGCTCCACCGGGATTATCGTGGAAGCGGCCAACGCTGTGATTATGAACAACCTGGAAGCCAAGGAAATGCAGCTATGGACGGCCAAGGGAGCGGGAACCCGGATCCAGGTGTTCCGGGCGGAAAGTGAGCGCTTTGAGGCTCACTATATTGCCGACCGGGTCAAAGAGCTGCGCCTTTCCGGGGATAGAAGATACCGGGAGATAGCGGTGCTTTACCGCACTCACGCCCAGTCAAGGGTATTTGAAGAAGTTTTTCTGCGTCTGGGGATTCCCTATACCATCTTCGGGGGCCAAAAATTCTATGAGCGGAAAGAAATTAAAGACTTGCTCTCTTATCTCCGGGTTATTGTCAACCCGGTGGACGGCCAGAGTTTAAGCCGCATTATTAACGTACCCAAAAGGGGCATCGGGGCTTCCTCCCTGGAAAAAATAACGGTTTATGCCGTGGAAAGGGGCCTTAGCCTGCTGGCTGCCCTGGATCAGGCGGAGGAAATACCGGGTCTGCCGGGCAAAGCCCGTAAACAGTGCGCCCTGCTGGCGGAACTGCTGTCCCACTTCAGGCAGCAGGTTCAGTTCCTTTCAGTAACCGAAATGGTCCGGGAGGTTTTGGACAAAACCGGCTATAAAGCGGAGCTGGAGGCCGAGGATACCGTGGAGTCCCGCACCCGTTTGGAGAACTTGCAGGAATTTATGTCCGTAACCCAGGAATATGACCGGCAGCAGGGAGAGGAAGAAGGGGGCCTGGAAGACTTCCTTTCAACCATTTCCCTGGTGACCGACATGGACCGCCACGATCCCCAGTCGGACCAACTGGTTTTAATGACCCTGCACAGTGCCAAGGGACTGGAATACCCGGTGGTATTCCTGACCGGCATGGAGGAGGGGGTTTTCCCCCACAGCCGGGCTCTTTACGACCAGGAAGAACTGGAGGAAGAACGAAGGCTGGCCTATGTGGGTATTACCCGGGCTGAAGAACAGCTTTATTTAACTCACTGTTGGGAAAGAACCCTTTTCGGTCGCACCAACCTCAACCCCAAAACCCGCTTTTTAGAAGAAATTCCTGTAGAATTAACGGTGGGACAGGCGATGGCCAAAAAGCCGGCCGGGATCGGCACCGCTGCGGGTAAAGGAACCGCTTCTCCGGCTGCCGGGGAAGTAAAATCCTATCTTCTGGGAGATAAGGTACGGCATCAGAAGTGGGGAGAAGGGGTTGTGGTCAAGGTGAAAGGGGAGGGGCCCGCCGCGGAATTATCCGTAGCCTTTCCCTCCCAGGGCATAAAAGTCCTGATCGCCGAATACGCGCCACTAGAAAAGCTATAAACCGGGAACACTAAAGGCGGAGGAAAAATATGGACCGCTTGCTTGCCGTGGTGGTATTAACCGCCATTATCCATTTAATCAACACCCTCATTTATGCCGTGCGTCCCGCCGGGGTAATAACCCGCCGGCTGGCCACCGCCTATTCGCTGTTTAACGTTATTTTTCTGGTGGCCCAGACAGCCAATATGCTCCAGGCCCCTTTGCTGGGGTCCATTATTGATCTGGCCGTCGGCCGGGGTGTTGAGGCTGCCGGTTCCGGGGTGAATCTGCTGAATACGCCGGTTTACCAGCAGGAACTGCTGATTCTGGACTACCAGTTCCGGACCATTATACTGGGGGCTACCGTGGGCACCCTTATCGGGGCCCTTTTTATCCCCATGTTTATTACCTTCTTTGTTAAAGGAATTGATGTGTTCGGTGAGGTCAAATCCATTCCCAAAATGCTGGGCATGATGATCTTTTCACCGAGAAAAATTGCCCGGATGGCCAAATCCGCTGTGAGAATTCCCAACCGGCAATTTTTTAAACAGGCCCTTTCAGAAAAAGTGACCATTCCCAAAAAGTTTTTGATACTGAATATTTTTATTACCGGTATTTTTACCACTTCGGTGCTTTCCTCCCTGTACGCCTGCGCCCTGTATCCGGAATTCCGGACCACCGCCTCCATGCTCTCGGGCATTATCAACGGCATAGCCACCATCCTGTTTGCCACGGTGGTGGATCCCACCGCAGCGGGCCTTACGGACCAGGCCCTGCGAGGAGAGCGTCCCGAGGCGGATATCAAACAAATGTCCTTTTATCTGGCTCTGACCCGGTTTCTGGGCACCATCCTGGCACAACTTTTCTTTGTGCCGGCGGCCTGGATCATCAAATATGTGGCGGAAATGATCGCCCGCGGAGGAATTTAATTCTGCTTATACTCCTCAAATTTAGGAGGTCAAAATATGTCCGATGGAACCCAGCGGATAAAAAACCGGCTGGAGGAACTGCGCCGGGAAATTAATCAGCACAATTATCAATATTATGTATTGGACCAGCCCACGGTTACCGATGACCAGTATGACCGGCTGATGCAGGAGTTGTTGCGGCTGGAAGCGGAAAATCCGGAATGGGTGACCTCCGATTCTCCCAGCCAGCGGGTGGGAGGACAGGTTCAAAAGGGGTTTGCTTCGGTTCCTCACAGAATTTCCATGCTGAGCCTGGGCAATGCCTTTGGCGAGCAGGACTTGAAAGAATTCGACCGCCGGGTTCGTTCGGGTCTGGACGGCGAGGAAGTGGAGTATGTGGTGGAGCTCAAGATTGACGGGCTGGCCATTTCCCTATGGTATGAAAAGGGAATTTTTATCCGGGGCACTACCCGGGGAGACGGCGAGTTTGGAG
>JAEZCO010000034.1 GCA_023433505.1 Bacillota bacterium | reverse complement strand
GTGCAGGCTACTTCCTAATAAAGCAGTACTTTGGCCCTAAAAACCAGTCCCTGCCGGAGATTTTGAGTCAATTCGGCATGGCCTTGCTCCGGGGAGACAGCTATTACCATCTGTACTTTGTGGTATTGGTATTTCAATTTTATCTTTTGTTTCCCCTGCTGCTGCCGCTCTTTCAGAGCGCCCGCAGATATATGGGCCGGTTGACGCTGCTGCTCTTTGCTCTGTATTTCGCTTATATCTGCCTGTCCTTTTACAACATTAAACCCTGGGATTCTACGGTGCTGCAGTTTGTGTTCCGGCACCAGGGAAAACTTTTTGTTACCTGGTCCGGTTTCTTTATATTGGGGGCTTTTTGTGCCTTCCGGCTGGCTCAGGTTAAGGAATTCCTCGATCGGTGGATTTGGCCCCTGACCCTGGGGGCAGGCCTCCTGCTGTTGGCCATGGTATGGGAATTTTACGCCCGGACAGCGGACCCCGCTGTGGATGCTGCCTATGCCGCCACTTCCCTCAGACCTTTGGGCCTTCTTTTTACCGTAGTGACCCTTTTTGCCATTTTAGCTCTGGCCCGCAGGTTTGTGGCAGGCGACAGCCCTCTGGCCAGAACAACCACTTTTTTTTCCGACCATTCCTACGGCATTTACCTGGCGCACCCTCTGGTGTTAACTTTTTTAGAGCTGCTGGAGAGCCGCTGGGCCTTGGGGTATTCCTGGTGGGTGATCGCCCTGAACCTGATTCTTTGCCTGACCGGCAGCACCCTGATTACTTTTGCCCTAAGCCGTTGTCCCTGGACCAGGCCCCTGGTGGGGAGGTAGGATAGGCTTGCTTATCCTGCATTTCTCTAGGTCCCGCTATCAGCCCTGAGCCATGGAATTTGGTAAAAAATGCAACAAAAAACCATCAGTCGACCCCAAAGAACGGTCTATCAGCCAGCGCCCATCAGGGCGCTTATATTTTGTGTTTTTTGTAAAAAGGTGGTCCGGCATCCTGTTTTTTTGACGAATTTTAAAGGAATTTAAACTGCATTCGTCGAAGTGCGAATAAGTCATGGAATTAAGAGACCCCGGTAAAGTCAGGCCATGAACCCGGGTCAAAGCACTTTAGGCCTGATTTCGGCCTTTGAAAAGAATACAGACCGTAAGAAAAAAAGACGTGCAGAAGGTGTTGGCATGATTCAATTTTATAATGTTTCCAAGGTCTATGAAAACGGTGTAAAAGCAGTTTCCGATATAACTCTGCATATAAAAAAAAGTGAATTTGTATTTCTGGTGGGGCCCAGCGGGGCCGGGAAATCTACCTTGATTAAACTCGTTTTCCGGGAGGAACTGCCTACCCGGGGGCAGGTAATGTTTGGCGGCAAGAATGTTGTCCGCATGAGAGGCCGGGAAGTGCCTTATATGAGAAGGAAAATCGGGATGGTCTTTCAGGACTTCCGTCTGCTGCAGCAAAAAACAGCCGCCGAGAATGTCGCCTTTGCCCTGGAGATTACCGGAGCTTCCCGCAAGGAAATCCGGCGACTGGTGCCCGAGGCGCTGGAACAGGTGGGGCTAAAGGGGAAAGAAGACCTGCTGCCCGGCCAGATGTCCGGCGGTGAACAGCAGCGGGTGTGTATTGCCCGGGCCATTGTTAACAAACCCCTGCTTATTATAGCGGACGAGCCCACAGGCAACCTGGACCCCACCACATCCTGGGAAATCATGACCCTGTTTCAGGACATCAACCGGCGGGGCACAACCATTTTAATGTCCACCCACGCTTCGGAAATTGTAAATACCATGAAAAAGCGGGTGATTGAACTGTCCGCCGGCTCCATTGTCCGGGATGAAGAGAGCGGGGTGTACCGCGGTGAACTTTAATACGCTGAAATATTTTTTCCGGGAAGCCTTTACTTCCATTATGAGGAACAGCTGGCTTTCCGTATCCTCCGTGGGAATCGTAATGGTTTCTTTAATTATTCTGGGAGCTTCCCTGCTGCTGGTGGTCAATGCGGAAAGACTGGTCAGCTCGGTGGAGAGCGGTGTGGAAATAACCGCCTTTTTAGAAGAAAAGGTGGGCAAGGTGGACCGGGACGGGCTGGAGAAAAAGATCAAGGAACTGCCCTCGGTGGAAAATGTGGAGTTTATTCCTAAGGATCAAGCCTTGGAATCTATGAAGGAAAGCTTTGGAGACCGGGCGGATATTTTGGAATCCCTGGAAAAAAGCAACCCTTTGCCCGATGCTTTCCGGATTAAGACCCAGAAAGCGGAGGATGTACCTGCAGCGGCCCAAAAAATTGAGGCCATGCAGGGCGTAGAGCAGGTCCGTTATGGGCAGGGCGTGGTGGAAAAGCTTCTTTCGGTCACCCGCTGGGTCCGTCTGGCCAGCGTGGCCACGCTGGTTTTCCTAACCCTGGCAGCCGGGTTTTTAATTGCCACCACCATCCGTATGTCTGTGTTTGCACGCCGGCGGGAAATTGGCATTATGAAAACTCTCGGCGCAACCAACTGGTTTGTGCGGTTTCCCTTCATGCTGGAGGGAATCGTACTGGGACTGGTTGGCAGCCTGCTGGCCATATTGGCCATTGATTTGGGGTACCTGTCCCTGGTGAATAAAATGAACTTGTCCCTGCCCTTTATGCAATTGGTTACCGAACCCCGTCTTGTACTGGGGGTCCTGGGCAGTATGCTGGGGCTTGGTTTAACCATCGGCGCCCTGGGCAGTTGGTTTTCCTTAAGAAAATTTCTTAAAGTGTAAAAAATGCTTGGAGGGATCTCTGTGCTGAAATGTTGGACCAAGAAAGCGCTGTCCCTGGGTGTGGGGCTGACTTTGCTGGCCGGT
>JAEZCO010000006.1 GCA_023433505.1 Bacillota bacterium | reverse complement strand
CTACATACGGAGGGCGTGGATTGAAATAACTACTCCGAACGGCTTACGAAAATTGAAACAAGTCGCTCTACATACGGAGGGCGTGGATTGAAATTGTATGCGGCAGCTATAGCACATGCCAAAGCAGGTCGCTCTACATACGGAGGGCGTGGATTGAAATAATCTCCCTGCTGCCGACGATTGTAACCATGACGTCGCTCTACATACGGAGGGCGTGGATTGAAATAGGTAGTAACGCCTGTAAATCTGGTGCCTGCTATAGTCGCTCTCCACACGGAGAGCGTGGATTGAAATCGGAAATTTTGGGCGGATCATGCTCCCCCCTAAGTCGCTCTCCACATGGAGAGCGTGGATTGAAATTTCTAATTGGTTAGGAAAACGGGCTTTCAACCCGGTCGCTCTCCACACGGAGAGTGTGGATTGAAATCATCTGATATGATTGATGACATATCAGACAAAATTGCAGAGAAAAGCATGAGTACACGTCTGCAGGCAGGTTGTTATACAAGTGATAAAATTAGCAGGCTAAATCCATTTTTGCAAAGTTAATAGATCAATGACTGGATTGCTATAGAATTACGGCCTTTTTGTCTGGCCTGGTCAAGGATTTCGATGGAGTTTTCAATCGTTTCTCGAATCTCGCCGGTTGATTTCAGCTGGCTGACTAATCCTCCAATATAGCAGCCCATTTGCTTTGGACAGTCTAATGTCCCATAATCGAAAACACTCATATCTTGCAGGATGACCTGTGCCGTGGTATGAACCTCATCTTTCTCAGTTTGGAAAATACTACAAATTCATCTCCATGGGTCCAGATTTTTTCTTAATTTCATGAGAAAATATTCCTTGACGGGACAAGTTTTCCTGTGATACCATATAAACATTATGCCTTGAAAAACGTTGGTGGGCTTGAAAATAGCCATAAATGGGCTAAAAAATACGATGACCGGAAGGGGGGATTACAGTGTATCAGCATAGAGGTTACATGCAGGAACAAAAAAATATTGCAGTTAAATCAACAGCAGAAACAGGTACAGACATTTGTATACATTGGCTTAATCCTCTGTTTATGAAGTTTGAAGATAATAATATAGGGTAACTTATTAAGCAAGTATCTTTCATAACAGCATAAAAGAGCGGTTAAGTAGGAGAAAGAGGGCTTAACCGCTTTTATTATGAAGAGTATTACAATAAAATTACAGAAATGGAAAATAGTTGACAGAACCTTCTGCGATTTGGTACAATACAAGGCAGCAATACAGGAAAAAAGATGCCGCATGAGCTGTAAAAGCAGTGTGCGGCTGACAAAAAAACAAAAGAAAAAATTCCAAAATACTTGAAAGGAGGATTTGCATTGTATCTGCATAAAGACACAGGACTTAAGCAACAAGTAAATAGTGTTATGGAAGTGTCATGTAAACCAGGCCTGGATTTATGTGCACAAGGATTTAATCCTCTATTTTTTAAATGCGAAAAACCTTTGTACCCGGATAAGGTTTTCCGAAGTGCTAAACGATATCAGCATTTTCCAAGGAGAGTGGTTAAGTCCGGAATACGGGATTTAACCACTTTTTTATTGGGCATTCTGCCGGTTGGAATTGCCTGATGGACGTGCTGACGCACCGGAAATATGATTATGCAACAGGAAAAGAAGGTGAGCAAATGAGATTTTTTAATTCAATGCAAAAGAATTTGAGCTTCGCGGATGTAGTAGCCTGCATCAAATATTTTATAAAGGCTGATCCGGACAGTGAATACCGGATAGCGGTGGGAACTGATTCACAGGTGAAAGGGAAGTACACCTGCTTTGCGACAGGGATACATATTCACAGGGTAGGGCAGGGCGCATGGTGCTGCATCAGCAAGCATATGGAAAACAAACGGTATAACAACCTTAAAGAGAAGATCTCGAAGGAGACTACCATAACCTATGAAATGGCATATATGCTGAATGAGTCCCTCATTGATGCTCTATGCGGCTTTACCGCAAAGTATAAAAACTTTGATTGCAAGCTGGAAGCACATATTGATATAGGGACAAAGGGCGAGACCAGAAAGCTTATATGGGAAATGGCGGGATATTTTGAAGGCATCGGCATTGCAGCTAAAATCAAGCCGGAGGCCTTTGTGGCAAGCAGTTATGCAAATCGGTACAGCAAAGATATCAAGGTAGGGTAAGGGGTGATTTTATATGACAATTTTGATGGTTACGCCTGTGCGGAACGTTGTCATCGGCAAGCAATGCCTACGGAGTGAAAAGCCGGATATGTTTTTCAGCAAGGTCTTCGGTGAAGGGGCCAAAATAGAGGTGTTTGACATTTCCGACAGGAAACGGAAGGCATTGGCGGCAACGGAAATAAACAAAAGAAATCATAGAATGATTATAAACAACAAGAAGTACTTTATCTGCTCCATCAAGGCAGGGTGAGAAGGGCATTCCCGTGACCGGTTGGGTTTGGGAGAGAAATGAGGAACCTGATCATGCTACTATGTTAAATTTTAAAAAAGTATGGAGGGACAGGAGCCAGCCCAACAGGAGAGATAGATATTTTGCTTTTGAAGGGATGACATTGTCCCGATAGGAAAACCGGCCGTGTTGATCGTAGAAAACCGATTGACATGGCTTTTTTTTATAGCTTTTGTAGCGGGAAACGTTATTTGAATTGATATTGTATGAAATTGAAATAAATTCCATGCGGTTTTGCGCGGGGATAGAAATTGGGCTTCCAGGATTTCTCTCGACATAAAAGGGGACGCCTCTGGGGCGTCCCCTGACAAATTAAAACACTTTTACGCCTTTGCTTTGATCCTTAAAAGCGCCTTTTCCTTGTGTTTTTTCCACATGACCCAAAGGGGGCCGGCGATGCAAACCGTAGAATAGCAGCCGCTTATGGTGCCGATGGCCATGGGCAATGCAAAGCTCTGGATGGATTCGATGCTGTTGGCAAAGGCCAGCAGATAGACAAGGCTTACGCTGATGAGGACGGCGATATTGGTATTGACGGAGCGCATCATGGACTGGTTGATGGAAACATCCGTAAGCACGTCAATGGCAAGCTTGGGATTGGTCCTGCGATTTTCCCGGATACGGTCGTAGATGACAATGGTATCGTTGATGGAATAGCCGATGATAGTCAGCGTCACTGCGATGAACGAGTCTCCGATGGGGATTTTAAAGATCACGCAAGTAGCAAATACTACGATAACATCATGCAGAAGGGCGATTAGGGCCATGATACCGGCCGAAAGACCTCCAATCCTGCGAAAGCGTATCCAGACGTAGAGAATGACAAAGCAAGCCGCAAGGAATATAGCCGTCATTCCGTTCTGAAGGAATTTTTGCCCGAAAAACGGCTCAACCATGGAGGACTCGGAAAGAGCGAGTCCCGCATCCGGGAACTTCTCTTTCAGCGCATTGTCGAGCTCCTGCTGATCTTTTGCGTCAAGCCCGTAATTACCTGCGATGTTGATCACAAGACGTTTTTCATCTGTTTTGATATTTGTGGTGACCTGTGTTGATACAGGGCGGTTCAGCATGCCGGATATGACGTCGGCAGCCGCGTCGTCGTCAATCCCGCCTGTATAGGTATACTTAAGCAAAGAGCCTCCCTTGAATTGTATATCAAGTCTCACACCGTTTATAAAAATGGCGATGATTCCTATGACTATAATCAACAGAGAAATGGAAAAGAAGATCCAGCGCTTTTTGTAAAATCCGATAATTTTCATAGTACAACCCTCCTTGATGGGCAGGTGTACAGCTCCGGCCTGCGCAAATGTTCATATTGGCTGAGGGAGCCGATCATCAGGCGGGACGCCGTTATTCCGGCGATGAAGTTAAATATTATCCCTGTAAGAAGCGAATACGCGAAGGATAAAAGTGCGCCGGACCCAAAGATAATTAAAATAACCGCTACAATGAGGACGGTAATATTACCGTCAAATACCGAGGAAAATGCATTCTTAAAGCCGGAGGATATGGCGGCGCCCAGGGTTTTGCCCGCCTTTACCTCCTCGCTTATGCGTTCGGAGACAATAACGTTTGCGTCAACACCCATACCGATAGAAAGAATGACGCCGGCAATACCAGTGAGGGTGAGGGTGATCTGCGGAATGGAAAGTGCAAGGATCTGACCCGATATCTGTATCAAAAGCGCAATGCAGGCAACAAAGCCGGGCAGGCGGTAATACAGCATGATCAGCAGGCATATCAGCCCCAGGGCGATAGCGCCGGCAAGAAGCATTACGTCCAGAGCGCCGCTGCCAAGCTTGGGACTGATGGTGGAGTGGTTTTTCGTCACCATGGAAAAGGGCAGGGCGCCGGAATTGATTTTGTCGGAGAGCGCCTTTGCCTCATCAAAGCCGCTCATTCCGTTGATAACCGCACCCCCCTCGGAGATGTGCTCATTTACCGTAGCCGCCTGTATCAGCGTTTCATCCATGAAAATGATAATGGGTTTGCCAACAAGCCGCTGGGTGGCGTCGCTGAAGAGCTTCGTCCCTTCCGTATCAAAGGTAAGGCTTACAACATAGCCTCCAAACTGGGGGTCGATGACAACGGTGCTCTCCTTAACGTGGGAACCCTCCACCAGGATATTTCCTTGCTCGTCACGGAAGGTCAGTTTCGCTGTTTCGCCCAGCTCAGCCATGGCTTTCTCGGGGTCAAAATCCGTCTCGCCGGATTTCCATGGAAACCGTACAAGGATATACCCGTTCTGTTTGTCGATGGTCACATCACGGTCAAGAATATTTTGCTGGTCAAGCCGGGTGTTAATAATGGAACGTGCGGCATCAAGTTCCCTTTCCGTAGGCTTTCTGTCTATCTCCGCAGGCTCAAACACCGCATCGACTCCGCCGCGTATATCAATGCCGTACCGCATATCCGGCGCGCCGTACAGCTTAAGCTCGGATGCCCCGAGAGGGATGGTCACTCCGAAAAGCGCCAAATATACCATGATACAGGCAACAATGACGATGATGAAAAAAATAGGTTTTTTGTTTTTCATACTTACCTCCATGTCTCCAATTCTTTTATCTGCAAAGGAAGGTTTTCAGACTTTCACGGAAAACGGCATGCCAAAGCTTTGTGTTGTCCTTTCAGAGCATAGGAATGCCTTGTGATTGATAACCTTCGCCGCAGTAAATAATTATTGTTTTTATTGGTATGAAAAGGAATCTAGTGCAGGGGTGAGCGATCACTGGGTCGCCGCTGCATCTTTTCATACTCAGGTGTGCCACTCTGTGGCAGGGGTGCTGATCTGTAGAAATCGCCGGACCTATGAGCGACGCAGATGGTTTTTCTGCCGGCCGCCTTGCAGTAAAAAAATGTAGGTCACAGCAAATAAGAACCTTAGAAGGTTCAGGTATTATAGAACCTGAGGAGACGGAGGAGCATGCCCTCCCAATAATAAAGCGATAAGAGAGATATGTTTACTTCTTTTGCCAAGCAGGGCCGCATAGTTATGTATAAACAATACCAAGCTCATCAGCGGTAATACCTGTGTATCGGCAACAGGCTGTACGGAGCCTGGACGGTTCTGAATCCGCCCCACTGCTCTTTGTGCAGGTTTGATTTCATGCAGAGCGGGCTGCGCGGGAATGACCGTTAAAAGGAACGGATTTTCCGTTGGCTGCAAGGATTCATGCTTGCTTGCAAAAGAAATAGAGGGGTTTGAAAAGGCTGATAAACTAGAAGCTTCACCATAGATTGGGAAAAGAGATGAAGAGCATAACACAAGGAGCATCATGACGAATGTCATAAGGCATATTATCTGCCGTATGTGACGTCTGCACATACCACTCATATACTCACACCTCTACTCACAAAATTGTAGTTTACATATAGCCCGAATGATAACATCATAGCTCTATTTTACTCCACTGTCAACGGACCAGGTGAGGACTACGTCCAAAGAAGTACAATTTTATTTATAATTTTCCTGGAGGCTGAAAGATAGTTAATGCAAGCGGGATGGAAAATAAAAAGGGGACTGTCTCATTGACAACCCCTTTACAACGGCAGCAGAAAGTTTATCCCTTTAACTCTCTTTAAGCTTCGGAGCCTTCAAGAGGGATATGATTACAAAACCCACTACCGCGGCGGCGGCAGCGATAATGAAAGCCGTAGAAAAAGCCTTCGTCCTGCTGAAGTACGCAATAGTATAAGAAGATGCAACGGCCCCCACGCCAAACCCCAGAAGGACCATTCCGTAGATTTGAGCAACATTTCTGGTGCCCCAGAAATCAGCCGACAGCGCCGGGAATACACCCAGGTATCCGCCGTAGGAAAAGCCTATTATGGCGATTAATACAAGCATTAAATAACCTGATGTAAAAGATATGCAGATAATGGAGAGACAGGTGATTACAAGAAGCGTCAGGATGGTTTTCTTCCTTCCCAGCTTATCCGACACCCATCCCCAGAACAAACGTCCAAAGGAATTACAGCCGGTTATGATCATGACGCCCGCGACCGCGGCACTTTTGGTCAGGCCGCTTTCAGGCTGCAGGCCCAGAATCTTTGCCATGGGGATCATCATGGATCCGGCGGCGGTGGCACACATTAAGGCAAGTGTCACCATATAGAACTGGGGCATCTTAATTGCTTCCAAGGGTGAAAAATTCTGCGCGATGATCCCTTCCTTCGGCGCCGGAGGTGTCCAACCCGCAGGTTTGAATCCTTCGGGAGGATTCTTGATGAACAGCGAGCCTATGGCAGTGACGATTACAAAAAGGACTCCCAGCACTGCAAAGGTTTTCAGGACCCCTACACTCTTTATCAGGGCCTCGGCTACAGGCGTAAATACAAGGCCGCCAAAGCCAAGGGCTGCGACGATGACTCCCGTTATGAGGCCTCTTTTGTCCGGAAACCATTTCTGGCAGGTGGCTATAGTCGTCGTATAGGCCATACCCATTCCAAAGCCGCCCATAACGCCGTAAGTAAGCCATAGGATCCACGGATTTGCTTCAGTGGTCAGCTGGACAAGAAGAAATCCTGCACCCAGCACAATACCGGCAATGACAATTACCAGCCTGGGGCTTTTCATTTTGTCCTGCATTCTTCCGCCTACCGTGCTTCCGACAGTCAGCACGCCCAGAAGCAATGCGTATGCCAGGGTGCCGTGGGTGGCAGGCCAGTTGAAAAGGGCATTGGGTGTGGAGGCGCCGATGATGAGGTAGGATTGGAAAACGCTCCAAATGTACGCTGTTCCGAGGCACATCTGTATTGCAATACTTGCAATTACCGGTACCCATCGTGTAAAGGATTTGTTGTCTGATAAGGCATTCGTCATTTACATTTTCTCCCCTTAATTTTATTTTGCAAGCAATAAGTAGAGTTATCATATCAGATTCCCCCCGGTTTGAGGAGTTGCCGCAAAACAAAAATAAAAAACCATAAAATGAAAGGCAAGAAAACGTAAAATCAGGATATGACGGGGTGATCACCATCCTCTGTCATATCCTGCAACAGGTATTTTTATATCTCAGGTAAAAAAAATCCGTGAACGTAAGGCTATTTTGAAAGCTTCCCTGCAATCTCAGCTACGCGTTTTCCTTGGAATCTCGCAGCTTCAAGCTCGATGGCGGAAGGAAGTCTGTCTCCGGCCCCAGCGATGGTTGAGGCGCCGTAAGGGCTTCCTCCCTTGACTTCTTCAACTCCCATCTGTCCTGCAAAGCTATACGGCAATCCCACAAGGACCATTCCGTGGTGCAAGAGTACGGTGTGGAAGCCCAGGATAGTAGATTCCTGGCCGCCATGCTGGGTAGAGGAGCTGGTGAAGACGCTGCCCACTTTCCCGATCAATCCGCCTTTTGCCCAGATCGCCCCGGTACCATCCAGGAATGCCTTCATTTGAGCCGCCATACTTCCATACCGGGTAGGAGTTCCGAAGATTATGGAGTCATACTCTGTCAATTCCTCAACAGTACAGACGGGAATATGACTAAAAGCCTTTTGGGCTTCCAAAGCACCTATACTTTCAAGCAAGCTGTCCGGCAGCGTTTCAGGTACGCGCCTCAGGGATACGGACGCTCCGTCAACCTGTGCTGCGCCTTCGGCAATGGCCTCCGCCATTTTATAAATGTGACCGTATGTAGAATAAAATAGAACCAGAATTTTCATATCAATGCCTTCTTTCAAATTTTAATTTAACTATTATTTTAACATAAAATCTTACATTTAAACAAAAATATGCTCCTCCTTTTCAGACTGGTCATACCGCTTGCCATGAGATCAGAAGTTTACCGTCGGGTAGAGTCGTTGGCGAAAGGAGAAGTATTTTTGTTGCATTTTCAGTAAATCTATTGACAATTATGTATATACTGAGTATGCTGTATATATACAGTAGCAACTGGCAGCAGGCACGCGGTTTGCGAAAGGATGATTTGGCATTCATGAACATTTTAATTTCAAACTCGTCTCAGGAACCGATCTATGACCAGATAGCCACCCAAATAAAAAACATGGTTATGCGGGGAGAGCTTCAAGAGAATGATGGGCTTCCTTCCATAAGAAGCCTGGCCAGAGAGCTTCAAATCAGTGTCATCACCACGAAACGGGCTTATGAGGAATTGGAAAGGGACGGCTATATTCTTTCCGTTCCGGGCAAGGGCTCCTTTGTGGCGGCACAGAACAAAGAGCTTTTAAAGGAAATCCGGCTTAAGATTGTGGAAGAGAAGCTTGCGGAGGCCGTGGATTCCGGCAGGTCCATTGATCTGAGCCTTGACGAAATGCAGGAAATGTTGAAATTATTGTATGAGGAGGTATAGTATGGCTCCGGTTCTGGAAGTAAAAGGTCTTACAAAAGAATTTAAGGATTTTCGGCTGAACGGCATTGACATTACCCTGGAAAGGGGATATATTATGGGCTTTATCGGCCCCAACGGGTCGGGCAAAAGCACAACCATAAAGCTCCTTTTAAATCTGCTGAAAAAGGATGGCGGAGATATCCGGATTTTTGGCCTTGACCCTAGCAGGCACGAAAATGAAATAAAAAATAAAATCGGGTTCGTATTTGATGAAAATTATTATTACGAAGAGCTCACCATCGGTGAAATGAAAAGCATTGTGGCTCCCTTCTACAAAGCTTGGGATAACCGTGTTTTCACCCGATATCTGAAGGATTTTGGATTGCCGCCCAAAAAGAAGATCAAGGAATTGTCCAAAGGTATGAAAATGAAATTTTCGCTGGCAATGGCGCTGTCTCACGGGTGTGAGCTTCTTCTCATGGATGAGCCTACCTCGGGGCTTGACCCCATTGTAAGAATCGAGCTTCTGGACATTCTATCCTCTCTGATCCAGGATGAAACTATGGGGATTTTCTTTTCAACCCATATTACCTCCGACCTTGATAAAATTGCGGATTATATCACCTTCCTACACAACGGGGAGATAGTACTCTCCGCCCCCAAGGATGACATTCTTGAAAATTATGGACTAGTCAAAGGGAAAAAAGAACTTTTAAACAGCGATACACGGAAGTATTTTATCGGCATCAGGGAAAGCAGCTTTGGCTTCGAAGGCCTGGTAAGCGACAAGCAGAAGGTCAGGAGGCTGTTCAAGGAGCAGGTGCTTTTCGACAAGCCTTCCATTGAGGATATCATGCTGTATTTTACAAGGAGGAATTCCAATGTTTCAACTGATTGTTAAGGATATGCTGATTCAAAAAAAGACGCTTGTATTTGGGATCTTTTATGTAGCCATTATGATTATAGCTATGCAAAACTCGGGGAGTGCTACGCTTCCGGCAGGCATTATGGCACTCACCTATATCCTGGTATTAACAGCCTGTGCGCTTGAAGACAAGAGCAAGGCGGATATCCTTCTGAACAGCCTGCCTCTGGGCAGATCTTCCATTGTGATGGCAAGATACCTGTCTGTTTTTGTCTATGCAGCGCTTGGCGTAATATACTACGTAATTGTCAGCGCAATCATAAACGTCTTCGGCATCCCGCTCAGAACCAATCCTATAACCGCCGAAGGCCTGATCGGAACAGTGTTTGCCGTGTCTCTCATCGTCAGTGTCTATTTTCCCGCCTTTTTCAAACTGGGCTATATCCGGTCGAAATTTATAAATTTTATACTGTTTTTCGGAGTCTTTCTTGGTATCGGCGCTATTAGCATGGCCTTTAACGATAAAATGAACAGCGCTCCGATCAGCAGGGTGAAGGAATTTTTGTCAGGCCTCTCGGAGCTTCAGGCTGCCGCGGGACTCCTGGCAATCAGCCTTTTGCTGCTTTCTGCTTCTTATCTGCTTTCGGTAAAGCTCTATAAAAGCAGAGAGTTCTAATAATGTATGTATTGTTTTCATGCCTCTTTTTCAGGTATAATTTAGCTATAGAGAACAATTTTATCCGTTCCCGGAAAAGGGAAAGATAAATGTAAAATCAGGGGAACAAATTGTCCCCGGGTTCGTCTATGCAAATAACTGAATTTTGAAGGAGAACAAAAGATGAAACGAATCTACCCGGTATTGACGGTTTTTATCCTGGTGCTGTTTCTGAATGCCTTTCCGGTATATGGTGCGCCGGCGGCAGAACCGGCGAAAGTAAAAGCTGAAGCTGCAATATTGACGGATTGGAAAACAGGAAAAATCCTGTATGAGAAAAATATACACCAGAAGGTTTATCCGGCCAGTATCACGAAAATATTGACCGCTCTGCTGGTCCTGGAAGACCTGGATATGAAAGAAAGCGTCACGGTAGGGAAGGAAATCAATCTGGTGGAGAAAGACGCCAGTGAAGCGGGCCTGGTTTTAGGCGAGAAAATAACCGGCAGCGACCTGATCTGGGCTATGATGCTCCCCTCGGGTAATGACGCCGCCTATACGGCTGCCGTCACCGTTGCACGGAAGAAGTCGGGCAATGCTTCCATGGAAATAAAAGACGCCGTAACATACTTTTCGGACTTGATGAATAAAAAGGCACAGGAAATCGGTGCGAAGGAATCCCATTTTGCGAATCCCGACGGCTATCCCAATGAGGATCACTACAGTTCGGCCTACGATCTAGCTTTGATTGCCAAAGAGGCCATGAAAAACGATTTCTTCCGAGAGGTAGTCGGTACATATACCTATACCATCCAGGATGCCCAATTTCTTAAGGGCTCAAAAGCTCCGGCGCCCTGGTTGAACAGAAATCTGCTGCTGAATCCCAAAAGCAAATATTACTATTCCTATGCCACGGGCATTAAAACCGGCCATACCTCTCTTGCAGGTTACTGTCTGGCGGCATCGGCGGAAAAGGACGGCATGACCCTGATTGCGGTTGTCCTCAAGGCGGACAAGGAGGAAACCCGGTGCGTGGACGCTAAAAATCTGTTTGAGTACGGATTTGGCCAGTTCAAGTATCATACCTTGTTTAAAAAAGGAGATAAGGTCGCCGCCGTAAAGGTCAGCAGGAAATATTTCGGCAAGGAAACTGATCTGGACGTCCAGGCGGACAAGGATTTCACCGATATTCTCACGGATGCGGACTTTGCGGCCCTTCAAAAGAATACGTCCTGGGATAAAAAACTGGTGCTGCATGAAGACGGAGCAGGGGCGGTGAAGCTGCTGGGTCCCATCAAGAGCGGACAGGTGCTGGGACAGGTAAGCTATACCTTGAATGGGAAAGTTATGGCGGAATCAAATCTTGTCGCAGCCCAGGATACTTCAAAGGGCGGCTTGTCGGATACCGTGGAAAGCGTTCTGGACCAGGCCATCCGATATAAGTATTATGTTCTGGCCGGGATTGTCCTGGTCGTTGGAGCCCTGGTTATCCTGATTCGGCGGGGCTCGAAAAAGAAGGGCAAAAGTCAGTAATATCATTCCTATAAAGGACTGAAATAACTTCCCGTTCTTCTGAAAATGCCCGCATCCATGGGCTGCGTTTTCAGGAAAACGGGAAGTTGTATTTTCACCGGAGTTTAACTGTGGTATCATAAAAGAAAAAGAAGAAAAAGGCACCGGAGTGCCTGAAAACTATTGGGAGAGAATGGCAGTATGTTTGGAGTGCTATCGACGCTTCTTAAATACATTTTTATAACCATCATCTATCTTTTCATCTACAGCATTATCCGGCTGGTGTACCTTGATATCCGCACGGCCGGCGCACCGGGAAATGCTGCGGGCAAAAACCTGCCGTACCTCAAGCTGGTTAACCGGAGAGAGAGCCTTGAATTCCGGGTTCTTGAGACGTACCCGTTGGAAAATAAGGCATGTTTGGGCAGAAACCGGGACAATTCCATCAGCATCCAGGACCCTTTCCTTTCGGGCGCCCATGCATCCATCCGGGAAAAGGACGGGGTGCATTTTATTAAGGATATGGGCAGCACCAACGGGACCTTTGTAAACGGTCTGCGGTTGGAGGACAGCGAGACGGCGCTGAAGGACGGGGACAGGATCCATGCCGGAACCCTGGATTTTCTGTATGTGGGCGGGGTGCGGTGAGATGAGGAAGATACTGGGGAAAATAGGCTCCAGGAGGCCTGTGAATTTGATTGTACTGGCGGACCTGTTTGCCTTTTCGCTTTTGAGCTTTTATAGGAAGAGCTTTGATGCGTACATGGTAGCGGCAGCCCTTATGGTGATTGTACTGATTGTGGCAGTGCATTTTTTGCTGGTCCGGCTGCATCTGGGAGACGAGTATCTCTTTCTGATCACGGCGATGCTGACCAGCCTTGGCTTCATCATGATCTACAGACTGGACAGGGAGCTGGGGCTCAAGCAGATTATCTGGTTCCTGGTGGGGATCCTGGCCTTTTTTGCCACCTGTCTGATTTTTATGAAAATCAGGGGCTTGAACCGGTTCATGTTCTATTATACGGCTGCTGCCTTGGCGCTGTTTGCACTCACTCTCCTGCTGGGCAGGAGCATCAAGGGCTCCACCAACTGGATCACAATGGCGGGACATAACTTTCAGCCTTCAGAGCTGATCAAGATTCTTTTTGTACTGGCGCTGGCCTGCTGCTACGGAGGTAAGTCGCATTTCCTGGTTTACCGGCACAGCATTACCATTGAAAGAGGAAGCCTTCTGCAGAAGCTGTATGCCATGGGGACTGCCTACAGCTTCATTGGTCTGCTCATCATCCAGCGGGACTGGGGGATGTCCACCCTGCTGTTTCTTGTATATATCGGTATGCTATTCATTTTTGAAAACGATTGGAAGCTTTATGCCGTCAACGGGATCCTGGCTGCTGCCGCTGCATTGGGTGGATATCTGCTGCTCAGCCATATCCGGGTGAGGGTGGATATGTGGCTCAATCCATGGGACGACCTGGACGGAAAGGGGTATCAGATCACCCAGTCGCTGTTTGCCATTGCTTCAGGAGGCTTTTTTGGCACAGGCATCGGCCTTGGCAACCCGGACATGATTCCGGAGGTGGCCAACGATTTTATCTTCTCCGCCATTTGCGAAGAGATGGGGATATTTGGCGGCGTGGCCGTCATCCTTCTATATTTCATCCTCTGCTACCGGGGCTTTAAGCTGGCCCTGAAGGCGCACAATGCCTTCGATAGGGCTGTGGCGGCAGGAATCACAGCCATGTTCGGAATACAGACCTTTATCATTATCGGCGGGGTGATCAAGCTGATTCCCATGACAGGGGTCACGCTGCCTTTTGTCAGCTATGGCGGCAGCTCCCTGACCACAAGCTTTATGGCATTGGGTATCCTGCAGGCGGTTTCGGCAGGAACCGCCAGAGAGGAAAGGGAGGGGGCGGATGGACCTGGATAAGAGAGAAACGGCGGAAAAGCCGGAGGATGAAGGGAAAATGGCTGCGGCAGCGCCTGAAACGGATAAAACTACGAAAAGGATCGTCTGGCTTTTAATTGTCATTGGCGGTCTGTTTATGGCATTAATTTTATATCTGACCTATTTCAAGCTGGCTGTGGGAGACAGCATTGTAAACAACGCCTATAACAGGCGGCAGTGGGAGAAGGAGAACAGCACCCTCCGCGGAAGTATAACCGACCGGAACGGGGTTGTCCTGGCCAAAAGCAATATTAAGAACGGAAAAAGCGAAAGGATCTATCCTTTCGGGTCAATGTATTCGCAGCTCATCGGCTATAATTCCCGGGCATACGGCAGGACGCTGCTGGAAGCTGCATACAATGACTATCTTCTCGGAAACACCGGTGTGGGTTCAGTGTTCAATATTGCTCCGGGTCTGCAGGGGGAGAAATCGGGAAACAGCCTGGAGCTGACCATCGACCACCGGCTGCAGAAGAAGGCGTCAAGCCTGATGGAAGGAAAGCAGGGGGCTGTTGTAGCCATTAACCCCACAACAGGTGACATTCTTGCCATGGTCAGCAAGCCTGATTTCGATCCAAACGGCAGCAGCCTGTCCGACAAGTGGCAGGAGTTGGTGGAATCGGAGCTCCATCCCTTCTTTCCCCGGGCGACCCAGGGGTTGTACGCGCCCGGGTCCACCTTCAAGATGGTGACGGCGGCTGCGGCCATTGAAAGCGGGCTGGGAGACACGAAATATAAGGATACGGGCTCCATTGCCATTGACGGCAAAGTGTTTTCCAATTCCGGCAACAAGGCTTACGGCGATTTGGACCTCAAGCATGCGTTTGCCGTATCCAGCAATGTTTTTTTCGCGGGCCTCGGAGTGGAGCTGGGAAGTAATCCGGTGAGGAGCATTGCGGAAAAAATGGGAATGAACAAGCAGGTGCCATTTGACCTTTCTCTTAAAAGAAGCGTATACCCGGAGAACGACGGAGGGATGACGAAAGCCGACATGGCGGCATCGGCCATAGGTCAGGGAAAAGTTCTTGTCACACCGCTGCAGTTGACCCTGGTCACTGCAGCTATGGCTAATGACGGCGTTGTCATGGAACCGAGGGTTGTAAGCCGTATCCTGGCGCCTAACGGAGCCGTGGTTAAGAAATTTGCTCCCACGGTATACAGCCGGGCGGTGGATGCGGATACAGCCGAAGAGATAGCTGCCGCCATGCGGGAGGTGGTGGTCTCCGGGACGGGGAAAAAAGCTGCCGTAAGCGGGGTAAAGGTGGCCGGCAAAACCGGCACAGCCCAGAATGAGCTGACAGGTAAGGAGAAGAGCTCCGAGCATGCCTGGTTTACAGGCTTTGCCCCGTATGAAAATCCGCGGATCGCAGTCACCGTCATCCTGGAATACAACGGGTCCACGGGCGGAGAAGCTGCGGCTCCCATTGCCGCAAAGCTGATCAAGGATTATCTGGGCTATGCAAAATGATTTAAAAAACAAGTATTCCCTGGTTCAGCATTTTTATGAATGAAACCGGTTACGTAAAGGAGAAAGAGATGGAGATAAAGAAGGTAACCCTCATTGGCCTGGGAGCCATGGGCGTGTTTTTTGCGCCAAAACTGGAGGCATATCTGGGGAAGGAAAACTTCAGGGTACTTGCCGAAGGCCGGCGTAAAGAAAGAATACTGTCAAAAGGTGTAACGGTTAATGGGGTCAGACATCAATTTACTGTCGTTACTCCGGAAACGGAAGGCGATCCGGCCGATTTGATTATAATGGCGGTAAAAGGTACGGGGCTTGCTCAAGCGATTGAGGATATCCGGAATCAAGTCGGGCAGGATACCCGGATTCTTTGCGTGATGAACGGGATTGACAGTGAGGAACAAATTGCGGCGGTCTATGGTTGGAAGCATGTTTTGTATTCCTATATGAGGGTTTCCATAGTTATGAAGGACGGGGTTGCAAGCTTTGATCCCGAGTGGGGAAAGGTACACTTCGGAGAGGCACGGAATAGTGAATTATCTGAAAGAGTTAAGTCTGTCAAAGCATTATTTGACGCCTGTAAAATAAATTATGAAATAGATCCTGATATGATAAAAGGCATGTGGTTCAAATTCATGTGCAATATCGGGGAAAATATGACCTGCGCCCTTTTGGGCGTTCCCTTTGGAGCTTTTCACATAAGCAGCCATGCCAATGCGATTCGGCGTAGAGCCATGGGAGAGGTGGTCGAAATTGCAAACCGGCTTGGTATTGCTTTAGGCCAGGAAGACATAGAACGGCAGGAAGATACTATTATGAGGATACCCTTTGCCAATAAGCCTTCCACGCTGCAAGACCTGGAATACGGCCGCATAACGGAGATTGAAATGTTTGCAGGTAAAGTGGTGAAGCTTGGAGAGGAGCTCTCTGTCCAGACACCTCTGAACTGGATGTTTTACCATGGAATTAAGGTGCATGAAGAGAAAAATACGGGGAAGTTCTAGAATAATAATAAAAGGGAATACTGGTACTATGGATGATTATACTGTTAGAAGTATTGAAATAAGCGAACTACGGGATATTTACAAACACATAAAAGAGGATTTTGCCCAAGGAGAATATGCTCCATATGAAGTATTAAAGAAGCAAATACAAACTGGAGTACAGGAAGGACTTATTCTGCAAAAGGCGGAGGATGACGTAGCTTATGCCATTTGTGCCGGAGGACATGAAAACGGGTATGTCCTGATAAGCCTTCTGGCGGTATATGGGCAGTTCCGCAAAAGCGGCTTCGGCACAGCTTTTGTCGAGGAGATCAAATCGAAATACAAAGGCAAAAACGGTATTATTGTTGAAGTAGAGAAGCCTGAAGAAGCCCCGGATGCGGAGGAAAAGCAGGTAAGATTGAAAAGGATCGGGTTTTATGAGAGAGCCGGGTTTTACCCGATTCCCGATATAGACTACAGCATATGGGACGTCCCTATGCACCTGATGGCATTTCCGCAGAAGGCCCGGGCTGCAGCTATAAATGATGAAATCGGGCAGATTATGTATGACATTTACCTGCAGCTGATGAGCGAGAGCTATATACACAAATTAAAAATTCATCACACGAAGTAAATAGCCTTTATCCTATAGTACTCCATTAGTCCAGGGGGATTTCAAGCTGTTCCCATCCGCCGTCCCGGTCCAGCAGCCGCAGGACCCGCTGAAAGGCCGTAGGAACGGCATACCGGTCCAATTCCGCTTCTTCCACCCAGTGCAGGGTGCAGCCATCAGACAGCGGCTCCGGAAGAGAAAAGGCGAAGACATCCATTTTCCAGACCTGGTGGGAAAAGACATGGATGGCTGTTCCAAGCTTTTTTGGGCTTTCCAGCTGCAGCCCGTATTTTTCCCTCAATCGCTCTGCCGGAAGGCAGTTTTCTTTTTTCTCGACGATAGGCAGCCCCCAGAGCTGATTCAGCAAGGTGTCGTTTTTCCGGTGCTCCAGAAGTATTTTTCCGTTTTCCCGGATGACGGCCACCCAGCAGGGCACTTCCCGGGGAGCCTCCTTTTTTTTCTTTAGCGGCAGCTCATTTTGCCGTCCGGTCCCGTTAGCGTTGCAAAAGGGCTGTACCGGACACCGTCCGCACTGGGGTGAGGAAGGGGTACAGATGAGTGCACCCAATTCCATCAGCGCCTGGGTGAAATCTCCCGCATGGCCTTCAGGGATCATCCCCCGGACGATCCCGGCGACGGTTTTTTTTGTCCGGTCCTGAGAGATATCTTCCTCAATCCCTTCCAGCCGGCTTATGACGCGCAGCACGTTGCCGTCCACGGCGGGACAGGGCTCATTGAAGGCGATGCTGACGATGGCGCCGGCAGTATAATCGCCGATACCCGGCAGCTTGCGGATCGCTTCGTGATCCCGGGGAAATATCCCGCCATATTGTTCCACGATCCGGATTGCCGCTTTTCGGAGATTCATAGCCCGGGAATAATAGCCCAGTCCCTTCCACAGGGTCAGCACTTCCTGCTCGGGCGCATCGGCCAGCTCACAGAGGGTTCCGCACCGCTCCAGAAAGCGGTGGTAATAGCCAATGACCGTATCCACCCGGGTCTGCTGCAGCATGATTTCCGAGAGCCATATTTTATAGGGATCGGACGTATGGCGCCAGGGCAGATCCCGTTGATTTTCAAGATACCAATCCAGGAGCCGCAACGCTGCCAGTTGTCTTATATTTGTTTCCGGTGTATTCTCCATGTTCTTCTCCATCCATTGCTGCGGTAAAAACTTCATTCTTAAGTCGATATAATTGAGTATGTAAATGAAACTGAAAAGTTTTACTTTTTATTGTAACTGCATAATTATACTACGGCCAGTACATAAATTCAATTGCCAAACTGTGATGGCAGCTACTGATTTCCGCCCCGGGAAATAGGCGGATTCAAGCCCTTTGGACCAATCCGGCAGAGGTGTAAAATGTTGATATAATAACAAAAATGTAATTTTATGTATCCAAAATCCAGAAACCTCATATAAAATAAAGCTACTGTCTAAAAATCATAAACTGGTTTATGATTGGATTAGGGTAGGGCGCTTCCTTTAAAATTCTTCGGATCGAGGTACACAAATGAAGTGTTTACTGGGTTTGGATGCAGGTACTTCTTCATTCAAGACAGCGTTGTTTAATGAAGAGGGAAGGGTAATTGCCCGTCACAGCGAGGATTATTCCCTGATTACACCCGCTCCTTCAATTGTCGAATTCTGTCCCGATACCTATTGGGAAATATGTAAAAATGTTTTAAACAAGATTGTAAACGATCCGAATGCAGTTGCCGCCGAAATAAAGGCCATGGCGATCAGCAGCCAGGGAGAAACGCTGATATGCCTGGACCGGTATGGAAAGCCTTTGAGGAATGCCATCGTCTGGCTTGATAACAGGTCGGCTGAAGAAGCCGGTATCATCAGGGAGAGGTTTGGCGTGCAAAAGGTATACGAAACCACGGGGCAATCGGAGGTAGCTGCTACTTGGCCTGCAACAAAGATCCTGTGGCTGAGGAGAAACGAGCCGGATATATTTTACAGGACCGCTAAGTTTTTGCTCCTTGAAGATTATCTGATTTATAAGCTTACCGGGAGGTATGCAGCCGAAAAGTCACTCCTTTGCTCCTCCCTTCTGTTTGATATACACAGAGGCTGTTGGTGGGAGGAAATGCTGGAGTTCCTGTGCATCAAACCGGAGCAGCTGCCACAGATAAACGAGTCGGGAACAGTCGTCGGAAATCTTACCTGTGAGGCCGTTGAAGAAACGGGACTAAGCAAGGAAACCCTTGTTGTCACAGGCGCTCTGGATCAAACGGCAGGCTTGATCGGGGCGGGCAACATAAAGCCCGGGGCGGTTCTGGAAACAACAGGGTCCTGTCTTGCAGTGTGTGCGAATATTAATACCCCGGTGCCCTATAATCCGGTTCTAAAGCTGACCTGCCAGGCCCATGCAATACCCGGCAGATACTATTTGCTTTTTTGGGCTCAGACAGCGGGCATCGTGCTTAAATGGTTCAGGGAGAATTTCTATAAGCTTGAGGAAGAAAAGGCTGCTGCTGCAGGAGAAAGTATTTTCAATATCATGGATCAGGAAGCCATGAACGTGCCGGCCGGATCTGAAGGCCTTTTGATGCTTCCGCATCTCAGCGGAGCTGCCTGCCCCGAATATAATCCTTATGCCAGAGGAGCGTTTTCCGGGTTTACCCTGATGCACACGAGAGCTCATTTTGTAAGAGCCATTATGGAATCGGTAGCATTTATGATCAACAGGTATGTTAAGATCCTTGAGGAGCTTGGGATCGTTGTCAATGAAATTCAAGCCTTCGGCGGCGGAGCCGGAAGCAGGCTGTGGAACTCCATCAAAGCCGATGTTACGGGAAAAACCATCCTGGCGGTTAAAAACCAGGAGAATACCTGCTTCGGTGCTGCTATTCTGGCAGGAACCGGTTCAGGAGTTTTCAATTCGATTGAGGACGCCTGTTCAAGGCTGGTGGGAGCCCATATCAAATATGAGCCGGATTCGCGGAATCTGGAGGTTTATCTCAAGGGTTATGATTCATATCTTGCGCTGTACCGGAGTCTTGAAAATATGTTTACCGGTATATAGCAAAGGTTTATTATAAATAAAACGTTTCAAAGACTCTGAAGGCTTCGGAGGGATGATAATTTGTTTACGGGTAAAGTGGGGTTTGTTGGCTTTGGAGAAGTGAATTCTCCCAAGGAAATAATAAGCGGTAAATGCCTGGAAGCTGCGAAAATTTTAGAGAATGAAGGCCTTACGCTTGTCACCACCGGGTATGTGAGCGATGATGAGGCAGGTGTGGATGTGGCAAGGGCTATTGCCGATTTGCGAAGAGAGGATTTTGACGTGCTTATTCTTTGCGTGGCCGGATGGATACCCAGTCATGCGGTCGTCAGCGTAATCAGCGAGTTTTCGCATAAGCCCATGATTCTCTGGGGATTGGCCGGATACATGGAAAACGGGAGGCTGGTAACCACTGCGGATCAGGCGGGAACAACGGCTTTGAGAAAAGTCATGGAGGATATGGGGTATAATTTTATTTTTGTCTATAACACCGTCAATGGAAAGCCAAAAATCAACAGGCTCCTGCGTTTTGTGAAGGCCGCCCAGGCGGCTGCCCTGCTCAGGGGTTCTAAAATCGGGATGATGGGGTACAGGGACATGAACCTGTACGGGACAATGTTTGAGGGCATTTCATTAAGAAGCAAAATCGGGGTGGAAGTGGAAATCTTTGAGATGCTTGAGATGGTGCAGACCATTGAAACGCTGAAGGAGCAAGACATCCTCCAGGTGGTGGACGGGATAAGGCAAAACTGGGAGTTTGAAAAAACGGCAAAGGACACTACCCTTAAAACCGGTGTGGAGTATTATCTGGCCATAAAGAAGAAAATTCTCGAGCGAGGGTATGCCGGTATTTCACTCATCGATGTGGACGGGATGAAAAAGCTGGCGGGATTCCCGCCGGCAATGGTCTTCATGCTGCTTGCAGACAATCTGAAGGTCTGTACGATTCCGGAAAACGATACCCTCGGAGCCGTGACCCAACTGATTGTAAAATATCTGACAGGACAGATCGCTGCTTATTTTGAATTTTATGAATTTATGGAGGACAGGCTGCTGGTTGGAGTGCCGGACTTTGTCCCTTCCGAGGTGGTGGACGGGAAAGTGAAGGTATGCCCTGCCGGTTTCGGCAGTTTGAGTGAAGGTATATTGAACATTTCAAAGGTCAGGACGGGCAAAGTTACCTTGTGCCGGTTGATTGGCCAAGGGGACCGGTATAAAATGCATGTCGTCACCGGTGAAGCCGTAACGCCGGGGCCGTGGGAAGAGGCCGGCTGGGCTCAGCCCGCACCTCAGCTGCCCAGTCTGGAGATCATACCGGATACTCCGGTGGAGGAGTTTGCCGAAAAAGTGGCGTCCCAGCATTATATATTGTCCTATGGCGATAACAGCGAAATCGTCAAGGATTTCTGCAGGATCGCAAAAATAGAGGTCCTCTGAGTACCGGCGCAAATATACCCCCCCGTATAAGTTTCAGAAATGCAGTCTGGTGCGGCCGGTACTTTTAGAAAACAGGAAATAATATTTGCAGTACCCCTAAGTATTGTGAGAGGTGGATTGTATGAGCAGCAAAATGTTGGTAGGATGGTCACAAAAGAACATAACACCATTGAAACCCTCATTACTGGCAGGGCAGTTTTATGAAAGAGCTGCCGAATCTGTGCACGATCCCATCACGGCGACGGCTCTTGCCTTGGAATCCGTCGATAAAAACGGTACCGCCAGTGAACAGGCCATCATGATCTCCTGCGATTTATTGCTTGTTGAAAAGCATTTGCAGGAAGGGGTGAGGCAGCAGTTGAAGGAGACGCTGCCGGATTTTGATAGTAAAAAATTGCTTGTTTTCGCGACCCATGTTCATACGGGGCCCTTTACCTCCATCGATGAGCTGGCGAAATTCGGGGGTGATTTGTTAAAATATCCTGCAAAAAAGGAAGGGTACATAACACCCACGGAATATTCCGAGTTCCTTATCGGAAGATTGTGTGAAGCGGCCGCTGAGGCATGGTCGGAGCGCAAGCCGGGGGGTGTAAGCTCCGAGCTGGGGTTTGCCGTCGTAGGGTACAACAGGATGGTTACGTATGAGGATGGTACGGCCAGAATGTACGGACAGACGGACGAAATAGATTTTGAATCTTTTGGGGGGACCACCGATCACGGAGTGGAAATACTGTATTTATGGGATGAGAGCAATGAATTGACCGGCCTGGCCATCAATGTTGCCTGCCCTTCGCAGATTGTGGAGCAAAAGAAATATATTTCAGCCGATTTCTGGGGCGAGGTTCGGAAAGAACTCTCCAAAAGATATTCAAAAGACCTTTTTGTACTTGCAATGACAGGGGCCGCCGGTGATCAGTCCCCCAGGGACCTGACCCGCAGAAGCACTTCCTTTAAGGAAATGAACAGCGAAGCAGGGATGGCGGTCATTGCGGAAAGAATTGCCAATGCGGTGGATTCGACGATAACTTCCGCCAAATCGAAAATAAAAAGCAATGCCGACTTCAAACACCGGGTATGCGATATCGACCTTCCGGTAAGGAAGGTGACGTATGCCGATGTTAAGCAAGCGCAGCTTGAGTACGATAAAATAATCAAGGAGCAGAAGCTGAATTCCAGGAATAAAAAGAAAGATGAAAATTCAGACGGCGACGATTTATTCCATCTGGTCCTGTATGACGGTATCCTCGCAAGGTATCGGAGGCAGCAGGACAATCCGTTTTATACGATGGAGCTGCATGTGATGAGAATCGGGGATATTGCAATTGCCACCAACCCTTTTGAGTTATTTCTGGACTACGGCCTGCAGATAAAAGCAAGGAGTAAAGCACGGCAAGCATTTATCATTGAGCTGGCCTGCGATTGCGGCCTGTATTTGCCGACAGCCAGGGCGGTTCAGGGTGGCGGTTACAGCACCTATATATGCAACGGCTTTGTGGGGCCTGAGGGTGGGCGTCTTCTGGTAGACCATACCGTAAGGC
>JAEZCO010000084.1 GCA_023433505.1 Bacillota bacterium | reverse complement strand
CAGTAATCCTGCACAGAGCACTACGGCAAGGCCGGCCGCTATTGCGGCAATGGGTTTGGCGGAATGCTTCCTGTGGTTTTGCTTATTTAATTTTTCAGCCAGCCGGTATTTCATCTCCTCATCCGGTTCAAGCTTTCCAATTGCGTTTTTAATCTTTGCACTCTCCATGTTCATTCTCCTTTCAGTTCGATTTTAAGAAGCTGCCTTCCGCGCATTAAGCGCATTTTTATTGCAGATTCCTTTATTTTAAGTATGTCAGCGATTTCCCTGACGGAATAATCTTCAAAATAATGCAGGTGTATGACTGCTTTGTACTTGGCCGGAAGCCGCAGAATTTCCATCATAACCTCGGAGTCCGAAGAATTATCGTAATACGCTTCAATCTCCTCCGTCTTTAAAACTTTCCGGTACCATGCACTTTTGCGCATGTCCTTGCAGATATTTACAATCGTTCTGATGAGCCATGCCTTTTCATGCTGGTCGCCGTTGAATTCCGGCGCATTGTACAACAGTCTGTAAAAGGTCTCCTGCATGGCTTCTTCAGCATCCTCCTTATTTCCAAGCTGGACCATCGAAATTTTAAATAACATGTTTCCATATAAATCGTATTTTGTGGAAAAATTGTTACCCGGCGCCTGTGACAATTTTTGCATTGGTAAAACCTCCTTTCACCGATAACACGAATGAGGATAAAAAAAGGTCACAATTATTTTTATTTTTTTCCAGCTACCCCTTGTTTCATCAATCGCAGGGATCATCCCGGCTAAGACCCTGGTCCGTTTCGGCATCGTCCCCTACTATTTATCGTCCGTTTTGTGAAAAAAATTCATTCAAAAAGGCCTTAAGCCTGGAAATCGCTTCCCAGGTTTAAAGCCTTTCATCCTTCAAATCAATCCGGTCCTTGTACGGCGACTTTCCTCAACTTCGGATGCCGCGGCCGAATAATCCGGGCCTGACTTCCTGCTTCCTACTCAAGATGCTTCAGCTGGTCCTTTCTGTGCTCCTGCTTTTCCTGCGTTTTCTGCAAAGTCGTATCGTCAAGATTTGGGGCGTGGTGCTGCAAATAATGACCGGTATACTCAATATTCTTTTTCAGGTTTGCCTTCTGGTCAATTTCTTCATGCTGGCCATATACAATGATATTTTTGATATTTTCCATTTCTTTTTCTCTTTCTTCCTGAAGCTTGATATTATGCTTCAGCTCATCAAGCCCGGAAATATCGGAATGCTGTTCGAGATGCCTTTCCGTCCGGACATAGCGGTTATTGATCTCCAGCAACGCTTCAATTCTTCTCTCATTATCTTTTTGAACTTCAGCCTTATTTTCCTTTGCCTGCTGCTCGGGAGTCAGATTATCCTTCATAAGTATTCCTCCAAAAATAAAATAGTTGCCATCTTTGATGGTTCCAGCTTTCGCCACGGTAAGCTTTCCGCTTGAAGCTGCTTTGTTCGTCAAAAATAGTCTATCTCATCAACGGATTAAATATTCCGGAATCCTTTTAAATCTATTTGAGGGATGGATATTCTCTTAATTTACCCCTATCCGTCTTTTAAATTTAAAAAAACAGAGGGCTGTCTCTGACAAATCCTCTGTTTCAGCAGTGTATGGCTATCGGAAATCCATCAGCCTGTGTCTGCTTCAGGCAATTTCCCTTTTTAAGGCTTCGATGATATTTTCCCTTTTCACTTTCCTGCTGGCATAAAGCATTGCGACACCAACCACTGCGAAAACCGCTGCAATTGTAATGCATACATTGAGCCAGGGGATGGTGAAGGCATATTCGAAACTGTTCATAAGCACGCCGTGAATAAGATACATGACGGCAAAGCTTATGGGCAGTCCGTACAGTATAGCCTTCAGTCCGTAAAATGCGCTTTCGTAGTTAATCATCCGGTTAAAGCCGGCCGGTGTCATTCCCACGGACTTCAGCATTGCGAACTCCCTCTTTCTAAGAGCCACACTGGTGGATATGGTGTTGAATATATTGGCAATGCAAATGGCCGTAATCAGTAAAATGAACCCGTAACCAAAAACCGACAGCAGCAGAATCATTTGCTCTTCCTTTTGTCTTTGACGATACAGGTTGTAGATGGAAATACGGCTTGATCCCGCCGTATCCTGAATAGCTTCGATACTCTGCTGAAGCCTCAGCGGATTGCTGCTTTTAAACAATAAATTGATATTAATGAAATCCTTTGCCACTTCGTCCGCCTCTGCTATTTTGTTAAGGGCATCAGTGGATACCACAATATTGACATACGCGGTATCCGCATTGTTCACAATGCCCATAGGAAGCTTGTCCGTGAGGGCAGCCATCTCCACAGCCGCCAGATTCACTTCCTTTTCCGCTTTGCTGTTGAAGAAATTTATATCGAGCTTATCTCCTTTACGGGCTTTTATTACCTTTGTTTCAATAAACCTGTCCTCTTTCATGTCCTTATATTTCACCGTATCAATAACGATTGCCGAAATATTGTCCGTATTTTTCATACGGTCAAAATCTACTCCTGTTTCCTTTGCATAGGCTTTTAAGGATCTATCATCCAGCGCATTGACAACGACTTGATACGGGTACTTTCCATCCGCAGCCGCCGGTCCTTTATTTTTCAAATAATCGGCAATGGCTGTTTCACTGACCAAGGTGGTCGCATCCAGGCTTTCGATTTGCGTAGACTCTTCTACATCATCCAGCGCGGCCATTCTCCCGAGGATTTCCTTCTGTTCCGGGCTTTTGTCACCAGTATATACCTGCAGGTCAAAATTGACCCCATCCTGGGATAAGGTATAGGATTTTTTCAGTTCCATGGTAAAAACGGACACTCCCAGAAACAGCACCATACTGATGATCAGCGAAAATACGGTGGCCTTATATCTTCTCTTGTTCCTTTTCAGGTTTTTGAGTCCCAGTTCCCCTTCGATGCCGAATATCCTGCGGGTCAGGCCGGTAGTTTTCACTGTCCTGCCGGTCAGCTTCAAATCCGCAGCCTGCCTTATAGCGTCCATGGCCGAAAACCGCGACGCCTTTGCGGCTGGCAAATACGTTGAGAAAAAAATAGTAACGGAGGAGACTGCGGCCGCAATCAGGACGGACGACGGCACTACAATAATCCTGAAGCTTTCCGTCACTTCAAACACATTTTTTATAAGAGGATTGATGAATAACGAAGTAATCCCTATACCGGCCAAACCGGTAATGATCCCTATAGGGATGCTGATTGCAGCGATGGTCAGTCCTTCAAAAAACACGGAATTCCTTTTCTGTACCTTCGTTGCGCCTATGCTTGACAGCATGCCCAGGTGCCTTGAGCGCTCCGCCACAGAAATTGCAAAGGCGTTATAGATAAGGGATACCGAACCTATCATAATAATCCCTATGATAATGGCCGACAGATTGATCAGGGTTTTCCGGAATCTATCGTCCTTTACCACCCCATAGTACCTCAAAAGCGTATCGTTGAAGCTTACTTTATCAATTCCATTGGCTTTTGCAAGGCTTTCCGCATGTTTAAAAAGAGTGCCGTCCACTTTATTCAGTATCACTCCCGCATTGGCCCGTCCTCCCGCAGCCAGCATGCTTTCATCAACATAAGAAAGGGCGGTATATCCGGGAGACCATGCAGGCTCCCACTTCGGTCGCGCTATTATACCTACGATGACGTACGTTCTGGCGGTCTCTTTTGTCAAGGTCTCACTAATTTTATCCTTGTCCTTTTGAAGCGATGTATCCTGGCCCAGTGCACCCTTGTCCTCCCCGTCCCCGTTTTTATACCGGCGGCCGATTTCAGCCGTGAGCTCATCTCCCGTCTTATATCCGATTCCGGCATTGGAAACGACTGCCTCGGAAATCACGATTTCATCTGCCTTTTCAGGGAACCTGCCGCTTACAAGCTCTATAGGATTCTTTTCAAAACCTTCCCTGCTGTATTCCCGGATAAACAGATAGGGCTTGTTTTTGTTTTTACTTCCTTTAAGGGCGGCATAACCGGTTTCCCTGCTCAGTATGACAGTGTTTGTTTCGCTGTCCTCCTTGATCGTTTGAAGCTGGGCTTTGTCAACATTTTGATAATATACATGCCATTCCCCCGAGTCGGCAATGATCTGCCTCCTTGCCAGATCCATAAAGGAAAAGCCCAAAGCGGCCACTGCTGTGATCATGGACACAGAAATCACCGCGCCGATAATCGTAACTGCCGTCCGCTTTCTGTTCAGCAGCAGCTGTTTCAAAGTTACCTTGTTCACTATATTCACTGCCGGACCACCTCATCTCTTGTGATCCGCCCGTCTTCAATGGCGATGACCCTTTCCGCCTGTAAAGCGATACGCTCGTCATGCGTAATAACGATCAGGGTTTGATTGAATTTTTTATTGAACATCTTCAAAAGTTCTACAATTTCCCCGCTGTTCTTGCTGTCAAGATTGCCTGTAGGCTCATCCGCCAGGATAATGGCAGGATTGTTGATTAGCGCCCTTCCGATGGACACCCTTTGCTGCTGCCCGCCGGACAGTTGATTCGGCAGATAGTTCAGCCTGTCCGCCAGACCCAGGGTATTGATTATTTTATCCAGGTGTGCCTTATCGGCGTTCCTTCCGTCCAGCAGCAAGGGCAGGGTGATATTCTCCTGGACTGTCAGGACCGGTATAAGGTTATAGAACTGATAGATCAGACCGATTTGCCTGCGCCGGAAGATAGCCAGCTTCGTCTCGTCCAGGGAATAGACATCGGTATTTTCGATATATACCCTGCCTCCGGTGGGACTGTCCACACCGCCCAGGATGTGTAAAAGCGTTGATTTGCCTGAGCCCGATGGACCAATGACAGCCACAAATTCACCTTTGGCAATGGACAGTGAAACATCGTCCAGCGCCTTAACGGCAGTTTCGCCCTTGCCATATGTTTTAGACAGATTCTCCACTCTCAGTATTTCCATTTGCCTGCACTCCTTCTTTTCTTTTGTAATGCAAGTATATCTGTCCAATATAACTTACCGGTGACTATTCCGGTGACAATTTCGTCACAAAGTGCCTTTGTAGAATTTTACCGAGAAATGCGTACCTTTATCCTTCTCACTGCTGACCTCAATGGTTCCGCCCTGACTCTCAACAATGCTTTTGGATAGTGCAAGGCCTATTCCTATACTGTCACTGCCTGCATTTTTGCCCTTGTAAAAGCGGTCGAATATATGGGGCAGGTCATTCTTATGGACCCCCTCGCCGTTATCAACTATTTCTATCATTGTATAAAGGGAGGTCTCACTAAAGCGGATGCCTATTGTCCCTCCCCGCGGCGTATGCTCTATACAATTTTTCACGACATTCGCAATTGCCTCCAGAGACCAGTTGAAATCGCCGGTAAAACCGATGCTGTCATCTCCTTTTATCTCCAGGGTTTGTTCCTTTATTTCCACAGGGATGAGCAAATGCTCAACAGAGCTGTCTATCAGGCTCTTTACATTGACGTTTTCCTTTTTAAACTCAATGGTCCCCGCGTCAATTTTCGAAAGCTTCAGCAGCGAAGCCACCAGCCACTGCAGTCTATCCAGCTGCGAACGGATATTCTGCGTAAATTCCATCCGCTTTTGCTGCGGCAGACCCTCATCTTGAATCAGGTCGGTCATTACAAACATGGAGGTTAATGGTGTCTTCAACTGATGCGAGATGTTGGAAATCGAATCGGCAAGAAAAAGCTTGTCCTTGTTTAGCAGACTGGCGTGCTCATTCAGTGTCACCGTTACCTTGTATATTTCATTTTTTAATATGCTGAGCTCACCTTCGTTATTATCCCTGATATCAAGGGCATACTCGCCGTTTGCGATCCTTTTGAGGTAATTTGAAAGCTTGTTGAGCTGTTTGTACCGCCATCGCGTATAAAGCAGCGATATGACAATGCTCAAGAGCAGTGCCGAAAATGCGGTGATTCCTGCCGTAATATTCACAGCCAGAGAGGCTGCCGACCCAATGACAAGAATCAATGCCAGAAGCGCCGCATAGATCCTTATTTCTTTATTGCGCAGCAGACTAATCGCCTCCCCTGTATCCCAATCCACGGACGGTTTTTATTATCACAGGGTTCTGGCTGTCGTCCTCGATCTTTTCGCGCAGGCGCTTGATATAAACCGTCAGGGTATTGTCATTTACAAAATCGCCGGCGAAATCCCATAAACCCTCTAAAAGCTGATTACGGCTGAGAACCCGTCCTTCGTTGTTTGCGAAAATCAGCAGCAGCCGGTATTCCAGGGAAGTCAGGATTATTTCCTGCTCTCCTTTGAAAACTTTGGCCTGCGCCGTATCGATTTTCAACCCGCCCAGGTCCAATATCGCCTTGGGGGCTTCTATCCTGCCGTACCTTCGGACGACGGTCCTGATGCGGGAGATCAGCTCCCTTATGCGGAAAGGCTTGGTTATGTAGTCATCGGCTCCCATATCCAGGCCCATTACAACGTTGACCTCATCATCGATGGCAGTCAGAAATATGACCGGTATATCGCTTTTGGACTTTATCAGCCTGCAAATATCATACCCGCTGCCATCCGGAAGTGATAAATCAAGTATGGCCAGATCAAAGCTTTCTTTAGCTAATACGGTCTTTGCAGACTCAACATCCAAACAGTGGGTTACCAGGTACCCTTCCTGGGTAAGGGAATAACATAAGCCCGACGCAATGACTTTATCATCTTCCACAAACAGTATTTTCATTTTTACAACTCCTTTTCAACCCACGTAACATACAGGATACCGAATTATTCCAGGCGCTCCCCGATCTGGCCAATATACTCTATTCTTCTCTCCCTGTCTTACAATCCTATATATATATTTTTTACTCTGTCAAAAGGAATCCCTTTGCTGCAATGCTACTCCTCCGCGGCATCGGGAGATTTTTTCTCCTTTAAAAGCAGGACGCCTGTCAGAAGCAGGAGCGGAAAAATCATGGAAACCAGCAGCCCAGACTTAAGCCCCAGTTGTTCTTTGCTCACGGCGTTGATTATCCCAAAGCCGGTAAAATTATCCGCTTTCTGGACCAGATCGGAAACGAAACCTGCAAGCCAGGGGCCAATGGAGCCGCCAAAGTCCCCGGAGATGGCAAGAGCTCCGAACATGGCTGTCCCGCCCTTTGGAAAGGCTCTGGCAGTGAAGCTGAAGGTACCGGGCCACATAAGGCTTACGGACAATCCGCAAAGCGCGCAGCCCAACAAGGCTGCAATGGAAACCGGAATGAATATGGTCATGGAATAGCAGACCAGACAAAAGACTCCGCTGATGAGCAGCGCTTTTTTCAGTTTGATCCGGTAGCCCCAAACACCGTACAGGGTACGTCCGATGCCCATAAAAACCGCAAAAAGACAGGGGCCTAATAAATCCCCGACAAATTTGGGGACTTGCAGGCCTTTTTCCGCAAACAGCGAAGCCCATTGGGACATGGTCAGCTCGCTGGCTCCGGCACACATCATCAGGATCAGTGCAACCACAAACGCCCTGGATGAAAACAGCCGTCCGAGAGGTATTTTTTCATCCTCGGGAATTGTCGGCATCAGCGGCACCTTTAGAAAATTAAACATATTGCCTAGGGGAATCAGCGACCACAAAATGGGCAGAATATACCAGATTCCTGTCCCCAGCAGTTTTATCAAAACCGTTGTAACCAGAATGACTCCCATCTGCCCCCAGCAATAAAAGGAATGCAGCAGACTCATGGCGGAAGCTTTTTCCTTGCCCGGCAGGGAATCCACAATGGGACTTATCAATACTTCAATGATACCTCCGCCCACGGCATAGATAATCACCGCAGCCACAAGTCCAAGATAAGGCGACGGAAAGAACCGGGGGAAAACCCCAAGCCCGACCAACCCTGCGGCACAGAAGATATGCGCAGCGACTGCGGCTTTTCTGTAGCCCACCTTATCTGCAATTTTAAGCGTAAGATAGTCGGCGGCGATTTGAGTACCAAAGTTCAACAAGGTTAACCGCCCGATCATTTCGTAGGAAATTCCGAATTCATCCCGGAAGATGACAAAGAGTATCGGTGCGAGATTATTGACAATGGCCTGTGTGATATAGCCCAAATAGCAAGCGTAAAGCGTACTTTTATATTTATGCATTTGTATCGTTTCCCCTGGTAATTAATTTAGCTTTATATTCCGGCAGTTTACTGCACCTTATACATAAAAGACCCCGGCCTGGAAGTCCGTCTTCCCTTGCCTGGGCCTTTCGGCAAAGACCTTACAATGATAAGATCTTACTTAATTCAACCATGTTATCATCAATTTGCTTCTCAATTTCCAATGCTTCGTTTATCTCTATATCCACGACCTTGCTGTCCTTTAGGGCGATGATCCTGTTTGCGACCCCTTTTTTCAGAATCTCCGTAGCATGAGCTCCCATCATGCTGGCTATCACCCTGTCCCTGACGGTGGGACTTCCCCCTCTTTGCAGATGTCCCAGGATTGTGGCCCTTGATTCGATACCCGTTACTTCCTCTATTTTCTTTGCAATCTCAATAGCTCCGCCGACGCCTTCGGCGACAATGACGCTGTACTGCTTTTTGCCTCTGTTCCTGCCTTCGATAATAGGCTTTATCAAATCCTCATCAAAATCAAATGGCCTTTCCGGCAGAAGGACAACTTCAGCACCGCAGGCGATCCCTATGTTCAAGGCAATATACCCCGCGTGCCTTCCCATTACCTCAAGCACGCTGCACCGTTCGTGGGAATAAGCCGTATCCCTGATTTTGTCCATGGCGTCCTGTACCGTGTTTAAAGCGGTATCATACCCGATGGTATACTCCGAACAGCCAATGTCATTGTCAATGGTGCCGGGAATGCCGATAACATCCAGGCCGTGCCGGCTCAGGTCCCTGGCTCCCCTGAAAGAGCCGTCGCCGCCGATGATCACAAGGGCATCGATGCGGAAAACCCTGGCCATATTTACAGCCTTCATTATTCCGTCCTCGGTTTTGAATGCCAGGCAGCGAGCCGTACGAAGCACTGTTCCACCTCTATGCACTATATCTGAAACGCTTCTTAAATCCATTTCAAAAATATCACCGCTGATTAACCCGTTATAGCCTTTTTTGACTCCCATCACCTTAAAGCCGTTATAGATACCCGTCCTGACAACCGCTCTTATGGCCGCGTTCATGCCTGGTGCGTCACCGCCGCTGGTCAGTACTCCGATAGTCTTTATCTCACTCATTTCACTAATCCTCCTAAAATAATTGCAGCTACTGTAAATTATAAGCACTTTTATCCAAGTAAACAATAAGGAAATTTTTCATCTCCGGAGTAAAACAAAAAGCTAGGTAGGCAATATTGTTATTTTTTATGCTATGAAAAATGGTGCTTTTCATCTTATCTCGTATAGACGCCCATGTCAATTATACCATTCGCCGACAAATTTTCAACTAACAACAATCATATCTGACAGAGCTAAATAAAAAACGCCGTGAGGGCCTCTTAGGAACCCCTCCGGCGTTTTCTGCTTATCGTATATTTTTTTCGTTATTTTTTCTGGATGGAACAATCGCTATTTAGTTGCCTTCCACTCGTCATACTGCCTTTGTACTTCAGCGATGACCTTGTCGACACCGCCGGCCTTGAGTTCCTCCTTCAGCTTTTTCAGGGCGTCGTCAACATCCAACTGTCCCTTGTCCAGCATGCCGATATATTTGCCGTCAATACTTGAAAGTGAAGCCAATTCAGTTTTTACCGGCTCCTGGTCAAATACGAAACCCAACGTTGGAGATACAAAACCGCTTGCATTGAATTCCTCAAACTGTTTATGCTTGTCGGGAGCTTCGGTATCCCAAACATAGGTCTGGAAGAGATTTCCGAACATCCAGCCGAAACCGGTATCATATCCGGTGTCGCCTGTCGACGCCATGCCGTCGGGTAACTTTTTCTGCGTATCGTTTACTTTCACATAGTGTACATTTTCAATACCTTCCTGAACCAGGTGAATAATCTCCGAATCCGACCATAACAGGTTTATGATCCTCATTGCACGTTCCGCATTCTTTGATGTGGCACGGATGGCAAGACCTGCCCCCGACGTAGAGGAGGTGGTGATGAGAGGCTTCGCGCCTGCCAGCATGTACGGTTCCTGCTCCAGGCCAAAGTAAATCTGCGTACTTTTTGCCTCTCCCGGCTTGTTCATACCTGACCATGCGGCAACCTTCCCTGTTTTAACAGCATCGTCCTGAGAAAGGACTCCTTCCTGGACATCAAGACTGAATAGCTTCTTCTGGTACAATTCCCTGTATATCTTGTATTTATCGACTACCCAGTCCAGATCGAAGGCGCTGTATACTTTGCCGTCTTCTACGTTGACAAAGTAATTTCCTGCCGCCTGGGAATACTTGGCCATACTGTCAATATATTTGGTTGTTACTCCATACCAGGCCACATCGCCTGCTAAAGGCGACATTTCCTTTTCTCCCGCCTTTACCCTCTCGAGGAAGGGAATGAGCTCGTCGACACCGCCTCTGATCTTGGTGATATCCAGGCCGTATTTGTCTGCGATATCCTTTCTTATCATCAGGGATTTTCCTTCGGCGATCTCCTTGTTGGTCGGAATCATGTACAGCTTTCCTTTTACTTTAGGTCCTTGCAGATAAAGCGGATTGATATTCGCCTTCATCTCCGGAGCGTATTTATCGATCATTTCGTCTTCAATCGGCAGGAAAGCCTGTCTGTTGACATCATCGATATATCCCAGGCCGCTGCCGGTAAAAATCAAATCCAGAGGCTCATTGGACGAATACATGGCCACCAGCTTGTCTCTGAAGGTATCCCATGCCATAACCTCAATATCCAGCTCGGCATTGATCTTTTCCTTGAGGATTTTATTATACTCTGCAGCCACCTTGTCATGGTCCTTCTGCTCACTGCCTGCCACATTCAGCTTTACCTTTGCAAAATCCAGCTTTGCCGTATTCGGCTCTGTTCCGTTATCTACAGCTGCCGTTGTACCCTTCGCGGTGGTTTCGCCCCCCGGGTTTGCCTTCTGTCCACAGCCTGACAGTATCAAACCTGCCATTACCAAAGCCAGAATGATCGAGACCGCCTTTTTTAAATTTTTCATTGAATCCTCCCCTTTACATAATTATTGTAATCCAACGGCAGACCTTCGCCTGCCATAATTACCTGAGTGATCCGGTAAATCCGTCAGCCTTTTACAGCCCCGATTACCATCCCTTTGATAAAATATTTCTGAAAAAACGGATAAGCGATCAGAATCGGCCCCATTCCCACCACCGCCATGGCCATCCGGATATTTTCACTGGGCACCTTATTCAATTCTTCCCTTAAATAACCGATGGTCTTCAGGTTATTTCTCAAATATTCCGCTTCACGAAGGGCTCTCATCATGACATATTGAATATTGTACATCTTGGTATCGTCTATGAACAGAAGGCAATTGTACCAATCGTTCCAGTAACCGAGAAAGCTGAAAAACGCAATGGTTGCCAGAACAGGCTTTGAGAGAGGTATGACGATTGCAAAAAAGATTCTGACCTCCGAAGCACCGTCCAGGTAGGCCGCCTCCAGCATGGAAGTAAGGTCGTTGGCCTTGAGATAGGTACGGACCACAAAAGCGTTGAAGCCGCCGAAAAGTCCGGGAAGTATCAGTGCCAGCAGGCTGTTTTTCACTTGAAGGACATTGACATAGACGATGTAGAAAGGTACCATTCCGCCGCCGATAAGCATGGGTATCAGAATAAGAACGGTGAAAAAGCTCTTGAAGTGGAAGGTATTGCGGGAAAGCGGATAGGAGTAAGCGGCTGTAATCAAGATGTTTAATGTCGTCCCCGTGATTGCCACGAAGATGGTAATCAAATAAGCTCTGGTAATGGTATTAATATCGGAAAACAGATATCGGTAGGATAAAAAATCGATTTTTTCTGGGAAAAGGGAATATCCGTTTTTCAGCGTTGTCATCTCATCGGTGATGGAGATCATAAATACCAGCACAACGGGCAGGATGCAAGCCAGCGCATAAATTATGAAAATAATGTGCAAAGCTGACTTTGTGCCGAAAGATACCTCATTAAACCTTCTTTTGAATAATCTCATTCCGTTGATCATAGTTAACTCCTTGGCATACTTGATTTTTTATACGTACGGCATGCTTTTAATTTCCAGTGGGGGCATGCCCCATACCCCTTCGCTGCGGGCGAAATGAATTCGTCCTGCGCTGCAATTAGAATATGCTGCGTTCAGGGTCTATCTTTTTGATTCCCAGATTTACAGCAATGATCAGAATACTGCCTGCAATGGACTGGAATACGCTGGCCGCCGAAGACATCCCGACATCGTTCATCCTTGTCAGCGCTCTGTATACATAAGTATCAAGGACATCCGTCGTAGGATACAGCATGGCGTTATTCAGCGTGACATTGTAGAACAGTCCGAAATCGGCACGTATGATGCCTCCCAGGGACAGCAGCGTAATGATGGTAATCATCGGCAGCAGGAACGGAACGGTGATGTATTTTATTTGCTGCCATTTGTTGGCGCCATCAATAACGGCCGATTGATACAATTCTTCATCAATTCCGCATATTGCAGACAGATAGTAAACACTTCCAATGCCGGCGCCTTTCCAGATATTTACAATAGGAAGTATAAAGGGCCAGTATTTTGGTTCGGTATACCATTGAATGGGATCGATTCCCAGTATGGGAAGTATTGACGTATTCATAACGCCGGCGCGGGTGGCCAGCATGGAGTTTACTACGTATGAAACGATAACAATGGAAAGGAAGCTTGGCAAAATCATGGCGGACTGGTAAAAACGGGACATGTGCCTGTTCTTGATTTCGTTCACGGCCACCGCGATGGCAACCGCGGCAATCAATCCTATAAAAATAAAGGCCAGATTATATGCGACGGTTCTGAACAGGATATTCCAGGTCTCCTTCGTCGCAAACAGGAACTCGAAATTTTTAGTCCCCACCCATGGACTTTTAAAGATTCCATCATTGTAATTGATATTTTTAAAGGCTACCAGGATCCCGAAGATGGGTAAGTATTGATTGATCAGGATGATTATGACTCCCGGGATCAAAAAGGGGAAAAACATCCTGTTTTGTACCACTTTCCAAAGAAACCCTTTTTTTTGGGGGTTCATTCTGTTTTTCGTAAAATTTTGCTTTGTGGAAAGCTCCTGCTGCATGTCTATCCCTCCAACGGTCATTTGTTTGACGCTCATAATTCAAGTATAAGGAAATACGCCCGGCCCTTCTATTATTTTGCCGACCTTATTTATCTTTTCATTACCTCAATGCAGCGCCGCAGCCTTGTACTTCTGCGGAGGGGCAAATTCAGATCCGTTTTCGGATTTGAATTTGCCCCTCCGGGTTTAGCGGGTTTCCAGCCGCCAGGCCCGGGTACGGTAAGCCTGCATTGGCACCTCCAGGGAAGCGACAGGCACTTTCGTGCGTTCTCCAGTCCACAAGTCCGTTGCATAAGCCTCCGCCGGCAGGCGGATTTGCTTGACTCCAGCAGAAGCCGTATGCAGACACAGCAGCGAATGGTTTGCATAAATTACGTCATCGGAGGTACACCATATATGCGCGCCGGCAAATTCAGCAAGATTACGCAGCAATTGCGGGCCGAAATTGAAAATGGAAAGGTGAACACTGGTCCAGTTGCCATGCTCCCTGACGGAAAACGCCGGTTCACCGCCATGGGTCAGGCGGCCGAAAGCAACGGCTTTTTCATCCGCGGCAAAGAACACAGGCCCCATGGAGCCTTCGCTCCAGAAGTCAAGCGTCTCGCCGCCCCTGGTCAATGCATGGCCGGTATCCTTTATATGAACATGCATGTGCTGCCTTTCATTCCTCCAGCCCAGTTTCATCCCGATAAGCTCCGCACCCAGACCGGGGGCCAGAGACTTCCCGTCAATAACGCCGGCGGCATGGGTCCAGACCATGACCCTGCCGTCGCACTGCCAGCGGCGGATGCCTTCCGCCGCCTTTTCCGGGATCACGGCGCAGTTGACAAAGAGCATCAGCTTGTATTGCTCTCCGGGAAACTGCGGTTTGGCCAGGTCCTTTAGCTCATAGGTGTCAAAAGGGATGCCTGCCAGCCCCCACCGGCGGTTGGCCAGGTCTGCCAGCAGCCCGTGAAGGGATTCCAGTTCAAACCGGATAAGCTCCCCGCTCATGGAGGACTGATACATGGGAGTATCTTCCGAAACGATGAAGGCCACCTGGCTGCATGAGCCGCGGTTCCAATGCACCGCCCGGCTTCCCAGCGCGGAGAGCTTTTTCATTTCCGCAATGATTTCGGGGGCCTGGTAGTTGTGGGAGCGTATATCAAACCACCAGTAAGGAGTTCCGGTGATGAGATTGTGCATATGCTCCCGCTGCAGGATACCGAGCTGTTCGTCCATATCCCTGCCGCAGTAATTGAGGTCCCACTGCCAGATCCTGTTGGGGATGGCAGGCTCTGCGGTGCGTGCCTTTATTGTGGCGGCATCCGCCGCCTCCCAGGCTTTTTTATAGTTGTCCGGCAGGCTTGCAACCGTTGTCAGGTCGACTTCGGTGTAGTGTAGCTTTCCATCCAGGTTTATGCTGTGCGGCAGCCCAAGATAGCCCGAAGGCCCCCCGGGGTAGCGGCAGTCATAGCTGGTAATGTCGGAGATGAAATCAATCCACGGGCTTTCCTTGAGCCTTTGCAAAAGCGTATGCCCATATTCCTGAATATAGCTGTATACCCCGGTTTCCCACCAGAGGTAGCTGTGAAAGCCTCCGCAGACAATGGGCGTGCCGGCAGCTTCCTTGACGCTTCGGCAAATTGCCTCCAGATTTTCCGCCAGGGTTTCGTTAAGAAAATAATAATAGTCGATAAAAGGACGGTTAAGTGCCGGATCCAAAAGCGAGAAGGTCCCGAAAATGTGGTTTATTTTACGGCTGTAGCCATCCGGTGGTTTCACCGTTTCAAGTGAAGCCTCCGGCATGTTCCACGCGGTTTTCAACGCCGAATCGGTCCCATACCTGCTGCGCAGCCACCTGCGGAATTCTCTGACATATGCCGTCTGATAATTTCCCCGGATGGTTTCATTGGAATCAAAGATCAGCCATTCCTCTGTTGAGCCTGCATTCAGCATGAACCCGATGATCCGGTCGGACCAGCGGGTGGATTCCAGCCATTTTGTAAAATCCCCCATCAATTGGCAGACATTGTCCCGCCAGACGGAGGAAGCAATATTGCAAACAGAAAATTCCGCGTCCGGTGAAGCCCCGGGCGGGTTGTGCACCTCATCGGGGTAAGCCCTGCGAAACCATGGATCCACCAGACCCAGGCGTACGCGGATAATCCAATGGGTATTCCCGGAATGCTCCGCGAAAAAAGCCAGCTTCTTTTCGGCATAGCTCCAGTCGTACTGCCCGGGCCCTTTCCAGCAGTGAATCCCCGCTTCGATCCAGATCATCATGATTTCCACTCCGCCTGCGGCAAAATCCCTCACCACCTGCGGATCATCAAAGGCACAGCTAGTGGCAGTCATGCCATGCACCGGGCTTCCGCCGACGAACAGCGCCGGTACCCCATTGAATTCTTGCACCCTGCCGCTTGTAAAAGACATAAGCATTTCTCCTATAAAAAGATTTCGGGAATAACCCTAGTATAGGACAATATCAAAAAACTCTAAAGACCCTATGAAGACTATCTTTATCCTTTCATGACCTTTATTTCTGGAACTTCTTACGGTACTCCTGGGGTGAAAGCCCCACTGTCTGCTTGAATATACGGGTGAAATACGAAAACTGGCAATAGCCCAGCATTGTGCTTATGTCGCTGATCTTGTCATTGGTATTGGTTAAAAGCTCCTTTGCCTTCTTCATGCGCTCCCTTACGACATACCCCGTGATAGACTCCCCTGCTTCTTTTTTGAATAGGCGGGACAGGTAATCCTCATTCAAAAAAACATGGGCGGCCAGATCTTCCCTGGAAAAGTCCTCAAACAGGTGCCGGTGGATATAAGCCTGAACCTTGTCGATGATGGCCGAGCTGTTTTTGTTGTTTTCCTTCAAATAGTCCATAACCGTTGAAACAAAGTGATGGATCCAGTTGCGGAACTGCATGCCCGAACGGAAATACGACATCCCTTCCGTGATATCCTTCTGGCTGAATATCTGATAAAGCAGTAAACCTTTCTTGTGAAGCACCTGATAAACCGCATGCACAATGGCAAAGCCATAGGCTTCAACGAGCTCCGGCACCATGCCGTTTTTGCCAAGCTCCTTCAATTCGCCGTCAAGGCGGGCCAGGACTTCTTCCTTTTTCCCGGCCTCCATCAGGGTGGCCCAATCGGTGGAGGAAGGAAGCAGGAAAGGTACGGGGCCTGCTTGCTGTTTACGTTCAGTATAAAGGACCAGATTACTTTGGCCTGTGTTCGCCGCTTCCATGTCCATCAGTTCCTTATAAGCCGAGGTTAAATTCAGGGGGGAGGTCTGCCTGCCTATATAGCAGCATAGCCTGCATTTCAGATATTTGTTGCACTCTTCGATGAGCCGCCTGCATAAGCTTTTTACTTCCTCCGCCTGTCCGTGGATTCCGGCCTGATACAGGAAAATGAGATTATTTCCCTTATGGTCCTGAAGGATTGCACCCGGACGTCCCGGCAGTATTAATTCCTCCGCGATGTTCCGTACGGCAAATTTCATAATCTCTTCATCCTGGAAATTGAGGTATTCCTCCCATTCATCCACTCCGATAAGTACGGGAAGTATGACATCCTCACAGGTAAGCTCCATCCCATAGCTTTGAAAAGCGCGGTTCAGGCTTTCCCTGCTCAAAGGCGTCCTCCTGCTGAGGATATCCTGCCACAGGCGCTCTATCAGCACCGGCCGGTGGTTTTCCCAGATATTACGGTACCTGTTGCAGGTTGCATAAAATTCTTCGCGCTCACGGCGTTTTCTTATCTTATCCAGGACGGTGGAAGATACTTCCTTCAGCTTGTCATAATCAACGGGCTTCAGCAGGTAGTCAAAGCTGTCCAACTGGACGGCCCTCTGTGCATAGGAGAAATTGGCATGGCCGGTAAGAAATATATTTTCTACGCCCGGATGGTTTTCCTTGACCCATTCCAGCAGTTCAATGCCATTTATCCCCGGCATTTCGATGTCGCATATCATGATATCGACAGGGTTAGCCTTTAAAATCTCCATGGCCTCCCTTGCACAATAAGCCACATAAACTCCGTCAATGCTGATATCACTCCATTGAATACGCCTGGCGATGACATCGGCAGTATATTTTTCGTCATCCACAATTAACAGCTTGAACACTTGCATCCACTCCCTTTTCATCCGTTTGTCCATCAAGAATAACCATCATTACACTTGCTCCCGTGGGCTGCCGATTGTCAAAGCTGATCCGCACCCTGTCTTCAAAGCTCATCTTCAACCGCCGCTGTGCATTCCATATGCCGATATGCCTGTCTGCCTCCGCCTGGGACCAGTGATCCGACCCGAGCCTGGACAGCATATCCTCCGGGAAGCCCTGACCGTTATCCCTGATTGAGATCCGCATGGCAGTCCCCTCCTCCGTAGTAACAAATCCGGCACGTACTTCGATGTGAAGAGGCTCATTCCATTCATTAAAACCGTGGATAATCGAGTTTTCCACGAAGGTCTGCACCACCAGCGGCGGAATTGCAAAGTCCCTCATTTCTTCATCAACAAGAATGTCAAAGGACAGATTGTCGGTAAAACGGAATTTTTGTATCTCCAGATAGTTCCGGACATGTTCCAGTTCGGCCTTCAGGCTGATGAGGGAGGTTCCCGGCCGCATGACAAAGCGGCTGTATGCCGCAAGATGCTGTGACATTTTCTGGATGGATTCGCATTTACCCTCGGCAGCCAGATTATAGACGGTGTTGAGGCTGTTGGCAAAAAAATGGGGATGGATCTGGTTTTGCAGTTGCTTGTATTCCGCCTTCTGCGTTCGGATTTTTTCCTCATAGACATTGATCTTAAGATGGCGGATTTCGCCGATCATTTGATTGAAGGCCTGTGCGATGAATATGAATTCACTGGCGCCCCTTTCCTTCATCTTTACCCTCAGGTCCTCCCGGGCGCTCTGCCTCATGGTTTTGATCAGCTCCTTCATGGGACCGAAAAGCACCTTTTGTATGGAAAACATATAGAGAATCAGAATAATCAGCGCGGCAAAGGGAAGCAGCAGGATAATCTTCCGGAACAGCAGCATTTCCTTCAGCAGATTTTCCTCCGGGATAATGGTAATGAATCCCACATCCGCAATGGACAATTGCTTCTTTACCATCAGATAGGAGGTTTTACCGTCTTTTATGGTTTGGGGGGGTTCCTCCGGACGGGCTTGCTCCATTTTTCGCATTGCTTCTTTCAGAATGGCTGCGGGAAGCTCATTGTCCCCCAGCCATCTCCCCTTGTCCGCAATGCCTAAAAGATACCCGCCTTCGATGATATTGATGCTGTCCAGGGGTTTAATTACATTGTTCAAGTCCACCAGGACGCCAATATAAATCCCCTGGCTGTTGTAAAAAAGCTTTTCCATAACGCCATATCCGTTGGCATCGCTTACATGCCACTCCCTGGAGCCCGTACTTTTCATATCCTTTACCATACGCTTGATATTGGATTTAAGGTATGCATATTTTTCACTGTTGCCCGACACATATAAACTGGATTTTCCCCGGATTGCCAGGTGGTCGTCCCGCTGGACATAAATAAAAAACATATCGGCGATATCATAAAAGGATAGCGCCTTCGTGAACTTCGCCAGCAGATCCTCCTCCGTCAGCTTGTATCCATTGCTTTCAAATTTGTGAAGCAGTATGGTGGCCACACTTTCATCGACATAGACCAGGTTTGCCAGGTAAACACGGAGCTCATCCATTTTTTGTTCAATTTCGGCGGCATGCAGTGAAAGAAGATCACTGTAAGATTTGGCAGTTTGACTTTTCACCCTGTCGATGCCATAAATATTAATATAACTCATAAATGTGAGTAAAGGGACCAGAATAAGGACAAGCATGGCTGTTATTTTGAAACGCAATGAACTCCATAGCTTCATGACAGCACTCCTCGCGCATCGGATGGATATGAAAGATGCGGGTTATCTATAGAATGGGATAACTTCTTATTAGCACCATAAATATTTTACTACGAATTGCATGTCCTGTCTACATAAAACCTGTGCACCCCGGAGGGAGAGCTTCTCTTATGGACAGGCCCTGCCAGGCCGGAACCTGACGGGGCCTCCCGCATATTATTGTTCAACAATCACCAGCGTAGGTCCGCCGATCATATTCTCCGGCTGTCCCATATAGGCATACGCCGAGTCAACGGGCCACCCCGAGATGTTGGTTGCCGCTCCCAGGTTTATGGTATAGTAGCCTCCGCTTGCCGTAATTGCCGTACGGTTGTTGTTGCGGTCAATAAGTACCGCCGTCTTACCCGCCGTTGCAGGGATCTTTACATTGCTTACGGCTTGCGCCTTATCGGTAAAGGCCATGATGACACGTTTACTGCCGCTGCCGTTGCGGAATTCAAATGCATTGTAGCCGGCCTTCCAGGTCGGATTAAAAGCCGAATTGCCTGCCAGGAAGTTTACACCCTTTGTCCCGTAAAGCTGCTGGTAAAATTCAACATCGGCAAATTCCTTGGCCAATACGTCGCGATAGGTTGTCAGAGCAGGCTTCGGACTACCTAACATACCGTCATAGAGCCCATGCCCATTTGAATTATCCAACTGGAAGTGGAAGAAACGTTCTACCCCTGCAAGACTTCCCCATGCAAAGGATTGCAGTATATAGTCGCAATATTCCGCAGGTGTAGCGGAAAACATGCCGGGACCCGCATCAAGTCCACCCATCTCGGTAATCCATACCGGTTTAACCGATCCCAGATAATCCTGCATCAGCTTTGAGTTAATGGCGGTATAATCGTAAAGATCACTTGCACGGCTGTAGGAGTGCTGGTTCATAATGTCAAAGTAGTAGTTGTTTGCCGCTGCGTTCGGATCCTTGATACATTCTTTGAGATATTCCTCAAAGAAGCTTGTCGCAGGAGGATAAGGAGTAGGTTCTTCCAAATTGTGGGTATAGAGATAGCCTTCGATCGAAGCATAGCTCAAGCCGGGGAAAAGCACCTTGCAATTGGGATCCGCAGCTTTTGCCGCCAGATAGCAGGCCCTCTGGTATGCGAAGAATTCCTTGCCGGATCCGCGGAAGAAGGCATACCCGGGCAGGTCCGGCTCATTCCAGCTCTCCCAGTAATGGATGATGTCTTTATACCGGCTAACCATTTCATAAACATAATTACCGAAGAGGTTGCCTGAGCTTTGTGCCGGCAGTATGTTTACGCCATTTTGCGGAGAATTGATGCTTGTCAGGTCAGGCAAGCCCTGGTAGGCAGGGTCAACGGCCCAGGATGCGCCATAGCCGAGAATCGGCAGGACTTCCAGCTCAGGATGCTGCTGTTTCAAGCTTCTGATAGCATTCGGCACAGACCAGTCCCATGTATTGGGATCATTTCCCGCCCGTGGGCGTACCGATGGGAACGGCACATCTACACGGTACATTTTGGCGCCTGCATTCAGCATTTTTACCGAATAATCCGAGTTAGACAGGATGTTGCTGTTTGAGCACATTGCGAAAGGATACAGCGTTGACGGCGGTGGTGTAGAAGTGCCGCCAATAGTATAAATGCCGGTAGTTACACTGCTGTCCGGCATACCGCTCTTGTAAGCTATTGCCTTCAGCGTTGTTGTACTACCGATGGTAATTGGGCTGCTGTATACCGTACCCGTAGATGAAGTTGGCGTGCTTCCGTCCGTTGTGTAGCGGATGCTGGCACCGCTGGTAGCGGAACTGATGGTCACCGTCTGCGCACTGCTGTAGGAGCCTGCGGCAGGACTGAAGCCAGGTGCTGAAACAGCTATATTGATTGTATAGGTGCCTGAGGTTACACTGCTATTGGTCATACCGCTCTTGTATGCGATGGCTTTCAGCGTTGTTGTACTGCTGATGGTAATGGGAGCACTGTATACGGTACCTGTGGTAGCCGTGGGTGTGCTGCCGTCCGTGGTGTAGCGAATGCTGGCACCGCTGGTGGCGGAGCTGATGGTCACTGTTTGCGCACTGGTATAGGTGCCTGCGGCAGGACTGAAGCCTGGTGCCGATACAGTTGTATTAATTGTATAAGTGCCGGTAGTGACGCTGCTGTCGGTCATGCCGCTCTTATAGGCTATCGCCTTCAACGTTGTTGTACTGCTGAGGGTGATAGGAGCGCTGTATACCGTACCTGTGGTAGCCGTGGGCGTGCTGCCGTCAGTGGTGTAGCGGATGCTGGCACCGCTGGTGCCAGAGCTGATGGTCACTGTCTGTGCGCTGGTATATGTATTGGGCGCAGGACTGAACCCCGGGGCTAAAACATTGTTCACCGGCGTCCCGCTATAGGTTGAAAGATAGCTCCCCGGGATTACCTCCTGGCTTCCTCCCGGTGCCTTCCATGCTACCGAAAGATTGTCTCCGTTGCCTTCCTCCTTCATCAAGGCCATAACATAATATGCTTGTCCGGCAGTCAGAGTAATGCTTGCGGAATGCTGCTCGGAATATTTTGACCATTGCCTTGGGTCGGTCCAGGCGGTTACTTTTGCGATAAGGCTGGCATTGGAAGGACTGCTGCTTGTGCTGAGCCACAGCTCCGAATTGTCGTCCGACGCTA
>JAEZCO010000080.1 GCA_023433505.1 Bacillota bacterium | reverse complement strand
CCAGTCGCCCCAGGCGCTCGAGCAACTCCCGTCGCCCCAGTCGCTCCAGCAACGCCAGTCGCCCCAGTCGCTCCTGCAACACCCGTCGCCCCTGTAGCTCCCGCAACGCCCGTCGCCCCTGTAGCTCCCGCAACGCCAGTCGCCCCTGTAGCTCCGGCAACGCCAGTCGCCCCGGTAGCCCCGGCAACGCCAGTCGCCCCGGTAGCTCCGGCAACGCCCGTCGCCCCGGTAGCTCCGGCAACGCCCGTCGCCCCGGTAGCTCCAGCAACGCCCGTCGCCCCCGTAGCTCCAGCAACACCCGTGGCTCCAGCAAGGCCCGTAGCCCCAGTGGCTCCAGCAACGCCCGTGGCCCCAGTGGCTCCGGCAACGCCCGTAGCGCCCGTCGCACCAGCAACGCCCGTCGCCCCGGTCGCTCCAGCAACGCCCATCGCCCCAGTCGCTCCGGCAACGCCCGTCGCCCCCGTGGCTCCAGCAACGCCCGTCGCCCCCGTGGCTCCAGCAACGCCCGTCGCCCCCGTGGCTCCAGCAATGCCCGTCGCCCCCGTGGGGCCGTTTATATTAGGAAACTACAAAGAAACCTTATTCTATGCAGGATAAGAGAATATCAAAATAAAATATTTGCGATCAACATGTCCCGAAGCGGCGGGGTTTGGGGAGGCTCCCCAGCAAGCAATTTTTTGTAGGATGAACCTACAAAAAAATATGTAACTATGGTCACAGTTGCCCTGCTTTCCGTTTTGCAACAACCAGTGGAAGCGTGCTTACGCGCCTAAAGAATAAAAGAGGTGCTACGTTGCTTACGCCATTCTGCAGGAGTTATACCAGTGCATTTCATAAAAGCCTGGCTAAATCCCCGCATACTTTTATAACCTATTTTCTCGGCTATTTTCTCAAGCGTTAATTCCTCTTTCATTAACTCAATGGCCTTTTCCGTTCGAAGCTGACGAAGGTATTCATAAACTGTTATATGAAAGACTTTTTTAAACCCCGCTTTCAGTTTAAATTCGTTTAAGGCTGTCATTCGTGAGAGCGCTGAAATAGACGGCGGATTTGCCATGGTATCCATAAAGATTGCAGGGATACTTCGTATTTGTCCAATATCAAACTTACTGAGTGAAATAGTTGTCTGTTCATGCTCTGTATCACACAAAGAAATAAGCCGGGCGGCGATATCATAAGCACGGCTTTTCATAAATAACGCCCTTGCATCCCCTTTATAGACACAGTGGAGTATTTCCGCAAGAACCGGATATAACTCACTCATAAAGGTTTGCTCATCAAAATTCTGAATTATTTTTAAAAAATCAAAATAGTCTTCTGAATTCTCAGTAGTTGAATCTGACAGGAAGAAATCTTGAAACAGAATTAGATTGACAGCATGGATCGGTATATTTGCTTTACATATGCCGTGAATCATGCCGGAGGAGGGAAGAGATCGGGATGTTTTCCATTGTTGCAGTTCGACAGTCTGCACAGTCTCGGGATTCATGCGGACAGATTCCGTTTCAATATAGGACAGCCCCATATAAGTATTTTCATCCTGCAGGTAAGTCATATCAATGTCCATTTTGGTTTGTGCATGAGTAATCCAAATTTGGTACTGCTTTTGTGATTGAAATAACTCAAAATATCCTTCTCCCATCTCAATGGGTAATGTATACCGAACACATCCTGATTCCATAGTTTTTCCTAAACCAAAATTTTTTTCTATATATTCCATAAAATCATAAATTCCATTTATCACCAAAACATTCACCTCGCTTTTTACATGATAAAACATAACGGAGTCTTTTATGAACTAGAAGGAGCCTCTGTCGCAACGATATTGAAATAGACAAAACGTTCTCTTATACTAAAAAATAGTTAGAACATGCTAACTTAATTTTACAATATTTACGCAAAACTTTCAATTATCAAAAGGAGGAAAAAGTATGTCCAATTCAACAAATAAGACTAAGGGGGAGATCCATTGGCTATTACAGCTTGCGGGGAAGAAAAAAGCAAATGTGCTGCTTGCCTGCCTCCTGAGTGCACTAAGCGCGATATTATCTTTTGCGCCATATATCTGCGTGTACTTTATTCTAAGAGAACTGTTAAAATCTGCCGCCGACATCACTCAAACTTCGTTCGCCGCTGTTGGCATATACGCATGGGTCGCATTAGGGGCGGTGGTTGTCGGTCTTGTGCTTTCCTTTGCATCGTCCGTTCTTTCTCATGGAGCAGCTTACAAAATTCTATTTGAGCTTCGAATGAAATTTGTGGAGCATATTTCAAAGCTGCCCATGGGCTTCCACACAAGTAACTCCACCGGAAAGCTTCGCAAGCTAATGGATGACAACGTGGAGAAAATTGAAATGTTCGTGGCCCACCAACTTCCCGACGCAGTCAGTTCCCTTGTCTCTCCAATCATCATGTTGGTTTTTCTGGTCCTGTTCGATTGGAAAATGGGAGTTGCCTGCCTGGTTCCTATCATTTTAGGCTTTGCTGTGCAGGCAGGAAGTTTATCCAATTCAAAATCGAAGGAGTTTATGGATAGCTTTCAGAATTTGCAGGATAAAATGAACAGTTCGGCGGTGGAATATGTACGCGGCATTTATGTGGTAAAGGCGTTTAATCAAACAGTGTTCTCCTTCCGCAGGTTTCATGAAACCATACTTGCTTATAGGGACTGTGCTATCAAGTATACGCATTCCGTAAAAAACCCTTACTGCGCTTTTCTGGTGCTGCTTAATTCCGTTTTCCTGTTTCTCCTGCCTGTAGGATGCTTGATAGGCAGTCGCTCGCCTGACTATCAGGCTTTTGCCATTTCCTTTCTATTTTATTTGGTCTTCAGCATGGGCATTGCCGGACCTGTTTCCAAGCTGATGTATGTGTTTGTCCAGGGTTTTATGGTCATTTCCAGTGTTAAGCGTATCCGAAGTGTGTTCGATACGCCTGTTCTTCAGACCATACCGAAGGGAGTAAGGCTGCAGGGAAACGGTGTATGCTTCGAGCATGTTTCTTTTTCCTACAACAAAGACAGCGGAAACGGCACACTGCACGATATCAGCTTTGCTGCGGAGCCGGGGAGGGTTACGGCTTTGGTAGGGCCTTCCGGCAGTGGAAAAAGCACGATTGCCCAACTGATTCCGCGTTTTTGGGATATTGATGAGGGAAGAATCTCCATCGGCGGGGCAAACATCTGTGACATGGCGATGGACGACTTGATGAACGAGGTAAGCTTTGTTTTTCAGGACGTATTTCTCTTTAAGAAAAGCATCCTGGATAACATTAAAATCGGCAATGAAAACGCCAGCGATGAAGACGCCGTTGCGGCGGCAAAGGCCGCCATGTGCCATGAGTTTATAGAATGCATGCCGCAAGGATACCATTCTGTTTTAGGAAGCAAAGGGACCTACCTGTCGGGCGGAGAGCGCCAGCGTGTCGTGATTGCGCGGGCAATTCTGAAGAACGCGCCCATTGTAATTCTGGATGAGGCAACATCATTTGCCGACCCCCAGAATGAACAAAAAATTCAGCTTGCTCTTGAAAAGTTGATGAAGGGCAAAACGGTCATCGTGATTGCCCATCGTCTATCCACCATCAAAAACGCGGATAAAATTGTCGTTTTGGATGACGGAAGAATTGTGGAGCAGGGGACACACAACGAATTAATTGAAAATGGCGCAAAGTATAGGCAAATGTGGGATGTATACAGCAGTGCCCTTACTTGGAAGCTTGCATAAGGAGGAAATGATCATGTTAAAAAATCGATTGTTATTATCAGATAAAGCGAATAAGGAATTAAAAAAGGCGATATTTTCATCCTTTGTGGCCCAACTTAGTCTGTCTCTGCCGGTCATGGTTCTTATGCTGACCTTTATGGAAGTGTTGCGTCCATATTGGGGTGAAACGGTGGAATGGCAAAAGCTCTGGAGTGTGTCGGGTTTTTCTGTACTTGTTGTCGCACTAGCCTTTGCCGTACATCGTTATGAATACGGAAAAACATATGTCAGCGCTTATGAGGCAGCAGAAGAAAAGCGCACTGGCCTTGCCGAGCATTTGCGGAAACTGCCTCTCAGTTATTTTGGAAAAAAGGATTTGACAGAGATAACCGTTAATATGATGAGTGATTGCGGCTCCATTGAACAGAGTTTTTCCTCTATTATTCCGGCTTTTGGCGGTACTTTGCTCAACCTATTTCTTACCTGTGTATTGCTGGCTATTTTTGATTGGCGTATGGCGCTGGCCATTTTCATCAGTGTTCCGGTGTCCTTTGGATTCATGCTGCTTTGCAGAAAAATGCATGACCGTATCGGTAAGGCGCATCTGCAAAGCAAGCTGGATGCTTCCGAGCAAATGCAGGAATATCTGGAAGGCATGAAGGTGATAAAGGCGTTTGGCTTAGGCGGAAATAAATTTGAAAGCCTTGAGAAGGCATACCGCATACTGATGAAAATCAGCATAAAGACAGAAACGATAAATGGTGCGCTCACAACGACTTCTATGGTATTGCTGCGCTTTGGCATTCCGCTTACGATTTTTACGGGCCTCAGTCTCGTGACCTCCGGAAACTTGGAGCTTCTCTATTTCCTGATGTTTTTGATTTTTTCAAGCCGTATTTATTCGAGTTTGTCTGCTCCGCTGGCCCTGTGGGGAGATTTGCTCTATTCTTTGCTGTCAATCAAACGGCTGCATTCGGTTTATGACGAAACACCCATGAACGGGAGCGATACGGCTTTGCTGAAACAGTATAACATCGAATTTGAGAATGTCAGCTTTGGCTATCAGGAAGAAGCCGTGATTAAAAACGTCACCTTTAGCATTCCGCAGGGAAAGGTGACGGCACTGGTCGGGCCGTCGGGCAGCGGCAAAAGCACCCTATCCAAACTGATTGCCCGGTTTTGGGATGTGAGCGAAGGAGCTATAAAGGTTGGTGGTATTAACATACGGGAAATTGACCCTGAACGCTTGCTCACATGGGTTTCCTTTGTTTTTCAGGAGGTAGTTTTATTCAACGACACGGTCTATAACAACATTGCCATTGGCAAGACAGGAGCTACGCGGGAAGAAATCGAGGAAGCCGCCCGACGCGCCAATTGCCACAACTTTGTATCCCGGTTGCCAGATGGATATAATACAGTGGTTGGAGAAAATGGAAGTACGCTGTCAGGCGGTGAACGTCAACGAATCTCCATTGCCCGCGCTCTTTTAAAAGATGCCCCCATCATTCTGCTTGACGAAGCAACCGCCTCTCTCGATCCGGAAAATGAGCTTGAAATTCAGGAAGCAATTTCCCAGTTGATTAGGGATAAGACGGTGGTGGTGATTGCGCATAGACTTCGTACGATAGCGGGAGCCGACAACATTATCGTGCTGGAAAATGGAGAGGTGGTTCAACAGGGCACCGGGTCAGAGCTTTTGAGGACCGGAGGCTTATATGCAAAGCTGTTTGGAATACAGCAAGAAAATGCCGGGTGGACTGTGGAAGCATAACGTATTGCCACAATGCAGCAAATCGTATTTGACTGGATAGAGGATATTTTTTGAGGTATAATGCTCTGCTATAAATTGGCCAATTAATCATTTTTTATTCGACATCTTTCCAGTCTAAAAAGAATATAGGTGTATAGCTGATTTTTTATTTGACCTGATAGGTAAAGGGTGATATAATTTACCTATCAGGTCAATGTAAGGTATGATTTTAAGAGGAATGGTAGAATATGCCTACAAAATTATTGGATTTAGAACCTCCAAGGCGTAACGCTATCTTGAATGCAGCATTGAAAGAGTTTGCATTAAGAGGTTTTGACAACGCTTCAACAAATGTGATTGCGAAAGAAGCAGGGATTTCCAAGGCCCTGATGTTTCATTATATAAGCAGTAAGCAAGAACTTTTTCTGTTTGTGTATGACTACTTTGCCGAATTACTTGATAAAGAATATTATACGAAAATGGTTTTTTCGGAAAAAGATATTTTTGCCAGGCTGCGCCAATCCTATCTACTTCAAATTGATTTGATAAAGCAATATCCTTGGATTCTCGAATTTAACAAACTTACTGCTGTGACAAGCTCTGATGAAATCAACAAAGCACTTGAAAAAAGAACTGGCATAAAACAATCGGCATGCGACCATCAAATATTTGATAGGATTGATGTTTCCAAGTTTAGAGCCGGTTTGAATAATGACAAATGCAAAAAGCTTATTTTTTGGTCTACTATAGGTTTTACCAATCAACTATTGGACGAGATTAGAAGTTCGCAAACTACCAATTTGGATTATATACATATCATTACAACACTTGACGAATACTTTGACGAACTTAGGAAAATTTTCTATATGTCAAGCAATGAATAGAGTGTTGGGAAATGCGAGTTCAATGTGGAAGTGGAAAAAGCACATGCCTGCACGTATCAGTATCATACTGGCATTTGCCATTGCAGCACTAGTCATTTCCACTAATGCGGATAGGAGGCATGAGATAATTAAAACGCATGAGCCGATAATTGTAGAGTTTCCATTGAGAGGAGAATGGTTCTCTCCTAACACGCCGGGGACAAAAATTCCGAGCCACGGAACAGACCAGTTAGGAACAAGGTATGCCTATGACTTTATACAAGTGGATTGGGAAAGAAAGGGTTGGCCCGCCTATCGTGTCAGCTTGCCGCAATATCTCCTTTTTGGGGTTCCCTTAAATAAATATTATTGTTGGGGCCAAGATGTATATGCGCCTTGTGATGGGATCATTGTCCAGGCAAAGGATGGTTATAAAGAACGAGAACGGACGAATATACTTTCAGATATGGCTAACGCTTATAAAAATGCTCATTATTTCGATGCGAAAAAAGACGAATTACGGTCAGTTGCCGGCAACTATATCATTATGAAATGCGGCGACCAGGTATATGCAGCGCTGGTTCATCTTCAAACAGGGTCTATCCGGGTTTCAGTTGGTCAGAGTGTAAAAAAGGGTGAAGTTATTGGAAGCGTGGGTCATTCAGGCAATTCTTTTGCGCCGCATTTGCATTTTCAGCTTATGGATAGCAGTGACATATCTACCGCAAACGGATTGCCTTGTGCTTTTGAACAATATGAAGTATTCCAGGATGGTAAGTGGCAGAAAGTAGGTAACGGCATTCCCACAGTCAAAGATAGAATAAGGTTTGGTTCCTAATCCATCAGAATAAAACGAGCTGTAAGCCGGATAATTTAGCACTCTTAGTTTTAACTCACAGGGATTTTGACCCTGTGTTCAATGCTGCTTATATTATGTTTAAAGGCGGTTTGTTTTCCTACTATAACTGTTCCCGTCGCCCCCGTGGCCCCCGCAGCGCCAGTAGCCCCAGTAGGACCTGTTTCGCCAGTAGCCCCGGTCGCGCCGATAGCTTCGGAACCATCTAAAACTTCCAAAAGAGAAATATCATCAATACATATGCCTGCAGTTCCGCTTTGGAATTGTTTGCTGATGAAAACTAACGCCTGAGTGGCCCCCGGTGGGACAGGAGCAGTTGTTTTATATACTTCAATCCAATTTCTTTCATTTGCTTCAGGAAGGAAATCCTGTGGAAGGATCAATAGAAGACCTGGTTCAATATAGGTAAGGAAGCTATCTGCGTATAGTATGATAAGATCTATCTGTGGACTGGGTTCATCTCCAATTTTGCCTAAGGATACGAGAAATTCGAGTCTCTGTCCAGGGGTAGCCGGTACGAACTGATATAAAAAAGAAAATGACGGGCCAGCGGGAAACTGAGCTGAAAATACGCCGGAATGGCTATATTGCGATGTAATAATCGTATCATAAGTTGTCCATGGAATCAGTGATCCGGTTTCGAAATTTCCATTTACTATAAGGTCGTAAAGTGACATAATGAAGCCCCTTTCCGTAGAAAATTCCTGCAAATGCAGGATTTACTTATATAGTATATGTTTTAAAAAACAGATTGGGACATTACATTATGTTAATTGAAAGGGATAAAGTAATTTGTGTAGCATAGGTCATTTTCATTGTATTTTCTGGCTTTCAAACCTATTTTCTCAAATAACTTCATTTTTCCAGAGCACTATCAGAAGCTTGTATCTGTTGGACAAACGGCTTTTTTGAGAATGTAAACCAAAGCTTCAAGCTGACCAGCGCGGTTATGACGTACATGAGACCTATGACAATCACTCTGCTTGGCCAATCGAAAGAAATGATCATCATGCCGATGCATCCGAAAAATGTAAAAACAAAGCCCATGAGTGAAGAAGCCGCGCCGATGTTTTCTTTTTGCTGCTCCAGCATAAGGTTGGCGCTTGGGGGACGGATGATACCGCCGGATAATGTGGCGGGCAGCAGCAGCAAAGCAAAAAGCCAGGGCTTCATAAAGCCTAAAGTACAGATCAATACCCCGCTGAGGGTTGTTGCACAGAAGCATCCGATGATGATGGAGTTTCGTTCAAAGGATTTGGATAATTTTAAATATAACAACGGTCCGACTAGCAGAAACATTGCATTGAATGCAAAGAAATAACTGAACTGCTGCTCGCTTAATCCGAAGTCACTGACGTAAATATAGGAGGATGCCGTTATAAAAGCCATAAACGGAATTGAGTTCAGTGAAAACGTTGCAAGAAGGCTTGAAAAACCGGGATTTTTAGCCACTACCACCAGGCTTCCCATGGACTGAAGGAGGCTTCCCGTATGCCGTTCCTCAAGGGTTTCTACCAATGCAATGCCACCCAGCGACGCAATGAGTCCCAAAATCGACAAAGTCACAAATACGCCGCGCCAGGAAAGAAACTTCAGGATCAATGCTCCGATTACCGGCGCAACAATGGGGGCGATCATTACCATGGATTGGACGACAGCCAGGATTGATTCGCGTTTTCTGCCGTCATAGACATCCTTTACGATTGCCGTACCTACTGCAGTTACAGCACCGCTGCCGATAGCCTGCAAAATACGGAAGATAATGAGTACATATACGCTGCCTGCAAAAGCGCAGAAAATGCTTGCTATAGTGTACAGCGTCAATCCTATCAGCAATATTTTCTTCCTGCCGTACTTATCGCTTAAGGGTCCCCAAAACAGCGTTCCCACTGCATAAAAGACAAAAAAGAGGATCAATGTCAGATTGATGAGAGAAGCACTGGAATTCAGGTTTTCAGTCATGCCGGGCAATGCAGGCAGGTAAAGATCGGTAGACAGGGGAATGAAAGCGCTCAGGAATGCTATCAGCACCACCAGGCCTCTGTCTCCCAGGTATTTTTGCTTTTTTGGGTTATATACGTTCGAGTTATTATCCAAGTTAATCTTCAGCCCCCGTAGAATCAATTTATTAAATGCAGTTATCAGATACTATTCACAAAAGCAGATACAGGCAATTGACTTAAGCGTACTGCAAATATTACTTCCCGTTTTTCTGGAAATGCCGGCGCTCCAGGACTGCATTTCCAGGAATCTATGCCGGAAGTTATATTTGCACCAATACTTAATAACAGTTATAGTATTCCTTTTCAACGTCATCCAGAGTATAATTATAGCCTGCATTTTTCAATATGGCGTAGGTGGTGTTGATAATCATGTCATGGGACACCTTGTCCTGCTCCACAAGAAAAGTAAGATATTCATTGGTCATGTCAAATAATTCTTCCCAGTTGGTAATGTTTTTAAAATCCTTTACCGTTCCCAAAATGAAACCTCCCCGGCAGCTTTCTGCTGATATTTACAGTAGTATATCATTATTATCGTTGATTTGCCGAACATGATACATTATAATACACTCAAAAGCTGTGGACAATACCTTGTAAAAATACCGTACAGGCGGTAAAGGTGAGGATATGGAAAACATAAAATACATTTTATTTGACTGCATGGAGACGATTGTCGACCTGTGGCAGTTACCAGACCTGCGGGATTATGCCTCCTGGGGGTATAAGGGTTCGGGTGTTGAAGAACTGTGGGAAGACTTTGACGAGTTTTTCAGATACTATTTGCTTGCCCGGAGCGATCTATCGGCCAGACTTCATGAAAATCAGGAGTATGAGATGTCTGAACGTTTTTTGCACCTGGTCAGGCTTAGCTTTCCGGACTTGCCGGCAGCACGGCTGGAGAATGTCACCGAAAGGCTGAGCAGCAATTATTGGGAAAATTATAAGGCAACATGCTATGTGAAAGAGGATGTCGCTGCTGTGCTTCCGAAGCTGGCAGAAAAGTACCGTCTGGGAATCGTATCGAACTTTATGGTCAGGGATGGAATAGAGGAATTGCTTCAGATAAATGGCGTGTATCCATATTTTGATCCGGTTGTGACATCAATCAGGGAGGGGTGGAGAAAACCGCATCCCGTCATCTATAAGGCGGCGCTGGACAGCTTGGGTGCAAGTGCCGAAGCAGTTGTATTTGTTGGCGATGATTATGTAAATGACCTAATTACACCGGCTGGATTGGGTATGAAGACTATATTTCTTGACAGGTACTGCAGGCATACTGAAGTTGAGTGCAGGATTTCCGGGTTCAATGAGCTTTTGTGCCTGTTATAGTCAGCCTTCATCCCAGAAATCCTGAAGCACTTCCGGCAGTTGACAGCCATCGCTTGCCCGAAGTACGGGAAACCATTCGGAAGGAAACAGGTCCAGATAAGCAGAATTTGCATATCGTTCATCCAGCAGGACGATGACACCTCTGTCTGTTTCGGAGCGGATGACCCGGCCTGCGGCCTGAAGAACTCTGTTCATTCCCGGGTACAGATAGGCATATTCAAACCCGCTGTAGGACTGCTCGTCGAAATATTGCCGGATGATATTTCTTTCACTGCTGATTAACGGCAGGCCGACGCCTACAATTACAACGCCCGACAAACGGTCGCCCACAAGGTCTATGCCTTCGCCGAATACTCCGCCCAAAACAGTAAAGCCTACAAGGCTTGACCCTCCGGAGAACTCAAAGGCATCAAGAAATTCCTGCCTGGCGGCTTCAGACATGCCCGGCGTCTGGTAAAGCGTCCTGATTCCCGTCTGAATGCCCTGAAACCTGAAATAAACTTCGCGCAGGTACTCAAAAGAGGGGAAGAATACCATGTAATTTCCTGTCTTGCAGCTTACCGCCGATAAAATACTTTCTGCGATATAGTCATAGCTTAAATGCCGTTGTTTGTATTTTGTAGTAACGGCGTCGTCAACGAAAACGCAGAGGTTTTCTTTGAGGAATGGGGAAGAGAGCACCATGGAAGCGGAGATTTCATCACCTCCAAGCATCCTCATGAAGTATTCAATGGGGGATAAGGTGGCTGAAAACAAAATGGAGGCTTTACCTTTGTTCATGGCTTTATGAAGGAGCCTGGAGGGGTCGATGCAAAATAGCTTTATTTTCAAGTCTCTTGGGGTTTTCTCATAATAAGTGAGGTAGTGATCATCATATAATTCCAGTATTTTTATAAAGCTCAGCAAATTAAAGTAGGTATCAAGAAATTCTTCCCCCAAAATAGCAGGAAACCCTTTGGCGAAGAGTGTGTCAACATATGAAGTCAATCGTGCTGCAACTTTTCCCAATTCTTGAGGGGGTTCTTTCCTGACTTGAAATTGGGAGCTGCCGGGTTCTTCATTTCCGTCGCCAAGCTCTTTGGAAATTTGAAGGACCAGCTTATATAGTTCATCGATAAATGCATATAAATCAGGTATTTCGGCCTTAGCCATACGTTTCAGTTCGAGCATCGACCTTTTGCTTATTTCCGCAGAGTACATGTCGCGGGCCCGGTCTACAAGATTGTGAGCTTCGTCGATAAGAAAGCAATAGGCTTCGTTTTGGTTCAAGAAAAATCGTTTAAGATACACCTCAGGATCAAAAAGATAATTGTAATCACATATTATCACATCGCACCAAAGGGATAGGTCCAATGACAGTTCAAAGGGACAAAGGCCATGTTTGGCGGCAATATTTTCAATTAGCTCCCTATCCAGACAGTCATGGCCGAATGCATCGCCGACCGCATTTTTTACTTTGCCGTAATAGTTGGCAGCATACCTGCACGAAGCCGGATCACAGCTGAAGATGCTGTTTATACAGGCTTTTTCCTTGGCGGTTATTGTAACGGATTTCAATTTAAGGCCTTTTGTCCGCATATCCTCGAGGGCTTTTTGTGCGATTGCCCGGGTAGTCGTTTTGGCAGTCAGATAAAAAATTTTTGAAACATCCCCGTCGCCAAGGGCCTTAACTGCCGGAAACAGAGTTGCAATGGTCTTGCCGGTACCTGTGGGCGCTTGAGCAAACAATATATTGCCTGCCGTTATGCAACTGCTTACCGTATCCATAAATTTCTCTTGCTCTTTTCTATAAAAAGGATAGGGGAAATCCAGGTGATCGATTGAACTGTTCCGCAAGTCCTGCCATTCGCATAAAATATCCTGCCAATTCAGAAAGCCTTCCACCAGAGGAAGATAAAATTCTTCAAGCTGAAAATAATCAAATTCCTCCGTAAAGGATTTTTCCATTTTATTTTCAAGGCAGTAATACGTGAGCTTTATTGCGATCCGATCCAGTTTATACCGCAAGGAGTACATATAGGCATAGCATTTTGCCTGAGACCAATGATGGGGGTTGTAATCCTTTTCTATATAATCCGGGTGAAGCAGTGTCGTTTTGATTTCGTGGATGGTCGTACCGGACGGACTTTCCATGACTCCGTCGATCCGGCCCGACACCTCGAGCAGGGTGTGTTTGCCTTCTTTGATAAAGGTTGTGGGAACCTCTGGACGATAGGATGTATCTTCCGGGAGAGTCGCCATGAGTGCTTTCCGGACTGTCTGGTGGCCCCTGGTGCCTTCAACTGCCCTGGAGGCAGAAACAAAGCCGGAGCCTAGATCCCCCGATTGAAGCGAATAATCTATCAGATTCTGTACCGATATCCGGATTGTAACCTTGGACTCTCTCAATGTGCTACCTCTCAAAGCTGCTGTTTAAAATGTTTGCATTAAAAATTGGTATTATTATATACCAGCCGGCAATTGGCTGCAACTATGCTACAGGATTATGCCATTGGTACGTGTAGGGGCGACCATTGGCCGACCGCTCTGGAAGGCTTTTAAATGGCGATCAATGATCGCCGCTACATTTAATCCTTGATAGAGCCCAGGGTAAGGCCCATAATCAGATTCCGCCGGGTCAGCAGTACAAAAGCGACGGCAGGAACCAGCATAACCAGAGACATTGCGGCCATGCCGCTCCAGTCTACCGTATACTCGGTGGTAAAATCAAATAAGCCTACCGGGAAGGTTTTGGATGCGGTGGTTCTTGTAAGAATGCTGGCAATCTGGAATTCATTCCAGCAGGCAAGAAATATGAAGGTCCAGCCGGCAGCCATACCGGGCCATGCCAGGGGCATATCGATGTACAGCAGGGTTTTCATACGGCTGCAGCCGTCGATCTGTGCAGCGTGGTCCAGCTCCTCCGGGATATCCTTAAAATATCCCGACATGAGCCAGGCAATAAAGGGAATACCCAGAGCCGCATACACAAGGGCAAGGCTGAAGACATTGTCCAGTATTTTAAGTTTGGCGAAGATGGCAAACAAAGGAAGGCCAAGGGCGATTCCGGGGATGGCCCTGATCAGCATCAAGCCTAAAAAGATTTGCTTCAGACCCTTTTGGTTGAAACGGGCAAAGGCATAGCCGGCAAGGGTGCCTACGGCAATTGCGGCAGTTGAGCCTGTCACTGCCGTTATGACAGAGTTCAGCAAATAGTTGTTAAAGGGAACAGAGGACTCCTGGTGGGAAGCGCCGAACAATATTGCGATTTTGTCCAGACTCAAACGGTGGGGAATCCAGATAGGGGGACTGAAGGTGATTTCCGTATCCGGCCTCAAGGCTGTCAGTATTACCCAGACAGCGGGGAGGAGGAAAAGGGTTATTATAATGTACAGCAGGATATCTGCGGCTATTTTTTTGGTTTTAGTCTTCACGGGCCTCATATTCTGTCACCTCCTGTCCTGTTTATACATCTGAACAAGCTGATGACCAGCACATAGGCTAAAGCTACTGTTACAAAGGACATGGCGCTTCCCATCGCAAACTTGTTCGAGGTTATCCCCAGCCTGTATACATAAGTCCAGATCATTTCCGTCCTGTTGGCCGGTCCTCCGTCTGTCATGATGCGGATGATGTCATAAGTCCTGGCTATGTCCATGGAGCGGATCACAAGGGATATATAGATATAACGTTCCATCAACGGAAGGGTGACGAACCGGAACTGCTGCCAGGAGCTGGCTCCGTCGACTTTTGCAGCCTCAAAGGGTTCTTTGGAAAGAGATACCAGGCCCGCCAGCAATATCAATACCATGAAAGGGGTACTCATCCACACTTCCGCAGTGAAGATGGAAAGAAAGCCAAGACCCGGCTCCACAAGCCATGCAATGTTCCTGTCTATGCCTGTCAGGGAGTAGACAAGATTATTGATCAGTCCTGTCTGGTCGTTAAAAATCCATTTAAACAGAAACCCCACCTGCACGGGAGCAAACATCATAGGGATCGTAAGCAGGGTACGTAAAGCTCCCTGGGGCTTGACACGGCGGGATATCAGCAATGCGATGCCCATACCGGCCAGGAGTTCAAAGCCTATTGCCAGAGTGATATATAAAGCCGTTCTTTGCAAGGCTTCCATGAAAACCCTGTCACGGAACAATTCGATATAGTTGCCCAGGCCGATAAACATCAGCCTGTCGGTTTTGAGCATCGAATAGTTGGTAAAGCTTATGAAAAATGAGAACAGCATCGGAACGGCCAGGACCAGGAACACAATGATTACTGCCGGGGCTGTAAATATTCTGGCTATTCTTTTTTCTTCCGGTTCGGCAAATCTAATTTTCTTTTTCTTCAATCCTATCCTCACTAATCCGTATGAATTATACAAGCATTGAGATTCCACGTCGTCAGGAATTCTCGGAATGACAAATACATTCCCGTAGGTTAATTATTAAAATCACGATTTGTTATATCAATCGCCTGTGTTCTGCTCAAGAAGCTTGTTGACCTCTGCCGCAGCTTCGTCCAGCGCAGCCTTCGGCTCTATTTCCCCCAATATTACGGATTGCAGCCTGGGAAACAAAATATTGGAGGAGCTGATCCATTCCGCCATCAGCGGGGGTGTCTGGAAATCTTCCGAAAGCTGAAGCTTTGCCAGCTCCAGTCTTTTTTTATCCAACGGGACGTTGGAGCTTTCGGCTTCCTTTATCATCTTATCCCAGATGGAGGTCCTGGCTACCAGGTAACCGAGCTTGCCTTCCTTGTACTCACTCTCGGGACTGGTGAGAAATTTGATTAAAACAGCTGCCGCTTCTTTGTTTTTGGCGGCTTTGGGTATTGAAAAAGCATGAACGCCGCCCCAGCCTCCGTGGATGCCTCCGGGACCCGCCGGCTGTCGTGCAATGTCAAATTTCCCTGCGACCTTGGAATATTTAGGGTCCTGGAAACGGGAATACCAGCCGTACCATTCGGAGTATATTGCGATATTGCCATTGGCAAAGTTGCTGGCGACATCATCCCACAGGTAGTTTACCATACCCTTGGGCATGGCGCCCGAAGCATAAAGATCCCGGAGCATGGATATTGCCTTGACGCCTGCGTCGCTGTTGAAGGCTGCTTTGCCGTCCGCGCCCAGATATTCTCCGTCATTGGAAAGCAGCAGCTCATAAAATCTCCCGGTCAGGGCCTCTTCTTTCCCGGCAAACTGGGTGCCATAAAGGGTGGTGCCCCGGGTAAAAAAATTTGCGACCTCTGCAAATTCATCCCAGGTCTCCGGTACTTTCAAATCCCTGCCGTATTGTTTCTTGAAAGCCGCCTTCTCTTTGGGGTCATTGAATAAATCCGTCCTGTAATGCAGGCTGCTGATATCTGCATGCCGCGGTATCATCCAGAGCTTGTCATCCCTTTTGCAGGCATTCAGAAGTCTCGGCAGGAAATCGTTTAATTCATCGGAAGTGAAATAGCTGTCCAGCGGTTCCAGGTAGGGGATGTACTGTGAAAAAAAGCTTGTATGGTCCCACATGACATCATAGTCCACGGTATTGGCAGTAAAGTCCATGATCAGCTTTTTGTCTATGTCAAAGCCGTTTCCTTTGTAAATAATCTTTACCTTGGCTCCCGTAGTTTTTTCAAAATCAGGCAGTTGGTCGTACAGCTTCTCATAGTCGCCTCCGCCTATGAAGGCGCAGTTGATGGTTATCCCTTCCAGAGCTCCCTTTTTATCCTGCAGGCTGTCACTCAAGCCGTCGCCTCCGCAGCCTGAAATCCCTGCCGACAGGATTGTAAAAAAAAGAATAAGGACTGACAATTTTCTCTTCATAAATAACCATCCGTTCCTTTCGCATACTACCGTCTATTTTTTCATAATACCGGAAAATATATAATTGTCAATATTCTCAGGGGTTACAAGCTCAAGGGGGATCCATTTTACCTTTTCTACCTTTTCATTGTTGAAAAGCTTTGACATAACTTCAAAGGCCGCTGCAGCCTGTGCTTTACTGTTTTGATAGATGGTGGCGCCGATCCTGTCCTCCATCATGGCCTCCAGGGCTTCCGGAATGGCGTCTACGCCGATGGTTAACGGCTTGAGATGGTATTTTTCAAGGATTTGCACGGCGCCAAGCAGCATTTCATCATTCTGGGAGATGACCGCATCGAATTTGGTCCCGGAGGATATGATTTTTTCCATCATTTCCGAACCCTTGCTCCTGTCCCAATTTGCATGTTCCAATTGGGTGATGTGCATTTCCGGGTATTTTTCAACAATGCTTTTCAGGCCCTGAAGCCTGTCGTCCGTTGCATCATGACCTGCCTGGCCCGCCAAAACCACCAGGTTTCCGGCGCCTTTCAGCTGCCGGGCCGCATATTCTCCCTGCAGCACGCCGGCCTGGAAAGAATCCGAACCGATATAGCAATCCACGGAATCACTGGTAGCATTCATGTTGACGGTAATCAGAGGGATGCCGGCCTTTTTGACTTTATCAATAGCTGCGTTTATCGCGGATTTGTCCGTGGGGTTTAAAATAATTCCATCCACCTTTTTCTCTATTAACTCATCGAGTTGGAGAATCTGTTTATCGTTGCTGCTCTCAGAATCGTACAGCAGAATTTTTATATTTTCATTTTCCCTTGCTTTTTCTCTGATCATTCCTGCCACACTGGCCATAAACATATGCCGCATATCGTGGGCGACAATGGCGATGGTTTTATACTTCCGCTCTGCGGGCTGGGTAAAATCGTTTTCGGTTTTTCCGGTTTGGTCGTTATTCATGATCAGCTGGCTGACAGCCAGTATGACCAGGATCAGTGCGGCAGGCACGATAAGTTTTATTTTCATAAAGGTTTATGCTCCTTTCCAGGCTGTCCGTTCACAGTAATGGAAGCCATAGCTCCACAGTGGTGCCGCTGCCGGGGCTGCTGATATATTTAAGGCCGTATTCGTCTCCATAGTAGAGCTTTATCCTGTCATTGACATTTTTTACACCGACGCCGTTAAAGCCCTTCCGGGTGTTTCCGCTGCTGCTGGAGTTTAATATTTCCTCACATTTCTCCGGATCCATGCCAATACCGTCATCAATGACTTCAAGCAGTATTTTGTCTTCGACCTTTCTGCCTCTGATTTCGATATGCCCCTTTTGCCTTTTGTTTTTTATCCCGTGGTAGATGGAATTCTCTACAAGCGGCTGTAATATGAGCTTCAAGGTACTGTTTTTGCGTATGTCCTCAGCGAGATTTATTTCATAATCGAATTTATCCGAATACCGCATGCTCTGGATGATCAAATAATTCCGGACATGCTCCACTTCCTGCTCTACGGGGATGATTTCCGCGCCTCTGCTCAGGCTCAGCCTGAAAAGCTTTGCCAATGCGTCGGCCATAATGACCACCTCATCCTTGTTCATCTCTGCCATCCAGATGATGGAATCCAGGGTGTTGTACAGGAAATGGGGATTAATCTGTGCCTGGAGCGCTTTGAGCTCAGTTTTCCTCTTATCCTCCTGCTCCACCACGACCTGGTGCATCAGGTCCTTGATTTTGTTGATCATGCTGTTGAAGCTTTTGCTGAGACTGCCGATTTCATCCCTGCTGTCGAAGTTCAGCGAGACATCCAGATTTCCTCCTTCCGCCTGCTTCATAAGCTGCTGAAGCCGGGTGACAGGCTTGGATATCATGGAGGAGATGAGGTAGGACATGATAAAGGCTCCGAGAAGCCCCAGCAGCCCGATGATGAGGATAAAGCTCCGTATGCGGTAGATTTCATACATCATTGAATTGTATGGAGTTACACCGACAATGGTCCAGCCGGCCGGATCGAACTTTTTATAGGTAACATGCATCTGCCCGGAATCCACCTTTTTTATGAAAGTGCCGCCGTCGGACTCCATAACATCAGGAATCAAGCTGTCATCCGCCTTAAAGACATTTTTAATGTACATGTCGTCTGCGGCTCTGAGCATATAGCTGTAATCCGGGTGGTAGACCACATTTCCTTCACTGTCTACAATAAAAATGTAACCATTGTTTCCAAGCCTTACATTCCGGCAGATGTCGTCCAGCACCTTAAGGTTCAGGTCAATGAGGATAACCCCAAGCTGGTCGTTCTGGTCATAAATGTTGATGCTGCGGCTCAGGGATATTACCATTTTGTTGCTGTTGAGCACGTAGCTTTGCTTATGAGGGCTGACTACTACCGGCTTGCCGTTGTTTTCCTGGGCGTCCTTATACCAGTTCTGCTTGGCAAAGTTATAATTCCGGTTGACTCCGGAATTCATATTATTGCTGAGGATGGTGCCGTTATTTCCAAAAATGAAAATCGACACGATATCCTGCCGGGTATTGATGATATTGTCAAGGAGCTCGGTGATCCGGTTGGCGTCCTTGAACCGTTCCACATCCGCAGAGGACGGGGGGCTTTTCAGCAGCTTCTGGATATAGTAGTTGTAGTTCGAGATTGCGGATACGCTTTCCATTTCATTTATATAGAAGTTAATATTTTTAATGACCTGGTCCAGGATCTGGCTGTTGTATTCCGTCGTGCTTTTCTCCAGGGTCTGGCTGTACTTGAAAACAGCGGCAAAGCCTATTACCGCCAGAGTGATGACAATCAGTATGGAAAAAGAAATTATGATTTTTGACTGTATGCTTGCGTGCTTTAGAAAATTTATCCTGAACAAATGTTTTTTCATTATTATCCTTTCTTTTTCCATGCGCAGGCCGGTGTGAAATCCCCCTGATGTGCCTGCTACATCCCGGATTTATAATCGGAGGGGGTGACTCCCGTGTATTTTTTAAAGCTCATGCTGAAATAGTGGGGGTCGCTGAAGCCGACATTATAGGCAACCTCATAGGATTTCAAGCTGGAGGTTTTCAGCAGCTCCTTGGCTTTTTCCATCCTCACCAGGGTCAGATATTCGATGAAGGTCTGGTTTGTTTCCTTGCGGAACAATATGCTCAGATAGCCCGGGCTTACGGAGACCAGGGCCGCAATCTGGTTCAGCGACAGGTCGTCCTGCTTATAGCTGTTATGGATAAATTGCTTGGCCTTGTTGATGATGTGGAGATTCCGGCTGTTTCTTGCCGCGTGAATGGTTTTGTTAATCCCGGCAAGGTAGTGGAAAACCACCGGCTTCATCTCTTCCAGTGTTTTGTATTTTCCGATTTCCTCATAAATTCCAAAGTCTATATTTTCGTGCTCCTTTGATTCGTCCTTCATTTCCATAATGATTTTTTGAGCGCCGTTGATCAGCTCCGACATGATGATTTTAATATTGTCCGGAGTGATATTTTTTCTGTCCATCAGCCCGCCAAAGAATTTTTCCGTGTATTCGGAGACAGCTTCAACGCTTTCCAGCTTTATTTTTGAAAGCAGCTCATTGATGCTATTGATGGGGTAATACATTTCCTGTTTTCTAAAGCCCAGATCCCGTATGTCATAGATTCTGTTCTTTCCCATTACGATCTTGTAGTCCAGCACATGAAGGGCGTCATTATAGGAGGCGTGCAGATCTTTGGGGCTCCCGACCACCCTTCCTATGCCGGTGGTAATGGTAACATTGAAATATTTTGAAAAGTTTTCCCTGATCGCTTCAAGTATGCTATAGAGATTGTCAATACCCGAAGGCTCCTTTTCTTGAGGGAAATTATACAGAATGATCTGCCGGCTGTTAAAATCGTTGAATACAATGCCGGAGCTCCCGATAAGCTCCGATGAAATATTGAGAAACGAAAACATCAGCAGCTCGGTATCTTCAGCACTGCTGTTCTCGGCAAGCACATTCAGATTGTCGATTTCGGAAACACAAACAATGAAAGATTGATAGGGGAACTGTATTTCCAGGTATTCAAGCTTTTTTTCCAGTTCACGCTCATGGACGGAGTTGTTTACCAGTGAGATCAGAAATTTATCCCTGAGCAGCGGAAGGCTCTGGTGCAGCTGTATCTTCAATTTATAAAGCTTTTCTTTTTCCTCAAACTCATGATCCAGAAGTAGCTTGGCCTTTTCCATCAATTCTTTGAGCCCTGCAGCATGTACAGGCTTTAATATGTAATCCAGTACGCCGGCTTTAATAGCTTCCTGCGCATATTCAAATTCGTCATGCCCGCTGAGGATGATGACTTTTGTCTGGGGCAGCCGGGTCCTTAAGCGCTCGGCCAGTTCAAGACCATCCATGAAAGGCATGCGTATGTCTGTCAGAACGATGTGCGGCTTGAATTTGAGGGCGATTTCAAGCGCTTCTTCTCCGTCTTCCGCTTGCTCCACCTCGCTAAAACCTATTCCGGCCCAGTCCAGCTTTGCCACAATGGCTTTTCTTACAAGCTCTTCGTCATCAACAATCAGTATCTTGTACACCCTGTACCTCCAAAAACGGAATTCAAAAACATCGTATAGTTGAAGTATTCTACCTCACACAATTATTATTCTACTGCTTAAGCATATTTCGAGCAATAGTCCGGCCTGCCATAAAGACAACTGATAAAAAAATTAACCCTTCTGATAAAAAAATTCTATTAATAACAAATGGCGCTATGGTTATCATTAAAGTGTTCAAGAAAATTACCTAAACCCCATTCAGGTGACAGCCACCAATTGGATCCGGAGGAACTGAAAAAGAAATATGGACGCGGCATCGTATTCTTAGTAGGAATCGGTGAAAATGAAATTCCGGCCTGTGCCGGCGAAGAGGAAGTAAGGAAGGAAACCCGAAGGAGCATTGATATCTTCGGCGGCCATTACAATTATATTGCGGCAGCGTCCCATGATTATCGTTTGCCTGAGATTCCTGCGCGGAATATTGTAGCCATGTTTGACAAAGTAAAAAAGTATGGAATTGGAAGGATGGTGTAAAACGTGGGAGATATAGGTGTTGCCCTGTCGATGGAGAAGGTCAGCAAGAGATTCCCCGGAACCCTTGCAGTAGATAATGTGGATTTTGAAGTATACGCAGGCGAGGTGCATGCGCTGATCGGGGAAAACGGTGCGGGTAAATCCACGCTGATGAAGATGATCGCCGGCTCCTTCGACGACTATGCGGGTTCGATCCAGGTGAACGGGAAGGAAGTAAAGCTGGCCTCTCCCGCATTGGCAAAAGCCAATGGGATCGAAATGATTTACCAGGAATTGAGCCTGGCAATGCCCTTGTCCATCGCAGAAAACGTATTGGTTGGAATTCTGCCGACAAAGGGTTTTTTACTGGATAAAAAGGCCATGGTGGAAATGACTGCGGAAAGGCTGGAGAAGGTGGGCCTGTCCTATTTGCATCCTTTGACCAAAGTGAAGGAAATCAGCCAGCACGAGGCACAGCTGGTGGAAATAGCCAAGGCTTTGGGAAACAAACCCTGCATTCTGGTTATGGATGAGCCTACATCAGCCCTTTCAAGGGAAGAGGTCGAACGTCTTTTTGAAATCATCGACAGGTTGAAAAAACAAGGCCTCGCCATCATTTACATCTCTCATCACCTTCCTGAAATATTCAGGGTCGCAGACAGGATAACGGTCATGCGCGACGGGAAGAAAGTAGGGACTTATGAAAAAGATGAAGTTAGTACGGAGAAGCTGATTGAGCTGATGGTTGGCAAGAGCGTCAAGGAATTTTACAGCAACCGGAAAGCAAAGTACGGAGAAGAGATGCTGAGGGTTGAAAACTTAAGCAGATATGGCTTTTTCCGCGATATATCCCTGAAGGTAAGAAGAGGCGAAATCCTTGGCATATGCGGATTGGCAGGCTCGGGTAGAAGCGAGCTGGCACGGGCGCTGGCGGGGGTAGATCCCATTGATGAAGGCGAAATTCTTATCGAAGGTAAAAAAGTTAAGTATAAAAGCATGAGCGGAGCCCTTAAGCATGGTATCGCATATCTTACGGAGAACCGGAAGACCCAGGGCCTGGCACTGCGGATATCTATGGGGGAAAATGCCCTGTCGGCGCTGATACCCAGGCATACAAAGAATCTTGTCTATTCCGCTAAAAGAGGTGAAAAAATTCTTGAGGAGACCATCCAGGAGCTGCAGATTTATCCTCCCGACCCTTCAAGGATGGTAAATAATCTTTCCGGCGGCAACCAGCAAAAAGTGCTTATGGCGAAATGGCTGGCAACTCAGCCCAAGGTCTTCATCATCGATGAACCGACACGCGGTGTGGATATCGGTGCGAAATTGATTATTCATAAAGCAATTGAAAGGCTCGCAGACCAGGGGAATGCGGTAATTCTCATATCCTCCGACCTTCCCGAGCTTACGGGCCTGTCCAACCGCATTTTGGTAATGCGGCGGGGCTACTTCATCGGAGAGATGAAAGAAGGGGAATTTAACGAGGAATCAGCTTTACTGGCGGCAAATGGCGAGGGGGTATATGTAAATGCAGGAAAATAATTCGACTGCGAGGCAGGACAAACGCAGTATCAATTTTGGCGCTTCCAGCATGATAATGAGTAAAATGGGTGTTTTTTTCCTGGTTGTAATTCTGATTGTGGTTGGAATGATCATCTCGGATAAGTTCCTGTCGGTGACCAATTTCGCAAATATCATATCTGCCGTTGCACTACTGGGGATTGTAGCAGTAGGAGTTTCCTTCGTAACATACAGCGGACACTTTGCCGATATGACAGTTCCGGTAATCATGGCTTATTCGGGCATAATTTCCGTTGCAACTCTGAAATATGGAATAGTGATAAGCATTGTTTGCGGTATTGCAGTAGGCTTGCTCATTGGTGCTGTGAATGCTTTTGTCGTAGGCAAGCTGAAAGCCAACCCCATCATCTGGACCCTTGCCTTCTCTTTCATTATCAGCGGCTATGTCCGTTGGGCATACAGCGGGCATCAGATTTATCCCGATGTAGAGGCAAAAGGTAACCCGGCCGTAGATGTTTTCATAAACCTCATCCGGATGGATGTAATAAAGGGCGTGCCTCTGGTAGTTTTTGTAATGATCGTTCTGGCCATAGTGTGTCAGTTCATTCTTACGAAAACAAAATTCGGACAGCAGTTGAAGCTGGTAGGGTCTTCCATTGAAGTTGCCAAAATGACGGGAGTCAATGTCAGCAGGACCGTTGGCCTTGCATTTATCATGTCTGCGTTGATGTCTTCTATCGGAGGTATATTCCTTGCCTCATTATCCAAGGTTGGCGCTTATTATAATGGAGCAGGCTATGATTTCTCAGCGGTAACGGCAATCGTTATCGGCGGAATGACTCTTGCCGGCGGACGAGGCAGTATTATTGGAGTTATCGGCGGAGTCTTTACGCTGGGCTTGTTGAACAATATCATGACCTTGTTCCATATCGGGGATTTTTCAATCGATACCTTTTCTCAAAGCATGATCAGAGGTGTCATATTTATTCTGGTCGTGGGGATTCATGCAAGATCACTAAGAAAGCTGGGGAGAGACGATGCATAAAACACACGGGAAATTTAACATACAGGATTTTCTCGATTCCAACAGGATCTATTTGCTGCTGATAGTAGTATTTCTCTTCATGTCTCTGGCAGCGCCGAATTTCTTTACGGTATTCAACTTCACTAACATATTGAGAGGCTCAACTCTCGGCGCCATAGCTTGCATTGGTTTCGCCGTGGTGATGATATCGGGGCAGCTGGACCTTTCCATTGCAACGGTCATAAACCTTGCAGCCGTATTTGTCATCGGGATGCAGCCTCACTTGGGCTGGCCCCTGGCCATCTTGGCGGGAGTCCTTTCGGGAGCGGTTGTGGGATTGATCAACGGACTCCTGGTAGCAAAGGCAAAAATCAATTCCTTTATCGTAACACTGGGAATGATGACCATCCTTCAGGGCTTTACTTACATGTATACCAAGGGAGGTTCCCTGAACGTTTCCGACTTTGCTTTTGGTGAATGGCTGGAGAAGCCTGTTATACCACTGCTTCCACCCCATGTCATTATAACCGTAATCCTGGTTGCAATTTTTGAAATCATGTTACTTAGGACCAGATACGGGAAAGGGTTTTTTGTAGTTGGAGGCAATAAAAATACAGCCTGGCTGGCAGGGCTCAATACCGACAACTATATCATAAGCAGCTTCATCATGTCCGGCTTTACTGCAGCCATCAGCGGTGTACTGTTTGCCATCAGCATAAGCTCCGCAGTACCCAATATGGGGGAAAAGGGAGTCAGCCCTCTGATGATCGTCATAGCGGCTACCATCATCGGTGGAACGTCCATGGCAGGCGGTAAAGGAAGTATCGCCAAAAGTGCCGTTGCCGTGCTGCTGCTGACTATGCTGTCCAACGGCTTGAACTGCTTTGGCGCAGGGTATGAGGTCCAGATTTTCGCAAGCGGAGCGGTTCTGTCCATCGTTGTGCTGTTTGAAGCCTACGCCTTGTACAAACAGGACCAGATAAAGGGTCTGAGGCCCGGCCTTCTAAAAAATGTGTCTTCACAATGAACAACAATATATTCTGACAGTGAAGAATGACAATCTTTTCTAAACCCCAAGAATTACAGCGAAAGGAGGTAGGCAGACGACAACAAGCTAGAATAATAAGGGTGTGAAATTTTCACTAAATCAAAATCGGGAGGGTATGAAAAAATGAAAAGATTTCTGGGAATTTTAGTGGCAGTATGTATGCTGAGCTTGATATTTGCCGGATGTGCAGGGACCGGAAAGACCAATGAAACTACAAAACCTGCTGAGACGACCGTGGCCAACGGCGAGCAGACGACAGCTCCAACCGGCAGCGGCGCTGCGGAAACACTGGCGGTAGACCTTTCAAAAATAAAAGGCTCTGACGGACAGCCTTTACTTGTTATCGGCGAAAAGAAGGAAATACCTCCAAGGCCGCAGGACCCCAATGCATTGCCTGAGACGGACCCTCTCCACTGGTGGGATATGGAATATGCAGGGTGGACCACCGAAAAGGCACCCATGCCTAAATCACCTGGAGACGGCGCTAAAGGCAAAAAAGTAACAGTCATCGTTCACGGAGACCATCCATGGACAACCGCTTACATCAACGGTGCAAAGAAAGCGGCTGAAGCTTACGGCATCACTCTTAAGATTGTATCGCCCAACTGGGATCTTAATGTTCAGAACCAGATGATTGACCAGGCCATCAATGAAAAACCCGATGCCATCGCATTGATTCCTATTGATGCAAAAGCTGCAGTTCAGCAGTTTAAGAAGATCTATGATTCAGGAATACCCCTTGTAGCTACAAACACCCTGTCGGTGGACGAAGCGATGAAATACACCATCGGCTGGTCCGGACCCGACGACTGGGGTCAGTTCAGAATGTTGACGGATGAGTTTGCAAAGAAATTGAATTATGAAGGCGGATATGCTTGCATTTCCCATTCTCCCGGCGGATCGCCCTTCTTTGCGAGAACAGACGGACCGGTTTCCGAGCTTGCCAAAGTAGCACCGAAAATGAAGCTCCTTGACAGACAGGCACCCGGATTTGATGCAGCCAAGGTTACACAGCTGGTATCTGACTGGATAACCAAGTACGGAACGGATTTAAAAGGTATAATCGCTGCTGACGACTCTGCGCAGTTGATCGGTATCGTTGACGCAGTTAAAAAAGCAAACAGGCAGGATATCGTAGTGGTTGCAGCCGGTAACAGCAAAACAGGTATGGACGCAGTTAAAGCCGGAGACGCATATGCTATTACTTATCAGACAACGGAAGGCGACGGAGCCGCAGCCGTCAGAACTGCAGCATTGTTCTTTGCAGGTGCAAAGATCGATCCCGTAACTTATTTGCCGAAGCATATCATCACAAAGGATGATGTTGACAATTATATGCCGGCTCAGTGGTAAGAAATTAACAATCATGGATGCAATCATGGGTGCAAGCGTTGCATCTGCAATTTAACTTAATTCGTTGTGCTAGTTAGTGCGTGTCATTGCGAGCGTAACGCAGTGGAGCGCGGCAATATCAGTCTGATTCAGAAGCATTGCTTAAAAAGAATATGAGATTGCCGCGGTCGCTACGCTTCCTCGCATTGACACATGTTAACACACCACCAGTAAGAAAACTCTGGAGAGTTTCACTGCAATGACGAACAAAGCTGGTTATATTAACCAACACGATGCATTGACTTAATTCGTTATTCAGGTAAAACATGACGACAGTATTGAATGTATTGGTATGAGAATGCTCCAAACATTGTCATTCCGGACGTCTTTACTATAGCATTTTTGGACATAAAAAGTTAATCCTATTACTTGCAAAAGTTTGAATTCGAAGAATATTCATCAATATGAATTAATAATAAATTCCGGGTTGCAGAAATTCTTTATTTGCTGAAAGGATGGAAACTATGGGGAAGGCGCAGGAAAAGATAAAAAGATTACAAGCGGTACTGGCGAACAAGGAAGGCGACCGTGTGGCAGCGGGTGACAACTTCTGGACAGGCTTCAATTTGAAATGCAAAAAAAAGTGGGGGGATGACTTTGATATATACAGGCATGCCGATCTGGACTATATAATAGTCACGCCCAACATGGACCCGCATATCAAACCTTTTGAGATTCTCGAGGAAAAGGGTGAAGATATTGTTCTAAAGACCGGCTTCGAAGCCGTGGTCAAAAGGTCAGGAACAGCTCCCATGCCCCATTTTGAAAGCTTTTCAATTAACTCTCCCGAAGAAATGGCGGAATTCAAATTTGACGATCCCGCAGATCCGAGAAGATTCTACAGTGCAGGAGACGACCAATTGAACGGGGTCGGCGATGCCTTGAACAGAAATACGCCAGCCTGGGATGGCAGAGTGGACGCCTACAAGGACGATTTTGCCGTTTTCGGCTCTGTGTGTGAAGTATACGAGTACCTGTGGAGGGTCGTAGGTACGGAAAATTCCCTTTACTGGATGCTGGAAGAGCCTGAGATGTATAAAGCTTTTGTAGACCGTATCGGAGAATTCCTTTTGAATTTTACCAAGGCGCAGATAAAGGAAGGGAAGGGACGGCTCTCCGGCATGTATATCTGGGGAGATATAGCCTACAGAAACGGAATGCTCTTCAATCCCAAGCTCTGGAGGGAGATCTTCAAGCCTCATGTCAAAGCAATTATCGACCTTTGTCACTCCCACGGATTAATGGTAATCTACCATGGGTGCGGAAATGCTACGCCGGTATACGAAGATTTTGTAGAAATAGGTCTGGATGGTTATAATCCGCTGGAAGTGAAAGCGGACCTGGACGTAGTGAAGCTTAAGGAGCAATTTGGCGGCAGGCTGGCTTTTGTAGGAAATATCGACGTGAGAGTTCTCGAATCCGGTGACCCCCGTGAGATTAAGAGGCAGGTGCTTTATAAGCTGCAGTCGGGAGAGGGCGGAGGCTGGATATTCCAATCGGACCATTCCGTCAGCAGCGATGTTGAACCTGAAAGCTATTTGCTGGCATTGCAAATACTTAGAGAATACGGCAGCTATCCTCTGGACATGGAGCGAATCAGGAAAGAGCTTGCAGAGTTGGGCTAAATAAAGTATATTTTAGGATAAATAACCCTGCAAAGACAAGGAATTTTGAATAAAGGAGAATTTTCTATGACACGATACGGACAGGTAATCAAAGTTAGGCCTGAAAAGCTGGAGGAGTATAAAAAACTGCATGCGGCTGTTTGGCCGGGTGTTCTTGAAATGATCGGCAAATGCAATATGAGGAACTACTCAATCTTCTATAGAGACGGTTATCTGTTCGCATATTTTGAATATGTTGGCTCCGACTTTGAGGGGGACATGGCGAAAATGGCTGAAGATCCGCTTACCCAGGAATGGTGGGCCGTATGCAAGCCGTGCCAGCAGCCCGTCGACTCAGCGGCAGGTGACGAATGGTGGGGGGATATGGAAGAAGTATTCCATATGGATTAAATAAAAAAGGACGGTTTGATATGACTCAACTCATTCAAACCGTCCTTTCAGCTTTAAGTACCGGTGCAAACATAGCTTCACATATAGGTTTCTGAAAATGCAGTCTTGTAGCGCCGGCATTTTCAAAAAAACGAGGAGTAATATTTGCAGTACTCTTATTCACTGATTGGTCACTTCTGCAGCTTTTTCACCGCTTCCTCGTCAGGTGTGACGCCTAGTGTCCTGTAATTTTCATAAATCACCATCCCGGGCTTGGCGCCGGAGGGCTTCTTCACATTTCTGACAGTGGTGAAATCCACCGGGACATTGGACGACATTTTTGCCTTGCTGTGCCAGGCCGCAAGAAGAGCTGCTTCCTTTAGCGTGCTTTCAGGGATCTCGTTCTGAAGCTTTCGGACAATTACATGGGATCCCGGGATGTTTTTGGTATGAAACCAGATATCATTGGAGGATGCAAGCTTAAGGGTCAGGTAGTCGTTTTGCCTGTTGTTCTTCCCGACAAAAATATCCAGGCCGTCGGATGACTTGAAACGGAGAGGCTCGGATGGCTTTGTCTGCTTTTTGAAGCCTGCTTTCTTTTTTAATACCATATACCCTTGATCTGCCAGCTCCTGCCTGACTTCATCCGTTTCTGCCGGGGTAATGCAGTTCTCCAGAAGCTGAAGGACGCTTTCCAGATAGTCAAGCTCTTTCCGGGTCTCTTCAAGCTGTTTGCCTGTATACATCCAGGTGCTTTTTGCCTTGGTATATTTCTTGAAATACCTCTGTGCGTTTTCTTGCGGAAGAAGATTCTCGTCCAGGGGGATATCGATGTATTCACCCTCTTCAGAGTAGTAGTTAAGCAATGAAACAGATTTTGTATTTGCGGGAATACAATAGATATTCGCCGTAATCAATTCTCCGAAAAGCTTCAGCTTTTCCCGGTCTGCAACCTCCCGCATGGTTTCCTGCTGAATTGCCAGCTTTTTGTTGCAGCGGTCCAGGGCATTGTTCAATACCTTCAGCACGTCGGATTTCTTCTGCTTTAGCCGTTCTGAGCGGTCACGGGCGGCATAGAAGCTGTCCAGCACCTTGCTCATGGACTCCAGGCTGATCACATGGCGATACTGCCGGATATCCAGGCAGTGGAAATCCAGAGGCTTTTCCATTGCCTCATCCTCAAAGATTATACAAGGTTTGAAGCTGCAGTCCGATATCTCCTTCACAGCTGCGGCCGCCACATTTATCAGGCTCGATTGCTGTGAGGCATCCATGTCTGCTGCGGGAGTTCGCTGGTCAATGCCGGCACGGTGGCATATTTCCCTGCATAAAAGTGGGCTGAAGCCTTTGATGCTGTTCAAAAGGTATTTTTCCAGAGGCACCTGTACGGAAAGGGCATTTTTCACCAATTCTTCAGGCACCAGGAAGTCAGGGCTGGTCTTATCCTGTCCGGGTGGAAGAATATAGGGCCGGGCAGGCATGACTTCACGTACTCGGCTGATGTCGCTGTCGACATGCTTTATTGCGTCGATGATTTTATCTTCACTGTTGACCAGGATGATATTGCTGTGCCGTCCCATTATTTCGATGATCAGCTTCTTCACCGACACGTCTCCCAGCTCGTTGGCGGATTCCACATGCATTCCGATGATCCTCTCATAGTCGTGAAACTCGAAAGCCAGGATCTTGCCGCCGGACAGGTGCTTTCTGAGAAGCATGCAGAACACGGGGGGAGCGGCAGGATTTTCTTTTACCGCGTCGGTCACATGAATTCTGGGATAATTGGCGCTGGCGCTCAAAAGCAGCTTGTGATTCGTATTCCAGGCCCGTATATTCATTACTATTTCATCAGCCTCAGGCTGAAAAACTTTCTCGATTCTTCCGCCGACAAGGACTTTCGTCAGTTCTTCGACGATGCACCTTGCCACGATTCCGTCAAAAGGCAATGCAAACACTCCTCCGATGATTTCTTTTTTAACAGTATAACATTTTTCCTTCCGCTTAAACACAATTGAGAAAAGTTTTGTTCGAGCCGTTTTCAGTATCCGGCTTTTTAGATATAATAAAGCAATAAGAGCCAAACGGAGCGCAGAAATCAGAAAATGCAGGTGATAAACATGGTTATAGGTGTTTGCAGGATAGTTCTGATGCTTGATGAGGTCTTCTCATTGAAAGAGAAGCGTCATATTGTCAAAAGCCTTATTGAGAGGCTGAAGGCGCGGTTTAACATATCTGTGGCAGAAGTGGAGCTCAACGATCAGTGGAAGAATGCGGTCATTGGAATCGCCTGCGTTTCAAATGATGCAGGGCATGCAGACAGCATGATGTCCAGCGCTGTGAATTTTGTGGAGCAAGATGGCAGGGCTGTGCTTGTAGATGTTTCCACAGAAACCATCCATGTGGGCTGACGGAGGATTTGTCGGTTAGGATGCAATAACTCCCCTGGGTTTATTTATAGAAGAATGTGCGTAAATGTGGGATGATGCGCAATAATCGTTTGTCATTGCGAGCGAACGCAGTGAAGCGCGGCAATCTCAACTCCAAGATGCTATTCTTGGTTAGAAAGGGATCCTGCTGACTTTCAGGAAAATGGGCGGGCATGGCAGCAAATCCCTGCATCAAGCTCCGTCATGGGCAGGCTGTAATGTCCAGGCTCGTTCCAATGCGGGCGCTTGTCATTCGCCATCCCTGGCT
>JAEZCO010000061.1 GCA_023433505.1 Bacillota bacterium | reverse complement strand
ACTCCTTGTTCAGCATGGGTGATGCCGTTGATGCCACAGAACATGCCGGTAGAGGCTCATTGTCAAGAGGACCGTGGAATAAATGCGAGATTGATGGTAGAAAGTGAAAACGTGAGAAAAACGAAGAATGAGTCTATATAGTGCCTTGAAATATCAAAATTATTTGGTATTGCAAGAAATAATAAATATGAAAGGGTTTAAGGGGTGGTTTTACCGAAAGTTTATCAATCAAAATAACTATTTAAACAATGTAAACAAAATGTTTAAACGGGCCTGCGGAACAGAAAAAGATATTATAAAGCTGCAAGGCATGAAAATTCCTGCCAAATGGACAAGGGAACACGCTCAATATACAGATAAGATTTTAACGGATGCAATTGTTGATGCGGGATGTCCAATACTTGCTATAACAGGTGACAAAGACGTACAGGCACCGCCAAGTGATATTGCAAGGCTTGCTATGTTGCATCAGGACAAAATTACTGCCATCCTTATTCCTAATATGAGCCATATTCTGAGGGAGTTCGGAGGGGAAATTGACATGCTAACATTATCAAAGCAATACAAAAAGGATCTAGAGAAGCCACTCCACCCTATGCTTTTAGAAGAGCTTAAACACTGGGTTACCTATAATTTTATGAAATGAGGCGTTAAAAATGAAAGAGTATATCAGCGAAAAAAAAGAAGGTGATCCCAGGTTTTTACAGTTTGCAGCCAAATGGAAAGTGCCTTTTTGCATGTCACTTGCTATTGGCACCATTGTTGTTATTGTTGGTGGAATTATCACGACGAATACCACCAAACTAGGCTATATTCTTATTGGTACTGGGTTGATTCTCATAGGATTAACATTGATGTTTTTTCCTTTTGCTACACCGCAAACATTTAAAATTTTGGGAATAGAAAAAGGAAAAATAATAGTTAGGGTTTTAGGTGTATTACTTATTCTTTTGGGAATAGCATTCATTTTTCTTCAGGAATTGTTTGTCAATTGAAAACACATAATATTAATGTAGGCTTTAAATGATATTGAAAAGCGGCAAAATGTCTGCCGGGGATAATCCAGATAATTTCATTTAACTGAGCTATAGTTTATTAATTTTATTAGACGAATAAGCGGCATCTATAATCACCTAACTAGCCACCGAAAAGTATGAGCCTTGAAACGTTGACTTTCAGGGCAATGGGCGGGCATGGCTACAAATCCCTGCATCACGTTCCGTCATGGGCAGGCTGTAATGTCCAGGCTCGTTCAGAATACTACATCGCTCACTATGAAATATTATATTAAATGAAATGAGCGACTGAGCGGCCTTTTAGTTTGTTCAGAGTGCGGCACAAATTATCGCCGGATTACACGTGCCTCCGGAGAAGTGGTATGGTTTTGCGCCAACCGTGTGGATCGCAGAAGCTGCACGCAGTCCCATCATTTGCCAGAGAAGGATATACAGCACTATTCAAACTCTCTCGAGTAAAGTATAATATGAATATAGCCGATGATGGAGGACGGACAAATGAAGCAATTCTGGGGTAAAATGTTAAAAAGTGCTTTGCTGATTTATTGTGGAATTTATACTTTTGCGACGATACTAAATAGCATTTTATACCTTGCACAAGGGATCTATGAAGACCCAAACGGCAACTGGCATGAAATAGACCGTGCCATTATTGTACTTATTGGCGTACTTGCGTTTGAGCTTTGTATTCATATCAAAGTAAAGACTAGATTCATGAATGCATTTATTGGGTATATTCCAACGCTGCTATTGGCATTTGGGTATGTATGGCTTGTAGGATTACGAGAACCTTTAGCAAAAAGCGCATATCGTGACATTTTTATCAATTATACCATGATGTTCTTATGCGTTTGTGTAATATATAATATTATTGATATTGTCAGGAAAAAGAAAGGCAAAACAGATAAAGAACAATCGGGACAATGCTGAGCATAATACGAAGTTGAAAACCATTGTCATTATAGGCATCATACTCAAAACTATATTCGTCGTTTGTTAAGGTATAGCTTTTAGACTTAAACCAATGAAAGGGTGTTATATGCTCAGCTACTATTGTTGTTTCGGTTTCGTTGGTAATCAAAATATTTTGTTGTAAAAATTGTTGACGAGATATTGACCTATATCAATACCCGCAACCACTTATCTATGAAAACAAAGACCCAGTGTATGACTCCGCTCCGCTAAAAGCTCACATGGATAAATGGGACGGAGAGGTATTCATTGAAGCGTTACTCCTTTCGCCGGACAAGTCTGTTTTGGAAATCGGTGTTGGCACAGGACGGCTGGCGATGCAGCAGGGGTTTGGGTTTTGTACGGATAGTGAGGGAATACACCCGTAGAAACACAAAAAAGACCAGGGTAAAGCGTCCCTGGTTTTTTTGAATTATGTTTATATGCAAATTCTGATATAAATAACGTTCACCTCTTATAAACACCAAGAAAAAAAGTGATGAATAATAGAACAGCAGCAACCGCTATTATTATGTCAATCGTTTTCAGCGACACTTTAATGCGGTCATAGAGCATAAAGCGGCGATCAAAGCCGCGTAGCTGTGATTTATTATTTGTGATTTGCTCTGCCTGTACAGTGTTGGTTTGTTCGATTTCAATTTGCTTGTTATTCAGATTTGTCATATAAAATCACTTCCTTGCGATATATTTGCGTACATCGATTCCGACTGCAATGATTATGATTAGTCCTCTTATTATGTACTGGTAATAGGCGTTGACCCCGAGGAAGGCCAGGATGAAGTTGATTGTGATCAAGAGCAGGATACCGACGACCACGCCAGGGATGTTACCTACGCCGCCTGTGAAGGAGACGCCGCCAATTACACAGGCAGAAATGGCATCAAGCTCATAGTTTGTTCCTGTACTGGAGTTGCAGGACTGGATGCGTGCAGCCTCAAGGAAGGATCCTATCCCATAGAGAATACCGGCCATGATGAACACTCCTATGATAGTCTTTTTTACATTAACTCCTGAAACTGCGGCTGCGTCCATATTTCCGCCAACTGCGAACATAATTTTCCCCAGCCTTGTCTTCGTCCATACAATATGAACAATAACGGAGCATATAATGAAATAGACCACGAGAAGCGGTATCTGGAATGGCCCGACGGAAATTACCTTATAAAGCGCGATGTTTATGAAGCGCTGGTCAAATGTCGATAACGACATGGATGAGCCCGAAGGCTGTGCTTCGACATAGAGGCTTGAGAGACCATAACATATCAGAGATGTGCCCAGTGTTATAATGAAGGCATGCATTTCAAACACAGCAACACCTATCCCGTTTATTGCCGAGATGATGACTGCAACCAGGATACTGAGTATCAATGCGATGATCGGCAGCAGCCACCAACCGCCACCTTGGAAAATACCCAAATGGGATAATTGCGGATAATATCGGGTCCCATAGGTGAAGGATTGTACAAGTGAGGCAACTATGACTGAACACAGTCCGAGAATACGCCCGATGGCAAGGTCGGTTCCAGCGAGAACGATAAGGCCTGCGCAGCCCAAGGCAAGGATACCCTTTGTGGAAGCCTGGGTTACAATACTAATGATATTTTCCACTCGTAAAAAAGGTGTCTTCGTAGGGTCAAGCCAAGTTGTGACCGAAACGAAGATTATGATTGCACCGAGTATAATGTAAAGCGCATAATTTAGCAGAAATTCCCTGATTTGTTCCTGATTGAGCTTGAACAATCCTTTTGTCTTTTCCATATCATTTCCTCACTAAACAAATTTTGCTGCCAAACGCATGATAACTTCCTGAATGTCAGGTTTCGACAATTGCTCCTTTTCTACGATGCCACTTAGATAACCATTGCTCATTACCAGAATCCGGTCGCAAATGCCAATAAGCTCGGGCATCTCGCTTGATACCATGATAACGCCTTTTCCCTGGGCGGCAAGATCCAATATCAGCTGGTAAATTTCATATTTGGCTCCGACATCGATACCGCGTGTCGGCTCGTCCATAAGAAGGACTTCCGGTTTGGTAAGGAGCCATCGCCCTATAATGACCTTCTGTTGGTTTCCGCCTGAGAGGTACTTTATTTTTGTCTTCTGCCCGGGTGTTTTAACAGATATTGAATCGATGACCCAGGCGGTGTCTTTCACCATCCTGGTTTGCGAGAGAAGTCCAAACCTTATATAGGAGGCGATGTTTGATATAGTCGAGTTGAAAGTGATATTCATTAGAGGGAAAAGGCCTGTTGCGCGGCGTTCTTCGGTTATCAGGGCGAAGCCGTTTTTGATCGACGCCTTTGAATCTTTATTGATAATTTCTTTTCCGTTCAGCTTGATTATTCCCTTTGAATGTGATTGTATGCCAAATATCGTCTGAAGCAGCTCTGTGCGCCGTGATCCGACAAGTCCTGCAACACCAAGCACTTCGCCCTTCCTCAGCTCAAAGTTGACATCCTTGCAGGTGGGTTGGTATTTGCCTGACAAATTTTTCACCTCAAGCAGTACTTCGCCGGGTTCATTGACCTTCAGCGGGAAACGGTTTGTCATATCCCGGTTGACCATCAGGTTTACGATCTGGTCAATTGTGATCGTGTCGCTTTCATGGGTTGCAATCCATTGACCATCCCGCATGATCGTAACCTCGGAGGAAATACGCTTGATTTCATCCATTTTGTGGGAAATATAGATTATGCCCACCCCGCTCTCGCAGAGTTTGCGCATAATCCGGAACAGATGATCAACTTCCTCATCGGTGAGTGAGGAGGTAGGCTCATCCAGAACCAACACTTTTGCATTATACGATACTGTTTTGGCGATCTCGACCATCTGTCTCTGTGATACAGAAAGCTTGCCTATTATCATTTTTGGATTCACATTGATTTCAAGATCTTTGAAAACAGCCCTCGTACTGTCGTACATTTTCTTATGGTCAATAAGTCCGTTTCTCGTGGGGAATCGACCAAGCCAGATGTTTTCCATTACATTTCGGCGCAAGACCTGGTTAAGCTCCTGATGGACCATAGCCACTCCATTATTGAGCGCATCGCGGGGATTGAGGAAATTGACTTCTTTCCCTTCCATTTTGATGATGCCTGAGTCCTTGTGATATATCCCGAATAGGCATTTCATAAGTGTGCTTTTTCCAGCGCCGTTTTCACCCATCAGGGCGTGGACCGTACCTCTTCTAAGCTTTAGCTGTGCTTTGTTGAGAGCTCGGACACCCGGGAAGCTTTTGTCGATATCAATCATCTCAAGCAGCGGATTTTTACTTTCCGTAATGATCACCACTTTCCAATAGAAAAACTGGGATGCCTAAACCTGTGATTCAAGCACCCCAGGATTCCGTCAACTTTTTTCCGTCCTGGATTTATTTCGTTATCTTGGCATAGGGTATACGGATTGAGTAACCGTCATCAGCCATCTTGTAGGTGGTTCCGTCGAGCCAGCCTATCTTTTGGGCTCCGTTGATAGCAAGCTCTACAACAGCTTTACCCATTGCATCGCCGTCCTGCTTGACTGTACCGGACATCTTGCCTGCTGATATTGCAGCCATAGCTTCATCCGTGGCGTCAACACCATAAACAGGGATGTAATTCTTAGTCTGGTCACCCATATTGTAGTTTACCTGATTGAGAGCAGCGATAACACCAATGCCCATACCGTCGTTATTACAGAAAATAGCTTCTACATTCTTACCGACACTTGCCCAGGCAGCAGTCATTGTGTCCTGAGCTTTTGCGGTATCCCAGTCGCAGACATAGATATCAGGGCTTGCAAGCTTCATACTAACACCTTTTGCAACAGCGGTGTCAATGGAGTATTTGGTACGTGCGATTGCTTCGATATTATCGGCTTGTCCTTTGAACATCAGGTATTGGCAAACACCGTCACCGTTCCGGTCCCAAGCCTTGTTGGCAGCCCATTGCTCTGCAAAGATCTCACCTTGCATGACGCCGGCTTCTTCAGGCTTTGTTCCGATGAAGATGCTGTTTGCTGCCGGGACAAGTGTTTTGCTGTCTGTAGGCTCTTTGTTGTAGAACAGCACAGGTACGTTCTTTGCCTTTGCCTTGTCGACGAGAGCTTGTGCAGCTCCATCCGTTGCAAGGTTAATAACAAGGAGGTCTATTCCCTTGGCAAGGAGCGTATCACATTGGTCATTCTGGGTGGTCTGGTTGTCATTGGCGTCCTGCATGTCAAGTTCAACAGTTATGCCTTTTGCTTTTCCGAGCTCTTCCGCATATTTGGTCATTGCCTGGCGGACTGTGGAGCCGTATGCATCACTGAACTTCCAAACAAGAACACCGATCTTCAAAGGTTTGCTTGCAGCAGCAGTGGTAGCACCAACAGCAGCGGCAGTCGTAGCGTTGTCCGTAGCTTTGGGGGCGGCAGTTCCGCAAGCCGAGAGGAGCATGGTGAGAGCAAGGATAATTACAACTAGTTTTTTCATTTTTTCCCTCCGTTTTTTTATTTATGTTGAATCACAACATACAAATTAGGAAGTTAATCTACCGGATTCCTTTTTCCGCCAACGGTGCGGCAAAGTTTACATTGTTCTTGTCGATCAACGCTGCGCCGGTATCTATGTGAAGCCCTGAAAATCCATACTTCTTTGACAGACATATCTGGAGTATGGGCAGGTATCCCTGCAGCCAGGGCTGCTGGTCCAAAATGCATCCGATCCAACCATCCTTGATTTCTTTAACCGTTGCCGCACTCAGATCAAATCCTGCCACAAAGATTTCGCCGGGCTTTTTTTTGGCAGCTTTTATATATGTTCCAGCTTTTGCAGTCAAACTTCCGTGATCCATAATGATTAGTTTCACATCTGGATGCTTTGCGATATATCCTGTTATTGCAGGTGTGCCCAGGGATGCATCGCCATTGATTTCATCCGATATTTCCAGGTAGTCTACCGTTATCCCCAATTCAACAAGTGCATCAATGCAGCCTTTTGTCCGCTCTCCTCTGCTTTCCTTGCCGAGAAGTCCCCAGACCAGTGCCCTGTCACCGCTCTTCAGGTTGGAACGTGCTACCGAGCCCTTGGCGAGCATGACTCCGGAAGCATATATCTCCTGTCCCACATAGCCGAATCCTTTAGCTGTATACTTTTCTTCGTTCTTCGGCAAGGTGGCATTCTGACTTGTTATAATAATGCCTTTCGATTCTGCCTCATCAATCAAGGGTGAGAGGGCCGTATCACCAGGATGGCCCATTATGGCGATACCATCCGGTTTTTTTGCAATCGCATCCCTAAACTGTTCTATCATTTTATCCGGCTGCCATTGGGAAAATACATATTCCACGCTGCAACCCAGGTCCTTCTCCGCCGCCATTGCACCATTATAGACAACGGAAGAAAAAGAATCTCCTTCACCACCGCCGGTGAAAAAAATAATCTTAATTCCCTCAAACTCCCTTGAGGAATCGCCAGTTGGGGAAGGATTGGCTTTGGAACCGGAGCAACCTGCCAGTATGGTCAGTAGTAAAATGGTTGCCAGGGCCAATGAAACAATGCGTTTCTTATTAATCATACACCTGCTCCTCTTGTTTGAAATAACTTCGATGTTATGTGCACGACCATATCGGCACTTTAATACTAATATCATTTGCTTTAGTTTTTAATACAAAATGCTACACAATCTTATTAAAATTATTCTGAGTTTCCTGGGAGAATGGATAGGAATAAAGGAAGGCCTTACTATTTTACGAATGGGAACAGTAATTTTTGGTTTTCCGTCAGATACAAGTTGCCTTTATTTATGATTTTAGCACCCGTATCTATGCGGTCGGGGATAATCTCTCCATTTATTGCATCAACCGCATATTTCACACTGAGGTATCCCATATTGAAAGGGTTCTGAACAATGGTTGTCTGGATGACGTCCTCCTCCAGATAGTCAATCTCCTCGGGTGTACTATCAAAGGCAATCACCTTTACCTTGCTGGTAAGTGCCATTTGTTTCACGGCTTCGGCAACTCCTATGGAGGACATGTCATTCAAGGCGATGAATGCGTCGGCCTTGACTTTTCCGGAAAGGATCTTATTTGTAAGTTCCCGGGCAATATCAACATTGGAGCTGCAATATTCCTTAGCAACAATTTTTACGTGAGGATATTTGGCAAGCACTTCATCTATGCCTTCCTCTCTCTGTCGTGCATTACCCGTACCTTTAACGGAACTCATAACCGCAACCCTGCAATTGTCTCCGGCCACCTTTACCAGCTCGGCAGCCGCTTTTCTGCCTGCATCACGATTATCTGTTGCAATAAAACTGAGTATCTTTTTACTGTTCAATTCTGAATCGATTGCAATGACAGGGATTCCTGCATTGTATGCTTTTTCGGTAACTTTGGCTAATGCTTCATAGTCGCTTGCGGCAAGAATAAGTGCATCGGTTTTTTGTTTAATGGCATGTTCAACCATATCCACCTGTCCTTTTATATCGACTTCCTCATTAGGAGCTGAAAAACGAACATCGATGTTGAACTCTTTTGCAGCGGCATCAGCGCCCATTTTGATGGTCTTCCAGTAATCACTGTCCTTCATTTTTACGATAATAGAGATATTTTTTTTTATTTCCAGGTTTTTGATCTCCACATTTCCGGAACAGGAGGGAAGGATAAGGAGAAGGAGCGTTACTATCAGTGTTATCAATGATTGGAATATCACTTTGCTTGTTTTCATACATTCACTCCCTCATCACTGGCAGCCATATACTAACGGTGGTACCCGACTCAAGTTCGCTTTCCACTTGGATCCCATATTTCTTGCCGAAAGATAGCTGTATTCTTTCATTAACATTTTTGATTCCTACCCCGGAAGTGCTTGAAGGCTCAGTGGAAAGAAGATTTTCCAGGATCTTGGGAGACATTCCGAGCCCATTGTCTGAAACCTTTAGAAGGACCCTGTCGTCTATCTGCGAAACAGTGATGTCAATCAATCCTTCATCTACCATATATTCGATGCCGTGATAGATGGAATTTTCAATAATTGGCTGAAGAATCAGCTTTAAGGTCTTGTAGCCCAGGATTTCTGCCTGGGCTTCAATTCGATATTTAAACTTGTTCTTGTACCTGATGTCTTGAATAATAAGGTAATTTTTTGCATGTTCAAGCTCTTCCTGTATTGTTATAAAATTTTCCCCTTTGCTTATGCTGATACGGAAAAGTCTTGCCAGGGCTGTAACCATGGTTATCACCCCCCGGCTTTTTCCGTTCTCCGCCATCCACACGATGGAATCCAGGGTATTGTACAAAAAGTGCGGATTTATTTGCGCCTGCAGGGCATCCAGTTCACTTTTCCGTTTGGCTTCCTGTTCTTCCACAATCTGATCCCTCAGGACCCTTATCCTGGAAACCATTAAGTTGAAGGATTTCGACAATTGAACGACTTCATCCTCTCCCTTAACATCCACATTTATGTCGAAATTTCCCTGTTCAACCAGCCTCATACTCTTCTCCAGCCTCTTTATCGGCTGAGAAATCTTAGACGAAATAAAAGCTGATACCGAAGCAACAAACAGTATCCCAAAGAAAAGGACCAGTAAAACAAAATTGCCTATTGCACTTTTGCTTGTAACAATTTCATCCAGATTGGAAACACCGACGATTTTCCATCCGGTATAGTCTACAGTTTTTATTGTAATCAGCTTTTTATCAGTATAACTGTTATCAATGAAGCTCCCATCCGAATGCTGCAGTACACTTGAAGTCTTTTCTTCCTTCAGTCCTGCGTAGATCAATTGCTGCTGTGGATGGTATATGATGCTTCCGTACTGATCTATGATATAAATATAACCTTTCTTTCCGAGGCTCACCTTTCCGCATAAATCATCAATGGCCTTGAAATTCATATCCACCAGAAGCACACCATGGATACCTTCTTCCATTCTGTAAAAAGTAATATTCCTGCTAAGAGATACAACCCAGTTATGTTGTCCCTTGAATAAATTCTGCACATGCGGAGTGGAAAAAAACAAAGAATTGGGTTTTTCCATGGCAATTTTATACCAGTACTGTTCAACGACGCCTGCGTTACTTTTCAGATATGAAAGCGGAGCCCCTGCAATCAGGTCGCCATTGTTTGAAAAAATGGCAAGTGAAACGATATCACTCCTGGTTTTTAGAAAGGCATTCAATTGTTCTGAAAATCTGCTGTTCATATCATTTTGGTTGATATAGATCTTAAAGTTGATAAGATCTGAAATTTCCATCATATTCTTAAGGTAATGGATCAGGTTCAAATCCACCTGCTCTATGATCTGCTGTGTATTAATTGATGCATTCAGCTCTGCGGTTCTTGTGAATTTATTATAAAGGGTTAAACCGACAAAGAGCGTGGCAAGAATAGTCACAAATATAAATGATACAGTTATGATGAACTGTATGCTTCTCACTTTTAAGGGATTAATCAGCATTACCGCTGCAGACCTGATTCGCTCAAACATGCCCGTCTTCAAGGTTGTATCTCCTTGTTCAAGTTAAGCTTCAGGCTGTTTCGGTATTCCGTCGGAGAGACATTGAAATTTTTTTTGAAGCAGTAGCTGAAGTAGTTCGGTTCAGAAAACCCGATTCTATCTGAAATTTCAAAGGATTTAAGATCGGTAGACCTCAGCAGTTCCTTTGCTGCGTCCATCTTTAACTGCATAAGATAATTTGTGAAAGTGACCTTCGTTTCCTTCTTGAATATCGTACTAAAGTAAGTGGCACTAATATGAAGGTGTTTGCAAACTCTGTCGATGGTTAAATCGCGTTCACAAAAGTGTTTGCTGATAAAATCCCGGGCATTTTGAACAAGCTGGTAATAGGTATTCTGCCTGTCTCTGGATATATAACCGGAAATTTTAATACAAATTCCGATGATCCAGGCCTTTGCAGCCTGAATGTCAGTGAAGTTACGCAGCTCAACGAACAAGTCGCAGTCGCGGGCAAAAACGTTTGAAATATTTATGTCCAAATCCCTGGCGGTTTTCAATATTATTGTCAGTATTTCGAGCATATATAACTGGTAGTCGATGAAAGATGCTTTCAATCCGATTATTTCATCAAAGAGACTCTCGATTGCCTCTTTGATTTCCTTTTCAGTACCGACCTTTATACTGGTGACGAGAGAGTGCTCTTTCAATTCATTGAATAATACCTTATTGGAGTTTTGAGGTTCCACATCATCTATACAGATTATACGGTTATTCCCTATAACCACCCGGTAATCCATAGCTGTAACCGCATCCTTGTAGGATTGTCTTACGTTGGCAATCTCACTGCAAAATGAACCGATACCTATTGTTACAGTAAAATCCAGATATTTTTCAATGCTCTGACGTATTTCCTCCAGCGACAGCATAGTCGTTTTCATGATCGTTTCCCTGTCGTTTTCACCGGAAACGGACAACAGGACGATATAGTCATTATTCATGAACACGATCCCGGATTTATACTTTACAGCTATTTCATCCGCGATATTCAGCACAGCATATTTGAGGAGTTCCTTGTCTTCGGGGCAGTCAGAACATGGGCCGGTGGAATCTGTCTTCCTGTAATTCCATCCATTTATACCCATTTTATGGTAGTCAATACTGATCAAGGATACTATAAAGCCGGTTCCATTCAAGTCCAGCTTGTAACTATCCATTTTTTCCTGGATTTCATTTTGATTCATTATGCTTGAGACCAGGACACTGAGAAATTTTTCTCTCAGGACCGGAAGATTTTTTACATAATACTCCTTTAGAATCTGAAGGTCTCTTTTCTGTGCCACCTCATCGTCAATTTGTTTTTTGACCTTTATCAGGACATCCAGAAGTTCGATAGAGGAAACCGGCTTTAAAACATACTCAGCCAAATTCAGCCTTACTGCCTTCTGGGCATATTCAAACTCATCAAATCCAGTCAGGATAATGATTCTGACTGTAGAAATTTTTTCTTTCAGAAGTTCGGAAAGCGTCAATCCATCCATGAAAGGCATTTTGATATCTGTTATAACAATATCGGGGATGGTTCGTTCCGCGATCTCCAAAGCATCTTTTCCGTTTTCTGCTTCGCCGGCTATTTCAAAACCGTAGGTTTCCCATTCGATTTTTTGCAGGATGCCTTTACGAACCTCTTCCTCATCGTCTACTAACAGCAGCTTATACATAATCGACTCCTTTACCTGATATTTGCTCTGGAGGATTGTTTTGAAAAAATAGCCTTTCTTGTCTTTATAAGTAATTATATTCCTTCACTTTATTGCGGTCAATCAATATCATATCTAATTTACAGCAAGAACATACAACCATTATAGTAATTTGTTGGAAACAAAGCAATTGCAAAATGATGCTGCAATTAGTCGAAAGCCGGTTCATCTTTTGCTTATCATGGTTTCCTCTTTGCTCTTGAGCGTAATTATCCCTATTTCTGCTGAAGCGGTGGATTTTGTGGACAATGATGGCGTTTGGCCTCTTTGCCATTGCCACCATTTTTTGAAACTCTGGATGTTTATCTGTTTTGGCTAACTTCCCGTTGATAAATATCTGGAACAATCAGTATTTTTTCCATGTACTATGGCAAGTACAGGCTACTATGACTGGATAGGCTTCCTTCAAAATGTGCAAGTTCCTATATTTATGATGAAAGGCGCAAAGAATTTTATACCAATATTTATAGTGTTGATGTAAAAGGAACTGGAGCAGGAGGTGCATTTGCAACTGTTCTGAAATCAGGCGTAAGCTTCTTCAATAAGTAGGCACTTCAATATTCCTTGTCATAATACAAGTATGTATTGTAGCTTACCCCTTAAAAAAGCTACAACTAAAATTATTATTGTGGTAATATATACCTATGTATTTAAAATATGGTGTGCTGTTGGAGGTATTATGAAAAAATCTTTTGTAATAACTTTATTAACGGCTATAATGACACTCCATTTTTGCTCAGTATCTGCTGCACCTAATGTCGTAAGGGGTAATAGTATAGGTAATATTGCAAATTACGGTGAAGTTGCTGAAGACAAGGATTGGATATATTATAGTTATCCAGGAGAAGGCATTAATAAAGCAAAGAAAGATGGAAGTCAAGTAATTAGGGTTTGTAATGAAGAAGCAGATTATATAAATATTGTTGGTGATTACATTTACTGTAGGCTTTATGACTATCAAGTGGATTCAAATATTTTTAAAAACTTAGGAATTTATAAAATTAAAAAGGATGGTAGTTCTAAAACTCAAATTAGCAAAGATGAAGCCGAATATATAAATATTGTTGGCGAATGGGTTTATTATGCTAATGATAGCGATTATTTAAAACCTTATAAAATGAAAATTGATGGTACTAATCGTAAAAAAATGAATGATTATCCCATGAGTAACCTTAATGTTATAGGAGATTGGATATATTTTGAGAATCATGTAAAGGGTGCTTCGCTTTACAAGATGAAAACTGACGGAACAAAAATGACTAAAATATGTGACGATAGCTCGTATAGGCTTGATATTAATGTTATTGGAGAATGGATATATTATGCACCAGAAACTCCGGATCATGGCTTATATAAAATCAAAACTGATGGAAGCAAAAGGCAAAAAATTGAATATGGACAAATTTCTAATATAAATGCTTCTGGCGATTGGATATATTATGTTATTTTTGATGATGGTATTTATAAAATGAAAACGGATGGTACCGGACGGCAAAAGCTTATAGATGATCATGCATCTGGTATTTGTATTGCGAATAATTGGATATACTATATGGTTTTTAGCTATTCCAGCTCAGGGATTGAAAGAAAAGGCTTTTATAGGGTTAAAACTGATGGTAGCGTAAAAGAAAGCATTTTTGTTACGAGAAAAATTGTTGAAAGTCCAGAACTAAATATTATGCTAAATGGGAATAAAGAGAAATTTATCGATGTACCGATAAATGTTGACAATATACCAATGCTTCCGTTGAAGGAACTACTTATCAAGATGGGAGTTGAAAATGATAATAAACATATTGCCTGGAATGACTTAAATAAAAGTATTACTGTTCTTAAAGATAAAATCAAGCTTGTTATATCTCAGAATAGTAATCTGGCTTATTTAAACGGTTCGCCATTAACTTTAGATTATGCTCCAGTTACTTATACAAATGGGAAAACATATATATCGCCAACTTTTATAAACCAGGTTTTCGATAAAAGTGTTGTTTATGATAAAGTTACAAATTCAATTTTTATTAAGGATAAAAATGAGTATAACAAGGTAAAAGATATTTTAAGTAAGACTGATACAGCTATGATTGCTCAAAAGAAATACAAGTCTTCTATTTCTTCGAAGGTTGATGCATCCGACGATGATAATAATATTTTTTCAGATTACAACTTTAGGGTTAATTCTAATGTAGACAGAACCAATGCAAGAGCAGTTATTAGTTATTTTGAAGGACTAGAAAGTACTGAATATAAGCAAAGAACCTACATAGCAGATAACACCACCTATACAAATATACTAAAGTCTGATAAGTGGATAAAGGAAACGGTTGGTCAAACTACTTTTGATGATTTAATACTTCTTACTGATAACATATTTAAATTAAATACTGATTTATTGTGTAGCGGATTAAGTATTAAAGAAAATGCCGCATTGAATGAGATTGAATTAAGCGGACATACTTTTTTGAACGAATTATTAACACTATTAGATTATAGTCAATTCTTATCGGGGGGAGGTACACCTACATTTAGCATGAGTGTATTAATCGATAAGAAAACTTATTTAGTTAAAAAAATCGAAATAAATGTCTATCATGCAATTGATGATGTAGAATATAATTCGACCGTTCAAATAACTTACGACTATAATAATACATTTAACATTACCATTCCTAATGAGGTATTAAATAACGTATCTGATATAGGTGAACTTTCCCCATTGGTTTCTGTTACGATAGCGGACACCACAATAGCAAAACTCCAAAATGCGATATTTTAACTGAGTACAGATCAAGGTTGATGGCACTCCATTTGCATGACAATATCGGGTATGTTGTCGGAGAAAAATCTGAAGATCAACATAGACTCCCGTTTGATGGAAATATCGATTGGGCAAGAACAATGAAAATAATTTCTAGTTCGGGATATCTCGGAGCGACTGCATTAGAGGTATTGAATTTGGGTTATGAGCATCTTGCCGATAAGTCAGAAGAATTTTTAAGTATTTCGTATGAAAGAGCCAAACGGCTGGAGGATTTGAGAAAGGAATGAGAAGCAGCGAGATGAACTACCAGATACGTCAAGCAAATCCGGGTGATGTCCTACCTGCGCTTAACCTTGCTCTCCGTGTTTTCACGGAGTTTAATGAGATGATGAAGAAATGGGGACGATAGTATGTTAATCCGTTGGGCGACCGAAAAAGACCTGCCTGCATGGTATGCACTGGCAACCGAGGTCTCACAGATTTTCCAGCACCCAGGCAACATGGGAACCGACCCGGAGTTTGCTTCATATGCACAAAGCAAAGTGAGTAAATACGAAGCCCTGACCGCCGTAGACTACATGAGTGGTAAGAACATGGGGTTCATCGGTTTTTCCCGGACGAACAACCGTATCAGTTGGTTTGCTGTGTTTGAAAAATACCGCAATAAGGGTATAGGCGGCCGATTACTGAAAACCTCCCTGCGTCAGTTTGACACGACGAGAGAAATCAGTGTTGTTACCTTCCGCGACGGCTATCTTCCCGGTGCGCCTGTACGGGCGACCTATGCAAAGTTCGGTTTTGCACATAGGGAACTCACCACACATGATGGCTTGCTTCGCAGTTTGATGGTGCGTCCGGCATCCGACGAAAAACGCGGTGGAAGCTTCCATTACCGCTATCCCGAATTTATTAAAGCGGCGGATAAAGCGTCTTGCCCGGTCTGCAATACTGAACCTGCGCCAGGTGGACAGACTGATATTGAAATAAACGATAGGGTGTGGGTCTGCGGAGAATATCCCGGACAAGGGCGATTGTTCGGAAAAATATATGTGATGCCACGGAAGCACTACTTCCACTTTGAGGATATGCCGTCTGATGAGATGGCTGGCTTTATGAGCGAGGTTCAACGTGTAGGCTCAGCATTGCGGAAAGTAACCGGTGCGGTGAAAATCAACTATGAAATGCATGCAAACTCGGGGTCGCATTTGCACATCCATCTATTCCCGCGCTATCTTGACGATGGATTCCCCAGTGCACCGATAGATTATCGCTTAACTGAACCCGCACCCTATGAGAGTTATGAGGAATATTTGTGGTTTGTTGAGCAGATGAGAAAGGCATTGATATGATCCTGAACGAAGCCATTCAAATAATGACCAACGAAATCGTGACTGTTCTCGCAGATAATAAACCGACCATTTATCTGTTCGGCTCTGTTGCGCTTGACGATTTTCAGCTTGGCTGGAGCGATATTGACATCCTTGTTCTTACTAATCGCGAGATCACAGAACAACAGGCGAAAACGCTGGTTGGACTTCGGCAGGCTTTGCTGGAACACTATCCTGGCAACCCATATTATCGGTTGTTTGAGGGCGGTATGCTCTCGGCGGATGCATTTGTCAATAAAAATAATGAGCGGACGGTTTATTGGGGAACAAGCGGCCAGCGAATCACTGACGGCTATAAAATGGATAGCTTCGGCATGGCGGAATTGCTTGACTGCGGCATCCTGCTGTGTGGTGCTGATATTCGTAGCGAAATGACTTATCCTACATACGCCCAAATGCGTGATGACATTATCCGTCATGTAGAGGCGGCGCGGACACTTGGTGTCGTGGTCGGTTGGCTTCTGGACATAGCGCGTGGGATTTACACCCTACGCACGGGTAAAATCATTGCCAAAACCACCGCCGGTGAATGGGCATTAGAGAACGGGCTTTGCCCCGATGCGGACATCTTACAAAAAACCGTGCAAATCCGTAAAGAGCCTCAACGTTTCTCCAAAGATGATAAAATTGTAGATAATACAGTGATTCAGCGTTTTGCGGATGTATTGGATGCGGAATTAGAAGCAAAGCCAATGGCACTAATACCCTCATTTCCTGCTGAAATTACTGCTCGCCTCTCAGGCTATACATGCACTAAAAATCGCATTGGCTGTTCGTCGGCAGGCGTATTTCGCTATGAACACAACGGCAATGTGCTGTACTTGAAAATCACCGAGGTCTCTGATGAAATCCAGCGAGAGAGAGATTTGCTGGTTTGGCTTAAGGGTAAGGTGCCGGTGTCAGATGTGGTGTATTACGGAGAGCAGAACGGATATGCTTTTCTGCTTATGACACAGGCGGATGGCTTTATGGCTTGCGATTGCCCGAGGGATGCCGATTGCGAACAAGATAAGGTTCATGAACCCATCGCACAAACGGTTAAATTATTGGCCGATGCTTTGCTTATGCTGCAAGCGGTGGATATTCAGGAATGCCAATTTAAGAACACACTCGACCACAAGCTGAAGTCGGCACTGTATAACATTGAGCATGATTTTGTGGATATGGACGACTTCGAAGAAGGCAACGATTTTGATTCACCGATGGAACTGTATCAATGGCTGGTCGAGAACCGTCCGCCAGAGGAACTCTGCTTTACCCACGGCGATTTCTGCCTGCCGAATATTTTTATTGACGGCAAGACGGTAACCGGCTTCATTGACATTGGACGCGGTGGTATTGCTGACAAGTGGCAGGACATCGCACTATGTGTCCGCTCGCTAGGCTATAACCTGCGTCACACGGAACAGCAGAAATATATAGACCTGCTGTTCACACATTTGGGGATTCAGCCGGATGAGGCTAAAATCCGCTATTACATCCTGCTGGATGAATTATTTTAAAGGGAGAGATTTAGCAATGCAATTTGGAATGCCAACAATGATTGAAAAAAAATCCATTGAATCCTGTTGCCGCACTCTGCCATGAGTTGGGGCTTGATTTTGTTGGACTCAATATTAATTTGCCAGAGTATCAGGTGGAGAGGTTGATGTGGAGCGACTCGGTGATATTGAGGACAAATATAGCATTGCTGGACTAAATATTGAGAATCAGTTTGAAACAGCGTATGCAATAATTTTTGTGGTACTGAAAGGATGACATACACGATGAATCTTGTAATTAAGCCCCTAACTCCAGAACTAAACTCTGCCTACCTTGATTTCTTCGACAATCGGGCATTTTCAGAAACCGATACAAATGGTCCCTGCTACTGTACCAGTCCAATGCAGACATCGGATGAAATTGACCAAATGGCAAGCGAGTTTAAGGGGGATGTCAAAGGAACGATTCGCCGTCATGCAGCAAAGATGCTGGACGAGGGGAAAATTCATGGGTATCTGGCGTTTTATGACGATACCGTCATCGGTTGGTGCAACGCCAGAGATATGAATGAATACGCCAAAAACCGTTATCAGTTTGTCCCGGACTTTGCAAAGGGAACCGCTATCGGTAAAACAATGTCGGTTGTCTGCTTTTCGATTGCCCCTGAATATCGTAGCAAGGGTGTGTCAACTGCTCTGTTGGTGAGAGTGATTGCCGATGCCAAAGCAGAAGGCTTTGAGGCTGTTGAAGGTTATGTACACATGAGAAATGGACAGGATGATTTTGACTTCAAGGGCCCGACAAGACTGTATGAGAAATTAGGCTTTGTACCCATAGTCGAGCATGACGGAGTGGTCGTGATGCGCAAAACACTGTAGGAGGAATCGCGCATGACAAAATATGAAGAAGCACTTAAAATGATAAATGAGCGGTTCGGTCACGATTGTCTTATATCTGTTGCGACTATTGACGGCAAACGACCCGCTGTTCGCATTGTGAACAGTTATTACGAGGACGGCTCGTTTTATACCGTTACATATGCGCTTTCCAACAAGATGAAGCAAATCATAAAGAATTCGGATGTTGCCATCTGCGGAGAATGGTTCACGGCACATGGCATCGGTGAAAACATCGGTCATCCGAGGGATGAAAAAAACCTGGAATTGATTATTAAACTGCGGGAGGTCTTTAAGGAGTGGTATACAATGGTCATACCAACGAAGAAGACCCATATACCTGCATCTTGCGTATCCGTCTGACAGATGGGGTATTGTTCAGTCATGGTAAGAAACACGAGATTGATTTTACAGGGGGAGGATAACATTATGGACATTCAATTCACAGATGTATGTTTCATCACAAACGATGTCCTGCGGCTCCGTGCGTTTTACGAAGCCGTTTTCGGCGGCAAGGCTGAGGGTGATGAGATTCACTCCGGGTTAACGATGGGCGGTGTGACATTTGTTTTTGACCACGTTAACATTGCTGAGGAAAACCCGACGTTCCGCTATATTAAGGAAGGTAGTGCGAACAATGTCATTGTCGGCTTCAATGTCAATGATGTGGACGCGGAATACAATCGTCTGTTGCCGTTGGGCGCAGAAATGCTCAACAAGCCGACTACCCATCCGTGGGGAGCACGGTCGTTTCAGTTTAAAGACCCAGAGGGTAACATACTGAATTTTCGAAGTTTCCCGAAGGGGGGGTAATCTATGCCTGCCTTATGAGAAAGGGCAATACGGAAATTGAGTAAAATTGATAACATTCTATGCGCTTTTGACGCAGAAAGAGAGCGGTGAAATCTAATGCCATGCACAAAGAAAATGGGAGTATCCATGCGTAAGTTAGGCATCCCGGAAGAAATCATATCGCAGTTCGATTGTTCAGGTAATAAAA
>JAEZCO010000053.1 GCA_023433505.1 Bacillota bacterium | reverse complement strand
TCATATTGAAGACCTCCCGTAGTTTTTATTTGTGGCGTTTTCTTGTCGGTTAACAACCACATCTTAATTCTACTGGACTGGTCTTCTTTTTTCAAAGATCATAAAACCTCATTACAGGAATGCTCCTAGTTGAATGTTGAGGTATTTGTAATTGCGCTATAATTGGCTGTTATACCTGTAATTCCTGATGTTTTCCTATAATCAGAAGAAGAAATGTCAGACCATTTGGTCCAACTATATGATCCACTTGTTAGTTTATAAACATACTCATTTGTAATATCAGACAAACCTATCGATTGTTGAGGACTACTTGAGTTCCAATTTCTCTCATATCCGATATTACAACAATAGTATGAATGATACCGTATCAGAAAAACTACCTAAATATGTAAAGCACTATAAATCTCCCATACCTTTTATCCTTCAATAACTTCTATTCACAAGACCAGTAATCGAATGGTCGCTTGCATAAACAGAACAATTTTAAAAGAGAATTCCCAATTAAATAGAAAAGATACTAATTAACTTTTTATTTTACATTTTAACAATAAATTATGAATCCTCAAAAATCTCCCTCTTACAGATCAAAACAAAGGAAATGCACTAAACTGAAACCAGTCCCTGACTGTCAAAGCCCCTAATTCAGTAACTGCTACGATATACACAGTACCTCGTTTTTACCGTTCAATATAGAAAGTATGGGACGGTACCAACTACCGCCCGCTTAAGACTTTTAGCTCCAAATCCTGTTTTTCTATCTGGGCTTTAAGGCCGGTAACCTCTTCCATGGTTTTGGCTACAACTTCAGTTATGCCATCTAGTTTCGCGTCAATTTGCTTCACATCTTTTTTTATTGCATTAACGCTAAGCTCAATTTTATCAAGCTTTTCAAGCTTCGTTAGTATTTGTTTGAGAATTTCCTCCATATTTGACTCTCCTCCAAATTCGTATTTTAATTATATCATTCTGTTGCACTCTTGGAAAGAGTTGGACGTATGTATTCTTCTTTTTCCTTTATCATGTGGTAAATGATATTCACAAGCCTGCGCATGACGCATTTTATGGCCTGTTTTTTCGTTTTACCTTCAGATATTTTATTCTTGTACTACTCCAAAAGATAGGATTTACAGGACCGCCTTTGGTGCCGTGGTCGTTGCACAGAGATACTGCAAGGAAGGGAGAAAGGGAAGAGGGCGCCAGCCGGTCAAGATGCCTTAAGGAAGGTCCAGAGCAATTGTATTTTAAGGTTTGATATTCCACAGGAGACAATTGATGAACTATATGCAATAAAATCCGAAGATAAGTTATGAAAAAGAAATAACCGTAGAGTATACTTGCTTAAGGAACAACCAGTGAAAGGAATGTTTTAAAATGCGAGTAGATCTATCGAGTGCCAAACTGAAATGGCAGATGTCATTTGCCAAAGATGCCGAAATTAGTGAAAAAACGCCGGCCGGCGCCGCCGAAATGCTTAAATCCAGCTATCCGGTATATGAAGCCCGTATCCCGGGAAACTTTGAAATCGATCTTCAAAGGAACGGCATCATCGACGACCCGTTTTTGGGGTTGAATGTCCTGAAGGTGCACGAGTACGAAGATTGCCATGTATGGTACTTTACGTCTTTTGCAATAGAAGCCCCTGCCGGCGGTGATTCTTTTTTAGTCTTCGAAGGGTTGGATACCTTTGCAGATATCTATCTTAACGGGCAGCGGCTGGTTTCCACAGACAACATGCTTATCGAGCACAGGATCCCTGTAAATGGCAAGCTTAAAAGTACCAATGAGCTTCTGGTACATATAAAACCTGCCTGCATAGAAGCAAAAAAGTACGATTATACTGCCTCCAATTTTGCATTGAACTATAATTACGAATCATTGTTTGTACGGAAAGCGCCGCATATGTACGGATGGGACATTATGCCCAGGATAGTTTCCGCCGGAATATGGCGGGATGTTTATATCGAAAATCTGGCCTACGAGAGAATCGAGGAATGCTACCTCCAGACGGTAAGTGCGGAGGGTGAAAACGGTGATGCAAAATTATCTGCCTTTTTTAAAATCACTATGGGAAGCTGCCTATATACCGATTATGAGCTGACCATCGAAGGCTGCTGCCGGGACAGGTCCTTCAAGGTCAGGAGGAAGCTGCACTTTTGCGCCGGCAGCTTTTCCTTCACGGCCGGGAACGTCAAACTCTGGTGGCCCAAGGGCAGGGGAGAGCCCAATCTATACAGCGTGACCGTCAGCTTGATGAAAGGCGGACAAAGCATAAGCTCACGGGAATTTAATTTCGGTATCAGGACCGTGAAGCTTGAGCGGACGGGTGTGATCGATGGATTCGGGAATGGAGAATTCTATTTTATTGTCAACGGCGAGAAAGTCTTCATTAAAGGCTCAAACTGGGTTCCCGCAGACGCGCTGCATTCGAGGGACCGGGAGAGAATACCGAAAATCATGGAATACGTCGGGGATATAGGCTGTAATATGCTCCGGTGCTGGGGCGGAAACGTTTATGAGGATAACCTGTTTTATGATTTGTGCGATGCTTCCGGAATCATGGTCTGGCAGGATTTTGCCATGGCCTGCGCCGTATACCCCCATTCGGAGGAATTCCAGTCAAGATTGAAGGCGGAGGCTGAAAGTGTGGTCAAACGGCTGAGACAGCATCCTTGCATCGTATTATGGGCCGGAGACAACGAATGTGATGCCGCCCATTCCTGGAGAAGCGCATCCAGCGACCCCAATACCAATATCCTGACCCGCAGGATACTGCCTGACGCAATCATGATGCATGATTCCAACAGGCCATTTCTTCCAAGTTCTCCTTATATGGATGAGGAGGCTTTCAAAAAAGGCGGCGAATATACGCTGGAAAACCATTTGTGGGGTCCCAGGGATTATTACAAAAGCAGGTATTACACGCAGGCGCTCTGCCGCTTTGCAAGCGAGATGGGCTACCATGGCTGTCCGGGGCCGGACTCGGTTAAAAAGTTCATCTCCCCGGATAAATTATGGCCTTATAACGAAAATGACGAATGGATGCTACACGCTACGGCTCCCAAGCTGGATGAAGACGGGCAATACAATTACCGGATCGGGCTTATGGCGAACCAGATCAAAGAAATGTTCGGCTTTATCCCCGACAACCTTGACGACTTTGCCCTGGCAAGCCAAATTTCCCAGGCGGAGGCCTTTAAGTTTTTTATTGAGCTGTTCAGAAGCCAGAAATGGAAGAAAACCGGCATAATCTGGTGGAACCTGATCGATGGCTGGCCTCAATTTTCCGATGCGGTGATGGACTATTATTTTGGGAAAAAGCTGGCTTATGAGTATATTAAAAGAGCGCAGCAGCCGTTCTGCATCCTTGTAAAGGAGCCGGAAAACTGGGCGAATGAAGTGGTGGCAAGCAATGATACCAGGGAACCGTTGGAGGTGGAATATTCAATCGCCGATGCGGACAGCGGCGCCATTGTGCTTGAGGGTCAGGCCACCGTGAAGGCGGATAGTGTGGCACGCCTCGGAGAAATACCCTTTTCCCATTCGGACCGCAAATTTTACCTGATCCACTGGAAATCGGGACTGGGGAGCGGTAAGAGCCACTATTTGTCCGGAATGCCGACTTTTGACTTCAACAAGTATCAAAATTGGATGAAGAAAGCCGGATATACCGGCTGATGGCTTTTATCAATCCGTTTTGCTCTTCCGCACCATTTTGGGAGTCAGGCCGAAAGCGCTTTTAAAGGACCGGTTGAAATGCGGCAAGGAATTAAATCCGGAATGGGCGCTGATTTCCAGGATGGACAGCCTGGAGACATTCAGAAGCGTCCTTGCAAATTTAAGCCTTAGCATCAGCAGGTACTTTTGAAATGTAACGCCGGTAGCTAGATGAAAGCATTCACTGAAATAGTTGGAGGACAGATTGGACCTTCCTGCAACCATTTCAAGGGATAACGGCTCACGGAAGTGATGCTGCATATAGATAATGGCTTTTTGCATGGGGTCGGTATTTTTTCCGGAGTTTCTGCCGTCGGATACCGACCTGCTTTTGGGTCTGTTCCGGATAAACGCCAGAAGGATTTGCGCAAGACCGCTTTCGTAAAATATTTCAGCACCTGTGCCGGGGCTGGAGTACTCCTTCAGAAGCCGTTCGAGGTCATACAGCATTGAATTTACGGAAGAACCGCATGCTTGAAATGCAAGGGCTTCATTGCCGTAAAATAGCAGTTTGTGCAGATCATCGGAGAGCAATTCATCAGAAAACTTTATATTGTATATCTGTATGCTTTCATCGGGAAGGGCCTTGATCTCGTGGAAATCTGCCGGAGTCAGGAGATACATGACGCCTTTGTCAATCTCGTAAGTGTCTCCGTTAAAGATCAGGGTCCCTTTTCCTGAAGCAATAAATTCAAATTCGTAAAACTCATGCCAATGCAATTGAAAATCACCATGGAGCGTCGTGGTGCAAATACTGAAATGCGAAACAGGCTTCAGGAAATCTTCATTCATCAAACGGTTTGGCAGTTTGTTATATTTTGAACCCATATCGTCTCCTTACAAACCAGTCGTATAAAATTGTCCTCACGGAATCTCTTTCCACAATCTTCGCATTCAGATAAATGCGCCGCATATCCGTATACGGGTGCCTGATTCTTTAATTATACGATAAAAAGTTAAGTAATCCAATAGCTTGTTTATTTGTTAGGCGGCCTTTTGCACGGCGGCGGCTAGGGACTGTGATTTCCAGGTCAGAGAAGAAATGGCTAGGCGATTTTTTTGCATAAATATATCCAAGTGTTGTAAAAATCATCCTGTTACCCATGAGAGCATTTTAAGCATTGTTTTTGTCTTGCACTAAAAAGCTATCATAAGTCTTCCGGAGCTTTCTGAGCTGGGATATGCACACTGCTGCCGCTACTATGACTAATCCTATTATGACAACAGAAGTTATGATAATTGCCACCACATTTGAGTGCGTAACCGCAATATGCAGAAGAAGGCTCATTACCAATATTACTACGGCTAAAACAGACACGATCTTCTTAGCATAACTGAAATATTGATTGTAGAAATCACAAGGATTCGCAACAAAATCAACGTCTGCAATCACATTTGGTTCAGCCGTAAAGACAGGCGATGACCATTCATTCGTTCTTTTATCATACTTTGAATTAGTAAAGGTCAGGCGCACATCCGTATCCTGCTGCATATCGACAAGCAATTTTGCTCTTAAACGATATGCCTTAATGTTATTGTACCAATCCGAGTCGTTATTCAATAAAAATGTATTAAACACGCCTTGGATGATGATAGTAATGACATGGATAAGTATCCAAAGAGGCGTCCTGTTGCTTGCCGTGAGTTCCTGTTCGATCTCAATGCTATATTGTTTCTTTTCATCGATAGTAAAGGAAACAACCGGAACGGTATTGTCAGTATCCCTGCAAAGTGTTTTTAACTCACCATTTGCTTTTATTGACAGGCAGTCGTCCGAAGGGATTTCTCCATAAATATTTAGTAACATAAAATCGCCCACAGCCTCCATTTCGTATTTTGATATTATTCACCAATTTCAACACTTCCATGTATTGATCAGTTATTGGTGCTTCAATGTTGGGAAATCCTGGCTATGAAACGGCCGCAAACTATGATACAATGATAAAAATTACCGGGAGAAGAGGAGACAAGAGTCCATGCTCATGACAATGATCATGTTTTTAATCATCTTATTTCTGCCCCGATTGATAATTCTGGCGACAGACAAAGCGCCGTTCTTAAATACGCTGGGGTCGGTATTTCTTTGTTATCTGACAGGACTGCTTTTAAGCTTCGTGTTCAAAGCCGCGGGAGCCGACATTTCGCTTGCTTCGGATTTTTCTTCAGTAATGGTCTGCATCGGCATGCCGCTCATCTTGTTTTCGGCGAATCTGCCCGCTTTAAAAAAGCTCGCCCGGCCCATGCTTACGTCCTTTGCCATCAACTGTGCCGCCGCGGTGGGTGTCGCCATCGGGGCGTTTTTTATGTTCAAAAGCATTCTTCCGGATGCTCAGAATATCAGCGCGATGCTTATCGGCTCCTATGTCGGCGGCACGCCCAATATGATTGCCATCGGCAAAGCGCTCGGGTCCGGCAACAGCCAGATAATGCTGCTCCAGACAGCCGATATGCTCGGCGGCGGGACCTACTTTCTTCTTCTGCTTTCCGTGATGCCGTGGCTCACCCGAAAGATATTGCCGAAGTACATACCTGTCGGGGTCGGGAGCAACCCGGAAATGACAAAGGAAACACAGCGCTACACGAAGGAATTCAGTGGGAAAAAGCAAAGTATCAAGCCCTTTAAGGCATTTTTAGGCCGCGTGGGGCTTGTGGGGCTTGCCGTGCTGTGCTTTGCCGCTGCGGCGGGAATTTGCCTGCTGCTTCCCAGCCAGTATGGAAACACGGGCTTGGCCAAACTGAGCGAATACACCGTCATTATCATGCTTGTTGTTACAACCGGAGGCATCGCCCTTTCTTTTGTCAAAAAGGTGAGAAACTCCCCGGGCTCCTATAGCACAGGCCTCTATTTCATCCTGATGTTTTCGGTGGTAATGGGTTTGAGCTTTGACATTTCCGTCATCGGGATGGTTTTGCTCCTTTTGGCGATGGAGCTTGTGGTCCAGTACGGTACAGTCATGCTCCATCTACTGGTGGCGAAAATCACGAAAATTGACAGCGACACCATGGTCATCACGTCTTGTGCGGGGATTTTCGGCCCTCCGTTTATCATTCCTGTTGCAAAAGCGCTGCGTAACGATGAGGTCATCCTGCCGGGCATCCTTTGCGGGATTCTGGGATTGGTGATCGGTAATTATGTCGGGATAGGCGTTGGAGATTTTCTCCGCTTATTCCTTTAGGAGGACTTGCCATGAAAATCGCAGTTATCGGAGCAGGGGCCATCGGTGGCGTGACGGCAGCTTTCATGGGGAGAAGCGGCATTGATGTTACGCTGGTCTGTAAACGCCGGAGTATCGCGGATACGGTCCGGGAGTCAGGGCTGCACATCGTCGGAAAGCGCGGCGAGCATTCCATCAGGCTCAAAGCGGTCGCGGACATTTCGGAGCTTGAGGAGAAGTACGACTATTGCCTGATCGCCACAAAGGCTTATGATCTGGAAGGCGCGGCGGAAAGAATTCTCCCCTTTCTCACGCCGGAGGGGCTCGTTGTGTCGCTGCAGAACGGTATCTGCATTGACACGCTGACGAGAATAGCCGGCAGTGAAAGAGCCATCGGGGCAGTGGTGACATGGAGCTGCACGACCCTTGGCGAAGCCATGCTGGAGATTACCGGCGAGGGCAGCTTTATCATCGGCCGGATCGGCGGCGGAAGTGACGGACGGCTGGAAAAGCTCAGGGAAGCGATGGATAAAGCGGCTCCGACGACGATTTCCGACGATATCTTAGGCGCCATGTACTCAAAACTGATCATCAATTCGGGAATTACATGCGGCGGGGCCATGACAGGACAGCTCCTCGGGAAAATGCTGGCCGGGAGGCGCGCCCGTCTGTTTTTCATCCATATCGTCAAAGAGGATATGCGCGTGGCTGATGCCATGGGTCTGAAGGTGCCGCCCTTTGGCGGGAAGCTGGATTATTACAGGTTTATCCGGGGGAATACATTGCTTTCAAAGCTGCGAAGGCATGCAATCCTTTTCCTGGTGGGACTCAAATACCGGAAGCTCAAATCCTCTTCCCTCACCTCTTTGCAGCTGGGAGGGAAAACCGAGGTGGATTACTTGAACGGGTGGATTGCCAGGAAAGGCGACGAGCTGAACATACAAACGCCGGTCAACGACCGGGTTGTCGGAATTATCAAGGAAATCGAGGCCGGGCAAAGAAAGATAAGCCCCGGGAATCTCTCGGAAATTCTTTAAGCGGAGGAAAACCAAAATGGACAGTACATTGGAAAAAATCAAAGCAATGAAGCAAAGCGACCTGGAGGAGTACAACAAGTATTCAATGCTGGGCAGCGGCCAGCACGGCCTCTGTTTTGCCAAAGGCCGGGGAGTAAGGCTGTTTGACCTGGAAGGCAAGAGTTATATCGACTGCACCTCCCAGGGCTGGGCGCTTTTTCTCGGACATGCGAACGAAGAAATCCGGCAGACGGTCTATGAGCACATGGGCGAGCTGGGGCATCTGAATCAAAACAGCGACAGCCTGCCGCGCTATGCCCTGGCAAGGAAACTGGCGGAATTGGCGCCGGCGCCTTTGAACCGCGTCCTGTTTACCGTCGGCGGCAGTGCCGCCATCGAGGCCGCCATGAAGATCGCCGCAAAAAACGTTGCGGGCGGGCGCAAATTCGTCTGCCTCCAGGACGGATATCACGGCACGTCGCTGACGACCGGAGCGGCATCCTGGATTTCCACCAAGGCGGCCGGTATCTTTACGGGCTTCAACAGCTTTTCAGGCATCATAAACGATATTTTTATCCGGGTGCCCAACCCGTTTTTATACCGCTGGGCCGATACGCCCGACCCCGAAGACTGCATCGATTACTGCCTGAAGGTGGCGAGAGAAACAATACGCGCGGGCGTTTGCGGTCCCGTTGCAGGCATTATCGTTGAGCCTCTCCAGGCGAGCGGCGGACAAATCCCGATGCCCAAACGCTATCTGCAGGGACTGCGGCAGATCTGCGATGAATTCGGCTGCCTCCTGATCTTCGACGAGCTGCAGACCTATTGCAGGATCGGAGATTATTTCGCTGCCAATAAATATGAGGTTGTGCCGGATATCCTCTGCATCGGCAAGTCATTGGGCGCCGGCTTTCCCATCGCCGCCATCCTCATACACGACAGGCTCCAGGGTTTCGGCCCTCTGGGGGAAGACATTCATACCTTCGGCAACAACAGCATCGCACAGGTGGCGGCACTTAAACAGCTCGATATCATAGAGCGCGATAATATCCTGGAGCATGTCAATAAAGTCGGCGGGCATATTGCCCAGCGGCTTTCCGAAATGCAGCAAAAGTATTCCTGTATCGGAGATGTCCGGCAGGTGGGCCTGCATATTGGCATAGAGTTTGTGGAAGATCCTGCGACAAAGGTCCCCGACATGATGACAGCGCAGACGGTGAAGCATGTTGCGCTGGCGGCCGGGCTTATTTTAGGGGAGGCGGGCTATCGGATGAATGTCTTAAAGATAAAACCACCGCTCATCATGACGCCGGAGGAAGCAGACGAGGCGCTTGCGCTTTTTGAAGCAGCCGTCAAGCTTGCTCTGCAGAAAAAGCAATGAAATGAAATGATATGAACGGTGAGGGCAGGAGGCTTCAGCTTTAAGCCTGCCCTCATTTTTGTTTTTATTACCGGAAACCTTCGCCGGTTTCAACCGGCTTAAAGTATGATTTGGCTTTATCTTACCATGTTTCGTTTTCTAACCTACCCCAGGATATTGACAAAAACAGCAAAAAGATTTATGATAACATTAACGTTAATGTTATCGCTAATATTATGCTTGAGACCGATTTATCGGTGCGGTTTCATTGAGTTACAAAATTCATGGCAGTATGCGTCCGAATAGTAAAACAGGCGGGGTCAATATGGCAAAAGGGCTGATTTTTGAAATCGAGGAGTTCGCAGTTCACGACGGTCCCGGCATCCGGAAGACGGTTTTTTTCAAGGGCTGTCCCCTTCGCTGCAACTGGTGCCATAACCCTGAGGGAATATCCTTCAAGAAGGAAATCATGGTAAGCAAGCGCTCCTGCACAAATTGCGGGAGATGTACCGATGTCTGCAAAGAGAAAAAATGTACGGCCTGCGGCGCATGCATCAATGCCTGTCCCCTCCGCCTCCGGAAAATCTGCGGAACGGAGTATGAAGCAAAGGAGCTGGCAAAGGAGCTTTTAAGAGGGAAGGAAATTCTTGAAAAAAGCAATGGGGGCATCACCATTTCCGGGGGAGAGCCCATGGCGCAGCCGGAATTCCTGCTGGAGCTGATCCGGGAGCTCAAACCGGTCCATGTGGCTATAGAAACCTCAGGATATGCGCCTGAAGAAGTCTTCAAAAGGGTAGTGGACAGTGTCGATCTGGTCCTGATGGATATAAAGCACACAGATACTGAAATTCATAAACAGGTGACCGGCGTGGACAATGCCTTGATTTTAAGAAATCTGGCATTTCTTTGCGAGAGCGGCAAAAAGTTTTACATCCGTATCCCTCTAATCCCCGGCATAAACGATACCAGGGAGAATATGGAGAAAACGGCGGAACTGCTGAAAAATGCAAAGGCTTTGGAACGTGTCGAATTCCTGCCGTACCATAAGACGGCAGGGGCGAAGTATGCCATGGTGGGCAAGGAATACAGCCCCGTCTTTGACGTGGGAAAAATACCGGAGGTTTTCCGGGAACCGTTTAATAAGTATCACATAAGGAGTGAGGTAGTATGAATAGCAGAATAGAGAAGCTGAGGAATGATATTTTGGCGAAAAAACACCATCGGTACAGGCAGGATATCCATCCGGCAGTATTTTCAAGATTTACTGAAGAACTGGCGGCAGAAAATCTGACCGATCTTCAGCGGACGGCCAAAAGGCTCCGGAAGGTGCTGGAGATGGAGAAACCCGTTATCCTGGAAAATGAAACCATCGTCTTCCTGCGGACTGTAAAAAAAGTACCGGAGATCTACACTCCAGATGAGTGGGCCGTAATAAAAAAGGATCATTATATCCATGAGATGGGGAAGGTCTGCAATATTTCACCGGATTATGCTTCGACGATCCGTGTGGGTCTTGAAGCACGCAGAAATGAAGCGTTACAGGTGCTGACAACAACAGACGGGGCAAAAGAAAAAGAATTCCTGCAGTCTGTGATCGATTCTATTGATGCCGTACTGGACCTGACGGAAAGGTATGCGGAAGAAGCGGAAAGAGCGGGTAAAAAAGAAATTGCCCAAGTATTAAGGCGTGTGCCCAAATACGGTGCGTCCACATTTCATGAGGCTTTACAGTCTTTTCGCATCCTGCATTTCGCTTTGTGGGCATCCTATAACTACCACAATACCGTTGGCCGGTTTGACCAGTATATGTTCCCCTATCTCAAGGCAGATATGGATGCCGGACGCGTAGATTACGACCGGGCATTTGAACTGCTGGAGGAATTCTTTCTCGCCTTCAATAAGGACAGCGACCTGTATGCCGGGATGCAGCAGGGGGACAACGGACAGAGCATGGTGCTTGGCGGATTGGACAGCGAAGGGCGCGACGCTTATAACCTGCTATCGGAGATGTGCCTAAAGGCAAGCCTGGAGCTTAAGCTTATTGACCCGAAGATCAATCTTCGCGTACATAAGGATACCGGGCTGGATATCTATGAGCTGGGGACCCAATTGACCCGGCAGGGGCTTGGTTTTCCCCAGTATTCCAACGACGAGGTGGTAATACCGGGCTTGACGGATAAGGGCTATTCTCTTGAAGATGCCAGGAATTATGTTGTTGCCGCCTGCTGGGAGTTTATTGTCCCCGGTGCCGGCATGGATATCCCGAATATAGGGGCACTTTCCTATTCACGGGTCATAGAAAGAGCACTGCAGCAAAGTCTGGTAAAATCCAGGGATTTCGATTCCTTTATGGGAGAAGTAAATAAGGAATTACAGGCCCAGGTGGAGGCGGAGACAGCCAGGTTCAAAAACCTGTACATGGAACCGGCGCCTATGCTGTCCATCCTGATGGAGGACTGCATTAAAAATGCGAAGGATATATCCCTTGGCTCCAAATACAACAATTTTGGCCTGCATGGGACAGGGATAGCAAATGCGGCAGACTCACTGGCGGCGATAAAAAAATACGTGTTCGAAGAAAAAACGGTGAAGCCTGATGAATTGCTGCAGGCTATAGCGGCGAACTATGAGGGCTATGAGGATCTGTGGTCCCTGCTCAAATATGAAGCGCCCAAAATGGGCAATGACGATGATTATGTAGATGATATTGCCGTACAGCTGATGGATATGTTTATAAATTACCTGAGGGGAAGGACCAACGAAATGGGCGGATGTTACCGGGCGGGTACGGGATCTGCCATGTACTATGTCTGGCATGTCAGAGACCTTGAGGCTTCTGCGGATGGACGTAAGAAGGGAGAATTCCTGTCTGCAAACTATGCGCCCAGCCTGAATATCAAATCCAAAGGCCCCGTCTCAATAATCCGGTCCTTTGCGAAGCCCCATGTCAGGGAAGCAATCAACGGAGGCCCTTTAACCATAGAGGTCCATGATACGGTTTTCCGCAATCCGGAGAGCATTACGAAAGTAGCGATGCTTGTAAAAACTTTTATGGATATGGGAGGACACCAGCTCCAGATCAATGCGCTAAACAAGGAGACGCTGCTGGAAGCACAAGCCAGGCCTGAACTTCACAGGAACCTGATTGTGAGGGTGTGGGGCTGGAGCGGCTATTTTGTGGAACTGGATAAGGAATACCAGGACCATATTATTCAAAGGGTGGAATTGAAAGTCTAGTTACAATTTACCCCGGGCCATGAGGCTAACAAACACTCTCGGTCTGATTTACCTCGGTCTGATTTACTGCTTTGAGAGTATATTTCCGCCGGACGACTGCAAAACATATCAAATGTACGCAGGCTGTGATTGCCCAGGATACGGGGTAGGAAACATATAATGCTCCCAGTGTGTGATTAACGGCGAATATAGTGTAGACCCATGTGATACGGATTCCGCATACTCCTATGATAGAGGCCAGCATAGGCAATATGGAATAACCCATGCCTCTTAAACTGCCTACCATAACGTCCATGATGCCGCAGAGAAAATATGGTAAACAGACATAGCCCATCCGTGTAATTCCGGTGGTTATTACATCCGGATCGGCAGTGTAGATCCCAAGCAGGTTTCCGGCGAACAAATAGCTTAAACCGCCAAATACAACGCCGACGGTGACGACTGAAATAATGCAACTGCCCAGAATACGCCCGATACGGTTGTATTTCTGGGCTCCGATATTTTGTCCGGTAAAGTTTAAGGCGGCTTGATAAAGCGCATTCATTGAGATGTAAACGAAGCCTTCAATATTCATAGCGGCGGTATTGCCGGCGACCACTGTGGACCCGAAGCCGTTTACGGACGACTGGATCAGTACGTTTGAGACGGAAAATATGATCCCTTGCATTCCGGCAGGGAGACCGATCCTGACAATGGCCAATAGTTTGTCCTTATAGAAGCGCAGCTTCCTCCATTGCAACTGGATGCATCCATCCGAGCGGAGCAGGCAAAGCAGTATTAATACTACCAGGATGTATTGTGAAATTACTGTTGCTGTCGCCACACCGGCTATATCCATGCGGAATACCAATACAAAGAGCAAATTAAGCGCAACATTGATCACACCCGAAATAGATAAAAAATAAAGAGGACGGCGGGTGTCGCCGATAGCACGCAAAATAGCACTGCTGAAGTTAAAAATCATCGATGCGGGCATGCCTAGAAAGTAAATTTTCATGTAAAGCACCGCGTGGTCCAAAACGTCATCCGGAGTCCCCATTACCTGCAGCAAGGGCTTTGCCGCCAATATGCCGAAGACGGTCAGGATAATGCCGCTGACAGCGCTTATGGCCACAGCGGTATGGACTGTTTCATTTGCGTCGGTATACTGACCTGCGCCGTAATGCTTTGCCATGATAACGCTGGCACCGATGGAGAGCCCGATAAACAGGTTGACAATCAAAGTGATGAGAGCTGAGGTGGAACCCACGGCGGCAAGGGCAGTGCTTCCTACAAACCGTCCGACGACGATGATGTTTACCGCACTGTAAAGAAGCTGTAAAATTCCTGTCAATATTAGCGGAAGAGAAAAAAGGACTATCCCGGAAAAAAGAGGACCGTTGCACATATCCATTTCGTACTTTCGAGCCGTATGCATTGAGATCTGACCTTTCGTATCAACATATCTTTTCATTATACCACAGAAGAGGGCGGATGCGATTGACATTTTACAACATCTCCCGCAGCGTTATTATAAACGGAAGGATTTATATTGTTGAAAAAACATTCCCGGTTATGTACAATGTACTTAGGAGTAGTGCAAATATTACTTCCCGTTTTTCTGAAAGTGCCGGCCGCAATGGACTGCCTTTTCAGAAACTTATACGGGAGGTTATATTTGCACCGGTACTTAGCGCGATGGCGAAACATTGTGGTTGCCACGGAGGATGATTATGGACGGGACGGACAGTTTCTTTAAGGTTATGAAGGTTACAATGAAAGATATAGCAGCGGAGACCGGTTTTACCATTAATACGGTATCCAGAGCGCTTAAGGATAAGGATGATATCTCTGAACCGACACGGAAGCTGATCAAGGAAACAGCAAAAAGGTTGGGATACATCAGCAATTCCATAGCCGGAGCCTTAAGGTCCGGGACCACCAAATCCTTTGCGGTTATTTTGGGGGACATTTCCAATCCCCATTTTTCCATCGTCGTGAAGGAAATTGAGTCGGCGGCGAGGAAACATGGGTACAGTACGTTTATCATCAATACGGAAGAAAACAGCGGTCTGGAATACGAGGCAATCTGCTCGGCCCTGGGGAAAAAGGTGGACGGGATCATCATCTGCCCGACGCAGAAAAGCAAGGAGAACATAGAGTTCCTGAAAAAAACAGGCATCCCCTTTGTTCTGATCGGCAGATATTTCAAAGAGATAGCTACCGACTATGTGGTCTGCAATGATGTAAACGGAGGCTATCAGGCAACCATGCATCTGATTGAAAAGGGACACAAAAGGATATTGATGTTGAATGGCCCCAGCTATATATCCAGTGCCGCAGAACGGCATGAGGGCTATAAAAAGGCTCTTGGAGACAGCGGCATTGAGTACGACAAGGCTTTGGTCCATGAAATGTCCATTACGGCCGGTGAAAGCAAGCGGGTCGTGCGGAAAATTCTTGATGAGAACATAAAATTTTCCGCGGTTTTCGCTTTTAGCGATATGATTGCCTGGGAAACCATTCATGTCCTTCACAAATGCGGGATGAAAGTGCCGCAGGATGTTGCCGTAATCGGATTTGACAACATCCAGTCCAAACTCTCCTTTCCCAGTCCGCTGACATCCATCAGCACCTCAAAAAGTAAAATGTCCCGTAAAGCAGTGGATATCCTATTAAAGAGGATCAATAATAAAAATGGGACCGGTGTGATCAATGCCGTTATTGATACCAAGGTAATCCCACGGGAAAGTACATAGCTTCTAACGCAGGGAGGCACCTGTCCTGGCTTTCTTTGACTGACTATACCGAGGTATCAAAAAAAATCCCCCACCTCTGCAGGTGTTGGGTACCGAATTGGTGTTCAGGCAGTGATCATATCTCTCCCGCCCGGGATGCATGAGCGAGCAACAAATGCCTTGCATTTGCGGCCAGTCTCGTTGAAACCTGGCGATTAAAAAAACCGTATCTACTCATATAAAGCCGGAAGAATCCCGGATGTTTCAATAATTCTTTATGTTGTTCCGAAATTCCGAACACGTTACAATTGACTTGTGAAGCAATTTACAAGTGTTTTTTAATGTATACAATGTACAAAGCGAGGTGTTTCGGTTGTGTAACATAAATCCCTATTCCGATATTGACCGCATCATGGAAAAGTATCAAAACAAAAAGTCCTCCCTGATCGCTGTGCTGCAAGAGATTCAGAATGCGTACAAGTATCTGCCCGGAGATGTGCTGGAATATATTTCGAAGAAAATGGACGTCACTCCATCCAAGATATTCAGTGTCGCGACTTTCTATGAAAATTTTTCTCTTGAGCCTAAAGGCAAATTTATTATCAAGATCTGCGACGGTACGGCCTGTCACGTAAGAAAGTCCATACCCATTCTGAATGCGCTGAGAAAAGAGCTTGGACTGAGTGAAAAAAAACATTCCACCGACGATATGCTTTTTACCCTGGAGACAGTGTCGTGTCTGGGCGCTTGCGGTCTGGCTCCGGTCATAACCGTAAACGACAAGGTCTATGCAAAGATGACGCCGGAATCGGCAATCAACGTCATCAAACAGCTGGGGAAGGAGAATTCGGATGAAAATTAAAGCGGGACAGGAATTTGAGGAATTCTCCCAAAGAGCAGCGGCAGCACTGCGAAACCAGAAGATAAAAGTGCTGGTATGCGCAGGAACGGGCTGTGTGGCGGGAGGCTCCATCGAAATATACAACAAAATCAAGGCCATGGTCGAAGAAAGAGGACTTGGGACAGAGCTGGAGCTGCAGGAGGAAAAAGAGGGGGTCGGAGTAAAGAAAAGCGGCTGCCATGGCTTTTGCGAGATGGGCCCTCTGGTGAAAATCGAGCCTTTCAATTATTTGTATGTGAAGGTATCCCCGGAGGATTGTACCGAAATCGTCGAGACGACACTTGTGGGGAATAAGCCTGTGGAGAGGCTGATGTACAGTTTCGAGGGCAAATCCTATGAAAAACAGGAAGAGATCCCTTTCTACAAAAAGCAGACAAGGCTCGTGCTGAGCAACTGTGGAAATATCGATGCGGAGTCTCTCGGGGAATATGTTACAAAGGGCGGATATGAAACTTTTGTAAAGGCCTTGACGGAGCTTACCCCTGAACAGGTGTGTACCGTAATTTCCGACGCAAACCTGAGAGGCAGGGGCGGCGGAGGCTATCCGACCGGCAGAAAGTGGCAGCAGGTACTGGCTCAGCAGAGCGATATCAAATATGTCGTGTGCAACGGCGACGAGGGAGATCCCGGAGCGTTCATGGACAGAAGCGTGATGGAGGGGGATCCTCATCGTGTGATTGAAGGCATGTTGATAGCGGCATTTGCTACAAAAAGCTCCGACGGCTATATTTATGTGAGGGCAGAATATCCCCTTGCGGTTGAAAGGCTCAGGATAGCCATCGAAGAAGCAAGAAAGTACGGTTTGCTGGGTGATAATATAGTAAATTCCGGGTTTTCCTTTGATATTCAAATAAACAAAGGGGCAGGAGCCTTTGTCTGCGGGGAAGGCAGCGCCCTTACCGCATCCATTGAAGGCGAGAGGGGCATGCCGCGGGTCAAGCCTCCGAGAACTGTCGAAAAGGGCCTTTGGGAAAAGCCTACGGTGCTTAACAATGTTGAAACCTTTGCCAATGTGCCCTTGATACTTCAAAAAGGCAGCGGCTGGTATAAATCCATAGGACCTGTGAAGAGCCCGGGGACGAAAGCTTTTGCCCTTACGGGCAATGTGAATAACACCGGCCTGATTGAAGTGCCTATGGGTACGGCGCTCAGGGAAATCATCTTTGATATCGGCGGAGGAATAAGGGACGGAAAAAGGTTTAAAGCGGTACAGATCGGCGGACCTTCCGGGGGCTGCCTGACAGAGGAGCATCTGGAGCTTTCCCTTGACTTCGATTCCTTGAAAAAGGTGGGTGCCATGATCGGTTCAGGCGGGCTGGTGGTAATGGATGAAGATACCTGCATGGTTGAAGTGGCCAGGTATTTTATGAATTTTACCCAGAACGAATCCTGCGGCAAGTGTGTTCCCTGCCGCGAGGGTACAAAAAGGATGCTGCAGATACTGGAAAGAATCGTTGAGGGAAAAGGTTCCGTCTCAGACCTGGATATGCTGGAAGAACTGGCGGATACCATAAGCAGTACCGCATTGTGCGGTCTGGGGAAAAGTGCGGCGGGTCCGGTAATCAGTACGCTGAAATATTTCAGGGACGAATATCTGGCGCATGTATTGGATAAAAAGTGTCCTACCCATACCTGCAAGGCGCTGAAATCCATTGTTATACGAGAAGACCTTTGCAGAGGCTGCAGTAAGTGTACAAGGGTATGCCCCGCAGGGGCCATCGAAGGGAAAATCAAACAGCCCTATGAAATAAAGCAGAACCTGTGTATCAAGTGCGGTGCGTGCATCGAAGCTTGTCCGTTTTCTGCCATAGAGGAGGCGTAGTTATATGGGAAAGATGTTTATTGACGGACAAAGAGTGGAGTTCAATGAGGAAAAAAACCTGCTGGAGGTCATAAGAAAATGCGGCATTGACCTGCCCACCTTCTGCTATCATTCCGAGCTAAGCGTTTACGGCGCATGCAGAATGTGCATGGTTGAGGACCAATGGGGCGGGACCGTTGCTTCGTGCTCCACACCGCCCAAAGAAGATTTGGAGATATTCACCAATACCGCAAAGCTGAAGAAGCACAGGAAAATGATCCTTGAGCTCATTCTTTCCAATCATGACAGGGACTGTACCGTCTGCGAAAAAAACGGGAGGTGCAAGCTGCAGGAGCTGGCTATCCGCCTGGGTGTAAAAAAGGTAAGGTTTGAGGAAGAGAAAAAGGAGCTGGAGATCGACGACAGCAGTGTATCCATTGTCAGAAATCCGAACAAGTGCATTATGTGCGGAGACTGTGTGAGAATGTGCGAGGAAGTCCAGGGCGTCGGCGTCCTGGGATTCGCCTACAGAGGCGCTAAAATCCAGGTAACCACCGCTTTCAATAAAGCCCTCAACAAGGTCGACTGTGTCAGCTGCGGGCAGTGCAGGACCGTCTGTCCTACGGGTGCGCTGGTTATCAAAAAAGATATCGACAGAGTCTGGGATGCGCTGCATGATAAAAGCATGCGCGTCATCGCCCAGGTTGCGCCTGCAGTCAGGGTTGCCATCGGCGAAGAATTCGGCTGGAAGGCCGGGGAAATCACCATGGGCAGAATTGTGGCCGCTTTAAGGCGGATGGGCTTCGACCAGGTTTACGATACCGCCATGGCAGCGGATTTGACGGTCATAGAGGAAAGTAAGGAGTTGGGAAGACACCTGGCTTCGGAAAGCGGATTGCCGCTGTTTACCTCCTGCTGCCCGGCATGGGTCAAATTCGCGGAGCAAAAATATCCCGGGATTGCCGGGAATATATCCTCCTGTCGCTCACCCCAGCAAATGTTTGGCGCAGTCATCAAAGAGCAGTTAAAAAGCTCTGGGGAAACAGATGGAAGAAAGACTGCCGTGGTGGCCGTTATGCCCTGTACAGCTAAAAAGTACGAGGCGGTGAGGCCGGAAAACTTTCGGCATGGGGAATATGACGTTGACATGGTCATTACCACCCAGGAGCTGGCCATGATGATCAAGGAGAGGGGGATCCTGTTCAACGAGCTTGAGGAAGAAGCGCTGGATATGCCCTTTGGATTGGCCAGCGGAGCCGGCGTCATTTTTGGGGTAAGCGGCGGTGTGGCGGAAGCGGTGCTGAGGCACTGCCATGCGGACAAATCGTCATCGTTCCTGAAAAATCTTGCTTTTGTCGGTGTAAGAGGGATGCAGGGGGTAAAGGAGGCGGAAGCGGACTTGAATGGCAAAACCGTCCGGATTGCTGTGGTCCATGGACTGAAAAATGCGGATACCCTTCTGAAGGCCATTATCAGTGGGGAAAAGGTTTACGATTTCGTCGAGGTCATGGCCTGCCCCGGGGGATGTATCGGCGGAGCGGGACAGCCTCTTCCCCAGTCGCTGAACGACAGAAAGCAAAGGGCGAAAGGAATCTACCATGCCGACAGCGCATCCGCCATCAAAAGGTCCGAGGAGAACCCTGCCGTCAACGCGCTGTATAACGGTATTCTGCAAAAAAACCATAAGCTTCTGCACAGAAACCGCTGCAATTGAAAACCCTAAAAAGCTTAATAAAAAAGGAGACTGAGGTTTATGACCAACTGTGAGTACTGTGACTATTATAAGAATATGGGCAATAGCGGAAAAGAAGCCAACGGCAGGGCATATTGTTCTTTTGCAAAGGTTGTGCTGCTTGTAGACCCGGGAAAGCCGGAAACGCAATATCCATGCAGAGACATGACCTATCAGGAATACCTGGACAGAGACAAAGGCCCCGCGGCTGAAAGAAGCAGACTGAAGCAGGTTATCTAGCATCATGTCTTGCTATATAAGTTGAACTAAGATGTTTGCCATTGATATGAAAAGGTAATGGGAATGGCGATCAATGATCGCCGCTACATTTTTGTATTCAGGTGTGCTGCATATGCGGCACGGGTATTGTGGTATAAAAAAGTAATCTAGTGTAGGGGCGACCACTGGTCGCCTCCCTGGAAGGACTTTGAATGGCGATCAATGATCGCCGCTACATTTTTGTATTCAGGTGTGCTGTGCATGCGGCACGGGTATTGTGGTATGAAAAGTAGTCTAGTGTAGGGGCGACCACTGGTCGCCTCCTCTGGAAGAACTTTGAATGGCGATCAATGAAAGCCGCTACATTTTCGTATTCAGGTGTGCTGCATATGCGGCACGGGTATTGCTATACTCAAGATGACAATATTTAATCAAGGCGTCAGGTTTATTTATACGATAACACCGTCGTATATTTTTTAGCAGCTGCACCATTACATAACATTGACAAAATGTTATCAAAGTAGCATAATGAAATCGTTAATTATTTAACGAATGGTGAAGTTTTACAGTGCGGGGGGAAGGCGAATGGTTGAGATAAGCATATGTGTCGGCAGTTCCTGTCATTTGAAAGGCTCTTACCATATCATACAGATTTTTCAGGGGCTTATAAAGAGCAACAAATTGGAAGACAGAATTGAGCTCAAAGCTTCCTTTTGCCTGGGTAGGTGCACCAAAGGGGTATCTGTAAAGATTAATGAAGATTTTATTGACGAAATTACAATCAGCAACGCTGCAGTAAAGTTTGAAGAGTATATATTGAGAAGGCTGTGATATGAGTATTATTCAGTTTAAGGAAGCGAATTGCAAAAACTGCTACAAGTGCATACGGGGTTGTCCTGTGAAGGCCATCGCTTTCGTGAACGATCAGGCCCGCATCGTTGATGAGGACTGCATGCTTTGCGGCAGCTGTCTCACGGTTTGCCCTCAGAATGCCAAGATTGTCAACAGCGAAGTGGATACGGTAAAAGGCTTTATCCGGAAAAAGGAAAAGGTATATGTGAGCCTTGCGCCTTCCTTCATTTCCGCCTTTGAAAATGCTGATGCAAGATGGCTGTATGCCGCGTTGAAAAAACTGGGCTTTACCCATGTTGAGGAAACGGCGGTGGGCGCCGCGCTGGTATCCAGGCAATATGACAGATTGATCATTGAAGGGAAAATGAAAAATATTATCACCACCGCATGTCCATCCATTACGCTGCTGGTCCAAAAATATTATCCGGAACTGGTGGGACAGCTGGCCCCTGTGGTATCTCCCATGATAGCTCATGGCAGGATGCTGCGGGAGATTTACGGGCCAAGAATCAAAGTAGTATTTATCGGGCCCTGCCTTTCGAAAAAGTATGAATGCAAAGAGCTTCATAGCAACGGAGTTATCGACGCGGCAATAACCTTTGAAGAATTGGACGGATGGCTGGCAGAGGAGGGCATTGACAGTACTGCCCATCTATCCGGAGAGATCAGAGGGGCCCGGAGGATGAAAACTAGAATATATCCTGCTCCCGGAGGTATTTTAAAAACCCTTGAAAGCGTGAGTTCCCGGAATTATCAATATGTGGCCGTCGACGGTGTGGACCGGTGCATGAGAATTCTGGATTCCATCAAATATGACAATCTGCAGAAATACTTTATTGAGATGAACAGCTGCTCGGGAGGCTGCATAGGCGGCCCGTGCATGAAGCACATAAAGGGAGGCTTTCTGGAGGCAAGGAGCCGGCTGGTAGCTTATTTGAAGCGCGGCCTGAAGGAGGAAAAGCTGGTAAACACCGGGGATGTGGAAGTGGACCTGGCAAAAACCTTCCATGACATTTCCAGGAGAAGCGTGGTTCCGGGTGAGGCAGCGATACAGGAAATACTCAACAGCATCGGAAAATTTACGAGGGACAAGGAATTGAACTGCGGGGCATGCGGCTACTCCAGCTGCAGGGACAAGGCTGTTGCCGTTTATCATCAGAGGGCCCAGCTTCATATGTGCCTGCCCTACATGCGTGAAAGGGCCGAATCCATGTCCAACCTGATTATCAATACAACGCCCAATGCAATTTTTGCCCTGGATGAAAAGTTGTGCATCCAGGAGGCCAACTATTCGGCCCAGAAGGTCTTTGGACTGGATAAGGCAGCCTTTGCGGGGAAAAGCATTTTTGAAGTCCTGGAGTGCGGAGATTTCCAAAACGTTATTGACAGCAAGGAAAATATTTATGATAGGAAATACCATTATCATAAGTATGATATGACTGTAAAGCAGTCCATTATCTACGTTCCGGAGCAGAATATTGTCGTGGCTGTAATCAAAGATATTACGGATGAAGAAAAGAATATGCAGCAGATGCATCTTATACGGCAGGAAAATGTGGAGCTGGCACAGAAGGTCATAGAAAAGCAGATGCGGGTAGCCCAGGAGATTGCAAGCCTTCTGGGAGAAACCACCGCGGAGACCAAGGTGGCCCTTACAAAGCTCAAAAAATCAATCATGTCGGAAATGGGTGAGCCGGAATGAGCCTATATATCGATACAAGCTTTGAAAGCTTGAATAAATATAATGAGGAGCTGTGCGGAGACAAGGTTGAGGTCCTGAGAAATGAAAATTCCATTGTCGTTGTGCTGGCCGATGGCCTGGGAAGCGGAGTGAAGGCAAATATTCTTGCCACGCTGACGTCAAAAATCATCGGCACAATGATCGCAAACGGTTCCAGCGTTGACGAGGCTGTTGAGACCATTGCGAATACGCTTCCCGTTTGCAGCGAAAGAGGAATTGCGTATTCCACCTTCTCCATTCTACAGATATTCAACTCCGGCGAAGGCTATCTGGTGGAATTTGATAATCCGGCGGTGTTCAGGCTTCGGAAAGGAAAACCCTTTGAGATTGATTCAACCGTCCGGGTGATCAGCGGCAAGTCAATCAAGGAGAGCAGATTCACCGTAACCACCGAGGACATGTTCATTATGGCGAGTGACGGCGTCATCCATGCCGGAATCGGCCAAACCCTGAATTTGGGCTGGCAGTGGAAGAATGTGGCGGAATATATTCAAAGGACCTACAAGACCGAAATTTCTGCAAAAATGATGACAAAGCTGCTGCTTTCGGTTTGCGACAATTTGTACGGACATGAACCGGGGGATGATACCACCCTGGTTACGGTCAGTATACGGAAACCGGTAAAATTGACTGTCATGGTGGGGCCGCCCATCAATGCAGGAGAGGATGATCACATCATTTCCTCTTTTGCTGCGCTTCAGGGCAAGAAGGTGGTTTGCGGAGGCACGACCTCCCAAATTGTGGCGAGAGAATTGGGAAAAGCCATCAAGACCCGGTTTGACTATTTTGACCCGGGCGTGCCTCCCACGGCCGAAATCGAAGGGGTCGACCTTGCGACGGAAGGCGTCCTGACCCTGAGAAGAACCCTGGACCACATCAAAGCTTGTGAATCTTCGGAAAGCACCATGCAGGATTTTATCAATCTCAACAAAAAGGACGGCGCCTCCAAATTGGCCAGGATCCTTCTGGAAGAGAGCACCAATATCCATTTTATTGTGGGGCGCGCCATGAATCCCGCGCACCAGAATCCCGAGTTTCCGTTGAATCTCAGCTTGAAGCTGAAGCTTGTGGAGGAAATTGTCATCTACCTTCGAAAATTAGGCAAGCAGGTAAGCCTGGAATATCATTAAATACTTCTATTGAATACTATATGGAGGAAACAGCCCCATGGGTTTGCAGACGGTCGTCCTAAAACTTCATAAGCCGGGAAAAGCCAAGCAAGCGGCGATGGACGGAGCCCTGGCGAGCTATAATGCGGCGCTTCGGTTTCTTCTCGGGCAAGCCTGTTCCAATCCGGACCAGTTTGATCAAAGCTTCAAGGAAAAGGGCGGTACATACAATGTACTGGCATTGTCAAAATGGATCGGCAGGGATATCAGCGGGGAATTGAACCAATATGGTGTCCAGCCCTTCAAAGATTCGCTGCGGCTGGAATTCGGAGCTGCGCTGGCGGACTGCCTGAGGCTCAGGGACACCGGCTCCGGCAGGTCTTTGAGGATGCCGGAGTGTTGGAGGAAGGAAGAAGGAAAGCTTCGTCCGCTCTATTTTTGCCGATATGACACCAAAAGAAGCTACTGTCTGCTTTATGATAAAAGCAAGGACAGGTATTACGCCAAGCTTTATTTGTTCAATGCCGCCGGCGCTAGGCCGGTGCCGGAGCATCCGGCATGCACTGAAAAACTTGTGCATCTTCATAAGGACAACCGTGTGCTGGAGAGGAACGGCAGAAAGGAAGCCTTTATCGTCGTGCCGCTGGCCTTTGGCCAATGGCAGGAGAAGATTCTGAAGGCTGCGGCCATATCGCCCCAACGTTTCAGGACGGCCAGGCTGTACAAAAAGAAGGGTGATTACTATTTGTCCATAGCCATTGAAACGCTCGAGACGGAAAACATCAAAACTGCGGCCTTTTTAGGGGTATCCAGGGGCCTGAAAAGCGGGCTGAATTATGCGGTTGCAGGCCCGGGCGGGACGATACAGGATTTTGGGCCGCTTCCTGCCGCCGCCGCAGGCGGGAATGCGCAGGGAGTTTGCCTGAATGAACTCCATGAGGCGGCAAATCTCATTTGCGATATGGCAGTTCATTACAAAGCACAGGTCATCGTCCAGAATCTCACGGATAAAGGCGATAAGCTTGGCTGGCTGGCGGAGGGGGAGGAGCAATACCGGCCCCGGTACCGGTGGAAGGATTATAACCGTTTTACAAGGCTTCTGGAGTACAAGCTTGGCTGGAGAGGCCTGCCAAAGCTTGCAAGAGTCAGCTCTATCGGCATTTTTTATACTTGTCCCCATTGCGGGCTGAATACAATAAAAAACAGATTCAGCAAGGACCTGTTCATCTGTACCGGCTGTGGCGCCACAATGGCGATAGACAAGCTGGGAAGCGTGAATCTGGCCAAAAAGCTCATCAGCTACAGGGCTTCTAAAATAAAAGTCAGTACCGCAGCTACGGGCGAAGGCATCCTCTTTACCAATAAAATCCTTGGACTGGAATGCTTCGTCAGTCCTGGGGAGAATCACTTGGGACGGCTAAAAGAAGAAATTGATAAAATTATTGAAGCATCCAAGGAAGCCTCCGGCACTTCAAGGGAAAACGGCCAATATAAAAGAATAAGCCTGGTCAGGAAGCTGCGGAGTGCGGAAAACATTATGGATCTGGTGGAATATATATAATTCTATATATTTGTGCTATTTGCTGCCGCACCGTTTCCTCTCCGGAGGAAATCTTACCGGGTAAGGCGCCGGTATTCCGGCGTGAAAGAGCAGCTATCTAGGAACACCCTCATGGAGCAAGCTTTCATGGGGGTGTTTTTTTGCCCCGGGACCGGAAAAGCTGAGAGAATCCAGGGTATACAGGAAGACATTGTAAAGTCAAAAGAACAAACCGTATCTAACCATTTTAATCGTAAAACGGCGCTAAGGCAGAGAAAAAGTTTCATGTTGTTGAGTGAAAATCAGATAAGGTACAATCATATTGTCAAATAATTAACGATTTCTTTTAGCAATCGGACATGAAAATGTAAAGGATGTGCAGAGATATGAAGCTGGAATTAGCTGTCTATGGTACGATATGTGAGCCCAAACTGTTTGCGATCAATGGGATCAAGGCAACCTATAAGGATTTCGGTGAAAAGTATGACCAATCTCCGGAAAGGAACAGGCCCAATTGCTGCGGAAACATGGTATTTGAGCCCAGGAGGCCGACACGGCTGGTCCTTGAGAAATATGGAATCGATGTGAATGAATATGACCATGTTTGCAGTCAATTGGCCCGGGGTGTTTCTTTTGGGACTTGCAGGCTGTGCTCCTAAAGGCAATGCAAAAAGCGCATGTAGGGGCGACCACTGGTCGCCCACCTTGGAAGGTCTTGGATGGCGATCAATGATCGCCGCTACATTTTTCATACTTAGGTGTCCGCACATGTAGCATAGATATTGGTATGAAAAAGAAACTAGTGTATGGGCGACCACTGGTCGTCCATCCTGGAAGGTCTTGGATGGGATCAATAATACTTTTCAATCAGCTCCCGGGTTATTTTTACAGCTCTTCCCGGTTTAGTAATATCTCCGCCGAGGGAGTAGATGTCTCTGAAAATGAATTCCACATGACATCCTTTGGCTGCGGTAAGAGTATTTTCAATATATTTGCCAAAGGCTTCCTCATCAAGCTTTTCACCGACACCGACAAAATTCGGGCTTGGTTTTCTTGAGTAAATGACGTTGCTGCCTCTCAAAGCTTCTCCCATTAATGTCTCATTACACCAGGCGGAGATCGAAACCTTCCTGAGACCGAGCAGCTTGCTGATATAATCCTGCCATATGTCGTGTACTGGCTCGCAGCAGCCGTAATAGACCGAGCCGAATTCACCGGCCAGGTCATGATAATAGGGGGAAATGAATTCGCCGAACATATCCGGCGATATTCCCACGCTTTCCTGGGAATTCATATTCACCCATAAATCTTTTGGAGTAACGGGGCCGTTTTCGTGATAGCCGGAGGATGGAAGCTCCGTTGTAAATCCGTAACTGCCGGCGCCGGTATAATCGTTTTCGTTGTTCAACACCAGAAGCCCCTCTTTCTCCTGCCACTTCACAAAAGCAAAGAGGTTGTCCGTTAAAAACCTCATCAGCTGATGCATTTCATCCGGATAATCCACCATGGAATACAGCATGGTTTCCATGCCCATCAGGTCGATAATTCTGGCTGTCGGCGCAAAATGCCAGTGCAAACTGCTGTTTTTTATTTTTACCGGGAGAATGTCTCCAAAGATCTCTTCAAGCAATGCTTTTTGTTCCAGCGTATGCTCTCTGTCGACCGAAAAAACGGAAGGCTTCAACAAATGGAAGTCCTCCTTCAGATCCTTGATGGGGTGCACCGGACGGTATCCCAGCTTTCTGCCGCTGCTGTCCTCTCCCAGCTCTTTTTGGATATCCATCCCCTGTTCGCGGATATCCCAATTGATTGTGAAATAAGGGGATATCACTTTGTCATCGTTGATCAATTCGTAGTTCAGGATATGCCGGAGCAGCTCCTTCTCAATGGCTTTTGAAAATTCCGACCCACATTTGAGCCCCGACAGGATGTCGCTCTCAAACGTTGCCATTTCCATGACGACCATGGGTTTAAGCCCTTTCAGGGAATTGTGGTCATACCAGGCCCTGGTCCTTTCTTCCATGACGGGCAGATTGGCATAATCCAGATATTTTTTGGCCAATTCCCTCAGATAAGCACGGTCATTTTTTGATACACGACTTTCTTGTTTCATAAAAAAAGCCTCCTAATAAAACCTTCGTCGTTAAGCGAAACAGTATAAGGGACATTCGTTATTGTAAAAAAGTGAAATTATTGATATCATGAACTTTATTATAAGGCACCTGATTTAAAACTCCAAGAAAGAATATTGGTTAAAAACATAAACATATTGACTTTTCAGGAGGCTGTTCATGAATTCGGATTCGACGGTAGTAAAACATATTGCCAGCATAAAAGCTGAAAGTATGCTGCCCTATGTACAGACCGCAGGATATTTTTTATCCGCTCCGTCCTACGTTATAAAGCGGAAGAAATATGACAGTATTCTCATTATCTATACCATTTGCGGAAAAGGCTATTTAAAGTATGGAAACAAGGAATATATGACGGAAAAGGACAGCGTAATCATTATGGACTGCAATCAGCCTCATGTATACTATACCGATAAAATAGAGCTGTGGAATATGCTGTGGGTCCATTTCAAAGGCGGACAGAGCATGGAGCAGACAGCATTTATCCTGGAGAATAACGGGCCGTTATTGAAGCTGGGAAAAGACAATTCCGTCAAAAACGACCTTTATAAGATATTGAACATATCGCCCCAGACGGGAATTTACTCGGATATTATGCTGGCAGGGCTGCTGAATGGGATTGTGAACGTATTCATGCTGAAGTCCTTGCATAACCCGGGCTCTAATAACCATGTGGTGCCTGAGATTGTGAATAAGGCAATAAGCATGATCAAAGCAAGGTATGCGGAAAATATTACGCTGGATGCGCTGTCACGGGATCTTTTCGCCAACAAATACACACTGATAAAGCAATTCAAAAAATACATCGGCATGACCCCTTATGTTTACTTGATAAAGTACCGTATCCGGCAGGCGAAAAGCCTTTTGGAAAACACACCGCTGACAATCCTGGAGGTGGCGCAGAAAGTCGGATTCCAGGATATGAGCTACTTCATCAGGACCTTCAAGGAGCATGAAAATATCACTCCTCTGGCCTATAGAAAGTACTCGTTTAAAAAGCAGATATAGCCGGCGGTTTACTGCCAATGGCTGTATTAGCTTTTTCTTCGGGATATGCTTGCGGCCGTTATGCAAAATCCTTGAGGCTTACGGTAAGTCCGTCAAAGTAAAAGGATTTGATTTCGTCCTGGAACATATAGGTTTTATTTTTAAAAATATCCCTGTCTTTAAATACATAAATGTGGACTTCTTTGCTGTCAGGGTCGATAATCCAGTATTCCGCCACTCCGCAGGCCATATATAAATCCAATTTTTTAATATAGTCCTTGCTTTTCGTCGATCCGGAGATAATCTCTACCGTCAGGGTAGGGACGCCCTGATAATAATCATCTTTTCCCAACTGCTCCTCCAGATCGCAAATAACCATTAAATCAGGCTGGACGACATTTCTGTTTTTTTCATTCCGTTTGAGCTTGATGTCATATGGCGCAAACATCGGAGTGCATTTCTTACCTTTAAACCAATTGTAAAATACACCTGACATTTCACCCAGGATTCTCTGATGCATCGTTTTCGGAGAGGCAAGCAAATAGATTTCGCCGTCGATATATTCATAGCGCTCGTCGGTGTTGGCGTTTATCTCAAGGAATTGCTCGTAAGTGACCTTCTTTCTGTCATAGTTATAGGCGGCAGCATTTTCTTTCACGAAAGAATCCGGAGCGTCACCGTCATCCCATTCATCATTTTCCTGATATGCCGTAAGCTTGCCTATTTTTTTCCCGTTTTTTGTAATGACCACATCTTCCTTAACCGCAAGCCGCATGTATTTGCCAAGATTGTTTTTTAAATCCGTGGAATTAACGATCATGCTTTATTTCCTCCTGGAAAAATATTGGCTAATTTGGCTAATATAATTCTATATAAATTGTACAATTTTGTCAATAGAGACGATTTTGCCGGCAACAATGGGGCGGCTCTCTAAAGTAGCATAGATTCTCCTTTATGAGGTTGATGTTTGTTTAATTTTCTCTTGCAAGAAGGATCCAATAAGAATATAATTATATTAGTAAAATAATTTTACAAATAGAAAATGCAATTTGGCGAGAGCCATCATCAAACCATCAAAGAAATATATTTTGCAATGGGGGTTACTTCATATGATAAGTAAAAATGAATATGAACAGGCGAAAGCAAGAACGTTGGAGTACTTCGGTAAAGCAGGCATTATTCTTACGGAAGAAGAGAAAGCGGAAGTGGAAGTGGCTGACTTCGGACTTGGCGAGCTTAAAAGCACGGGCCTTGAATTGATTACCTATGTAAATACCGGCAGATGCTGCGCAAAAGAGCTGGTGCTGTTTCCTTACCAGACCTGTCCCGAACATAGGCATCCGCCCGTTGAAGGAGAGCTCGGGAAGGAAGAGACCTTCCGGTGCAGGTGGGGTGAAGTTTACCTTTATGTGGAGGGGACGCCGGCAGCTGCGCCTAAAGCGAGAATCCCCAAAGGCAGAGAAAAAACCTATACCGTCCTGCATGAGGTTATTTTGAAGCCAGGGCAGCAGTATACACTGTATCCCAATACAAAACACTGGTTCCAGGCCGGTCCCGAGGGTGCCATTGTCTCTGAATTCTCCACCAAGAGCAGGGATGAGGCCGATATTTTCACCGATGAGGATATCAAAAGGATACCGGATGTCGAAAAGTAAGTTGAATTTGCCAGATTCGTTGAACTAAATCATCGGAACGGCGGAAAACTTGGTTCAAGTCCTATCGCCGCCCTGTAATCACCGGATTGCAGGGCTTTTTGATGCCGGATCGTCCATTGACGGTACGATAAAATAAATGTTTGCCGATCATCAGATCTGGGAATAAATCGGTGGTTGGGTTAATGATTATGGGTAATTCAAGCATCTCCATGGTGCATAAGGCTGCATGGAAGTGCTATAATAAAGAAAAGGAAAATCATTTTACTGAATAAAGGGAAAGGGGAAAATCAATGAATAAGAAACAACTGGAGCGGATGCAAACGGGGAAGGGATTTATAGCAGCGCTGGACCAGAGCGGCGGAAGCACTCCGAAGGCGCTTTTGCAGTATGGAGTTCCGCAATCGGCCTATTCCAATGACAAAGAAATGTTTGATCTGGTGCATGAAATGAGAAAGCGTATCATAACGAGTCCCGCCTTTACTTCGGAGCATATTTTGGGCGCCATATTGTTTGAAAACACCATGCAGCGTATGGTTGACGGTCAATTTACAGCCGAGTATCTTTGGGAGAAGAAGGGCATCGTACCTTTTTTGAAGGTGGATGAAGGGCTTGCTTCCCTGGAAGACGGCGTTCAGCTCATGAAGCCCATTTCGGATTTAAACGGCCTTTTGAAGCGCGCCGTTGAGAAAAATATTTTCGGGACGAAGATGCGCTCTATGATTAAAGAAGCAAATCCCGAAGGGATCAGAAAGAATGTTGCGCAGCAGTTTGAGATCGGCAGGCAGATTTTCGAAATGGGACTGGTACCTATTCTTGAGCCTGAGGTCGATATACATAGCGCAGACAAGATAGAATCGGAAAAGCTGCTGAAAAGCGAGATTTTCAATCACTTAGCCGCCCTTGACGGGGAGGTAAAAGTAATATTCAAGCTTTCAATCCCGACGGAAGATAATTTCTACAGTGATTTAATCGGCGATCCCCATGTTGTAAGGATTGTGGCATTGTCCGGCGGCTATTCCCAGAGGGAAGCCAATGAAAAACTGGCGCGCAACCACGGACTGATTGCCAGCTTTTCACGGGCATTGGCCCAGGACTTGACAGCCCAGCAGACAGACGAAGAATTTAGTGCGATGCTGGCGAATTCCATTAAAGCAATCTATGACGCTTCAAACACATAAGCAGTGCACCGGTACTTGACTTTCGGGCGGTCTTGAAAACAAGGCCGCCCCATGAAAAGGGACCTTTACCGGAAGACCTTAGCCAATTCTATGCTCAGGCCCTTAAATAGAAAGGATTCCGCCACAGCCTCTGTTTCCGTTGTGTAGGCGCGGGCTTCTATCTGTTTACAGTCTGTAAACCGGTAAACAAGGATGGATTTTTCTCCGGGGTCTACCACCCAATATTCCTGGACACCGGTATCCAGGTACAAATACATTTTTTTGCGAAGGTCCTTGTACCCGGTGCCATTGGATATAATTTCAAGGGTAAGCGATGGGACGCCTTTGTAATAGCCGTCTGCGCCAAGCTTTTCTTCCAGATCACAGATAACCATAAGGTCGGGCTGGACGACGTTGATGTTTTTTTTGCTCCTTTTTAACGTGATGTCATACGGGGCGAGCATAGGTCTGCATTTCTTATCCTGAAACCAGTTGTAAAAAGCTCCAGCCAGCTCCATTAGCGCTGTTTGATGGGGTGTTTTGGGTGATTCCATGACAAAAATTTCCCCGTCGATATACTCATATCTTGCATCCTCATTTCCTTTTGTCAGCTTAAGAAACTCTTCGTAGGTAGCTTTCCGCCCATAGATTTCATCACTTGAGACAGAATAGTCCGCGGCTTCTTCTTTTATTACGCTGTCTATGATTTCCTTCTGCTTAAGGATGTTATCTCCGGCAGTTAACCTTGCTACCTCGGTCCCGTTCTTTGTGATAAGGATGTCTTCTTTTCCCGCTAAAATAAGATATTTGCCAAAGTTGTTCTGAATTTCTGTCGAGCTTACCTTCATAGGGTCACCTCCAATATTGGATAATATGGATAAAATATCGAATAATAAATTTATATTATCGCTAATTTTTGGAATTGTCAATGAAATTCAGAAAGCCTGACAGCCAGAATGGATAAAGCGGAAAAAATACAGACCGTATGAAAAGAATAGCGAAGTATCTTTCATACGGTCTGTTATTATTGGGCCTGTTTTGCCGTTTTACTTCGCCGCCGGCCTTTCTTCTGCCTTGTCGGCGGCAGAGGCGTTTTTCTTGGCGGCGGCTTTGTCGACGGACATCTCTTCCACCGTCTTGGTCTTTAATCTTGCGGCCCCCATATAGCCTTCCCTAGTCTTTAGGAGATTGCCCGCTTTGAACCGCTTCTTGGCTTCTTTGATGCTGGATTTATACTGCGGCAGCCATTTTTCCTGGACAATCAGCATTTCGTCCACCATTTGCCAGATTTCCGGAGGGTTGCACACTGCGCCTACCAGGGGGTCCATCATCATGGCCTGGCGAAGCAGAAAATCGTCGCCGCGGACCGCAGCTTCCACGGCCATACGCTGAACGCTGATGCTTGAATTGCAAACGGCTGCACAGCCCAAGGGGAGGTCGCCGACCCGGGGGATATTGACGCCGTTGGCGTCCACATACCCTGGAACTTCAACGATGGCGTCGTCCGGCAGATTTGAAATAGCGCCGTTGTTCACGATATTGAAATGACCGCGGTACAGGCGGCCGGTTTCCAAACCTTCAAGGATGTAGGAACCATGCTCCTTGCCTCTTTCCTGCTGCTCATATTTCAGGGCGGGTTCCTTCAGCCAGTTGGGGAAGTCCGTCTCAAACCAGTTTCTTCCTTCGGTGCATACCCTCAGGTAACCCCCGGTTTCACCGTTGATCCACATCCCCAGGTCTATCCAGTCTTTGATTTCTTCCGGACGTTTCCTGTACCATGGGACATATTCGCTCAGGTGCCCGTTGGATTCGGTACTGTAGTATCCAAACCGTTTCAGCATGTCGATGCGGACCTTTTCCGTCTTGCTGAATTCGGGATGCTTTTCAAAAGCCTCCAGAAGCTTTCCGGTCATGTCCTCACCCTTGTGCCGCACCTGAATATACCAGGTCTGATGGTTGATACCGGCGCAAATGATATCCACCTCTTCCTTCTTCAAGCCCAGAGCTTCCGCAATCTGCTGATGTCCGCCCTGAACGCCGTGGCAGAGGCCGATGGTGTTTACTTTGCCATATTTGTTGCATGCCCAGGTAAGCATGGCGTTGGGGTTGGCATAATTGAGAAGCAGACAGCCCGGAGCCGCCACTTCCCGTATATCCTTGCAAAAGTCCAGTACTGCCGCGATTCCGCGCTGGCCGTACATGATGCCTCCGGCGCAAAGGGTGTCTCCGACACATTGGTCGACTCCGTATTTCAACGGAATATCGACATCTGTCTGAAAAGCCTCCAGGCCTCCGATCCTGACAACGTTAAACACATATTTGGCATTTTTAACTGCAGCTCTGCGGTCGGTGGTGGCCTGAATTTTTATTTTCAGCCCGTTGGCATCGATATCCCGCTGGCACAGTCTGGTTACCATATCCAGATTATGCTCGTTGATATCGGTAAACGCTACCTCAAGGTCATGAAATTCCCCTACCGAAAGCACGTCACGCAAAAGTCCCCTTGTGAAACCGATACTGCCTGCCCCGATAAATGCAATTTTAAAGGACATAAATAAACCTCCTGCGATGAAATATTAACTTAATTATAAATCATACCGGGAATGGCATTTGTAGAATGCTAACTTGGGGTCAGGAGCCACGTAAGAAATTCTAACCTAATATTTGCATCAGTACTTAGGAGTACTGCAAATATTACTTCCCGTTTTTCTGAAAATGCCGGCGCTCCAAGACTGTATTTTCAGAAATCTATACGGGAAGTTATATTTGCATCAGTACTTATAGACCTGCCGTTGAGAGGAATTGCGGTAGGAGGTTGCCGAAAGACCGGAGTATTTCTTAAAGATAAAGGCAAAGTATTGCCTGCTGTTTATGCCAATGTAGCCGGGGATATCGGAAATCTGTATATCCGTATTCGAAAGGAGTGTTTTCGCTTTCTCCATCCGGATGCGCAAAAGGTATTCACTGATGGTGCAGCCTTTATTGCTCTTGAATATGCGGTGAAGATACCCGGGATGGACTTTGGCGGCTGAGGCGATGTCTTTGATCTGTATATCGCTGTCATAGTGTTGGTGCATGTATTGAACCGCCTTTTTAACATGAATCACCGACGGACCCGAGTTCTTGCTTGTCTCCTCGCAATAAAGCCTGGACAGCCTTATGAGCAGTTGGTCAAAAAGAAGCTGCACCAGTTGGCTTTCCATGGTATCGTCCCGGTCAAGCTCCATTATGAGGCTTTTCATTGTCACATAGATCTCATCGCTGTCTCTGAGTACAAAATAGGGCAGAGCCGAAGCAAGAAGCTGCTTGAGAGATCGGCTGCCGCATACAAGCTCGCTGAAAGAAGGTAAATAGGAGTCCAGGGGACAGAAGGCGAATTCAATATTGAGCATCCTGCAAGGTGCGCCTTTTTCAACCTGCAGCCGGTGCCGGACATTGGCGTCCAGCAGGATAAGCTCCCCCTTCTTCATGGAAACAGAGGTATCCTCTGCGTCTACCAGACAGCTTCCGGTGATCACATACATTATTTCAACCGCATTATGAGCGTGAAAGGACATGTTGAAACCGTCCCATTCTTTAAAGTAATAGGCCTTGAAATCAGGATAGAACCGACCGCTTTGAAGCTCCTTGTTGTATAGGCTGTTATTGCTTATAGACTCCACCATTATCCTCCATTTTTGCAGTATATAGAAAAAAGTATATCACAAGTCGCCAAGCAATTGAAGCTGTGAAAAAAAGGAGAAATCGTAAGATATTCGTAAGAAATATATCCACTTTTTTGTAAGACATCCCGGATAAAATACTGTCTGGGTGCAAAAGGGTTTATGGTATACTTAGGAGGACTGCAAATGTTACTTCCCGTTTTTCTGAAAATGCTGACCGCGACGGACCGCATTTTCAGACACCTATACGGGAATTACATTTGCACCAGTACTTAGGAAAGGAGGTGGAGATGCGAATGGAAAAACCGTGTGTCCTGGTAGTGGACGATGACCGGGAGATTGTGAGGGCAATCGCCATCAATCTTGAAAATGAAGGCTACAAAGCAATGCCGGCATATGACGGGCTGCAGGCCCTCGATATCATCAGCGCCAACAGTGTGCAGTTGATCCTGCTGGATATAATGATGCCCAGGCTTGACGGGCTTTCGGCAACAATGAAGATACGTCAGGATAAAAACATACCGATCATCCTGTTGTCAGCCAGGTCCGAAGACTCCGATAAAATCCTGGGACTCTCCCTGGGGGCGGACGATTATGTCACCAAACCTTTCAATCCTCTGGAACTGATGGCAAGAGTCAAGTCGCAGCTGCGAAGGTATATGACCCTGGGGGATGTGAACCTTTGTGATAAGGGGAATGTGTTCAGATCCGGCGGACTGTGCTTCGACAGCGACAGCCGCGTACTGACGGCAGATGGAGAGCCTGTAAAGCTTACGGCAACCGAGACAAAAATTGTTGAGCTGCTTATTCGCACCCCGGGGCGCATTTTCCCGGCAGAGGAGATTTACACCCGTGTCTGGGAGGAGCCGGCGTACAGTGCGGAAAATACGGTGATGGTACATATCCGGCGGATCCGCGAAAAAATTGAGATAAACCCGAAGGAACCCAAATATTTAAAGGTGGTGTGGGGAATTGGATACAAAATTGAAAAAATCTAGACCTTTTCTTGTTTGGTTGAGCTTTTTTATCGGCGCAAATATTTTACTCTTTTTTGCTTCGGGAACAATAGTACTCTGGACGGATTTAAGCAGCAATTTCAGCGATATAACAGCGATATTAAGATACGATTACAAGGACTCTTCGCCGTTTAAGGATGCGATTTCCGGCCAGTTTATGAGACTGATGGAAGCAGTTACAAGAAATGCAAAGGCAGGTGATAATTCCGCAGGCACTTTGGATAGTGCCGAGGCCGAGGGAGTTAATCTTATTTATTATGCAAGGAACTCAAAAACAGGCAAAACCGTTACCAATACCTCCGTTGAGAAGCTGGGCCTCTCGGAAAAAGGAATAGGCAAATTACCGGATGGTTATGATTATTACCTTTATTTTGACGGGGCGAAATTCAGCGGCAAAAATAACAATAAGGTTCTTGACCTCTATCGGAACGACAGTGGATATTGGAACAAGTTTGTCGCTTATCTGGCCGGAAACGTTTTTGCGACTAATCCGCAACTCAAAGATACGGTAGCGCTGCTGATTATGAAGAAGGACATTGTCGAGAACCCTTACGCTTACAGTACCTTTTTCCAGATAAAAAAAGATACGAATTATGCAAGGTTTATGATTTACGGAGCCATTGCAATTTTCCTGCTGGGCCTGGTTTTAGTAATACTTTCAATCATCAAGCGGAAAAGCAAGCAGGAATTTGAGCAGAAGCTTGCAGGCTTTACAGGCTGGTTCTGGGTAGAAATAAAGGCATGTATGTCCATCTTCGCCATTGTTATTTCCGTAAGGTTCCTAAGCGATGGGTTCAGATTTTACGAATTCCCCGTAAAGTCCATTGTTACGACAGGGTTCCTCTGGTGGGCCTATTTGCTTTTTATAGATCTGTGGATAAACAGGAAAAAGGTTTTTGCCAACAACAGTATCAATTCGGTGATCAAATTGTACAAGAAAAGCGAGAGCAGTAAGCCCTTTCAAAAATATATGCTCCAGAGGGCATATCTGCTCATTGTTGCAGAAGCCATACTGGTATTTTTCGTCAATGCATTTTGTATTGCAGCCGTTATAAGATCGGAGAGTATCAATTTAATTCCCGTGCTGATTTTTTTTGCAGCATGCGTCTTTCTCCTATACAGATACATTAGAAAGTATACCGGTACCGTTAAAGATATGGGTCTGCTCGTTGATCAGATTCATGATATCAAAAACGGCGACATGTCTGTAAAGAATGCCATCAACCCCGGGGCGGATCTTTTCGGCGTACAGGAGAATTTAAACAGTATCCAGGAGGGTATAGGCAAGGCGGTAGAAGAAAAAACCCGAAGCGAACAGATGAAAATGGAGCTCATAACAAACGTTTCTCACGACTTGAAAACGCCCCTCACCTCCATTATCAGCTATGTGGATCTGCTTTCCAAAGAAAATGATTTGCCGCCCCATGTGATGGATTATATTAAGATCCTTTCCCAAAAATCCGACAGGCTGAAAACGCTGATCCAGGACCTGTTTGACCTCTCCAAGGCGTCAAGCGGCGATATCCGGCTGGATATGGAACGGCTGGACCTTGGCAAGCTTATCCGCCAGACCCTTGCAGACATGGATGAACAGGTGGTGCAGTCCGGACTGGCTATGAAGGTCAACATACCGGAGGAGCCTGTTTGTGTGATGAGTGACGGCAGCAAGCTTTACCGGGTATTTCAGAATCTTTTTTCCAACGCGCTGAAATATTCTTTAGCAGGGTCAAGAGTTTATGTGGATTTACTGGTAAAGGGCAATGATGTATCCGCCATTATCAAAAACACTGCAGCCTATGAGATGAACTTTGCTGAAGAGGAGATTCTTGAGCGTTTTGCAAGAGGGGATCAGGCGCGCTCTACCGAAGGCTCGGGGCTGGGCCTTGCCATCGCCCGGAGCTTCACCCATGCCTGCGGAGGGCAGTTTGTCATCAAAATCGACGGGGACCTGTTTAAGGTCCTTGTATCTTTCAAGGTGGCTCGGCAGTGACGATACAGCTACCCGGACAGTCGTGTTCACCCGGCTGCATCCGGCGGTTTTTGGGAGAATTTGTTGAATAATGTACGGCATTTTGCTAGAATTGAGAGAGGATTGCGTTTTACATGGAGGTAATATGGAAATTTCTGCTCAACTCAGCGAAATAGCCGTACAGGTTCACAGTATCGACTATGTGTTAAAATGTAGGATTATCAGTTTGTCAGGCGATAAAATCATCCTTTCGCCCCTGGAAAAACAGGTGGACATGTTCCAGGTCAACGATCCGGTGGTCCTTATGTATATGGAGGAAGGGAATCTTCGTCTTTTCAGCGGCGGGGTGATCTTCATTGATGTTCCCGGCAATTTTGTCCGCATTTGTATTGCAAATGATGAAGTGGAGGAAGACCGGAGGATTTTCGAGCGATACCCTGTTTCCCTGGCAGTCAGCGCCAGGCGCAAGTTTTCAAGCAAAAGGCTGTCTCTGTTTGCAAAGAATATCAGCCAGTATGGGCTGTGTGCTGTTTCACGCATAGGGCTTGAACTGGAGGAATCGATTGATATCGATCTTATCACCGGTAAATATATGTTCTATTTTGTCGGTAAGGTCATATGGATAAAGGAAGTTGGGGATGGTTTTGAGTACGGCTTTCAGCTGACAAACGTCGATGTGTCCACCCGGTCTTCCATGGAAGCTTATCTGGGTAAGTTGAAGGAAGAGTATAAAAGCCTGTATATGAAAGCGAAATAACGAGGCTCAAACATGTCCCCCATCTCTGTAAGTGTAGGGTACCGAATTGGTTTTTAGGCGGTGAGCATGTCTCCCGCCCGGGATGCATGGGCGACCAGCCTCGTTGAAACTCCGCTGCTATAAGGGAATTTGTCTACAAACGACAAATTCCGGATAACGGCAGTGCAAGGCCGGTTTTGTTTGCGGATAAAACGGTTACCCGAGTGAAATTTCAGGTAACCGTCGGCCGGGGATGGAATGTGGGTTTGGCGGAAATCGAGGTGTTTGAGGCATAGAGGAGATCACATATCCCTGTAAAAAACCAGGTTATGCTCCATATCGCTGTCAAGGGAGATATTGTTCTTCACATATCTCCCATAGCGGTTCTCCAGATCTTTTGCAATCTTTGCACGCTGAGACCGGAACTGTGCTGCCATGTCCCCGTACATGGGCTGTTTTTCAAGCTGTTCCCGGATGTACCTGGAAAAGGGGCAGTGCTTGTACAGGATGCCTCTGGCCACCTTGTTCAAGCGTATGTTTCCTTTGGATTCATTGTTGACCCAGGTCTCATAGTCCGAGGTAAAAATGTCCCGCATCCTTCCATGGTATTTTACGGATTGGGCTTTTACTTTTTCTTTGGCTTCTTCCGAGAGGTCCCGGTTCTTCTTGTAGAACTGGATATAGTCCGTGTATTCGGAGGTCAGGGAACTCTGGGTGACATCATTCCATGCACTACCCATCATGGTCCTGCACAGCTCCCACCGGAAGTTCCCTACCAATCGTAGCAAAGCGGCGTCCAGATCCTCGTCGGAGAAGGCAGGGATTAAAAAGCGGCCCGGGGTATTCCTGTTCCGGCCGGTGATCTCCTGCCACATAACCGCACGGGAGCCATAGACAGGGATGCGTATGATCTCCGGCATGATGGATTTCATGATGATTTCCTTTTCAATACCTTTATTCTGATCAAAGTAATGAATCTCTCTGTAGAAGGCTGAAAAATCAACCTCCAGAATCTTTTCCAGACTTTCGTTGATCTTTTCCGGAGTTATGATAACCCTGGTCAAATCCCGGAGGATCATTTCCTTGTGAAGTACGGGGAAATATACGCTGATCTGGCCATGACACAGCTTGTGGTTGATCCTTAGCATATTTTGAATCTCATAGGAAAGCCGGGCGTCCCGGTTGGCGTCATAGGCGCTTTTATCCTTGTCGGTGAGCTGGCCCCGCTTCTTCATGTCCCTGAAGGCGTCGAAATAATCCTGGCCGAATTCGTTGATGGAAGGGTCCTTCTCCATGGCGTATATCTTTGTCAGCCACTCACGCATGGTATATGTCAAATCCTGACTTCTGGAGCCCGGCATGCCCGCAATTTTATATAGTGCCAGGCTCTGCTCCGGTGTCAGAAGCTTTTCGTCCATGAAGCCGTAATTCAAAAACATTGTGATGAGCCTTGTATTATCCGCTTTTAAACTTGCTTTTTTGAATACCGCCTCATAGATTTCAAAAAATACCGAGGCAGCACTGCTCCGTATATTCTGCGCGTCCTCATCGGTTGATAGTCTGTCCCTCATATTTCTGAAGGCGATAAGGTTCATCATAAAGAGGTCGGTACGGTCCCGGGGCAATTCTGAAAACTCAAGTATTTTGGCGGCACTGTCCTTCAATTCCTCCGGCAGGCTTGAAAAGTCGGCCACGGACCGGCGGGAGGATACTCCTGCCTTACTGTTTCCCTCAGACTTAAGGATCGCCGATTTGACATTATTCAAGGAATGCTCGATATATTCCAGGTCTGTTTCACACTTGTGGCAGTATTCCTGCCGATATAGCAGCACCGTCTCCTTTATCGCGGCTACGATATAATCCAGCGCTTGTAATGCAGGAGTAGGATCAAGGCCGGACTGCGCCATTTCAGCGGCTGCTTTGAGGAATTCCGTATAGATGCACTCGGAGTTATCCGAATATAGCCTTTGATAGTAACTTTCTACCAGGAGGAAGGTTTCCTTCAGCCTGCTTGTGATGCCTTCCAGGCATTCCGATTCTTCACGGCAGTGATAGGAGGTGATGAACATGTCGGCGCCGAAAAAGCTTTTCTGCAGCTCTGCCGGCAGGCTGCACAGGTGTTCGAAGTATTCGAGCTTCAGTTGTGTCAGCGAGAGTGCTTCCAGCTCATCACTTGGAGGGATCTCGTCTTTTTCGATAAATTGCGGATTGAAAACGGGGGAGGGCAGCAGGCCCCTCTCACGCAGATCTTGCAGCCTGTCCAGACCGTCTCTGAAAAAAGCCGGTGACGGAACACGGTCAAAGGAATAAGCTTCCTTCAAAACCCAGAAATAAGTGATCAGGTTCTCTGTCAGCGATTTTAATGACGCTGCTGATTTTAAGAGCTTTTGCAGTGTTTTAGAGGAACTGCCGATCATTGTATTCAGGGAATTTACCAGATAGGTTCCATAGTCTTTCTGGGAATGGATGAGAGACCATGCCTGGGCGGGAGTCCTGGCCGGGTAAAGATAAATCGTGCAATCCTCGGAGGCAAGGAAGCTGAAATTGTGTTTACTGCTTAAAATCAAATCATTGGCGCCGATGAAAATATTTTTGTCGATTTCAAATATCCGGTAGCTTTTCTCTAAAACATCCCTGTCTTTTTTCGCGCTGTTTCCCGGCGATGATACATACACGTCGACTTTGCCCTGCAATAATACGTTTAAACTATGTACTTCATGATCCTCCAGAAATATGATGTCGCCTTTTTTTACAGTGATGCTACCGGCTTGTTCTGCTTTAGTAATCATTTATGTACCTGCCTGTATAATATTTGCACTGCTATAGTAATATATCGGATATTATTGGAGTAAATAAACAGAGGATGTAAAACTTTTGTGGAAATTTGAGAGTTCTTTTGGCTCTTACTGTTTATGGCATGGAAAATACATAGTGCAAGGAAATTTAAAACTCGCTGCCGGTATTCCAAGCTGCACGCATAAGCCCCTCAAGCCCATGGTAGAAAATTTGTTGACAATATGACTCGCGAGTCATATAATGAACGTGTGACTCGTGAGTCATATGTTTTGCAATCGATTGATTCATCTTATTTTATGGAAAGAGGAGTGGGAAAGTGCCGAAGGATACATTTTTCAATCTTGGAGAAGAAAAACGGGAGAAGGTGGTCAGAGCTGCAATCAGCGAGTTTTTGAAACACGGCTTTGAAAAAGGGAACGTAGGGGATATTGCCAAAAGTGCCGGAGTGGCCAAAGGCAGCATTTATCAATATTTCGAGAACAAGAAGGAGCTGTTTGCCTACTCGGCCCATTGGTCTGTGAATCTTTTCATCAAGAAATTCAGCGCAGCCGCCGTGCCGGAAGATACCAATATCTTCGATTACTTTTATCAGAGCTCAAGGCTGATATTGCTGCAGCTTCGGGAGGAGAAGGAGCTGGCCGTTTTTATCCAGGATGTTTTTCTGGGCAGATTCGGCGGTATGACAGACGACTCCATCACCGCCATGATGAAGGCCGGAGATGAATACGTACTGAAGCTGATCCGGGAGGGGAAAGGCAATGGCAGCATCCGTAAGGATATCGATGACAAAACCCTTACCCTGTTTCTAACCGGCGCTTCCTCGAAAATAAAGGAGAATATTCTGAATAAGGCAAGGAATTCGGGAGCAGACATAATCGATCAGGGCTTTGACATGTACGAAAACGATATAAAAGCCATGCTGGAGCTTTTGAAAAATGGAATGGGGGAAAAGCCATGTTTATAACAGTGGAAAATCTCAAAAAGAGCTATACTTCCGGTGAAATCAAGACAGAAGTTTTAAAGGGGGTGGGCATGAAGCTGGATAAGGGCCAAATCGGCGTCATTCTCGGCCCTTCCGGATCCGGCAAATCCACTTTGATGAACATTCTGGGTGGGATAGACCGCTGTGATTCCGGCAAGTCCACGGTCGACGGGATTGAGGTTACAGCCTTGAAGGATGACCAGATGACGGATTACAGAAGAAATCACATCGGCTTCATTTTTCAGTTTTATAATTTGATCCCCAATCTCACGGTGGGAGAGAATATTGAAGTTGTGTCCAATATCAGCAAGGCTCCTTTAAATACCGATGAGGTCTTGAAAGCAGTGGGATTGCCGGATAAGAAGCACCGGTTCCCGAGGGAGCTAAGCGGCGGAGAGCAGCAGCGTGTCTCTATTGCAAGGGCGATTGTAAAAAATCCGAAGCTGCTGTTGTGTGACGAGCCAACGGGAGCGCTTGACTATACTACATCCAGAGATATCCTGAAGCTGCTGCAGCAGATCAATAGGAATTTCAATACGACCATATTGATGATTACGCATAATACGGCAATCAGCGCTATGGCCAACAGAGTATACAAACTGAGAAGCGGAGAGATCCTTAAGGAAACCTTGAATGAAATCATTGTCCCGGCAGAAAGGATTGAGTGGTAATGATTATTAACAAAAAGATCAAAAGGACCATGCTGGAAAGCAAATCCCAGTATCTTGGCTCCGTATTGCTCATCGTCATCAGCTGCCTTCTTTACACTCTGCTGAACCAGCTTTCAAGCAATATGGACCAAATGGCCTCCTCCTTTGAAAAAAGTTATATCCAGGAAGACGCCAGTTTTACAACAGGTGAAGATTTGAACATACCTGAGCTGGAATCCAGGTTCGGCACGCGTATTGAAAAGGGTGCCGCTTTCGATTTTGCTGTCCTCGGGGATAAAACCTTGAGAATATTTAGCGAAAATACGAAGGTGAATCTTCCTGCGGTTACCGAAGGAGCCGGCTTAAGCGGAAATGACATTCTGCTGGACCCTGCTTTTGCAAAAGCCAACGGGTTGAAAATCGGAAATACGCTGAAAATACTTGATAAACCCTTCAAAATAGCCGGATTCATGTCCTTGCCCAATTATATCTATCCCCTTAAATCCGAAACGGACGTCATCAGTAATCCGGATAGCTTTGGGACCGCAGTTGTCCGTAAGGAGGACTTTGAAAAATTCGGCAGGGGGAACAGCTTTTATTCTGTCAAGTTCAATTCGGATAACGGCGGTGTGGAGGAACAGGCAGCCCGTTTCAGAGAATATATGAAAAATGAAGGCATTTTTATCAATCAATGGACCGATATTGCAGATAACAAAAGAGTTGCCTTTGTCAATACAAAAATCGAGGGAATCAGCAAAATGAGCTCTGCTGCTCCCGTTGCCATACTGCTGTTGACTTGCATACTGACAGGCATAGTGGTATGGAGATTGCTCAGACGCGAGTCGGCTATTATCGGCACCCTTTATGCCCAGGGATACAGGAGGACAGAAATTAAAAGGCATTACCTTATATATCCTCTTTCCATTGCGTTGATAGGGGGCATCACAGGAACCCTGTTCGGAGCCCTTTTGTTGAAACCCATGCTGGAATATATGGTGAGTTATTTTAATATGCCTATAATTTCAATTGCCTTTAATCCGGGATATATTGCCGTAAGCTTGCTGCTGCCGGTATTTTTCCTGGGCGTCAGCGGTTATCTGGTTCTAGGCAGAGAGCTTGGGTATTCTCCGGTAGAGCTGATGAAAGGCGGAAGAACAAAAAGCAAGGTTAATTTTGTTGAAGGGAAGCTCCGGCTTGATCGGTTCAAATTCTCTGCAAAATTTAAAATCAGGGAGCAGCTCAGGAGTCTGTCAAGGCTGATTTTCCTGCTGCTTGGAGTTGCCATGGCGACCATGCTTCTGCTTTTGGGCTTTACGGCAAAGAGTTCTCTGGATTACCTGATGAAAGACAGCTTTAAAAACACTTTTAAATTTCAATATGAATATGTATACAATTCCCTGCATAAGGAGCAGCCGCCTTCAAATGCCGAAGCTTTTTCGGCAGCCGCCTTTGCGCTGAAATCCGATGATAAAACTGTTTTTACTGTCAGCGGCATCAGTCCCGGCTCCAGGTATGTCGTACTGAAGGATAAGACGGGTGACGATTTGGAAAAGGAAAATGTCATTATGACAAAGCCGCTGGCTGCAAGGCTCAAAGCAGGTCCCGGTGATACGGTCCGTGCGGTGAACAAGCTGGATTCAAAGGAATACGCAATAACTGTTGACAGCATAGCGGAAACTTATGCAGGTGAGTTTATCTTTATGCCTATTTCTCAGTTTGACGAACTTCTTGGGTATCCGGCCGGAAGCTATGCCGGACTATGGAGCGATACCAAACTGGAAATCCCTGAGAAAGCATTGTACAGTGCCAGGTCCGTAGACGAAGGAATCAGGGATTTTAGCGCATCGACCCAGCCGCTGCAGGCTACCATAGGAGTCATAGCTTTTATGTCTTTTATCATCGGGCTTATTGTTATCTATGTAGTAACCTCCCTTATCATTGAAGAAAACAAAGGGAATATTTCATTAATGAAAATTTTCGGGTACCGGAGAAAGGAAGTCAATTCCCTGATTCTCAACAGCACCTCCATGGTTATCGTGGCTGGTTATATTTTAGGAATCCCGCTTATTCTGCTTTCCATGAGCGCGTTGTTCAAATCCCTGACGGAGAGCATCCGGTTGACACTTCCGGTGACGATCGGCTATCCGTATATTCTTGTGGGGTTTGCGGTGGTTTATCTCACTTATGAGCTATCGAAAGCCTTGAGCAGGAAAAAAGTAGACAGGATTTCCATGAGTGAAGCTTTAAAGGCAGGGATGGAATAAACTTAACTTGCCTGCCGTATTCCTCCGGGATCGGAGATTGCCGCGCTGCACTTCGTTTCACTCGCAATGACACAGGTGCTGGCACACCGCCAAAGTGGAAACTCAGGAGAGTTTCACAGCGATGACGCTTCAGCAAATCCTTGTCATTCCGAGGAGCGGCAGCGACGTGGGAATCTCAAGAGAGCTTCATAGCAATGAAATAATCCTTTTCACAAAAATGAGTCATTGAGGTTGAACCTCAATGACTCATAAGGATAATCGTTATTTGTAATGCCTGAGCTATGCTGTGAAGCCTGCTGAGTTTCATTTATTATGCCTCAGTTTTTGCAGAAACCGCGATATCACTCAGTGAAAGTCCCTTGTTCCGCTCCTCGGCCCACCGGATGGACCAATCGTTTTCGAAAAGCAGCACAATCCGGCCTTCCTTGTCCTCGGTGACCATTGTGGAGCTTGTGAGATTCAAAGCCTTGGGATCTCCCGAGCCCTCGCCCAGCCATCTTGCGAACTTGAAGGGCATATGCTGGATTCTCAGGTCAACACTGTATTCATGCTTTAGCCTGTGCTCAAGCACTTCAAACTGGAGCGCGCCTACAGCGCCTATGATCAAGGTCTCCATGCCGATATCCACCTGCTTGAAAACCTGTATGGCGCCTTCTTCGGATAACTGGTTGATGCCTTTGACAAATTGCTTTCTTTTCATGGAGTCGGACGGAGCCACCCTTGCAAAATGCTCTGCCGGGAAAACGGGAATGCCTTCGAAATTCAGCTTCAAATTGCCTTCGCACAGCGTGTCGCCGATCTTGAATATACCCGGATCAAACACTCCGATGATATCTCCTGGGAAGGCCTCTTCCACGATAGCCCTTTCCTGGGCCATAAACTGCTGGGGCTGTGCAAGCTTGATTTCCTTGCCGGCTTGCATATGATATACCGACATGCCCCGGGTGAACTGCCCGGAGCAGATACGCATGAAAGCGATTCTGTCTCGATGGGTGGGATTCATGTTTGCCTGTATTTTAAAAACAAAGCCGGTAAACCTGGAATCCTCAGGATCAACCTCGCCGACTGTGGACATCCTTATGCCAGGGGCGGGAGCCAGCTTCAAGAATTCCTCAAGGAATTCCTGTACGCCGAAGTTGGTCATGGCGCTTCCGAAAAACAAGGGAGTCAGCTCGCCCCTTTGCACCTTCTCCTTGTCGAATTCGTCGCCGGCCATATCCAGAAGCTCGATGTCATCGCAAAGCTTTTTATGGTAATGCTCTCCAAGCAGCTCGGCGAAGGTGGCGTCATCAACTCTTCCCTTGATGGAGGTCACCGCAGTCTGACCGTGGTTTCCCCCCTCGAAAAGCTCTATTTGTTCAAGTTTCCGGTTATATACGCCCTTAAAGTCACCGTCGGTGCCGATGGGCCAATTCATTGGAAACGAGCGTATGCCAAGGACATTCTCAAGCTCCTCCATCAATTCGAAAGGATCCTTGCTGGCCCGGTCCATTTTATTTACAAAAGTAAAGATGGGTATCCCCCGCATTTTACAAACATGGAACAGCTTAATGGTCTGCGCCTCTACGCCTTTAGCGCCGTCGATAAGCATTACCGCGCTGTCGGCCGCTACCAGGGTCCGGTAGGTATCTTCGCTGAAATCCTGGTGGCCCGGCGTATCCAGAATGTTGATACAATAATCTTCATAGTTGAATTGCATTACGCTGGAGGTGACCGAGATACCCCTCTGCTTTTCGATCTCCATCCAGTCGGAAACAGCGTAATTGCTGGCTTTTCTTGCCTTAACCGTCCCTGCCAGCCGGATGGCGCCGCCGTACAGCAGCAGCTTTTCCGTCAGGGTTGTCTTACCCGCGTCGGGATGGGAGATGATGGCGAAGGTCTTTCTTCTTTCAACTTCATTTTTTATTAAGGCTTTTTTATCCTGCATTTTTAAATAAATCCTTTTTGCTTTACTAATTATTTTAGACGACTTCTATCATATAGTATACCCTCCTGTCCTGTCAATTAAGTACTGCTGGAAATACAGGGCAAACGCATGAATATTCTCCCTAATCATAAATCTCACATAAGATTTTTTAGAATATGCCATTTCGGCATACGTTATGAGGAAGGAAGCGCTGCCGCAAGTCTCGCCGCCGTTAGCGACGATTCATCCTGCACGTCAGAAATTTTTATGAAGTTTAAACTGTACGGGAGAAAAACCTTCATGCTTTTTAAAAGCTCTGCTAAATGCTTTTTCATTATAAAAGCCAATCAAATTGGAGATCTCAGATATTTTATACCCTGCTTTCAGCAGCTCCTTTGCTTTTAACATTTTAATTTCAATTATATATTGATGAGGGGTAATTTTCATTTGCTTTTTAAAGACCTTATAAAAAATGTTATCGTAAAGGCCGCTGAAAATACAGCTTCCGCTGTGTGTTGCTGAAAACGCAGTCGCTTATCTTTGAACAATGGAAATTGAATGAAACGGTCCGCATGCGGTATCCATTTGTTGGAGTCCCATTTTGCTCGGGAATATAGTATAATAGAATAGATGATTCAAATCCGGCAGCATAGGGGGTGCTTGATATTGACAACAGATAAGATAAAACAGATAACCGTTACTTTTGATTTTGGCGTTCAAGTGAATGTTGAAGCAGGTACGACTCTGCTGGAATTAAGCAGGGACTATTCAACCTTTTATAAATCAACAATAATCGCTGCCCGTGTAAATAATACCATTAAGGAATTAGGCTATCCGCTGGAAGAAGATTGCAAGGTAAGCTTTGTAGACCTTACGGACGAGGATGGCAGCAGGATATACCGCAGAAGCCTGCACTTTATTCTGGTAAAGGCCGCCAATGACCTTTATCCGGACAGAAAAGTGGCAATCAACCACACCATCAGCAAAGGACTTTATTGTGAGATTACCGACGGCCCGGAACTGGGCGAGGATGAAGTGGCCGCCCTGGAACAGCGTATGAGAGAGCTGGTGAAGCAGCGTATTCCTTTTAAGAAAAAGGTCATACCCATAGAGGAGGCTAGGGAGTTTTTTGAGAAAATGGGCAGAATGGACAGGTTTCATGCCATTGAGTACAGAAACAATCCCTATGTCAGCATCTATGAATGTGATGGCTATGAGGACTACTTTTACGGCTATATGGCACCCGATACGGGCTTTGTGAGTCTATTCTCGCTCATCTGCTATCCGCCGGGACTCATCATGCTGTATCCCGAAAAAAGCAATCCCGGTATTCTCCCTGATTTTGCGGAGCAAACGAAGCTTTTCAACATCTTCAGCGAGTATAAAAGATGGGGCCGCATCCTGGGAGTGGGCAATGTGGGGGCTCTTAACGACATAATAAAAATGGGGAAGTCCTCGGACCTAATAAGAATATCCGAAGCGCTCCAGGAGAAAAAGATCGCTCAAATAGCCGATATGATCGCCTGCAGCGGAGAGCCCAAGAGGGTCGTCCTGATATCGGGCCCGTCCTCTTCCGGCAAAACCACCTTTGCAGAGCGCTTGTCAATACAATTGAGAGTCAATGGCCTGAAGCCGGTGACCATCAATCTTGACAACTATTTTGTCGACAGGGACAACACACCCAGGGATGAAAAGGGAGAGCTGGACTTTGAAGCGCTGGAAGCCATTGACGTCAAGCTTTTCAATTCGCAGCTTGCCCAATTGATCGACGGCATGGAAGCGGAGATTCCCATTTTCAACTTTCCCAACGGTGCCAGGGAGCCCGTGGGTAAGATACTGAGGCTGGAGGAGGACAATATCCTTGTCATCGAGGGGATTCACGGTCTGAATGAAAAGCTGACCCGGGATATACCCAAAAAGAACAAGTTTAAAATCTATGTAAGCGCGCTTACCTCCATGAACATCGATGACCACAACCGCATTCCCACCACCGACACACGCATCATCCGGAGGATTGTCAGGGATTATCAGTTCCGGGGGACAAATGCTTTAAATACCATTAAACGCTGGCCCTCCGTCCGCAGGGGAGAGGAGAAGAATATTTTTCCTTTCCAGGAAAGCGCGGACATCATGTTCAATTCTTCGCTGATGGTGGAGCTGGGCGTTCTGAAAAGCTTTGCAGAGCCCCTTCTCCTGGAGATAGGGACGGAAACTCCCGAATACTCCGAAGCAAAGAGATTATTAGGCTTTCTCAGCTACTTCCTGCCTATTGAAAATAGGGAGATCCCGTTTAATTCCATTATCAGGGAGTTTATCGGCGGGAGCTGTTTTTACTGACGATAAATTGAGGCGGACAGGGAAATTGTCCCTGTCCGCCTTTTCAAGCTTTTTATTCCTCAGCCTTGAGGGGTGAAGGTTTCACAGTCCGTATCCTTGGATGTTGAAGCATTCTTTGGGGCGACTTCTATTTTGCTGGCTGTGCAATAATCGCCATTTTGATAAAAATAACAGGTGTCAACAAGGCATTTTATGCCTTGATTGGGATGGTCCATCTTATTCGCTTTCATAAAAATCCTCCTGTATTCGTAATATAACTACAGCACCTCTTTTATTATTCGCAATTAAATTTAAAAAATTCTCTTGCGGTAAGAAGTGGAAGTTCGCATTACGACGGCAGAGAGGGGTGGATAAAAATTCCAAAAATTAAGGTTCAAGTTGTTCCTTTGCTGCAGGTTCCGCAGTTTTAAAGGGTCTTACAGGTCAAAAAGGCTCAGTTGCTTAAACAGAGGTACCTGCCTGCGTGCAAAGGCCTTCTCTGCGGCAAGGGCTCTTGCGGGAAGGTCGGCAAGGAAAGGAGAGGGAGCAGGGGAGGTCAGCATGACAAGCTCATCCTGAGCCCTTGTCATACCTACATAAAAAAGCCGTCTCTCTTCATCCGCATTGCAGCTGCCGTCCCGGTTCCGGAAGGGTATCAGTTCTTCCGTTACGCCGCACAGGAACACCACCGGGAATTCAAGCCCCTTTGCTCCGTGCAGGGTCATAAGCGAGACTGCGTCCGGAGAATATGCTTTCCCTCCGCTTCTCACCAGATCGCTTTCCTTCCCCAATACCAGGTTATGAAGGAAGGCGGGCATTTTGTCATAGGTAACGGCCGTATTGAGAAGCATTTCCATACAGCCGGAATTTGGCAGGCCGCTGTCCATCATCCACGACTCAACCAGTTTCCCCGGTTTCTCCCTGCGGGCCAGGGGCTCATAATTCCGGAACAGCTCCATCCATGGCTGAAGGCCGACGGAAACAGAAGAAGGCCTGAGGCTTTCAAAAATACGCTCAAGTGCTGATAAGTCCTTCCCAGCTGCAGCGTAGCCCTTAAGAATCTCTTGTACCAGCTCCGCTTGAAGAATGTTGGTATGCTTCAGGCAGGTACGCAACGAAAGCAGGTCTTCCGGGTTGAGCAAGAACTGGAAAAAAGCAATGGTCCTGCGGACCTCCGGCTCGGAGAGAAACTCATCCCGTCCGGCCACGACATAAGGGATGCCTTCTTTCAGCAGACATTGTTCCAGGATATCGGCCTGGCGGTTGGTACGATACAACACAGCGATATCGGAGAAGCCCCTTGGGTGCCGCGGAGCAGCTTTTTTCCCCCTTAAAGCAGGCAGCATCTGCGCATCCAGCATGTCGATGCCCCCCACCATGCGGTTGATCTCTTTGGCAACGAACAATGCTTCTGTAAAAGTATCCTCCGTATCCAGAAGACGTACTTTTGAGCCGCTTTCCTTTTTGGCTTCCAGGGGAAGGGCATGGCCCCGGGCGGTTTTTTTCGAAAGGGCCGCCAGGGCACAGTGGATGATTTCCGGGGTTGAACGGTAATTCAGGGAAAGATTCACCCGGCGGACCGGGGAATAGTCTTCAAAAAGCTGCTGAAAACAGCGGGGGTCCGACCCTCTGAAGCCATAGATGGACTGGTCGGGGTCGCCGATGACAAAAATCCCGGCGCTGTTGCGGCTCCACTCCTTGATCAGCCGGTATTGGACCGGGTTGATATCCTGGAATTCATCCACCAGGAGGTGAGAGAAAGAAGCCAGAAGGTTTTCGTCCCACAGGTCATCCGTGCCCCTTCGTTCGAACAGTTCAAGCACATCCAGGAGAATATCGTCGTAGTCCAGGACGCCGTACTGCTTAAGCTGCGCATTGTACAAATCATATACTCCGGATGGAACCTTGGTGCTTTCCTCCGCAGGCGGCGCGCCGTTTTTTGTCAAAGAGATGCCTCTTAAGACATCCCGGGGAGAGTTTTTCAAGCAAAGGCCGGTTAAAATCTCCTTTACGAGGGAAAGCGCGTTGGCTTCGTCAATGACCGGCATTTCATTTTTGCCCTTTTGCCTGGACAAAATCTGCAGGCAGACGGAGTGGAAAGTACCAATGGTCATGGCCCTGGCGGCATTCATATTTCCAAAATGCTTTTTAAGCCGGGTGCGCAGCTCGCCTGCCGCTTTGTTGGTAAAGGTGACGGCGGTTATCCCGGAAGGAGGCACGCCGCATTCCTCGACAAGGTAGGCGATGCGGCTGACCAGGGTCTTTGTCTTGCCGGTGCCGGGCCCGGCAATAACAGCAATGGCCGGCTCTCTGGCAGAAACGGCTTCCCACTGCTCCCGGTTCAAGCCATAAGGCGTATCCTCAGGGGCCTTATTGACAATACCCGCAGCTTTATCCTGTCCGCTGCCGTCTTCTGCCGATGGTGCGGAAGCGGCTTTATATGCCGGAGCTTTTTGCGTCCGTACGCATTTGCCCTCGGAGCGCTTTTGACCTTCCTGCCCGGTAAAAAGGCTGGATTGGCCCGAGAGCAAGGCAATTTCGCTTTTGTCCATGACTTTGATTTTGCCGTATTCGCCGTCGTATCCTGGCTGGATTTCCACCTTGCCGCAGCGCAGCCTGCGGACGCCTTCCGCAATGAGGAGCCCCGCTTTATGCTCAATATCTTCGAGGGGCGCTTCCCGGAGTATGAAAAGCTCCGGTCCCAGAATGCGTATCAGCTCCTTATATTTTTCCTTTACTTTTATGCTTGAAGTGGTGAGGCCCAGGGAAGAGGCAACAACCTCGTGAAGGGGGACAAGGCTTTCAAAGTGCTTGGCTCCCGGTGGGACAAAGCCCTCGCTGCGGTCTGCCAGCGCCTCCACGCGGTGCAGCACTCCCACGGTAATCCTGCCGCCGCACACGGGACAGATGCCTGAGACGGCTTTGGTATCCTCGGGCTTCATGCACACCTTGCAGGCTCTGTGCCCGTCATAGTGGTATTTTCCTTCCTCCGGGAAGAATTCGATGGTGCCGTAAAATTCCTTGGTATCCCGGTTTTGAAGTGCCCTCGCGATGTGGGGATAGGAAAGGGCGGTGTCAAAAAGGTTGGCTTCCCTTGCAAGATTGGCCGGGGAATGGGCATCGGAGTTTGAGACCAGGGTGAACCTGTCCAGGGCGGAAAGGCGCCAGTTCATGGAAGGGTCGGAGGAAAGCCCCGTTTCAAGGGCATAGATCTGGTCCGTCAAATCCTCAAAGCACTCGGTGATATCGTCAAAGCCTGAGTAGGCTCCAAATACGGAAAAATGGGGAGTCCAGATATGGGCCGGGATGAAGAGTGCCTCGGGGCATACGTCCAGGGTGATGTTCAGCAGGTCTTTGCTGTCAAGGCCCAGAATCGGCCTGCCGTCGGAATGCAGATTGCCGATGGCTTCAAGGCGGCGCGACAGGACTTCGGCGTCCTCGAGGGAGGGCAGAAGGATCAGATTGTGAACCTTCCGCACTTTTCCGTTCTTTTTATAGATGCAGCTGATTTCACTGGAAAGGATAAAATGGGGTTCAAAATCCGCGGCTGCGATGGTATCCTTCGGGCAGAATTCTTTTTTCAGCGTATAAAGCCCTTCTTCCGAAGGCACCAGCTTCTCCTTCAACTCCCCGCGCCACGCCGGATGGGTGAAATCCCCGATGCCGATAAGGTTCAGCCCTTTCCGCCGCGCCCACAAATGGAGAAACTCGGGCACACAATCCTTGCTTGTGGCTCTGGAATATTTTGAATGAATATGTAAATCAGCTATAAACATAGATGCACCTGCATTCTTCTATTAATTTTGACAAAGGGGTCAGGCTTGAATTATTCACTAACTGCTTTTTCAAAGCGTCCAATTACTTCTCGCACATATGTCCTTTTACTCTCACATGATTTGATTTTCGATATCATCGACAGCGGCAAATTTAGTATCTGGCACAAAGCGGTATTGCTTACGCTGCAATGTGTCTCACTCAACAATACGATTGCCTTTCGTATATCCGATATTTTCCATACTCTGGATCTTTTCGCCAGTTCTTCGATACTTATGCTTTCCATCAGGCATACTCTTTCGATAACCTCGTTAATGCTCAATTTTTCCGGTTGATTGATATCCTTTTGCAGGAAAGGGGGATGTTCTTCGGCGTAATTACCGATCTCCTTTTCGTCAGGGGTTTGATCCATAAATTCTATATATTGTTTTATAGCTTGTTTCCTATTTTCAGAAAATGTATCCAATAGGAAAGATACATCAACAAGGCTACGTTCCACCGCATCCATGTAATGTAGATGGCTGCTCCATTTATAGGCGTTCACACTATCTGCGATCCCTGCCCTTACCGGGTTGTAGTGGATATATTTTACCAACTGAAGCAAATAGCCTTCCTTATTGCACACCAAGGCTTTATACCTTTGCTGAAAGACATGTCCGGTCCTAGCATATGTGCGGTTATACCACTGGGTATAAACCTGCTGTACACGCTGCATTATTGCTGATAAGGGAATATCTTTTACTTTCATCAACAAGTGAGCATGATTATCCATAATACAGAATGCATGCACTCTGAAGGAGAAACGCTTTTGGTAGTGTGATAGTATTTTGATATATTCACTTTTATGGAGGTCGCCGGAGAAGACTCCTTCTCCATTGTTCCCTCGCACCATTACATGGTATACCGCTCCGGGATAATGTACACGCTGCTTTCTTGCCATAAATTAATCACCTGGATTATTATACCATCGATAAGTGAATTATTCAAGCCTGACCCCTTCTTGCAAGCCTCACCCCGGCAACTGGATAATAAACTCCGACCCTCTGCCGGGCTGGCTTTCCACCTTGACGTCGCCATTGTACAGGTTGACGATATGCTTGACGATGGACAGACCCAGGCCGGTGCCGCCCATATTTCTGGACCTTCCCTTATCCACCCTGTAGAATCTTTCAAAGATACGGGCCAAATGCTGCTGGGCAATGCCTATGCCCGTATCCTTCACCGAGAGCACAATCCGGCCTTCCGTTTTCCAGGCCCTGACTTTGACGCTTCCGTTTTCGATATTATATTTTATGGCATTATCGATCAGGTTGATCAGCATCTGTTTGATCCGATCCCTGTTTGCGGTAATACTGATGTTGCCTTCAATTTCACAGCTCAGCGCTACGTTTTTCTTGTCAGCGGCGCCCTGGAGGATTGAGAAGATCTCGTTGATGATGCTTCCGAAATCATGGGTCGCAATATTGGAATCCTTCTGTTTGGTTTCAATTTCCGACAATTGAAGGATGTCGTTGATGAGCATGTATAACCTTTCGGCTTCAATGTCGATGATTTCCAGGAACTTGTCCGCTACTTCGCCGTCATGAATTGCGCCGCTCCTCAAGGTTTCAACGAAGCCTCTGATGGAGGTCAGGGGGGTTTTCAGTTCATGGGTGACATTAGAGACGAAATCCGTTCTGATCTGCTCCAGCTTTTTGATGTTTGTGATATCCATAATGGACAATATGCCGCCGGAGTTGCTGTCCGGCGACTCTGTGGACATGATGGGATTGGCGTAGATCCGGAATATTTTTTCCTCCGGCAGGGAGATGCTGACCTCATGAACGGAGGATTCATTGCTTTCCACAGTCCGGAGAAATATCTTGTTTATCTTATGGTTCCGGATGACGTCAATGAGGCTTTTGCCGGTAATAGCCTCATCGTATTCGATTTCAAGGAAGCGGCAGGCGATTTCGTTGATCAGTATGATTTTCTGCTTTCTATCCACGGCGATAAAGCCGTTGGTCATACTGTTCATAATGGAGTCGAACTTGATATTTTTATCCTTGAGATCCGCCATGGATTTTTCCAGCTCCTCCGCCATTTCGTTGAAGGTGCCTGCCAGCTGTCCAAGCTCATCCGTTGATTTTACCGAAACCCGCTTGGAATAATTGCCCCTGGAAATTTCTCTGGATACCATGTTCAGCTCGTTAATGGGATGCGTCAGGGAAGAGGAGAACTTCATGGCCAGAAGGACGGTGAGGATAAGCCCTGCCAGAATACCGAAGCCCGAATACAGCCAGATGGTCAGGTTAATATTTTTAAGCTGCGTCAGAGGAATGGAAACCCTTACCACCATTTCTACCGGCTTGATGGACCTGGCAACATAAATGAAATTCATTTTCAAGGTCTCGCTGAACCTTATATCAAGGCCTGTGCCGCCACTAATGGCGTCTTTGATTTCCTTCCTCCCCAGATGGTTTTCCATGCTGTGAAAGTCGGTATTGGATTCACCCAACACTTCCCCTTTGTAGTTGATGAAGGTAATTCGCGGTTCCAGCTTCTCAGGGGAGTCTTCCGGAAGCGAAGAATCTTTCAATATTTTTGAATAGGAGATGGATTCAAGGTTGTAATCTACCTTCTGTCCGGCTTTGATTTTTTCCGCGATCTGGTGCTCTATCAGGGAAGCGGTTGCCTTTAAGGTCTGCTCCACCTCCTGCTTGTACAGGTTTTGGGCAAGCTGCGACACAAAAAGGCCCGTAGTGGAAATACCGATGATTACAAGAATCAGATAAGATAAAAAAATCTTTTTTTTCAAGCCGTCTACCATCCTATAATTTAAATCAAAATCAAGCCAAGGATCACCTAAAATTCCTTGTCGTTAAATCTGTAGCCAATGCCCCTTATGGTTTCGATATAGACCGGATTACTGTCGTCATCCTCGATCTTTTGCCGCAAATAGCGGATGTGAACGTCCACAGTCCGGGTCTCCCCATAATAATCAAACCCCCATATCTTGTCAAGAAGGAGCTCTCTGGACAATACCTTGCCTTTATTCAAAATAAGCATTTTCAGAAGCTCGAATTCCTTCAGCGGCATTTCCAGAAGCTGACCCTTCTTATAAACCTCATGCCTGGAAAAATCGATGGTGATGTCTCCATGATGCACGTTTTCCGATTCAACCGGCGTTGAAGTGTTCATTCTCCGGAAGATGGCCTTGACCCTGGCTACCAGCTCCCTTACGCTGAAGGGCTTTGCAATATAGTCGTCGGCTCCCAGCTCCAGTCCCAGTACCTTGTCAAACTCTTCGCTTTTGGCTGTCAGCATGATGATAGGGATATTCCTGGTTTTGGCGCTGCCCCGCAGTTGTCTGCAAACCTCCAGCCCGTCGATGCCGGGCAGCATGATATCCAGGATGAAAAGGTCGGGAATACTTGCCTTAACTTCATTTAAAAGGCTTTCACCGCTTTCAAACACCATAACCCTGTATCCGCTTGATTCCAGGTTGTACTTCACCAACTGCTGAATATGAACTTCGTCTTCAACTGCAAAAATCAATTCTTTCGGCATATTCACCATCAAACCTTTCGTTGTGCCCAGGCACAAAATTGCTAAAATCTCCGCCCGCAATACTCCCTTATTTTATATGCGGGAAATCCGGTTTTCCTTCCTTATGAAAAAGTCTTGCCAGATGGTCATGTTCACCCGTTACGTTAAATACCACCCATTCTCCGATGTTGGTGGCGTGGTCCGCCATTCTTTCCAGGTATTTGGCGATAAACATAAAATCAATGGCCTGCTCCACGGCTTCGGGATCATTTTTCATGATATTGACCAGCTCCAGCACGATCTTATTAAAAAGCTCGTCAACATCGTCATCACTGGCGCAGACCTCCTGCGCAAGATTTATGTCCTGCTTTACATAGGCGTCAATGGACTTGTTTACCATCTGTTTGGCCATCTCCGCCATCCTGGGGATGTCGATCAGAGGCTTGATATATTTTACATTGGCCATCCGTATGGTCAATTCCGCAATGTCGGCGGAATGATCCGCGATCCTCTCCATGTCGGTGATAATTTTGAGCGCCGTGCTGATGGTGCGCAGATCTTTTGCAAGAGGCTGCTGCCGTGCAATAAGATTCATGCATTTCTTTTCTATTTTTTGTTCCTGCTCGTCGATGACGTCGTCATTTAAAAAGACTTGCTGCGCAAGTTCTACGTCCTGTTTTTTCAAAGCCTGTATGGTGTTGTCGATGGACTCCTCAACCAAGCTTCCCATTCGGATAAGCTCCAGGTGCAAGTCGTCCAATCCCTGATCAAAAGAATGTCTTGTTACCATTTCTATCACCTCATACCCATATTTTAAGGCAAGCCTTCAACCTGCCCTGTTATTATCCTTGTCCCGCCGGCCAGAGCTTGTTCCGGCTTAACCGAATCTGCCGGTTATATAATCTTCTGTACGTTTATCCGTAGGCTTGCTGAATATATTTTCAGTATAATCATACTCCACAACCTCGCCGTGAAGGAAAAATGCGGTCCTGTCGGATATACGGCCTGCCTGCTGCATATTATGTGTAACAATTACAATTGTATATTTTTCCTTTAATTCATCAATTAAATCCTCGATTTTCAGTGTGGAGATCGGGTCCAGGGCCGATGTAGGTTCGTCCATAAGGACGACCTCCGGCTCAACAGCCAGAACCCTTGCGATACACAGCCTTTGCTGCTGGCCTCCTGAAAGCCCCAGGGCGTTTTGTTTCAGCCGATCCTTTACCTCATCCCACAAAGCTGAATTTCTAAGGCTTTTTTCCACGATTTCGTTCAGCCGGGTTTTCGATTTGACGCCATGGATTCTCGGGCCATAGGCAACATTGTCGTAAACCGACATGGGAAAAGGATTAGGCTTCTGAAAGACCATTCCCACTCTTTTCCTTAAATCAACTATATCATATTCCCTATAGATGTTCAAACCATCCAGATAAACGTCTCCTGTTATTTTGACGGAAGGGATCAGGTCGTTCATCCGGTTCAGCGTCTTGATGAAGGTGGATTTGCCGCAACCGGACGGACCGATGAGGGCAGTGACTTTCCGCTCCTGAATTTCCATGGAAATGTCTTTCAATGCCTGGACATCGCCATAATACAAATTGAGCTTCTTTGTGCATAATTTCAAATTATCGCTTTCCATATCCGCCAGCCTTTCGTATGAGAAGAGTTTTGCATGCAAACTCTCCATAAAATATAATTCCATCGTTAGTCATCTTTATTATATCAAAATAGATTTAATGAATCGTTAAGCGTATGTTAACTTGATGTTAATGGTATTTCAAGTAATAAACCTGTTTTTTAATTCGTCCATGGAATTGGCCATATCCAGCAAGGAGTCTGCATATTGCGCAATTCCCGAGGAAAGATGCTTGTGCTGCTGCACCGTTACAAATATCTCCTGTGAATTTCCCACAATTTCATTCAAAGCATTCTGTATTTGCCCGATGTCATAGATATATTCCTTTGTGTCGGTGGAGATGGCGTTTGTGCCGGAAGCAACGCTGGTAATGTGTTGATGGGTTTTTCGCACCTTGTCCGTGATCTCGTTAAAGGCGGAGATGGATTCGTCGGTGATGGAAGCGCCTTCGTGGGAGACTTCCCGGCAGCGGTTGGCAATTTTCAGCACCGATTTTGTATTTGCATAGATTTCTTTCACGATACCATCCACTTCATTGGCTGAATCCGAGGAGCTTTCCGCCAGCTTTTTAATTTCCTGTGCAACCACTGCGAAGCCTGCTCCGGCACCTCCGGCTTTTGCAGCCTCAATGGCGGCATTGAAGGAAAGCAGCTTTGTTTGTTGGGAAATGGACTTGATGGTGTTGGCGATCCGGTTGATTTCATTGGATTTCTTATCCAGAGTTTCTATATGTACCACGGTATCATCCGATATTTTCTCGATCTCGCCGATTTTGTTTTCCAGCACTTTTATGGATTCAATCCCCTGAATTACACTGTCGAGCATGATATTGCTCATATGGATTGTTTCATTGGTTTCGTTGGTGATTTCCTGCAGGATCCCAAGGATTGCATTGGTGGAGGAATCAATCTTTACCAGGAGTTCTTTCTGGAATCCGGAGGAGGTGGACATGTTGAGGGACAGATTATGGATGGAGCCGGCGCTCTCATCCGTTTCATCCGATATGTTTTTTAACGCCTCGCTGGAGGTTTTCAAATCGTTGATGGAGGAGCTTAACTCCTTTAGAATGCCGCCGATATTTGTCAGCATGATATTCAGATTATCGGCGGTATCTCTGATTTCGGGACCTCCGTGGTGGGAATCGACCCTTACGGTAAAATCTCCTCTGTCCGCTTTATAAACCGCTTTGTTAATTTCTTTGATGGTATTGATCAGGCCCCGGGTGCCAAGGAAGCTGAAGGCGATGGCCAGCAGGATGCCCAGAGCCCCCGACAGCAGGGCTGCGGTCTGAAGCTTGTAAACAAAATTCATATAAGAGGATTTTGATACGGCTACGGCATAGATCCAGTCCTTTTCCAATATATAGCCATAGGCAACCGATTTGGCATCCTTGTTTATTTTAATTTCCTTTATGCCTTTTTTAGACTTTAAAGCGTCGGTGATAAAGCTTTCGGGCAGATTGGATTTTTTTGTGCCCTGTTCGTTGATATTCGACCGGCTGATTTCATAGCCGGAAGAGTCTACCAGGTAAATATCGGCATTGATTTTCATCTCGGTGAAGCCTGCCTTTTCCGAAGAAAGGACATAGTTCAGCTTGTCTGAAAACTGTTTTGACGTATACGCTCCGGACAGTAAGCTGATCTGGTCGATAACAAAACGCACCGAATTGCTGAGCTGGCCTTCTACCAGATTTTCTACGCTGTTTTTGCCGATAGTATAAGTGGAGCCTGCTACAACCAGGACGGACAGGGTAATTGTTGCAATGAAAAGCCCTAGAATTCTTGAGCGCAGCTTAAGGCCCTTTATTTTACCCGCCGCTGCTTTGGATATCCTGTTTAGCATAATTTACCTCACAAATGAATGAAAGTGATTCCGTCACCTTACCGAACCGACGCCTGAAAATCTGGAATTGAAGAACCTTCCAAGGAATCTTGCGGCGATGTTGAAAATAAATACGGAAATAATCAGTATGGCCGCAGCGCCGTCTGCGATCTGGCGGGCGTCGGGTACCAGGCCTTCGGAATTGACCTTCCAGATATAAACCGCAAGGGTTTCTGCAGGTCTGAACGGGTTCAGCGGTGAACGGTAGTTAAAAGGATTCAAGTTAGTAAAATCCAACTGGGGACTGCTCATGCCGGCGGTATACAGCAAAGCCGCAGCCTCTCCGAAAACTCTTCCGGAGGTGACGATGACGCCGGTGATCAGCCCGGGAATTGCAGACGGCAGGATTACTTTGTAAATGGACTGCCAGTGCGTAGCTCCCAGGGCAAGGCTGGCTTCCTTGATGGATGGAGGCACTGCCCTTATGGCGTCTTCGCTTATTCTTGCGATTACGGGAAGGTTTAGGATCGATACGGCAAGGGCTCCTCCCATGAGCGTGTATTTCCAGCCGGTCAGTGTAACAAACACAAGCAGTCCGAATAGTCCGATAACGATGGAGGGCAGGGAGGCAAGTGCTTCTATGCTGAATCTTATTGCTTTGGTCAGACTGTTCGGTTTTGCATACTCCGCCATGTAAATCCCGGCGGAAAGGCCGATAGGGACGGTGATCAGCATGGAAAGGAATACAAGGTAGACGGAATTGAAGAGTTGAGGGCCTATGCCGCCTCCGGCTTTGGCAAATACGGGGGCGGAGGTGATAAAGTGCAGGTTCAGCTTTTCTCTGCCGCTGTACAGGATATACCCCACAAACATTGCAAGAAGCAGGATGACAAGTCCCGAAACGATATAAAACACTACCGTTGCTATTTTATCCGCAGTTCTGGCTTTCATGATCATTTTGAAACACTCCCCCTTGAGCCGATTTTATGGATGATGACGATAAACAAAAACGATATTATTAGAAGCAGCAATGCCATGGACCACAGTGCATTGTTCCAGGGGGTGCCCATAGCCGTATTTCCCATGTCCATGGTAATGATGCTCGTCAGGTTGATAGTGGAATCAAGGAGAGAGCCCGGGATTCTCAGGGAATTGCCGATGACCATCTGGACGGCAAGGGCTTCACCGAAGGCGCGAGCCAGTCCCAGGACAATCCCCGTCAGTACTCCCGGCAGTGCCGCAGGAAGCAGGACCCGCCGGATGGTCTGCCAGCGTGTGGCGCCCAGGGCATAGGAGGCTTCCTTGAAATCCTGGGGCAGCGATCTCAGGCTATCCACGGAGATGCTGGTGATGGTAGGGAAGATCATTACCGCCAGAACAAGGGCGCCTGCCAGGAGGCTGAAGCCCAGGCCGCCAAAGCTTTTCCGGATAAAGGGGACAAGGAGGCTCAGACCTACCCAGCCATAGACAACGGACGGAATGCCAACAAATATTTCTACAGCGGGCTGCAACAGTTTTTTCCCCAGCTTGGGCGATATTTCCGACATGAAGACCGCCGTTGAGATGCCAAAGGGTGAACTGATAAGCAAGGCCAGTAAGGAAATGGAGATGGAGCCGAAAATAAATATCAGCGATCCGATGGCAGGGCCTCCTTTTTCCAATTCTCTTTCCGGCTTCCATTCGGTTGAAAACAGAAATTCAAGGGGTGAACGGTGATTCACGAAGAACGTTGTCAGCCCTTTGGAAGCAATGAAGAAAACCAGGCAAACCGTAAGAATTATGAGGAAAATCCCGAAAAACGTCACGGTAAACCTTCCCGGCAATTCATGCTTAAGGTAGTAACGGTTTATTTTTTGCAGTTGCTTTTTAACCATAGATAATCAACCCCCGCTGTGTAAATGATGTTTGATGGTATCTTTCCCAAACGTGCAAAATGGATCTGACAAATGAACTCATTTTATCAGATCCCCTTGCAGCTTTATCGTAATCGTAGCTTATTATCTTGATACTTTCATTTCTGAATTCGGAATATAGCCAAGTTCAACGATGGAAGGCTTGAACTCGTCGCTCATCATGAATTCGATAAATGCTTTTGCTGCGCCGGTAGCTTCACCTTTTGTATACATATGCTCGTAGGACCATATGGGGTAAGTGCCTGCTTTAACATTTTCAACGTTTGCTTCTACGCCGTCATATTTTAATGCCTTAACAGAGCTGTCTACATAGGAGAGTGCAAGGTATGAAATGGCGCCGTCGGTGTCATTGAGCGCTTTCTTTATTGCGCCGGAGGATTCTTCTGTCAATGCTGTACCCGAAGCCTCATCAGCACCGTTCAATGCATATTTTTTGAAGGTTGCCCTTGTTCCGGAGGATGCGGGACGGTTCAATATAACGATTTTCATGTCGCTTCCGCCAACGTCTTTCCAGTTGGTGACCTTTCCGGTGAAAATGTCGATTAATTGCTGGCTGGTGAGGTTGTCCACAGTAACCTTGGGGTTTACTACCGTTGCAAAGCCGACTACGCATACCTTATGGTCTACAAGGGCTTTTGCCTGATCTTCCGGAAGTTTTTCTTCCGCAAAAACATCGGAATTTCCTATATCGGATCCGCCTTCGGATACCTGCTTCAATCCTGTACCGCTTCCGCCGCCCTGAACCTGAATTTTAGCATCTGGGTTTTTGTCCATGAACATCTGTGCTGCTTTTTCTGCCAGAGGTTGAAGTGCGGAAGAGCCTACTGCCGTTGCGGAACCCGATATACCTGCAGCTGTTGTCTGGGCTGCTGTTGTTTCTGCTTTTGTAGTACCCGGTGCTGTCGTACTATCCGGGGTTGTTGTATTACATGCGGTCGCCATAATTGACAATGAGAATACAAGTCCTGCAAGTACCACCATTGATTTCTTTAAAAACGATTTTTTCATTACTAGCCTCCTGATTTCTTTTTATTTTGATTTTATGTATTCATCATATCTCCTGTAATTTAATATCAAATTAATGGAACGTTAAATTCGGGTTAAGTTTCTTAAGTCATTTTTATACGTCAACACCCGTTCATTTTGCCGGAATGTATTTTTCACCGATGAGCTTCTGTCCGTTTTCACCTTCGATAAATGCGAGAAAGGCCTTAACCTCGGGCTTTACCTCGCCTTTTGAAATTAACAGCAGGGGTTCTGTGAAAGGATAGGATTTGTCTTTTATGCTTGCCGGCGTGCAATCCACTCCCTCAATGGCCAGTTTTTTTAGAGAATTGTCTGCGTAGCCTGATGAAGTATAGCCGAGGGCGTTATCCTTTGCTGCGATATTTGCATTCATTGCGCCTGCTCCGTCTGCTTGCAGGGCATCTTGCCGGATGTCCTTCAGACCCAATACTTCTTGAAAATCATCCCGGATTCCGGAATTTTCTTCCCGTACTACCGCCAGGATCTCTTTGTCCGGTCCGCCGACCTTGTTCCAATTTTTGATTTCGCCCTTGAATATTCCGGCCAGTTGTTCTTTTGTCAGGCTGGCTGCCGTATTGGCCGGATTGGTTACAACCGCTATACCGTCATAGGCGATAAGGTGTTCAGTCAAATCGGGCTTCTTTTCTTCGTCTTTAAGTTCACGGGAGGACGCTCCCAGGTCGGAGGTTCCTGCTGCCACATCAATAATGCCTTGTGCAGAGGTGCCGTCCAACACTTCTATTGTAATACCCGGCTCCGCCGTCTTAAATGCGTCTGCCAGATCCTGCACCAGCATTTGGACAGCCGTTGAGCCTGATATGGTGATTTTCCCTGTTAATGAACCGGCAGGAGTTCCTTCCGCGCCGCCCTTTGAATTATCCTGTGCAGTACCGCCGCATGCAGCGAGGGATATTGCCAGCAGCAGTGCGAGAATTATGAACGGTACTTTAAGGATGCTTATCTTTTTCATTATAATGACCTCCAGATTTCAAATATGGTAATAGGTGATGAGACATGAAACGGGGGAAAGAAGCGCCCGTGTACGCTTTGGAATTAAAATGCCCCGTGAAGATAATTTGACGTCAGCTTGGATTGGGGATTCAGGAAAACATCCTGTGCGGTGCCTTGTTCCTCAATCCTGCCCTGGTAGAAGAAAGCCACATAATCTGCGATTCGGGTAGCCTGCTGAAGATTATGGGTGACGATGACGATGGTGAACTTTTCCTTCAGCTCCAGCAGCAGGCTTTCGATCTTCATTGTTGAAATGTGGTCCAGGGCGGAACAGGGCTCGTCAAACAGCAAAATTTCCGGCTCGATGGACAGGGCCCTTGCAATACAAAGCCTTTGCTGCTGGCCTCCCGAAAGTCTCAGGGCCGACTGGTTCAGCCTCGATTTCACTTCATCATACAGGTTGGCAGCCTTCAGCTTCTCCAGGATGATTTCACGGGTTTGGTTCCGGGTGATGCCATTGGAATTTTCCAGGATGGGAAGCTTGAGGTTGTCAAAAATCGTCATGGGAAAGGGATTGGGCTGTTGAAAAACCATGCCGATTTTTTGCCGTATGCGGATGACATTCCTGTTGCTGTACAAATCTTCTCCATGCAGGGAGATTTTGCCCTCCAGCCTGAAATCCCTGACGATGTCATTCATCCGGTTAAAGCATTTCAGCAAGGTTGTTTTTCCGCATCCCGAGGGGCCGATGAAGGCGGTAATACTATTTTTCATGATGTCGATATTGACCTGGTGAAGGGCCTGGTTGCTGCCATACCATACATTTACATTTTCTGCGCTGATGGCCTTCTCTCCCGTTTTTCGGGTAAGTCCTTCCTGATTCGCTACTTTTGAGTAATCAATGGATACGTTTGCCATGCTGTTACTCCTCTCTTACCATCTTGTTCAGATTTCCCAGCAGCTCTGTCAGAAGGTTCAGCAAAATGATGATTACAATCAGGACAACGGATGCTCCGAAGGCTTTGCCGGTCATATTTCCTTCACCTGCGGGAGAGGTAAAATAAATATAGGAGGTCAAGGTGCTGCCGGTATTTCTCAGGGTGCTGATCCAATTCTGGGGCGCCCACCAGGGCTGTATTCCCGTCATGCGTAAAGTAGCTCCCAGCGTAAGCATGACAATGGCCGTATCACCGATGATTCTTCCCATGCCCAGGACTACGCCGGTAATGATACCTTTTGAAGCCGAAGGCAATACAATCTGGGTGATGGTATGCCATTTGCTGGCGCCCATGGCCAGGGAGCCTTCCCTGTAGGATTCGGGGACGGATTTTATTGCTTCTTCACAGGTTTTGATGATGAAGGGCAGTATCATCACGGCCATTGTAAGTCCGGCGATAAAAAAGGAACGGCCAAAGGCCCTGTTGACGCCTTCGACGCCTTCCACCATGGAGCTGAGGAACCCGAAAAATGGGTGGCTGAAGATAGCCAGGCCAAAAATAGCGATGACGATGGTAGGTACTCCCGACAGGACATCGATTCCCAGCCGGAAGTATTTGGCAAGGGGATTCCTTTGCGAATACTCCGAAAGGTAGATGGAAGTGGAGAGGGCCCATGGGAATGCCAGCAATATGCCGATCAAAGTGAGGACAAAGGTGCCGATAATCGGGGTGCTGATACCTCCGCTCAATTCCTCCTTGAAGGTCGGATTGGGTTCACTGAGAATAAAGGAGAGGTTCAATTGTGAAAATCCCTTGACTAAAATATAAACAATGATTCCAATGCACAGCATGATGGTAAGACTGGAAGAAAGCCATGACATTGTTTGACCGAGGGCGTCTCTGACAGCTTTTTTATTCAAGTCCCTGCCTCCTCCTCACCGTAAATTCGACAATTTTGGTTAAGATGCTCAATAGGGTGGTGGTGGCAAGCAGCACAACGCCGCATGCAAACAAAGCCGATTCAATGGACGGCACCGACATGGCCTCCGCTTTTTTAACAATCGCCGCAGCAAGAGGCAATACAGGCGTAAGGAAGAAGGGAAGTCCATGGGCGGGGTTGGGGATAAAACCGATGCCTCCGGTGACCATATTGAGTGCAATTGCCTCTCCGATGGCTCTTCCCATGCCAAGGACCACGCCGGCGAGAATTCCGGATTTTGCGGCGGGGATGATGACTTTGGTAATTGTCCGCCAATGGGAAAGGCCAAGGGCCAGGGACGCTTCCTTGTATTTTTTCGGTACGGCGTTGATGGCGTCAACCGAAAGCGCGACGATGATGGGAAGGATCATCAGGCTGAGGACCAGGATTCCTGCAAGCATGCTTTTTCCGTCCATCTGAAAATATTTGATAAACAGTATTTGAAGTTCTGTCGTGATAAAGGCCGCTTTGATGAACGGGACCACGATCAGCAGCCCCAGCAGGCCGAAAATCACCGAGGGAATTGAGGCCAGCAGGCGTACCACGGATTGCAGCAGCCTTTTCATCCAGGACGGAGCCAGCTCTGCAATAACGATGGCCGTGCCGATCCCCATGGGTACGGCAATGAGCAGGGAGCCCAGCGTTGTCAGCAGGGACCCGAGCAGCAGGCCCAAAGCTCCGAATCCCCAGACAGGCGCATTGCCCGGAGCGTTGAAAGCCTCATTGATCTGTTGGTCAAAGCCGGTTTGGGTGATGAAGCCAAATCCGTTAATTTTAAAAATCTCCCATGATTTCTGCAGGATAAAATAGAAGATAAATACAATCATGAGGGCGCTCAACACAGTTAAAAAAAGGATAATCTTTTCAGAAACGGCATCAAAGATCCGTGAAAGCCTGACACGGCTTTGCTCATTGAAAAAAGAGGTTTTTGCTTGAGGTTTGTTTGCAATTTCTATTTCTTCCACAATACCACCACCTATATATAACCGCCAGCCGGAGGGCATATTGTCCTGGACCGGTCTGGCGGTATGTGAATTTGGACGCTTTCGATTTCCAATGGAGGCTTGCCCCCATACCCCCTCGCTGCGGGCGAAATGAATTCGCCCTACGCTACACTTCGTGCGCCACGCCTAACCGTGGCGTTTGAACAACTTCAGTTGGGGATTGCAACCCTACATTGACTGCTTTTCAATCAGTAACCCCACCTTAGAGAGGGGGCTGTGACGTTGTTCAATTATTTATTTGGGAAGATACTTATCAAACAAAGGCAGATAATGTTCGTTCGTTAAAATTTTCTGTCCTTCGGGGCTGCGCATGTAGTTGATATATTTTGCCGCAAGTCCAGACGGCGTCCCTTTGGTTATCATGTTCAGATGACGTGTATAGGGCCAGACTCCGTAAAAGGCATTATTATAAGTACAAAGAATATCGCTTACACTGACGGCATTTATGGTACTGTCTATGTAACCCATGGATATGAACCCTATTGCGTTTACATTATCCTTTACTGCTTGCAGGAGGAGGCCGGTAGAATTGTGAGGTGTTGCAGTTGTGGTAACCTTTCCGTCCTTATTGATTGTCTGAATCGCTGTCTTGTTCAAGCAGTCCAGAGTTCCTGAGGTTGATTCGCGCGTTTGGACGAATATGGCGCTGTCGGTCCCGCCAACATCTTTCCAGTTTGTCGTTGCGCCTGTAAAAATATCGTAAACCTGCTGTTTTGTAAGATTCTTTATTTTATTGTCTTTATGCACGATAATGGCAACCGCATCGTTTCCGATCTGGGTCTGTATAAGATCGGGATAGGTGGTTTTCTGTGTGGAAGAAAGATCCTGTGAAGCATTTCCGATGTTGAAGGTACCGTCAGCCGCGCCTGTAATTCCTGCGCCGGATCCGCCTTCAGCCACTGTTACCGAAAGGCCGCTGTTCTTTTTCATCAAAGCGTCGGCGGCGGCTGTCGCAGGAGGATAAATGGTGGTAGAACCGCCAAGCTTCAGCGAACCGGTCATGTTGGAGAAATAGGTGATGGTAACGGTTTTGGTTGCATTGGAATAGCCTACATCGGCACCAAGATTCTCCGATACGAAACGGATCGGGATAAAGGTTCTTCCGCCGAAGCCTCTCATGGGGACATCCATGGTTACGGATTTTCCGTCTACGGTTGCTGTTTTTGAATCTAATGTAAATGACATCTTGTGGTCCGCCGTGGTGACAGTTACCTGCTTGGTAGAATTGTTGTAGCCTACTTCGCCGCCCAGGCTTTCGGAAATGACACGGATGGGCACCAGTGTATAATTGCTTTCAAAACGGGGCTCCTGATCGGATACCAGCTCCTTGCCATCCAGCATGATTTTTACGCTGCTGGCAGCGGCGGCAGTCAGGCCCAAACTCAAAACGATGGAGAATACCAGCATGAATACCAGAGAAACCTTGATTTTTTGCATTTCGACAACCTCCTGATTTTTTTAATTTGTGGGACATCCTTTATGGGATATACCGATTGTATTTCAGGAAGGTTATAGAAAGATTAGAAATAGATAAACAGTATGTTAGAAAATGTTAAGTTGAGGTAAATTGTTAGAACAAACCAATCCGGCGGGTCATTCAATTAAAAAGCAGCTGCAGCATTTTTCCTTGCAGCGCTTTTTGATTTTGCTGGAGTATTCGGACAATTCATAAATATTTTTAAAATTGTTGCGTTTGTTGGTGATACCGGCGATGGATATGCCGGCCATGCTGAATTTCTCCACTTCTCCGCGCCTGTTTTTTGAAGTTATGAAGCCCCTCTCCAAATCGTTGTTGGTATAAAAGTTTTTAACGCTGCCATCGAAGGCCTCAATGATTTTATTACACAGCTCCGACACCTCATAGCTTTCAAGGATTATGATGAAATCGTCTCCGCCGATATGGCCTAAAAAGCTGCCGCAGCTGCATTCCGAGACATAGCCCGACATGATGGAAGCCAGGTGCTGCAGCATTCTGTCTCCGTTTTCAAAGCCGTAGACGTCGTTGTACACCTTGAAGTCATTGATATCGACGTAAAGGATGGTATAGGGAGCCGCAGCTGTGAGGAAGCGGCTCAATCTGTGCTCGATGAGCACGTTACCCGGGAGTCCGGATAAGGGATTGAGATGCCTTGCGTAGTTTACTTCCAGCTCCGTTGTTTTTTCCAGAAGGTCCTTAACGGTGACAATGCCGAAGTACTTTGAATTCCGGGTAACAATGATATAATCATACAAAGCTTCTTCATTTCTTGCCACTGCCATTTTTGAAACGGTATCAATGGTTGTCTCATATTCAACTGCCAGAGGGCGGTTATTCATGAGTATGCTTACGGGTCTGTTGATATATAATGCAAAACCGTACTGGGTGCCGAGCTTTGCAAAAAACTTGTCCCTCATAATCAAGCCTGCCAGTCTTTCGTTGTCCACCACGGGAAGCCCATGCAGCGACGGGTTTTGATTAAATATTTCGAGGATGTTCGAGCCCGTACAGGAGGAACTGATGACGGTATTTTTGCGGCAAATGTCGCCGACGAATACGGTGGTGGACTTGTTAATATACAGCTCCTTCTTTTTGGTATTTCTTTCCTTTATAAGCTCAATGACCCTTTCATCAATGGGAGGCAGCTTTTCCGAAGGTCTTTGAATAAAATATCCCTGTCCGTATTCGATGCCGATATCAATCAGGGTGTTCAATTCGTTTTCCGTTTCTATCCCTTCCGCAATGAGCTTGATGTCGGTGACAAGGCAAAAATCGTAGAATGTCTTGATCAGCGCATATTTAAGGCCGTCCTTGTCGATGTCCCGTATCAGGTTCATATCCAGCTTGATAAAGTGGGGGTGGATTTCGGTGATCAGCTTAAGGCCCGAGTAACCGGAGCCGGTGTCGTCAATGGCAATTTTATACCCCTGGTCCTTGTAGTTGTCAATGACCTTTTTGAAGCCCAGGATGTCTACCAGAGAGTTTTTTTCCGTTATTTCGAAAACGATATTCTCGGGATTGATATTGAAGTCTTTGAGAAAATCTTTTGTAAAGCCTTTTTTGAATTTTTCATCGTTGATGATTTGGGGGTCCACATTCAAAAAGATATGAAAGCCGGGATTGTATTTCGAAATATTCTCCAGCGCCTTAAGCCTGCAAAGAAGCTCCAGCTCCCACAGCCTGCCGAATATCCTGGCGAATTCAAACAGCTTTTCGGGATTGTAAAAGACAGATTTTTCAGGCCCCCTGCTGAGGGCCTCATATCCCAGAAACATACCGTCCTTCAGCGAGATGACAGGCTGAAAGACGGTCCTGATATCCCCTTTTTGCAGAATTTCCATAAATTCATCACCCATATCTTCTCTTGCCAATGCTTTATTATAGATAGATGCTTTTGCTTTAAGCGGTATTATGTGATCATTAAACGGGACATGACTTTTAATAATTGATTCCATATTTCCTTCTTTCAGTGATGGGGTAATGATATTGCCGGGTTCACGGTTGGTTTTTTACACAATAACAACGAATTTGGATACCTCACAAACAAGGACGGATATAAAAAATCCCATGGTTACATCTGTCGGATAATGACAGCCCAGGTATATTCGGGATAGTCCTACCAAAAGCGTCAATGGAATCATAAACGGCAATAAACCCGGAACGGACCAGCAAACTGAAAGCATGATGGTAAAAGCAGAACACGAATGACCCGACGGGAAGGAATACTTGCATTTGGGAGGATTGATGGGCAGCGCCCATTCATGGGTCATATACGGCCTTGGCCGGTTGACCAGCCGTTTCAGTGACTGTATGGCAATCTGGGTCATGGCAAGGTTTATCATTAATGCAAGGCCAAGCTCCCTTCTGGCGTATAAAAGGCCAAGCGTCAGCAGTACGGCAAAGGGGAAAGATCCCAGCAGGGTGACGTTCTTCATAAAAGCATTGAGCAGACGGCAATGCAGCCGTATGTTCAGGAAGTAGAAAAAGCCAATATCTTTTTTTTCTATATAAGCAACGATCGATGACATGGCAATATCTCCTGAGTCTTGATATTATCCGGCAGTTTTTGTGACTTCCGGATGTATTTGATTTCATTGTACTTATGTTTTTTTAAATTTGCCTAAATTGAATGTTAGGTTAATGTAAAATTTTTCATGTAAGGCCCTTTTGCGGCTTTGTATGGGGACCATTCATGCTTAACCATAAGTTTACACTGATTTAATGGGTTTTTATTATCTCTCAGGTATGATAAATACGGAAGGGTAATCCGGTTTTCCGCGAGAGGAAATCAGTATCCTTGAACACTCGTAAGTTTGGGAGGTGTATATGCCATGATGAACGCCAGTTTAACCGGCTGCAAGGTGAAGGGCTGGGGAGAAATTTTTACGGAAAATAAAAGCAAGGGAGTACATTTCAGCATTATTGAAATGTCTGCTGACGATATCAGGATATTAAGCACGGATGAGCTTGAGAATAATGCCAACGTCCGGATGAAAATTCATCTGCCCTCCTTTTTGTTTCAGGTAAATATTAAGGTTGTAGGCAAGATATACAGCAAAACCAAAGTTGACAACGGGTTTATCTATGACTTGAAATTTGTCGGACTGCCCGACAATGACCGGAAGGAAATCGACGAGCTTGTGAAAAGTGCATGCGGTCAGGTTGGAGAACAATAGGATAGGATTCAACCAATAGAAATAGGAAACGTGGTGATATTAGTGAAAAATTGTGTAATGAACTTTAAGGTGCAGCAGTATCTGACAGAGTTGATAAAAAGACATGCAATAAACCCAGCCGGCCGGGATGATCAAATGCTCATTAACTATTTGCGTTCACAGAAAATCGATGAAGATTATTTTAAACTGAACCGCCCGCTGTGTGCGGATTGCGATCCACAAGCAGCTTTATTCACAAAATCGAATTAATTCTATGGCCTGTAGTATTTCAATATAAAATCGATATCAATGCTTATTTTTGAAAACTGATAGAAATCAGTTTTTTTTTGCGGATAATTCCCCTCGCAGGAAGGGGCCGCAGTCGACTTCGGAGTTGAAAGTAAGCATATGCGCGGTGTTAAATGCTGCTATTAAGTTTTTTATAGCAACCTTCAGCGTGTTTATGATATTATGGTTTTATGTGCCATAGGACACATGGGAAAAGATCGGGCTATCGATGCAAGATCAATGATTGAAAGGGATGGAGAATGTATTGAGAGGGGCAGCTTATGTATTTTGACGGAATAGCCATTGGGTTTGGCACATTTCTATTGATCGGACTGTTACATCCTGTTGTAATAAAAACGGAGTATCATGTGGGTACCAAAGCCTGGCCGCTGTTTCTGGTCTCAGGATTGGTTTGTCTTTGTCTAGCCGTATTTTCAAGTTTACCTGTTTTGTCTGCGCTTTTAGCCGTATTGGGATTTTCGCTTTTATGGAGCATCCGGGAGCTTTTCGAGCAGGAACAAAGAGTGGGAAGAGGATGGTTTCCCAGGAATCCTAATAAACGGAAAAAAACGGAGTAAGGAGAGGTTGCATTTATCTTTGAGTATGGGGCCGAGTCTTCAAACGGCATTGCCGTTTGAAGAAGTGCAAGGGTCATAAATCCTGCAGCCATTGACAAAAACCATTTCTACCTTTGGAATATTGTTATGGCTGCTGACCAGGATTAAATCGGCATTTTTGCCGAATTCGACAGAACCGAGTTTTTTTTCTATGCCGAAGGCTTTGGCAGGGCTTATGGTGGCCATTCTTACGGCATTTACCATATCCAGCCCCAGGCAGCCGTTCAGTGCAAAAATGGCTTCAAGTATCGTTTCCGTTTCACTATCGGAACAGATAACATAGATCGGATGATTCTCAACAATGTCCGTCATTTTGATATTGGACGAAGAAGCTGCCTCTTTTATGATGCCGGAGGCATTGAGCAGGGTGAATTCTTCGCAAGGTCCGGAATTTGCACAAAGATGGTGGCGGATAATGCCAAGCCTCCTGAAATTGTTAAAATCATTGACGCCGGTATCTTCTTCCGCAATATTATGGCAGACTGTCGTAATCCCATGACTGACAAGCGCAGTTTCTACATTATAAAAAGAAGTATCTTTTTCATATAAGCGGTTATGCAGATCAATTATGCCGGGAAACAACCAGTTTCCATTTCCGTTGATAATACTGCAGCTTCTATGGACTTTCCCCGCAGAGGTCTGCCCAATGCCTTCGATGATACCTCTTTTCACATAGATGAATGCATTTTCCAGCACATAATAAGGCGTCACAATTTTGACATTGTTGATGATGAAAGTATTCATACACATAATTCCCTGTAGCGATTCTGCCATTTATAATGCAATTCGACCCTCATTTTTTCAAGCAAGGGCATGATCAGCGAGGATACAGGGTGCTGATTCCATATGACCGAGTCGATCAGCGCAGCATAAATTGCCCTTTGCGGATCATTGCCCGGCACAGCGCCATATCCCATACAGCCGTCTACCTCTGCTTCGCAGTATGTTGCAAGGGTATCGCCGATATAGGTATCGGTCTTTTCCTGGGGATCTGAATGGCTTATTACGACCTTTCCTGTTTCAGGCTGTGAAATCAGTCTGTATGGCAGCCGGGATACGATAATGTCGTATATTTCCTTAAGAGCTTCAATATTTCCTTCTTCTACTATTTGTGTATAATCCATAAAAGCCTCCATAATTCTATTGAAACATTAATCTCTGAGCTCACTAGTGTATTGATCCAGCAATCCTGGATAGTAACATAGTATGATATTAATTTATTTCCTTTACATTTTTATAAGCTTTTTGTAAAAATCATGTAAAGCTTTGGTATGTTCAGCCGCGCTGAAAGGCAGGGGACTGCCAGGGGAGTAATCCTGCTGCATCTGCTGCAGAACACCACAGAAAAAGATGAAAATTTACGGATTTTACTTTCTATATTAAGATAATCCATACATAGGTGAAGAAAGTCAATTCTAGTACGGTTTGTATTTAGCTATAATTAAGCCGTGATAAGCAGGTGTCGAATTCAAGCAGACTTCAAATTAATATCAATAAAGGTGGCCAGCCGGGTGCAAGGACTTCTTGAGTGGTATGCCTTGCGATGCACATAAACTAGATTATAAAAGGAGGTAGTAAGATGAGAAAGACATCAATGAAAGTCATCACAATTTTCTGTATGCTGTCGCTGTTCATCACAATGCTTGCCGGATGTGGAGCAGCCAATAATAAGGTGGCTGATACCAGTCAAACTGCAGTTGCAGGAAGCAGTGAAACAAAAACCGGGGATACGGATGCAACGGAAGGAAAGCAGGAATTTGCCAATAAGAATATTGAAGTAGCGGCATTTGAGGGAGGGTATGGAAAGGCATACTGGGAAGATATCGCCAGTAAGTTTGAAACTGCGTATCCGGGTGTGAAGGTTACCTTGACTACGAATCCAAAGATAGGTGAAATACTAAGGCCAAGATTTGTATCGGGTGATGTGCCGGACTTCATTTACATGAACCCAAGCGATGCCAGCGGACTTCTTCCTTCGGCAGTAAAGGAAGGCGGACTTGCCCGGTTGGATGATGTTTTTAATTCAAAAACCCTTGATTCGGATAAGCTTTTAAAGGACATCCTACTTGACGGTTTCCTTGATCCGTGCAAGCCTAATGGCGACGGGAAGATATACTACGCTCCTGCATACTATTATACCGGCGGATTGTTCTATAATAAGACATACTTTGAAAGCAAGGGCCTAAATTCACCAAAGACATGGGATGAATTCCTCGCGCTGGGGGAAGTGGCTAAACAGGATGGAAAAGCTCTCTTTACTTATCAGGGGATATATCCGAGTTATAATGAAATGGTATTCTATCCCGCCATTGCATCGGCAGGCGGAGAACAAGCCATAAACGATATTTTCAACTATACGGAGGGTGCTTTTCAGTCTGATGCGGTAAAAAAGGTCATGGGGATTTTTGCAGCCATCGCAGAGAAGGACTATATCCTGAAGGGTACTGTTGCCATGAATCATACCCAGGCGCAGACCGAATTCATTAATGGCAATGCGCTGTTCCTTCCATGCGGAAGCTGGCTTGAAGGGGAAATGAAGGATGCGATTACTGCCGCAGGACAAAATTTCTCTGTTGGATTTACCGGTACTCCTGTTTTCCAGGCAGGAGACCAACAGTATTGTTTCGGAGGAATAGAAGCTTTTGTAATACCTGCAAAGGCTAAGAATATTGAACTTGCAAAAGAATTCCTCAAATACAATTACACAACGGAGGCTGTCCAATTGAATGCTGAAAAAGCAAAGGGTGTGATGCCTGTTAAAGGTGCCGTTGAGCTTTTTGTTCATATAACACTACCTCTTATGTGGGAAATAATAAGGATAACTATCGTATTCTTTATTCTAAATGTTTTTAAGGATTCATTTGCAAACATAAATATCATGGCTGCAGGAGGCCTGGACAGTAAAAGCCTTTTCGGCAAGGAATTTGCTGTGATAAGGGAGGGAGAGGTGCTTATAGTGGATCTGTGGTATTTGTACAATGCAAGGAAACTTGCCAAAGAGAGGGATACCGGAATGACGGATGAAATTATGAAGGAGACTATGGCAAAGTGCCCTCCTCCGAGAAATATCGACTTCAGGATAATTGGTATGTAATTTTACAGAGGTCGATGAAAGAAATTTGAATTTTATTATTCGGCAGATGAAATTTGTTTGCCAATACGATATACTATGGGTAACGGTGTGAATCAAATTCCTGTTTTAAAATGGGGATTAACTTGGGCTGGAAGCAAAAGCTGAAAAAAATAGAGACTGGCAGGCACAGCATGTCAGAGGCATTTATACTATTTTATTCAGTCATCCTGCCGCTGAGGCAATTACCCGGCGGGATATTGAAGACGGAAATTGGCTGAATACGCTGTCTGGGGAGCAACTATGAGCTTAAGCAATATTCTCGCTAGAGTTAACAGTTTCAGGTATAAATTATTCCTGTTTATGTGCGTATTCCTGCTGTCCTTCAGTGCCATCATAATAAGTCTTTGGTCTCTTCATACGCTGGCTGATAAGGAAAAAAGTTCAGTTTCCTATATAAATAATATACTAAAGCTATCAAATGATAACTTTAATGCGGCTATTTCCAATATTAACACGCTAAGTGCCATGATTACACGGGACAACAACGTTATAGGCATTCTAAAAAAAGAATATGCTTCCGTATCGGAGAGGCTGTTTGATGACAGGATATTGAATGATTACATCATTCCGTTCTATTCTTACAACCACTATGTGGGATCAATACTGATTTCTGATTTGAAGGACAGAGAAATAAACATCGGACAGTCCCTATCCATTGATGATATTAAGAAGTTCACTCAATTCCGGAATATTTCAGAAATAAATAATGAGTACATCATACTTCCCCCCCATGAAATCGGACAGACCGGATATTCGGGTGCAACCCCGGATTATAATGGAATGGTTTTAAGCCTGATCAGACCGGTCGTTGATACGGGAAGCATGGCAGGCGTTGTTGCAATAGATATCAAATGCAAGATATTACTGGATTTTTTTAATATCAACTTGAAAGACAATGGTACCGTGCTTGTTTTTGATGATAAATCCAATAATTTTATTTTTAAGCCCAACTTTAATCATTTCAATATCAATGTGAATGAAGAAGAAATGCTAAAAGCCATATCTCCTAAAATAAGCGGGGATAATGGATATTTTTATACGGATTTAAGCGGGAAGGACTTTCTGGTAGTATATTATCGGTCCCATTTTACAAATTGGACAACCATTGGTATGATTTCAAAGGATAAATTACTTGAAGAGTATGTAAACACCAGAAACACGACCCTCCTGTTATCTGTTTTGTTTATCATTTTTTCTTTCATTGCATCCTATTTCTTCTCTACCATTCTGACAAAGAATCTGATGAAGTTGAACAAAGCAATTCAAGGCTTTGACGGGACGAACATCAATCAGAGCATTACAATTAAGACACATGATGAAATCGGGCAGCTTTATACTCAGTATAATACTATGGTAAAGAGGATTACCGGTTTAATACAGGATATTAAAAAGAGTGAAAAGGAAAAGCGGAAGGCTGAAATGAAGGCATTACAATCACAAATAAGCCCTCATTTCCTTTACAATGCTTTAAACACAATAAAGTTTTTGTCTGTTCTTCATGGCATGGATAATGTGGGCGACGTATCGGAATCCCTTTCGGCGCTTATGCATATAAATATGGAGGACAGGTCATTTATAAGCATCGAAGAGGAATTGCGATACCTTAAAAACTATCTTACTATTCAAGAATATAAATATACAAATAAATTTGCAGTATACTTTAATATTGAGGAGGGTATTGGAGAACTGATGATATTGAAGTTGCTCCTCCAGCCCATTGTTGAAAATGCAATTAACCATGGAATAGCTCCCAGGCGCGGACAAGGGGTTATAAATATCAAGGCATACAAAGAGGATAACAACCTAATCTTTAAAATACAGGACAATGGGGTCGGGATAGATTTGGCAACTGCAGCGGTCATAATGGAAGGGAAAGCGGAATCAGGAGGTATCGGCATTAGAAATGTTATTTCCAGAATAAAAACCAACTTTGGCGAAGGCTACGGTATCTCCATCCTGAGTGAGCCTGGGATGTACACAACGATTGAAATAACTTTACCGGTTATTTCCGGCAGTGAGGTGGCAGATTATGCATAAAGTATTGATAGTGGATGATGATTTTCTCCTGAGAAATACCATAAGGAATATGCTTAACTGGGAAAAGCACGGCTTTATGCTCTGTGAAGAGGCAGTGAACGGCGTAGAAGCACTAAATGCCATAGAAAAAGATATGCCTCAAATCATCCTCTCGGATGTCCGTATGCCTGTAATGGACGGGCTCCAGCTATCTTCAATTGTGAAGCAAAGGTTTCCGCAGATTAAAATCATCATGCTAAGCAATTATGATGATTTCGACTATGTAAAAGGGGCGCTCAAAAACGGAGCCGTAGACTATATATTGAAGCATACTTTGAATACGGACATACTCCTTGACAGCCTTAGCCGGGCCGGGGATATTATTGAAAAAAGCGGTGCAGGTGAAACAGAACCGAATGTAATAAAGTCCTATAATAATTTGTCAGCTCTCCGGTCAAAATTTGTATTACAGCTTTTAACAGGCTTGTACAGGAATGAAAATGATATAAAAGTTCAACTGAATATCCTGGACATAAATATTCAGGTGAATAATACCATTGCGGTAATAATGGTCATTGACGGCTATAACTCTGTATTATCAAACAGAAATTTAAAAGACGCATCTTTTCTGGAGAATTCTGTTACAAACATCACCGGTGAAATACTGGCGGATAACGGTAACGGCATCGTTTGCTGCATTGCTAACGGGAGGTTTGTGATACTCCTGTCTTTTACAGAAATAAAGAGCAGGGCATTAATCGGAAATATGCTCAATAGCACTCTTTCCAGGATAGGCACATGCTTGAAGAAATTTTTATCCGTCACGGTAAGTTTTAGTATAGGAGATTTTGTAAATAGTTTATCGGAAATACCAAAAAGCTATGAGAGTGCGGAAAAGCTCCTTGATGAAAAATTCTATGAGGGAAATGGGTGCATTTTGAATAAGTATACGATCCACGAGAAAAATAATATTATGACAGGTCTTGGCATAGAAGCGGAAAAGAAGATTTTGTTATTGCTCAGGCATCGGAAATTCATGGAGGTAGAAGCTGCTATTCAAAACGAATTCAATTTGATTAAAAGTGAAAAACGCAGTCAAGCCGGTTCGATGATCATTTTTAATGACCTGCTTGGAATAATTAATAAAGTCTGCAAGGAAAGCGGCATAGAATTTGCCCAGGTCTATAAGGAGAATTCCAGTCCCAGCGAGATGCTTACGCGGCTTGAGACTCTGGATTCGGCTATCGAATGGATATCTGACAGCTATAAGAACCTTTTTAAAAAGCTTCAGCAGGAGGTAAGCGAGCCAAAATATTCGGAATATGTGATTAAAGCAATTAATTACATTAAAATGAATTATGCAGAAAATATTTCCCAATCAACAGCGGCAAATCACATTGGAATAAGCAGTGCATACCTAAGCTCCTTATTTAAAAATGAAGTTGGCATCGGTTTTTCGGAGTACTTATGCGAAGTGAGGATCAATAAGTCCAAAGCTTTGCTGGAAGAAGGAAAATTGGAGGCGAAAAAAATCGCCGGCATATGCGGATTTAATAATCATACGTATTTCTTCGAAATATTTAAGAAAAGAACCGGGGTAACTCCCGGAGAATATGAGTCAAATTTTAAAAAGAGTATATTGTAAAATATTTACGAATCAATGCTCAGACTCCTTTTAGGAATAAACACCTATAAAAAGTTTAATCGATTTAAAAAAAGTGAAATGCTCCCGCAGGAATTCAAGTGTTAGAATACTGGTAAAGAAGCGCTTTTAATTAAATTATTCAGAGGGGGTTCCGATTATGTACCACAAGCTCAGAGGTATACTAGCATGTGCGGTAGCAATAATAATGATATTTGCATTTGTTGCATGCGGCAGTAGTACCGATACTACCAATAACTCCGACTCGCAGAATTCTACAGTGGCAGGTACCTCTACACAACCCAAGGAAATCAAATCACTTACCCTGATGGCACCGACTCAATGGCTCGAGTGGGCAGGCTCCAAGGCTGTGACCGATTATTTCAACAACTCAAAGACACAGGATTATGGCGCGAAGCTTGAACTTGTCAAGGTCCCTGAAGGCGACCAGGGTACACAGGTCGTCAAAGCAAAGTTTGCTGCCGGAGATGTTCCGGATCTGCTTTTCTGGTTTGACACAAGCAGTACGCTGGATGCTTCGCTGTTGTTTGCAGAGCAGGATCCGGAGGCGGACTGGACTAAAAACTTCGGCGGTATCACCGGCGACTTGAATCAGATCAAATACATGAAGGATGGCAAGCTATACGGGGTACCCTTCGGTGAATCAACGACGACCTGCGTGTTCTACAATAAAAAGGTTTTTGCCGATGCAGGGGTTCAGGTCCCAAAGACATGGGAGGAATTCCTGCAGGTATGCGACGCCATAAAAGCGAAAGGGGTAACACCGGTTTACTATTCCGGTAAGGATGCATGGACCCTTCAGCTGATACCTATTTTGGGCTGGGGCTACGGAGCATTGGAACCCGATGCCGCTACGCTGATCAATTCTATTGAGACAAATAAGAAAAAGATTGAAAGCCTTGGTTTTCTTGTTGATTCAATCGCTAAAACCAAAGAGCTTCTGGATAAAGGCTATGTACAGAAGACATGGCTGTCGGATACCTATGTTCAGGCTCAACAGGCCCTAACGGAGGGGAAAGCCGGTATGTATCCCATGGGTACCTGGGTTATTCCGGAGTTTATCAAGGTGTCTTCCCAGGAGACGGTAAACGGCGAACTGGGAGCATTTGCAATGCCTCTTGGCGCTAAACCCGGAATTGTATTCACCGGCCCAAGCGCAATATTCGTATCGAAGAATGGACAGAATGTTGAGCTTGCTAAAGAGGTTGCCACATACTTCGGTACTGTAGAAGCTCAAAACCAATGGTTTAACGTGCAGCCCGGCATACCGTTCATAAAAGGCATTACGGCTAACTTGCAAGGCCCTTTCAAGGATCTCAACGATATTTTTAATTCAGAAGAGAAGCTTGGTGATTTTATGTTGTCGGCTAAAAAGGGATACGGTTGGAGCAACGGCCTTGATAAGGATATACAGGACCTTCTTGTGGGGGTTAAGACACCTCTGCAGGTGGCACAGACATTGGATGTCGAATGGGCCAAGCAGGCAAAATCCAAAAATGACCCTGATTTTAAATAAATGACGAATTGATTCCAAATTAACTTTCATAATTTTAAACCGGCTGAAATAGCCGGTTTAAAATTATACTAGGTGGTGCGAAAAATGACAGGATCCATCAAAAAAGAAAAAAATATTTATTCGCTTTGGCTTATGGCGCCGGGTATGCTTATCTATGCTGCATTTATTGTTTTGCCGGCCATTTTCACTTTGTATTATTCCTTTACAAACTGGGATTTCTTCTCTGCACCCTTTTTAGGTCTGGAGAATTACAAAGACCTTCTGATGCAGCCTAATTTGAATATTGCTTTTGTGAATTCCGTTCTATTTACTTGTGTTACTTCCGTATTAAAGATATTTTTCGGATTGGTGCTGGCGCTTTTTCTTAATATGCGGCTAAAAACACGTAATTTTCTGAGAACTGCCTTTTTCCTGCCCGCAGTATTGAATACCATTGCCGTCGGTATAATATTCAGTGCCATTCTTCATCCGGAAGTGGGTTTGCTGAACATACTGCTAAGAGCCTTGCATCTGGATTTTCTTGCTCAGAATTGGCTTACTGACATTCATCTGGCGATCTTTTCGATTTGCGCAATTGATATCTGGAAATGGACCGGCTTTACGATGGTAATATTTCTTGCAGGCCTTCAATCTGTTTCGTTAGAGTATTATGAAGCCGCTTATATTGATGGCGCTTCAACCTGGCAAAAATTTAAAAATATAACGTTTCCGCTCATCGTTCCCACACTGAATAACAATTTATTTCTTGCACTGGCAGGCGGTTTATCCGTCTTTGATATTGTAATGGTCACAACGAATGGCGGGCCTGGGTATGCAACAGAGGTATTCAACACCGTTATCTACAGAGCCTTTGGAAGCAACCTTCAAGGAGAGGCTTGTGCCGGTAATATTCTTCTCAGCCTTCTGGTTGCTTTGGTTACTCTTACGGCCTACACGTTAATCAGGAAAAAGGAGGTAGAGGTATGATAAAAGCGAAGAGCAAAATGAAACCGATACTTCTGGAGCTAATAGGCTTAGTAATGAGCGGAGTAATTTTTTTTCCGCTGTATATGGTGCTGGTCAACTCCTTTAAGACATCCAAGGAAGCCTTTGCCCTGGGCTTGACATTAAAAGGCGCAAGTTTCAGCCAGGCCCTGAAGAATTATATGGTAGTGTTTACAGATTCAAAACTGCATATAGCATATATCAGCAGTGCGGCAGTTACTATCGGAACAATTGCTGCGACAGTATTTTTTGCAGCGATGATGGCCTTCGTAATTCAAAGAAGAAAACAGGCGGTCGTCGAATTCTTCAACCTTCTGATAATGGCCGGAATGATTCTTCCGGCATCCATTGTTGTTCAGTATTGGATATTGAGGCTTATAGGCTTGAATAACACCTATCCCGGTATTATTCTGGTATATACGGCCGGTTCCATTCCATTTTCTGTGTTTCTTTTCGTAGGGTTTTTTAAAGGGATACCCAAAGAACTGGATGAGTCTGCGGTGGTAGATGGCTGCAGGATTTTCAGAATGTTCTTCCAGATCATATTTCCTCTCATAAAGCCGGCAACCGTAACGGTGGTCATTATTACTGGAATGAGCATATGGAATGATTTTGCAAAGTCAATCTATTTGATGAGTTCATCACGAATGTTTTCTGTCGTAACTACGATTTTTTCCTTCTATGGAATGCATGCGTCGGATTGGAACTATCTTTTCGCCGATATAACCCTAATATCCTTGCCAATTATAATATTATACCTGGCAATGCAGAAATACATCATATCGGGTATGGTTGCAGGCTCGGTAAAAGGATGAGCTGTTATGGAAAAAACTGCAAAGGGAGTAGCTAATCATTATGGAAAATAAAACGGTTGCTGTTGATATCACAGGGAATTGGCGGGAAACAGAATACTTTAAGCCCTTTATTCAAACAAGGGAGCCATGGTTGGAAAATAATCAGGCGAAGTCCTTTTATCAGGAACTGAAATTATCTGCAGGTACATATATAGTAAAATTTGAATATGAACCCTTTCTTGACAAGAAAGCTGGAGGCTCCATAGGGAATAACTATGATCATTTCAATGGCTTTAGGGTCAATGGCAGAATAGAGGAGTTAAGCTTTGTCGAAGAAGATGAAGGTAAAAATCTATTCTATGCCTGCAAAGAACTGATATTCACTGAAAGTATGCCATCTGTAAAGCTTGAACTGCAGTTGTTTAATACACGGGTAATGCGAACCTGGATCATTGGCAGCCGGCAGCTTTGCCGGAGTAAAACCTTCCGGGCTCTATGCCCTACGGAGCAAGGCGAGTATTTAACGGTTCATGGGATACCGTTTTTGGCCAGGAAAATGGACAACCGTTTTTTTGGAGCGGATTTTGAGTCGTTGGAGCTGGGGCATGACCACGGAAGCTTGAAAGTCTGGAATGACGGAATAAGAATGGAATGCAATGGCGCTGAAGTAAAAACGGCACATTTCCTTGGAATGATACACAATATTGATATCGGAAACGGCTCATGGTATAGCAAAAAAGGGGATGAGGGATATTCCCATTTCGTAGGAGACAAGGCAGGAGAAATAATCATCGAATGGATGGATGGAAGCATCTTTTGTGTTCCGCTGATATTTGGCTTTAATATCTGGTATGGAAGACCATGGGACATGATATGGCATTATTCCCCGTACAGGACGGAAAATACGGCTTTTAACTTTGATGATAAATTGTTTTGCGGAAAGGAGGAGTACAGGGAGTTAATACAAAATGAGGTGATGCTGACGGATGGAATCAGGCTTATGGGTTCCAACAGCTGCAGCGCCAGATATGTTTTTTCTTTGAATTTGGAAGGAAAGGCTGTAAAAGCCTTTGAAATAAAGGGCGTAGACGAATTCTACGGATATCCCCTTATTTCCGGGATTACCTTGGAAACTGAAAGTGTTTCCGAGGATTTAGGAATTCTGCCGGAAATATGCCTCGAAAAGATTTCAGCAAAAGTAGTTGATCCGGAGTATGTGAAAAATAGAAATTATCTGACCGGGATAGAAAAGATAATGAGACTGTTTTATACCTTCGAAGACGATTTGCCCGAATTAAAAACACCGGAAATTCCTGAAGGCTATTTTGGGCCCGGGTATGATTTCCGTGGCTCCCAGGAAGCTGTCTATGCAGCTACTTATCTTTATTACAATGGACCCGAGTGCGGAGCTTACATCGCCGACACCGGAACACAATGCAGTTCGTCTACTGCAAAGTGGGCACTTAACCATTATACGCTGGGTATGGGCGTGTGGATAGAGAGAAAGCCTATTTATGACGGCTTGAAGGAATGGTTCAAGCTTTATTCCGAACGGGAACCGGGAAAGCTTCCCGGAATCAATGGCGCATGGACACGCGGTATAGGAGAGCTTCTCCGCGAAGCCATGGCATTTGGATATGATAAATTTATCAATTCGTATATTTCATGGCTTGACGATGCATTGTTTAAAGAGGCCAATCCGCCTCATTGGAATCGTGTAGCCGGTATGCCGGGCGCTTACACGCAGAAAATCATGGTGGGCAAGGTTGAAGAACGCGGCAATCGTGAAAATGACGGACATGGAATCTGTATGTGGGGCCGTTACATGGTATGGCACTGGCTTGGACGGCAAAAGCTGTGGAATGAACAGCACTGGGAAGCTACAAAAGCATCGGTGGAATGGATACAATGGCAGCTGGACAATGATAATATCAGGCCTGGAGCCAGGAAGGACATTCTGTACACCGAGAGCGAATGTGCTCATGGAGACTATGATATCTATTCTACCTATAACTGCCTGCATGGAGTGAAACTGGCAATAAGAATGGCAGAACAATTGGGAAAGACTGAGGCGGAGGCCTGGAAAATCTTATACGAAAGGCTCAGGAATGGAATTCTTGACCACCTGACAGACGAAAGTGAATTCGGACCCGTTTGGCACACCTATCATGAAACCGAATGGCAGGATCACGCGCATAAACTTGTGCATATTCAGCTTGCAACAGAAGGGGATACCTATACGCCGCTTGAGGAGTATGCTGCCGGGGATGATACCGACAGGCGTTTTCTTGAGATCAGCTTGAATACTTACAAATACTTGATGAAGGATAAAAATTACAACTGTCTGCGGATGTATGGGTATGGGCAGGGTATGATGGCGCAGTCCGCTTTGCTTCTGGATGAAATGGAAGATGCGGCGCAGTTTGTCGGCAGGCTTTTAAGGCATTGCTATCTACCCGGGTTTGGCAGATGGATAAGTCCGGAAGGGATAATTCTTCACAGGAGCGGAAGGTATTATTTACCGGTTAACGGCTATATGGGACAGGACAGCCATGTTGCCGACAGCACAAAAGCGATTCGGCTTATGCTGGGGATCGATGACAACAATCCCGAGCAGCTGCGTATAGTGCCGCGATACCCTGCAGAGTGGACCAGCATGTCAATAGAAAGCTATCCTGTGTGTACCGGAAAAAAACGCCAGCAGATCAAGTATACCTACGAAAGGTATGAGGACCGCCAAGCCTTCAGGTTTGAATTTGAAAATCCGGTTGAAGGTATGCGTTTGCGTTTAGGGCCAATCCCCAGGGGAAAGGTAGTTGATACTGCATATTTCAATGATAAGGCCATAGCTGTTGAGACGCTGGAATCCGGAGATAGCCACTGGGTTTGGGTTCAAAATTTGAATGGTATTTCAGGAAACGTTGTTATTACGTACCAGGCATAACCGGTCTTTATCCGGAAAACCGTTCAAAAACGGTTTTTAAGTTAAAACAGGTATCGATAATGTTGCGGAGAAGGAGCGTGAAAACGGTATCACGTATGGATAACTGGAAATTAGCTTTATATAAATATAATGAATCAAGCAAGTTTATGGTTATGAGGAGTGAAGAGTTATGATGAAAAAGCCACTGATATTTTTTATGATAATGACGATAGTTTGTCTGAATATGTTTTTGTTCTCTTCAACAGTTGAAGCCGCAACGATTACTACGTACGCAAATACCCCTGGGGCGGTTCAAAGCAGTACTTTTACAGTAAAGGCTGAATCGGCAAGTATATTTGTCGAGTCATTCCAGTCCATTGATTATGTCCGTTTTGCCGCCAGTGGAGGCTGTTCAATTGAGATTACCGCAAGTGAAAACATAACTTCCTATACAATATCGCCTTCAAGCGAGAGTGTAACCCCGGCAATAAATGGCACCAGGATGACGTTTAGCTGTTCTACCTTGCCTTTCCAATGTGTTATTCAAATAAACAGTTTAAGAAAGATAGTAATTCTTGCGGATCCTCTTGAAGTAAATCCTCCTCAACCCGGGAACTCCAATGTTGTCAATGTCATGGATTTTGTGACTGACAATACCGGGGCTACAGACCAGCATGACAATATTATCAGTGCAATTAACTATGTATGCAGCACAGCCGGAAAGGATACTTTGTATTTCCCGAATGGTACCTATCTGACATCACCATTAACCATTGACTCTAAAAGTAATTTGAAAATATATCTCAAAGACGGCGCTAAAATTCTTAGAAAATTACAAAATCCAATAACAAATGCGAATACGCTTAGATTTTATAACTGCAGCAACTGTAAATTGTTTGGCAGGGGTGTCATAGACTCTAATGGTAAGGCACAATATGCACTAACCGGACGCTATACTTTGGGAGGTAGTGCAATAGCTATGGATTATTGCAGCTATGTAAGCCTTGAGGATATTATCAACAGAGATTCACAGGTTTGGCAATGTACGACCCATCAATCCAATAATATGACATATTATAATATTAAGAATATCGCTACACCCGAGGGCGCGGTTTATAGCTCAGACGGCTTCAGTATACATAACAGCCACGATTGCTCTGCAAATTATGTTTTTGCAATGTCAAATGATGATAATCTTATCCTTAGCTGCGACAACGCCGATTACCCGGAATATAATATAACGATTAGCCATCATACAGGATATGCATGGCGTGCCTGTGGTATTGCAATGGGTTACAATCTGGTGTCGGCCAGTTATGTAAAAAATGTAACGGTTCAGAACTCAAATATCCGTATGGGGCTGGACATACTGACTGACAATTATCAATATCCAGTAAAAATGGAGTGTGGACCTTCCTATTATGAGAATATCAGATTTATAAATGTAAAATTTGATAATAACCGTTCCGATTATGATTATTTTACTACCGTAGCTTTCGGCACTCAACAAGGCACTTATGACAATATCTATGTAAAAGGGGATCTGGAATTTACCAATTGCACTGTAGAAAATCCCGGCGCCGCACATATGTATGGCGACGCAACCAATAAAATCAATAATCTTATTGTTAAAAATCTGAAGGTGGGAGGGAAAATAAAGAATTCTTTGGGTGAAGCCGATTTTACCGTATCAAATGTAAAAGCAATTGATTTTACCCCTCACACCGACGAATTTAACAGCAGCCCTCTTGCATCGCCCTGGAGTTGGGTAAGGGAGGATAGTACAAAATGGAGTCTTACGGCAAGCAGTGGGAATATGAGAATAACAAGCGATGGCGGCGACCTTTACCAGTCGGTTAACACCACTAAAAACATACTTGTGCGTAATGTTCCATCAGGAGACTGGGCGGTTACTACGAAAGTTACGGTCAACCCGGGTTCAAATTATTCTCAGGCAGGCCTGATCGTATACAAGGATGACGATAATTATATAAAACTTACAAGATGTTATGCTGACGGGAACACATTAAATTATGCCAAAGAGGTAGGAGCCATCTATTCGGATGACGGGTTTGCTTCTGTAAGCAGCACTACGGTATACCTTAAAATAATAAAGACAGGCACAACCTATACACTGTATTACAATACTGATGGCGGCTCAACGTGGAATCAGGTAAAGCAATATACAGGAGTAAACTTTGGTACATCGTTCAAAGTAGGTTTGTTAAGCCAAAGTACAGCCATTAGCGCTGATTTTGATTGGTTCGACGTAACGAGTACATCTGTTCCGACCAGAGTTAATGATAATGGTGCAACTGTAACCTATACCGGCACTTGGGCTGTTAGTACGACTGATTCAGGATTCTATAACAGTGATTGCCATTATTCCAATATCCCTATTAGCAGTTATGTCGACTGCACATTTTCAGGTACAAGTATAAAAGTAATAGGGACCTATAATACAAACTGTGGTTATGCAGATGTTTATATAGATGGCAGCTTTATTGCCACAATTAATACCTACTCACCGAAGCTGCTTTATAAACAGACGCTTTTTTCAAAAACAGATCTCAGTAATACCAACCACACAATAAGGGTTTATATAAAATCCGGGGGATATCAATATCTTGATGCATTTGAATACATCCCTTCGTAAAGCTTTGATGAAATTTGACAGTAATATCTTAATAAAAAGGTGTGGCAATGATTTAGTGCAAAAATCATTGCCATATCCTCTCTTCTTGAAAAATACCAGGAAAGAAGCATCAATAAATGGATGAGACAGGAATATGACATGAAGGAAAAGAAAAATAAAATCATATATTCCCACAGAAATATGTATCTGGAATATATGCGTACACCAAACGGATTGCATCAGATAGCTTTTAACCCGGAGAAAGTGCGCAACGAGATGAAGGACGGGGTTCCATTTCCGAATTTTCAACTTGCCGTTGCAGGGAAGCCTTTTGGATTTAGCCCTGCACTTACCACAGGGTATACCATTATCCCACTAGAGATGCAAATGGAGAAAACTGAAAAGACAGAGGGGAAAATTATTTTCAGGTACAGGCATGAAGAGTTAGGGTTAGTTGTTCTAATAGAAATGATGCTTATACCGGACACATCCGTTGTCCGCCAGTTTACTTCGGTAATTAATGAAGGGAATGATCCTGTTACGATAACCCATTTGTCGTCAATGTGTATGCAGGGTATTGCATCAGATGGGTGTCTTCCATGGCATGATAATAGAAAAGTAAAGGTTCATTATTGCCTGCAGACCTGGGAGGGTGAAGGGCAGTGGAGATGCGGAGATTTGGAGGAACTTGGGCTTTACCCGACTTCTACGCACCCATGTGCTGCCGCCATCCACTTTTCTTCTGTTGGAAGCTGGAGTACCGGAAGGTATTTACCGATGGCAGTAATTGAAGATATGGAGACAGGAAAGGTATGGTATTTTCAAATTGAAGCCACAAGCAATTGGCATTTTGAAATGGGATATAGGGGTTCATGGACGGATTCAAGCGGTGCTTTGTTTATACAGGCAGACGCTGCGGATGAAAGATTCGGAAACTGGACAAGGAAGCTTCTCCCCGGCGAAAGCTTTGACGCTGTTCCCACAGCAGTTGGCTGCTGCATGGGAGGCTTTGATAGCGCTGTCAGAGAACTGACAAAATACAGGCGGACGATTTTAAAACAAAAAAATTTATGGGACGATTCTTGCCCGGTAATATTTAACGATTATATGAATTGTCTATGGGGAAATCCGTCCAGGGATAAGCTGCTTCCTCTTATCGATACGGCGGCAAGTGTGGGTGCGGAGTATTTCTGCATAGATGCAGGCTGGTTTTCGGGGATGGATAAAACATGGGAGTACAGGCTGGGGGACTGGGAGGCAAGTGCGGAACGTTTCGGTAAGGAAGGTTTGCTTGAGCTTGTAAAGTACATGAAAGCAAAAGGAATAATTCCCGGCCTGTGGATGGAAATGGAAGTATGCGGTGAAAGCTCCGAACTTGGGAAAAAGCCGGATTCATGGTTCCTCCTGCGCAATGAAAAGAGAGTCGGCGGAGGGGCGCGCTGGTTTCTGAACTTTTCAAATAAAGAGGTCCGAGAATACATGCACCGGATAATTGATAAATTGCTTGAGATGGGTATCGGGTATATAAAAAATGATTATAACTCCTGCATCGGCAATGGGAAGGATATATTTGGGGGTTCGCCGGCAAATGGACTCATCGAGCATTCAAGGGCTTTTTATGGTTTTATTGATGAGGTTAGAAACAAACACCCTCAGCTTATTATTGAGAACTGCGGGTCAGGAGGGATGAGGCAGGATTATGGTGTTTTATCCCATTTCCATATCCAGAGCTCAAGCGACCAGGAGATATATCATAAATATCCGTCGATTATAGGCGGAAGCCTTGCAGCCGTATTGCCGGAACAATTGGGCATTTGGGCATATCCGTATCCGTTGTTGTATACCGATATGAACAGACCGGATATTTTAAATGATTATAGTTACCAGAATGCAATGGCGGATGGGGAACAAACAATATTTAACATGGTTAACGGCATGTGTGGTGTTATGTACTTATCCGGCTTTATCTGCAATGCGGATGAGAATAACTTAAGCCTGATAAAAGAAGGCATTTCACTGTATAAAAAAGAGAGGAAGCATATTCAAAATTCTTATCCTTTCTGGCCTGTTGGATTTACCAGGATAAACAATTCAAATTCGTGGGCAAGCGTAGGCCTGGCAAACAGTGAGGGTTCCAGGCTGCTGCTTGCAGTGTGGAGGCTTGGAAGCGCCGAAGAGTATGCCGTACTTCCCATTCATAAGTGCAAGGATAAAGCGGTCAATGTCAGGCAACTTTATCCTGATAAAAAATACGAGGTGGAATTTTATTTTAATCGATATAAAGGAAATCTTACGGTCCACCTTCCTAAAACCTATCAAGCCCGGCTTTTTGAAATAACTGTCTGAGTTCCGGAGGACATGCAACATTCATCTGGATCTGCTTTCGGCGCCTTCGACAGACGCCACCTCTCTTGGAGCGGCCATTAAAGCTATACACTACCCGGCTACACCACAGTCTATGCCTGAGCCTCATGAAAATAGGTCTGGCTGTGAAAAGCCTTCTTGCCTCTTCTGTTAATGCGGACATAGCGGCCGTCGGCTTTAAGCTCCCTTGCTTTTACATTATCCCTCAAATAAACGTCAAGGATTGACTTGAGCCTGTTTTTCAAATCGGCGTCATGGACAGGGAACATCAGCTCAACCCTCCTGTCCAGGTTTCTTTCCATCAGGTCCGCGCTGGACAGGAAGATATCTTCTCTTCCTTCATTATAAAAATAGAATATCCTGCTGTGTTCCAGATACCTGTCAACGATGCTTGTCACCCGGATATTTTCACTTATGCCTTTTATACCCGGACGGAGGCAGCAGATGCCCCTTACGATCAGGTCCACCTTCACGCCGCTGCCGGAGGCTTTGTACAGGAGCTTTATGATTTCCGAATCCACCAGGGAATTGATCTTGATAATAATCCTGCCGGGCTTGTCCGGTGAGGATAGCTTTATTTCATTTTTGATGAGCTCGGTGATCTTTTTCCGCAGGCCCAGAGGAGCTGTGTTAAACATATACCAGTTGGGCGGATCGGAATACCCCGTAAGCTGGTTGAAAAGAGCGGAAGCGTCTGACCCTACGTTTTTGTCACAGGTAAACAATCCGAGATCGGTATAGAGCTTTGCCGTTATTTCGTTATAATTGCCTGTGCTCATATGTACATAGCGTATAATGCCGCCGGCTTCTTTCCGTACCACGAGGGCTATCTTGCAGTGCGTCTTTAATCCGATAAGCCCGTAAGTGATATGACAGCCGACTTCTTCCAGCTTCTTCGCCCATTGGATATTGTTTTCTTCATCGAACCGCGCCTTTATTTCAAATAATACCGTCACCTGTTTGCCGTTTTCAATGGCCTTGAACAAGGCTTTAATGATGGGTGAATTGCTGCTGACCCTGTATAAGGTAAGCTTGATGGCAAGCACGTCCGGATCATCTGCCGCCTGGTTTATGAACTCAATGACGCTTTCAAAATCTTCATAGGGATGGTGCACCAGGATATCCTTGTCCCGGATGGCGCTGAAAACGTCCGGATGCGTGGCGAAGGCAGGAGGAGTTATGCGGTTGAACACCTTATCCCGCAAAGCAGGCCTTTGATGCTGGGAAATAAACCGGGTCAGATAGGTGAGATCAAGGGGGCCTTTAATATAAAAAATACTATGGGGGTCAAGCTCCAGGGCGTCTTTAAGGATGGATACGATGGAATCGTCACAGTGGGACTCAACCTCCAGCCGTATGGCGGCTCCCCATTTTCTCATTTTAATTGATTTTTCTATTTCCAGCAGCAGGTCGTCCGCTTCGTCCTCGTTCAGCGAAAGGTCCGCATTCCTCGTGATCCTGTATGCTGCAACGGCAATAATCTTATAGCCCTTGAACAGCATGGATATGTTCATCTTTATGACTTCTTCAAGGAAAATATAATTTCTCCCGGTATCGGAAGAGGACACTTCAATAAATCTGGGCAATACTGAGGGTACCTGGACCGTGGCAAACATATGCTCGTCAATATCCACGCCTTTCAAAAGGACCGCAAGGTTAAGGCTTTTGTTCAGAATAAGAGGAAAAGGCCTACTCTCATCCACAGCCATGGTCGTCAATACGGGATAAATCTTATTCACAAAAAATTCATTGAGGGTATTCAGCTGGACCGGAGACAGGGAGCTGCCGTCAATAAAACCAAAGCCTTCGTTTTTTAGCGCCGGCTGCACCGAATAATTTAAACAATTATATTGCTCCTGGACCATGGCCGATACTCTTTTATAAATTTCCGCCACCTGCTCCACGGGAGTCATGCCTGAAGAATCGGATTTATTGAAGCCTGCGTTGATTTGATCCCTCAGGGAGCCCACCCGGATCATAAAAAACTCATCCAGGTTCGAACTGACGATGGACAAAAACTTCAACCGCTCAAAAAGCGGATTGGAGGTATCCTGAGCTTCTTCAAGGACTCTTTTGTTGAATTCCAGCCAGCTCAGCTCCCTGTTAATAAAAAATTCGGACTTATTTGTATTCTTTGCCATACATACCTCATCATTTCATGTCTTTTATTATCAGGTTAGGTTTTATCCCGTATACTTCCTTGAACAAATTGCATTTATTTTCAAATTCCCATTCCTCCAGCAAGGAATCCCGGCTGGTATCGGCCTTGATGGTCAGGGAGCGGTCGTTCATCGTGACGGTAACATTGGCCAGCTTCTGCTTGTGGCTCCGGTCAAGGGAATCTGCGATCTTCAGAAATGCGGCAAGCTTCGACACCATGATCCGGCCCTCATAATCCAGCAGCCCGTAGCCGGCATCATTCATATCCGGCAAGGTATTCGCGTGATACCGGATAATATTTGCTACAATGCTCAGGTCGTTTTTTGACAGTCCCAGGATATCCGAATTCATGATGATATTATGGGAAAGCGCATTGTGCCCCTTGATGTTGATATATTTGCCGAAATCATGAGCGATTGCGGCGATTTGAAGCTTTAACCGCTCTTTGTCCGAATATCCGTGGAGCTTCCGGGTATTGTCAAAAAGCTGCAGGGATACCTTTTCTACCTGACAGGCGTGTTTGGCGTCATATGCGTATCTTTCGCCCAGCTTTTTCACGGAAGTTACCACGTCCGACGCTGAAAAGCCCTTATTTTCCATGCCGAATTTTTTATCCGCCATACACCGTATAAGTCCGTCGCACAGCGATACGCCAGGGGTATAAATTCTGTCCGACTTGGTAAAGGACAGGAATTTCTCGTACATCAGCAGGGCGGGGACCAGGGTTTCCACGCTTTCCGAGCTTAAGCCGTATTTTTCCATGATTTGCTGGCGGGACCTTCCGATGATCTGGTGATAAAGCTTGTAAAAGGCCTCCCGGGAGATAAAAGACCGGTCATGTCCCTTCTTTTTGCTGCCGAGAATGTCATGCACGACCTGGATTTCCGCGCCGATGACCAGATAGCTTTTTACCTGGTTTTGTATCAGCGGTATTTTTACCGTGTCGATTTCGCTTTCAATGAATTCGCCGATGAGATTGGGAAAGTTGAGGGTCTTTCTTTCAAGATCGCTGAGTATTTCCTTCAGCCGCAGTGCCCCCATCTTGATATATTGGGTGAAAACCAGGTCGCCGTGGTTGAAAAGGGTAATTTCCGCGCCCCCTGAGCCTATGTCGGTGATGAGCACGCCTTCCTGCTTCAGTTGGGGAAAGACTTCAAGACTGTCTATAATGGCGCTGTATGTATAGAATCTTTCTTCCGATTCACTGATTACCTCTACTTTAAAGCCTGTCTTTTGATAAATATTATCGAGGATGTACTCGCAATTATCGGCTTCACGCAATGCGCTGGTGGCGACGATGGCATATTTGTCCGTACCGAACTCGCTTATAAGCTTCTTATAGCTTTTTAATATGTTGCAAATCTCCTCCACATGGTCATGCTTGATCCTGCCGGTAATAAAGGTATCCTTTCCCAGGTTGATGCTTTTTTTCGTGGTCTCCAGTACGTTGATGTTTCCGGAGGAATCAACCTCGGATATTTTCATCCGTATGCTGTGGGAGCCTATATCGATTGCAGCCATTACATAGTGTCTTACATCATTATTACCCATAAGCGCCTCTATTTCTCGACGTAATATAACAAAAACCCACTTTGAGTATAGCAACTTAAGTATAGGGTATCAAGGATTTAACATAAATATAACAATAAAAGTGCATAGTGACTCTGTTGTTTCCGGGTATATATTAGCATATAATGGTTGTTGAATCGTTTTTTTTTAATATTTTTTCGGCAGTGAAGAGAATAATAGGAATAGATGGCTTATTGGAGGCATGATATGAAAAGTTCAGCGACGAATACATTCGGAATACTGACCAGCGGAGGCGATTGTCCCGGCTTGAACGCAGCCATCCGGGGAGTGGCAAAGGCGGCATACGGTATTTACGGAATGAAAATTATCGGGATTAACAGCGGATTTAAGGGGCTGATGGAGAATGACACGCGGATTTTGAAGCCTGAGGATTTCTCCGGAATATTGACCCGGGGGGGCACAATCCTGGGGACCTCCAGGGAAAAACCCTTTAAGAAGCAAAAGGACAGCGAATTTCCGGTGGATGAGAAGCTTGACGCCATCAAGGAAACCTATAAAAAGAATAATCTTGACTGCATCGTAATGCTGGGGGGGAACGGGTCCCACAGGACAGCCAGTTTATTGAAGGAGCAGGGAATGAACATCATCGGGCTGCCTAAAACCATTGATAACGATATCTACGGGACGGATATCACTTTTGGCTTTCATACGGCCGTAGATATTGCAACGGAAGCCATTGACCGCTTGCATTCCACTGCGCATTCCCATAACAGGGTAATGATCATTGAGGTAATGGGGCACAATGCAGGCTGGCTTTCGCTTTATGCAGGAATCGCAGGCGGCGGCGACGTTATTTTGATCCCTGAAATCCCTTATCACATCGACAGTATAAAAAATCATTTAAAGAACCGTGCGAAGAGCGGGAAAGAATTTTCCATCGTGGTTGTGGCCGAAGGCGCCCTATCCTTTGAGGAAAATAAAATGGATAAAAAGCAATTGAAACAAAAACGGAAAGACTCCCACTATCCGTCCAAAGGATATGAGGTGGCAAGGGAAATCGAAGAAAAAACCGGCATGGATGTGCGGATTTCAGTGCTGGGATACTTACAGCGCGGCGGTACGCCTTCACCCTATGACCGGGTTTTAGCCACACAATTCGGGACTATGGCTGCAGAGCTGCTATATACCGGCGATTATGGGAAAATGATTGCCAAGGAAAAGGATGAAATTGTTGCAAAGCCCCTGGAGGAAGTAGCAGGAAAGCTTAAGCCGGTACCCCAGGACCATATTCTTGTCAAAAGTGCGCGTATGGTGGGGACCTGCTTTGGAGACGACTGATCCGGGAGTTCGGCCGGCTGTATTGCGCAAGGAAAAAAGATCTGAATCCCTCAATACCGGTTCAGATCTTTTTATTTTGCAAGTATTCGGCCGTGGCCGAATTACCAAAAGGCGAGGGCTCGATACCTCCGAGACTTTTATTTCTAGTGCTGCACGCTGCCTATAAGGGTATTTCGGCGGCTTTTGACCTGGTACCGGTGAAAAAGATGCCGGCCAATACAGCCGTAAAAGGAGCTACAGCGACAAGCCCGAAGCTGCCGACTATAGTATTGAGTATTTCACCGGAAACGTACTTCAGGTTCAGGATGTTGACAATAGGAGTGTCAAGGGACATGAAAACCATCAGCAGGGCGACATATCCGCCGGAGTATGCCAGCAGCAGGGTGGTTGTCATTGTGCCAAGTACGGTGCGGCCGATGGTAAGACCGGATTTGATGGCTTCCCTTGCAGTAATGGAGGGTTTCTTTTCTACCACCTCATATACTGCCGCCGAGATATCCATGGCAAGGTCCATCAGTGCTCCGGCAGATGCGATAAAGATACCGGCGATGAAAATATCCGTAAGGCTTAGATTTTGATAGCCGGAATACAGAAGACTTTCCGAAAAGTGAAGAACTGCGCCGTGGACCTTGAAGCTTTTGCCGAATATCACCGCCAGTATGCAGGTAAGCAGGGAGCCGGACAAGGAACCCAGGATAGCCACATAGGATTTGGGACTGAAGCCGGATACCAGAAGGATGGAAACGGTAGTCATTGCAGCGACTACCAGCAGTGAGAGAATCACGGGGTTGTATCCTTTTAGAAAGAATGGGATAAGGATCTTCCAGATCATCATGAGGGTAAATGCGAAGGACAGGATGGCCCGGACGCCGGTCCAGCCGGCAAATACGATCAACAGCAGAATAAATGCGCCGAACAGAACTATTTCCAGATTGATTCGGTAGTGGTCCACGAGAGTGACAAACTGTATCTTGTTATCATTTATATCTATACCGACCAATGCCCTGTCGCCGGGAACAAAGATCTTGTCCATTTCCAATTTGCCTATAAGCTCATTATAGGCAGAAGCAGTGACGCCTTTAAACTGTCCTGAGGCTATTTTAACTTTACAGACCTGGGTACCGTGTTTTATCAGACCGACAGAGTATACGCCCGAATTATCAACCTCTAGAATCTCTGCCTTGGCTTGGGTGCCATAAGCATTGTTCCCTCTTTCAAACCCCGTGGGGAGAAAGAAAAGTGCGGATAGCACGATCAAAATAAGAAGGGGAAAGATGATATTGGAATTGAATTTCATTTTATATTGCAGAAAACGAAGCAATTGCCACTCCCGTCCTTTCAAATAATTTATGTATTGATCTTTTCTACGCGCTCTGTCATTGCGAGCGAACGCAGTGGAGCGCGGCAATCTCAATAATGCAATTTTGTTCAGAAGCTGAGATTGCCGCAGTCGCTGTGCCCCCTCGCAATGACAACCAACGAATGTGCATGGAATAAGTTAATAAATAGGTGACCGGCACCGTTTATTAGCCTTATTGCTTATTTTATCTTCAGGATGGATTTCACCTTTTTGAAAATATCCGTGTTGTCATAGTAGCCGTTGAAAAGCTCCTGGCCCATACCCAGGGCAAATACGGGTACCGGAACGCCGGTATGTGCATATGAGGTCCAGGATATGCCTGCTTTGTTGTTTAATATATGCGTAATTGTCACTGAAAGCGGTTCGTAGGTCCCGTACAGTATTTTTTCTTCATCGGTATAATTTCTTTCAGCTGAAGCAATCATGCTGTGAATAAGGGCGTCGCGGAGCTGCTGCTCTTCATGGTTTGTCAGCACCATAGCAGGTCTTGCGGCTGCATCCGGGTCAGCAGGAAGGATAAGGCCAAAGGCCTTCTTGATTTCAGGCATTAAGTCTTCAAGCTTTGCATTGGCCTTGGTTGTTTTGCTTGCATAATTTTTTATAATGGCGTCAAAGGTGAGGTAGGATTTATTCTGGTAGGCCAGCTTGTCAAAGAAGGTGGAATAGCCTGTTCCTGCAAAGCCTATTGTCAGACCGCCGGTTTCATGGTCGGCTGTTACAAGGATCAGCGTTTCCTTCGGATGTTTATTATAGAATTGGATTGCCTCTTCCACTGCATTTTCAAATGCAATGGTATCCTTGATTGAAGTAGCGGCATCGTTGGCATGACAGGTCCAGTCAATTTTACCGCCTTCAATCATCATGAAGAAGCCTTTGGAGTTATCCAGCACCTCGATGCCCTTTCTGGTGAAGTCAGCCAGAGAGAGGTCGTCGCCGCTGCGGTCCATTTCATAGGGCAGCGCTTTTTCGGAGTCAAGGACCGCATTGGTTGCAATGACCTTGCCGGATTTGTTGCTGAGAGCCAGGATATCCGCCTTGGCGCTTACGACTTTGTAGCCTTTGCTCCTGGCGACATCGAGAATATCCGTCTGATCGTCCTTTGCACCCTTTTGCTGCAGAAATCCGCCGCCTCCAAAGTAGTCAAAGTTACTGCTTGTCAGTTCGAGACTGATATCATAGTAATTGTTACGGGAGGCCTGGTGGGCATAAAAGGCTGCCGGAGTGGCATGATTGATGGATACGCTTGAGATGATACCGACTTTATACTCTTTTTCCTTTACCATTTCAGCAATGGTCTTGTATTTTACGGTTTTGGTCACATCCATATTGATAACACCGCTCAAGGTCTTGTTGCCGGTTGAGATGGAGGTAGCGGTGGATGCCGAATCGGGACAGATAGAGGAAGAATCATAGGTGGTTGCCGAGCCTGCCGCCGGGAAGGTGGTGAAGTTCAGCCGGCCGATGCCGACGTTTTTCGGGTCTACCGATTTTCCCTTAAAAGCTTCTGCGGCATAAATCTGCGGATAGCTCATGCCATCTCCGATGAACATAAAAACATACTTGGGTGCGGTACCTGTGTAAGTATTATTCGTTTGGGATACCTGGGTTGTGGCCGCTGTTGCCGCCATAAAAACCGAGGTTGCGATCAGTACGATTGCGATCATTGCCGCCAGGATCTTCTTATTGAATTTAAACATGGTTACACCTCCGAAATTTTATAGTTAGTTCATTTCATGAACTTCGGAAGTAAGTTTACATTAATTTTAATAATTTGGAATTAAGGCCCTGTAAATTTGGAATTAAATTTTGGTGCGGCCCAAAACTAATTTTACAAAAATATAGGCTAAGCCGGTTTGCGTTCATTCGTATAAATTCAACGGGGCTTAAGAACAAGGTCGATACCGTTAAGAATCTGTACAATACGCTTGGGACTGATTGTACCGATCTTCTCTATCAGGTCGTTTTTATCGACGGTAAAGATTTGGGATACATTGACGACGCTTTGCTTGGGAAGATTTCCTTCACCGGGGTCCAGCAGTACATTTCCCGGTAAATTTGCCCTGCCAAGATTTGTAGTCAGCGAGCATACGACCACGGTATTTATTTTACTGACATTAAACAGATTGTTTTGTATAACTACGTGGGGTCTCATATAGCCTGGTTCAGAGCCTGAGGGTTCTCCAAGATCGACCCAAAAAATATCTCCCTGCTGTATTTCCATCAGTCCTTATCTCCGTAATTTACTTTGCGTCTCCGGAAGTTCCTGACCCTTGTCATATATTCATCCTCTTCCGGGTCAGGCACCTCATATACGGCATTTATTTTTTCCAGCATCCGCTTGTTTTCAATATCTCTTAAGTATTTTTCCAGCGCCATGGAAAACAATTGGCTCCTGGATATCTTCATCTGCCGGGCCATTTCCTCAGCCTTTTTAAAAATACCCTCATCAATGGATATTGCGGTTTTTATAGTTGTCATAAAACATACGCTCCTGAATTATACTATTATTCATACTATTAGTATAACATAATTTGAAAAATAAATATACATAAATTTATCCGCTCTAAAAAGCGCACATACAATAAGGCGCTTACCGTTGTACAATTAACGGAATCTTAAACCGGAACTAACTCCGGCTTAATCGGCAGTGCATTTCTGGATGCGGCCTGGCAGAAAAAATAACATTCTTATAAACTGTTGTTAATTCCAGCTTAACCGAGAAGCTATAAAATAGTATGCAGCATAAGGAAAAATTTCGGCATGGCGGTGTTATAAATGATGGTGAAAAGTAGTGTGGTTCAAAAAGAAAAATCTGCTTTCAGCGGATATTTTATCCCATTTATCCCCATATTGATCTTTGTCATAATCATACTTAGTGTTACAAACAGCATCCCGGGTAACGATTTCTCAAAAGATACGCTGGTCGGCGACTTCAGGACCGATGTAAACATGCTGGCGGAAGCGGCGAAAATGATTGAAGCAAAAAGGGCGGGCAATCCGCATTCAAATCTCCATGAATTCGGGACCACGGGCAAAGTGTTAAAACCGGATGAAATAAGTCAAGGCCTTCGGCGGGTATTGGTAAAGACAGCAAGATTTGAGAATGAATCTTTTGAGGAGGCTGTCAGGACCATGGAAATTATGGGACTGGATGAAGGTATATACGCAAAAGAGCTTAAAAGCGGACAATTCTACAATCTATCCTGTGATAACAATTTAAAACACTATGTAGTCGTCACTAAAGGAAAATTCGCGGGGACAATTCTTTATAACGGCGACAGGCAGTTCATCGACAGCAATAAAAAAAGCTATTTTGGGACAGGAATCTTTGAACAGTTATAAATAGCGGTCCGAGCTTGCATATGAAGCCGCAAAGAGAATGTAGTCCGGTTTGTCCGTCCTTCGGCGGAAGCAGGGGTGAAAATGCAGCTTTCCGCAGAATTATGTTATTTTGTATGAAATCGTGGTATGAATGGATATCCGGATCTATGGAGAAAAAGTACTAGGAGGAATACGCAATGAAGGAAACAAAAAAAACTGTGGCAAAACTTAAGGAAAAGACTCCCAAAAAGTCTTCCCGGAAATCGGAAGAACCCTTAAAGGCAAATCTACAGGCCGATGAAATCAAGGAAAGCCCTATAAGCAAACAGGGGGTTGGCAGCTTTATGGGCAGTGGAGACGACATTATACCGGAGAGTTGTGAGCTGGAGAACGCAGATGACGATAACAACGAAGCCTATAAAGTAAATGCCGGGAAGGATGGAAAGAAGGAAGCAAGGGAAGAAACAGGGAAGAAGCATCCCGTTAAGCAGAAGCTGTGCAGAATCGTAAAGAAGGATTACTTGAAAAAGCATTTTAACGAATATGAGGCACTGGTTTTGAATCCCGCCTATATTTGCGGCAAATGCGGAAGAGCCTCAAATGACAAGAAAAACCTGTGCAAGCCCATAGGCATCAGCAAATTGAAATCGCAGTGATAATTCACTTAACGCATGTCAGGATACCTTCGTATCCGTATTTTTTCCGGTAGACGGAAATATGCTGCGACTCCTCGAAAATCGTGTTCAAAGCATTCATCGCCCGGATATCGCGGCTTATAATGGCGGAGAGTGAAAGCTTCAAATAGTTGCAGGCGGCTTGCTGAATTTTTCTTCATGAACATTCCTGCGGAAGACGGATGGCTGACCACTTCTCCCAGATGGTTTGTAATGATGATGTTGTTGCTGTGGGATCCGGTATGGACCCAGGTTTTTTTTGTCCGTTGTTTTACGGTTTAAATCGTTGTTCCGAATGATTGTAAATACATCGCCCGGATTATATAATAAATCTATCAAGTAAACAAATTATTGAATTTTCAGCAATTGTTTACTATTCTATAAATACGGGTGAGGGTATTAACTTGGAAGCATTGGCAGCCGGTATACCGGCTATAAAAAAGAGAAAATCCATCAGAACTCATCTGAGCGAATTCATGGCTCAGAAGGATTTGCAGATGATGGTTCTGCCCTGGATGGTATTCATCATTATTTTTTCTTATCTTCCGATGTATGGCCTGATTATGGCTTTTCAGAATTATCAGCTGGGAGACCTGCCGGGGTTGAGCAAGTTTGTGGGGCTGGAGCATTTTAAAATGTTCTTCTCAAGCGCAGACTTTATGCCGGTCATGAGGAACACCTTCGCCATAAGCTTTTTAAAACTGTTTTTCGCTTTCCCGGCGCCGATCCTTTTCGCTATTTTATTAAATGAAGTATCGGGAATTTACTTCAAAAGGACGATACAAACCATCTCCTATCTGCCGCACTTTGTTTCGTGGGTGGTCGTAGCGGGGCTAACCTTTGACTTTTTATCCCCTGACGGCGGAGCATTGAATGCATTCCTCGTGAATTTGGGATCTATTAAGGAAACCGTGACCTTTATGGCGGTTCCGAGATATTTCTGGACAATCACCGTCGTTACGGATATATGGAAGGATATAGGCTGGAATGCAATAATATACATAGCGGCAATAGCTTCGATAGATAATGAGCTATATCAGGCCGCAGATATCGACGGGGCAGGCAGGCTGAGAAAAATATGGCATATTACCCTGTCGGGAATCAAGCCTACAATTGTCATACTATTGATCATAAACATCAGTAACCTGCTTAGTTCCGGTTTTGAGCAAATACTTCTCCTGACAAACAACCTTACCAATACTACAGTTCAGGATGTTGCCGATGTAATCGACACCTACGTATACAGGACCGGGATCATGCAGATGAGATATTCCTATGCCACGGCAGCCGGATTGTTCAAATCGGTTTTCAGCATCGTGCTGCTGACACTTGCAAATTACGGTGCACGCTGGTTCGGCGAAGAGAGTCTGTGGTAAAATGCCGAAGCCTGTAAAAGTATCCGGAAGGGATTGATTGGGATGAAGAAAAATAAAAACCTGCTCATCAACATAATTTTATATATCGGCTTGATATTGCTTGCAGCCGGGACGTTGTTTCCGTTTGTAAATTCACTGGCAATCTCTTTCAACAGGGCTTATGACACGGCACGCGGAGGCATTTATCTGCTCCCGAGGGAATTAACATTTGAAAATTACAGGATCATATTCAAATTTCCCGATCTTCAGAACGCCTTTATTGTAACCATTGCAAGGACGGTTCTGGGGACCTTGACCGGCCTGCTTTTTACAGGGATGTTTGCCTATGGAATGTCAAAGCAGAATTTGAAAGGCAAAAAGGTGTATATGGGGATGGCATTGTTCACCATGTACTTCGGGGGAGGTTTGATTCCCTATTACTTGCTTCTCCGGTCAATGCAGCTGATTGATCATTTCGCAGTTATGGTCATTCCGTACTTCATCAATGTATTTTATATGATTATTATGAGGACATATTTCAAGTCACTGCCCGTAGCGATTGAGGAGTCGGCTAAAATGGACGGCGCGGGGATATTTACCATATTCTTCAAGATAATTGTACCTTTATCGGGCCCGATCCTGGCTACCATTGCACTCTTTATCGGGGTGTTCCATTGGAATGCCTGGTTTGATGCAAACCTGTTTGTATTCAAGGATCAGCTCAAGCCGCTTCAAATCGTTTTAGTAAAGATCATCAATTCGACCATGATCGATAGTGCGCTGTCAAGCGCCGGGGCAACGAACCTCTCACTGCAGAAGATTGTCAATATCCGGTCGGTAACCGCTTCTACCATGATGGTTACAGTGATACCCATTATTATGGTTTACCCGTTTTTACAGAAATATTTTGTTAAGGGAATCATGATTGGCGCCGTAAAAGGATGATACAAGATCAATTAGGGAGCTCCTGTTGATATATGTAATTTAAGGAGGTACGCAAATGAACAAAAAGGGTTTTCGGGTATTTATCTCGTCAATAGCGGTATTGACTCTGCTGATTGGCGTATTGGCGGGGTGTGGAAGTAAATCCACAGACAGCACCGTGGGGACTACCGCAGCGAGTGAAGCAACAACGCTTGCTGCCACAGAAAGCACAAAGGCCGAAGGTTCCGTAGATCCGATCTATGATACGTCGGAGCCAATAAGATTTACCTTCTATTGGAGTTACAAATGGAAGAATGTACAGAAGAAATTTGAAGAAACAGCAATCGGCCAGGAAATTCAAAAGAGGATGAACGCGTATATCGATGTTCAAAGCCCCGGAGGGGACGAAGCCACGAAATTGAACCTGATGATCGCTTCAAATTCTCTGCCCGACGTTATCATGATGGACAGAAATGAACAGTACAAAAAATTAATTGACCTGGGTATGCTGGTAGAGCTGGACCCCTATTTTGAGAAATATCCCGGTTACAGGACCCATGTGGACCCCGGAACGCTGAACTATGCCAAGGTGAACGGCCATATTTACAGCTTTCTGAACTGGAATACCACACCGCGCAGCCCCAGCGGGAACGGCGGCTGGATGGTAAATTCAAAGGTATACAGTGATCTGGGCAGTCCAAAGCTGGATACCCTGGATGACTTATTTAAGTTCTTGAGTGACGCCAAAGCAAAAGGAATCAAGGTGAACGGGAAGGATATCATCCCCCTGCAGCTGGATCCGGGCAATTACTGGCGCGGCCTGTACGAGCTGTACTTCAGCTTTGGCGGGATCGGTACCGTAACGACCGAAGACATGTGCTATGTAGATGGCGACAAGCTGAAATTCTTATTCCAGGATCCAAAGTGGCAGGACGCAATGGTATATACAAACAAGCTTTGGAATGCCGGCTTGATCAATAAGGATGTGTTTGTAGAGACCTCACAACAGAAGGATGACAAGCGGGATACCGGCAGAATCGCAGTATATACGGGACCTGATTGTGTAAATGAATTGCGGGACGGGACCAACACATGGAAAAAGGTTGACCCTACCGGAAGCTATCAAATGATCGAGCCGCCTGCTGGCGGTGGCTTCGACCAGTCAAAAATCGCTTGTGCGATGTACAAGACATTGGGCTGGAACTCAATTTGCATCACGAAAAATGCAAAAAATCCTGAAAGAATCTATCAGGTTATTGACTGGATTGCATCACCGGAAGGACAATTGCTGACCTTCCACGGGCCGAAGGGCATCCTGTGGGATGAGCTGGATGAAAACGGTTATCCCATATACAAGAAAACCCGTTCGGAAATGCCCCAGGATGAGGCGTTAAGCGTAGGCTTCGAAGAATATACCAATTTGTGCGGTATGTCGGAATGGGTCGATAAGAGTAAAGCCGCGGCCAATGCAAAGCTGCCGCCCGAAAAACAGGATATCGTTATCACCAATCAGGCCAATATTACGTGGAAGCATTCAGGAAACGCAACGGAGTTTGAAGGAATCTTTACCGATGCCAATACGCCGGAGGGAGTTGCTTTCCTATCCGTTCAGGCCATGGTCAGGAAGATGATTCCTCAGATCGTGATGGCTAAGGATGAAGGCGAGTGCAGGAAATTGCTGCAGGAAGCCATCGATCAGGCGTACAAATTGAAGTTTGATACCGTTGAAGCGTTCAAGACAAAGCTCTGGCTGGAAAACAAAGAGAAGCTTTCCGCCAATTGATATGGATGAAACAAGGCTGGATACATCCCTGGATGTATCCAGTTTTTGTCGTTTTTTAACAAGCCATAGTTTCCTAAATGCACTTAGGAGTATTGCAAATATTACATCCCGTTTTTCTGAAAATGTAGGTTGCAGAGGCGAGCAGCAAATGCCCTGCATTTGCGACCGGCCACGGCGCTCCAAGACTGCATTTTCAGAAATCGATACGGGAAGTTATATTTGCACCAATACTTATGATATAATAATTACCAGAAATTCAAGGAGTGTGTTTATGTTCAAAGCATTGATCGTCGATGATGAGAGATTGGACCGGGAAGGCCTGAAGGGCCAGGTGCAATGGGACGCGCTTGCTATTTCCGTAGTGGAGACTGCCAAAAGCGGTTTTGAAGCGCTTGACATTATTCATGCGATTGTCCCCGACATTTTAATAACGGATGTAAAAATGCCGGGCATGAACGGATTAAGCCTTGCGCAAAAAGCAACGGAACTGGTGCCGTGGATCAAAATTATTTTCATCAGCGGGTTTGATGATTTTGAATATGTCAGAAACGCTTTGCTGATCAATGCCTATGAATACATCCTAAAGCCGGTGGATACCCCCGAATTGCTTTCCGCCCTGAAAAATGTAGTCAATGAAAGAATAAAGGAAATAAAAGCCCGGGAGGAAAACAAGGAATTACAAAATAAAGTAAGTGAAAGCAGGCCGCTGCTAAAGCATAAGCTTTTTTGCGACATGCTTTACGGTACGGCCGGCAGGGAGGATATTGAAACCCGCATCAAATCCCTGGAGCTGAAAATCCATGAAGGGCTTTACAGGGTTTTATTATGTGAATTGGATGATTACAAAATAATCCTGGAGGAGCTTCCGGCAGGTGAATTGGAAAAGCTTCAAGAACAGATATTTGATTTGCTTGAGCATTTTGAGGTGCCGCTGTGTATTGCGGAAAGCGTACAAATAGAAAAATCCAGATACGCAGTGATACTAAATTACAAAGAGGATATGGAAACAAGCAATATTAATACTACCAGTCATTTGGCGGCTGAACGGATCATTGCAATGGTGAAGGATCACACGGGCATGAGTGTCACCCTTGGAATGGGCAGTGTCGTCAATGGCATGGAAGCTTTGCATATCTCCTATGACGACAGCTGCCAGGCGCTGCTGCAAAAAATGTTGGCCGGAAAGGGCTCGGTGCTGGAGTACCTTCCAAAGACCAGTATCAAGGAGATGAGCGTCAATTTTCAAAATACCGCCAATGAACTCATACAGTGCATCAAAACCGCCGACCTTCCCAAGGTGTATTATCTGATCGATCACCTGTTCGACGACCTTGAGGCAGGCAACATCTATGGGAATAAATACATACAAAACTGCTGTATAAATATCATAAGCCGCATGGAAATCACGTTGCTGGAGATGAATGAGCGGGTCGAGAACATTTTCGGCGAAGAGGTCATCCTATGGGACAAGTTGATGAAGTACGAAACCATTCTGGATATCCGGCAATGGATGAAGAATATTTTCCGGGCGGTGATGGAGTATTTTGAAAACAGAAATTCCAGGAAGAACCGAAAAATCATTACGGCTGTTATCAAATACATGGAGGAGAATTATTATAAGGAGCTGACACTGAAGGATATCGCGGGAGTTTTTTTCTATTCGCCGAATTACCTGGGGTCCGTTTTTAAGGAGGAATTGGGCCTGGGCTTTTTTGAATACCTTACGGATTTCAGAATGAAAAAGGCCGCGGAATTTTTAAGGCAGCCCGGCATGAAAATGTACGAGATCGCCAATCATGTGGGATATAAGAATGTATCCTCCTTTATCAACCAATTTAAATTGAGCTACAATATGACGCCCACGGAATTCAGAGAAAGGCTGTGACATGGAAAAGGCGGCAGAATTTATCAATGCTTTATTATTCAAAAGAAGCAGGGAATTTTTCTTCAGCTTACGGATCAGGTATAAGCTGGTGTTGTCCTATTTTTTCGTTACGCTCATCCCCATCATTGGCATTGGTTTTTTATCCTACAATACAACACTGACCTACATAAGGTCACAATATATAACAACGGTTTTTAACACACAGCAGCAATTCAGTGTCAATATATCAAACAAGCTTAAAAATTACATGTATCTGGGGGACACCGTGTGTTATGACCAAACGATAGGTACATACCTTGACAGCAATTATGCGGATTATTACAGGGAATATGACGTGCTTTCATATTATATAAGACCTGTACTGACTTCACTGATTGAATCGACTGGGAAAAATATCAATATCGATCTTATAAAATATGATAAATCCAATGCGGAAGTCATTGTGAACTATCTTCATGAGATATCGGATTCCCCGTCGTCCCAGATCAATAATGAGCTGAATACGCCCGATAAGGCTTTTAACATTTATAATGCGGACAGGATTAGAAGCAAGGAATGGTTTATTAAAATCAAAAACAGCAAGGACTATCTGTGGAGCGGGGTAGGCGATGATTATAAATACGGTAGAATCTCCTTCTCCCGGCCGTTTCCCGGCACGGAGGAAAGGAATAACCGGGGCGGCTTTTTGATCATTACCATTATGCTGAAGGATGTCATCGGGGAAACCGAATCCGGTAATTTGAATTCCAATGTCTACAATATGGTTTTTGATCAGGACGATACCCTGCTCTCCATTGATGACGCAAACAAGAATTACTTTGGTAAAAACAGAGATACCCTGGAACCTCTGCTGTTATCGCTGAAAGAAAAAGACAGCCTGTTTTTGAAGGACTATCTGGTGGTTAAAACCGTCAATGAAATTACCGGATGGAAAATTCTAAGTGCATTCCCTATCAAAGAGCTGAACAGCAATGTTCTGAAGACCAGAAACCTGACAATATTTTATTGTATTGTCTCCCTCCTGGTATTGTTTGTCATTACCTATCTTTTGTCAAATTCCTTTTCCAAACGGATCATTAAAATTTCAAACAATATGATCCGGTTTAAAAGCGGCAATTTTGACAGGTTCATTGTGGATGAGCATAATGATGAAATCGGAGACCTGGCAAGAGACTTTAATGAAATGACCCTGAGAATCAAGAATCTGATCAATGATATTTACCAGGCGAATATCGACAGGAAGGAAGCTCAGCTGAAAGCCCTTCAAGCGCAGATCAACCCTCATTTCCTGTATAATTCCTTATCCAGTATAAGCCGGCTTGGCAATATCGGCGACAGCGAAAGCATCAATAAAATGGTAAGGGCGCTGACTACCTTTTACCGGATGACGCTTAACAAAGGGAAGGATATCATAAAAATAGCCTATGAGATGGAACAGATCAAGGCCTATGTGGATATCTACAAAATCAGGAAAGGCGAGGATTTCAAAATTGTTTATGACATCGATGCCAATGTGATGGAGTATTATACAATTAAAGTAATCCTTCAGCCCTTCATTGAAAATGTATTGGAGCACGCTATTTATAACCGGAATGCCCCGGTCAATATCCTGGTATCGGCGAAAGAAGAGGCGGGGAGGATTGTTTTCAAGATTGTTGACGATGGCATCGGAATGAAGGGGGATATTCTGAAGTCGGTCCTTTCCGGAGAAGGTTCGGTAAAAAACGGTTACGGAATAAAAAACGTGGATGAAAGAATAAAGCTGCAGTACGGGAATGATTATGGCTTGAGTGTTTTCAGCAAATTGGGGATCGGGACCACGATCACCGTCGTTATACCTAAGATTTCTACAGACGCCTGAAAAGCAGCGCATCCCCGGGGGACATTTTAACGCATCCTGACATTTTAATTTACCGGCATGAGCAGAAATGATATAATAGCCCTGTTAACAAACGTCAGGAGGGCAAAAATGGTTAAAAGAACGATCATAGTATTGATCACAATTTTATTTACAGGAGTGGTTGCTTCCGGGTGCTCAAGCATGGGGACACAATATCATTATGGCTTTATTGATAAAGCCGGCAAATTTGTCATTGAAGCGCAATACGGCAATGCATTAAGCTTTAATGAAGGGCTGGCCGGCGTAATGGTGGGGAACGGCCAATATGGTAAATGGGGCTTTATTGACATAAAGGGGAATGTGGTCATTAAGGAGAAATATGACAGGGTAAGAGCTTTTTACGAAGGCTTGTGCCCCGTAAGAACAGGCAGTGAAGATACCGGTGTATGGACATATATTGATAAAGAGGGAAACACAAAAATCGCAACGGAATATAAAGATGCCTCTGTTTTTGTAAATGGTCTTGCTCCCGTAAAATTCACAAAGGAAGGGAAATACGGGTATATTGATCGTGAAGGTAAAACAGTGATTGCCCCGAGCTTTGACATTGCTTCTATATTTAGCGAAGACCTTGCGCTTTATGGTGTTGGAAGTTCGGAAAACCTTAAGACCGGATTTATCGGCAGGGACGGAAAAGTCGTCATTGAAGCGAAGTATGCTTTTTGCGGTTCTTTCAGCGAAGGCCTGAGCAATGTAAAGCTAAGCGGAGTCCAGGAGACGGCTGACTGGGGGTTTATAGACAAAAGCGGTAAACCGGTGATAGCCCCTGAATATGCATGGGCTAGCTCATTCAGTGAAGGTCTTGCCGCTGTTCAAATCGGGGATGCAAAAAATGGAAGATGGGGCTATATCAACAAAAGCGGAGAGCTTGTCATTGAGGCCGGGTTCGGGGCTGCGCGGAATTTCAGCGAAGGTCTTGCGGCAGTGCAGGAAGGAGATGCAAAGACGGGAAAATGGGGCTATATTGACAGCACCGGCCAATTTGTCATAGCACCGCAATTCAATAGTGCGGGGGATTTTGCGCAAGGAGTTGCGCCGGCGTCAGTGGAATAAAATCCTTTCCCGTGACAGCGCATAGGTCATTGCTGTGAAACTCTTTTGGTTTCCACACTGGCGGTGTGTTAGAACCTGGTATATATAAGAAATGTGAAAAGCTTGCAGCCATCAACCATCATTGATATCTGCAAGCTTTTTTGCTGTGGCATTACGAAAGCAATCGCCAAAAGTTCAAAGCAGCCTGTTTTTAGTGAGTCTGCCAGATGCCGTTATCTACATTGACTTCATCCAGTTGGAAGTAATAGGCAGCTCCATCCGTTCTAAGCCTGGTAGCGTAAATCCTTATATATCTTGCATTCACAAGGCTTTCAAACGGAAACAAAAGCTCTGCTCCAGGGGGATTATAATTTGTAAGATAATAATCCGTAAAGCTCTGTCCTGTTGCCGTAGTCCACGAGCTTCCATCCGCGCTGTACTGTATCTGAAAATCTAAGGGGAAGCACATTGTATTTGTACCATTCCAGCGGGCTGCCATACTTATCCCTGAAACATTCTGAACACTTCCGAGATCAATTTTCACCCATTCCACATTATTGGCAGTGGTATGAGCTTCACTGGACCAATTGGTTGCGCTGATATTATCTGCAAGCTGCGACACATCCCATCCTGTTAGCGTGGATGATGCTGACATAATCAGTTTTGGCTCTGTATCCAGATACATTTCGGATAGTTGCAGGTAATAATTCGTACCGTCAAAGGCAAGCTTAGTGGCATAAATCCTGAAATACCTTGCATTAACAGGTGTAGTAAAGACAAATGCCTTCATTGCATTGCCAGGGTTTGGATAATTTGTATAGGACTGACCAGGGACATCCGTCCATGTTGAACCATTGGTACTGGATTGAATTTTAAAATCCACAGGGAAGCAAGTCCCGTTTGCTCTTGGCTTTAGTCTGATTTCAGATATAGTCTGGTTGATTCCCATATCAGTACTGATCCATTCAGTATATCCGGAGCCTGCGTGACCGTAGCTGGAATAATCATTCGCCCCGCCATCGATCAAATTAGTAGATTCCCATCCTGTCCCCAGGCTTGAGGATGCGGTAACCGCATAAGGCAATTCCTGGACCTCAAACTCCGACAACTGGAAATAATTTGTAGCGCCGGCTCCGTCGGGGCTGAGCCTGGTGGCATAAATCCTTACGTATCTGCCCCATATGGGTTTTTTAAATGTATATACTCTTTTCACATAGGGAGAGTTCAACTGATTCAGCCCGGTATAGTCCATCAGTTGAATTTCAGCGTCTGTCCAGTTGATTGAATCCTTGCTTACCTGTATCTTGAACTGCTCCGGATAGCATAAAAGATTCAGATATCGCGGCGTCAGCATTACACGGCTGATGGCTCTGTTGCTTCCCGTGTCAACACTGATCCATTCTGTTGCAGCTTGTGTACTATGGGAAATACTGGACCAGGTCGTGGCATTGTTTGAATCAATTAATTGTGAAGCATTCCAGCCTGAAAGTGTTGAAGATGCAGAAACACTTATTCTCGGAGAATTTGCATAATTCAAAGGCCTTGCGGATATTTCCCTGGAATAGGCGCTGTCTCCGCTGGCATTTGTTGCAAGGACAACAAAATAATAATCGATCCCATTCTGGAGCCCGGAAATCGTATACGGGCTGCCGGTTATTCCTGTCACCGTAGTGCTGTAGCTTCCGCTTGAAGTGCCATACTTGATTATATAGCCGGTTGCAGGCACAGCCTGAAATTCAAGCCTTACACTGCCATTATCCGGGTATGAAGTATACAGGTCGGGAACTGCCGGAACTGTTGAGCTGTTGGTAAAGGTAACAGGTGTCAAGTATAAGTTCCACCAGGCAATCGAGTTGTTTCCTCCATATGCATAGGAAACAAAATTATTCTGCGCAAGGTTGATGTGCCCATCCGGTGTACCACTCAAGCCGGCATTGTGGCATCCTCCCGCGATATTTAATTTCTGCATGGTTGCAGGAGTGAAAGTTATCCCATCAGTAGATTCCCATAGATCCACATAGCCATAATTGCACATTCGGTTGGCTGAATTTACTGCAATAAACTTTCCGAAGCTGTCACAATATTTCACATCTGTCGAATCACTGGCAGAGCATTCCCTTTTAACATAGCAGGTTCCTCTCAAGGTCAAATGCGCAGGCCAGTTCGGATCAGAAGCAGATACCGTTGCAACCCTGGTTTCGTTGGATGGAGAGCTATCAGCGGCTCTTGTATGCCATGTGTAGTAAACATATAAGGTACCGTCCTTTACGACAAAGGAAGGTTCTCCGGCACCGTAGCATACCATATCGTCAAGCCGCGGCAGATATTCAATAAATGCCTTTGGGCTGCCACCCCATCCGCTGCCGTTCCATTTTTGAAAAGGCCCTGTAGGGGAGGTGGAGCGTGCCACAAAAACATCATTGTTAAAGCAGGTCTTCCAACTCGCCCAGTCAGGGCAGGAAGTATAGCCGATATAATAATAACCGCCAAAGTAGACAACACCGGGATCACAAGTGGAGCAAAAATCATCCGTTCCTGGAGTAGGCTCCAGCACGATTGTCTCTGCTCCCCAGGTATGCCCTCCATCCGTTGATTTTCTGTGAGCTACACTGTCCCAGCCGTTGCCATTGACACCTGGAGCAGCAGTCCACATATCAATGCTGCCATCGCTATTAATGATACTGGCCGGCCCGTATCTGTATCCACCGTTATTGGCTGCGGTATCCCAGATCTGCCATCCTTGCGAGGTTGTACCTTGAGTAACGGCAAATGAAGCAACAGGAACGGCCAACACACTCAATGTTAATAAAAACAGTGACAAAAAAAGTTTTTTGATCATATTCACATCTCCTTTTTAATATAAAAGCAAGTTTTTACACCGATGTGATCAAGGCTGTATGGTTTTCTACCGGTTTTTGGAGCTTTCCGAAGCATTACAGCTTTTTATATACGCTACCACCCCCTCTATATTAATAGCGCTTTCCCATGCCCTGCATCTGCAATGGAAGGGCGAATCGCCATCATAATATTCAACCCAGGCTCCCGTTGAGTCAAGAAGGCTCAGTGTCTTTTGCAAAACCTGCTCCTTCAGAGGATGCTTCAGCTTCACCATATTGTAAAGCATCAACCCGTAATCATAGCCAAGAGAGCGCTGTCCTTCTATATTGGATGGGACCCTGCCAGTTGCATTGAATATTTCAATGGATGGCTTCAGTATTTTTTCAATCTCCTGCGAATCAAACATATCACTGCCTGCATAAAGCGGCAGCAGGCTTACAGAGTTAAGAACATATCTTTTATCACCATGCTCAAATTCTTTCATTTCAAGTCTCATACACTCAGGACACACATAATAGCCTTGTGCGTTGCGTTCAGTCCAGGAAAGGGTTAAAATATTCTCATGAATCTCATGAGCCTCGCAGAAACCAAACCTAAAACGAGGCTTTCCTGCCAGCTTTTCTCTCAATGGACTATTTGCACATAAAAGCCCGTTATTCATAAAATTGTACTTATATTGTTTTTTCGCATAGGATACCCTGTCATTGTACTCACAAAGCTTTTCTTCCTGCAAAAGGCGGTTTTCCCCGGCAAACGCCAGAAATGCTTCGCCTCCGGTGATAAAAAGCAATGTAGCTTCTGCAGAGCCGTGATACATCAGGTGTTTCGGGAAAGCCCCTCCTGCGATGTATGTTTCATCACAACTAAACTCAAGCATTCCACCTGCCAGGTGTCCCAGTTGAACCTCGAATGCCCACAGCATCATTGGAAACATTTCAATCAAAATCTGTTTATCCTTTGTATAGCTTGCATATATAAAGCAATTTAGAATCAAATATGCGGGAATTTCCACCTCATCATTGGTGAAGAACAACCTGGCACCATTATTCCCCATGCCTTCCGCATTAAAAAGATTACCGAATAAATTCCACTTTTTTAACCAAAACAGAAGTATCGCCTTTGCCTCTTCAAAATATCCAAGTGCCAGCAAGCCTCTCAATACTCCGGACTGATCCCTTACATAGGCCATATTGTACAAAGGTCCCGCCGATACGCCTCCGGATCTGGATTGCTGGCATTTTACCAGCACAGATACACTATCAATGGCATCAAGGATTTTTTCCTTATACGGATATTTTTCATCCAGCATTCCGGTAAAGTCATGTCTTCTCAAAGAAAACCTGTTCCAGAATTCCTTTGTTTTTTTTATCAGCTTCATGGTATCGGCCTTAATAAGCGCCTCTGACTGACTGACCACCTCAGGCATAGAATAACCGCTGCTGAAAAGCATTCGGGTTTTACCGGCCCCAAGGCTTATGATAATATTTCCATCGGCGTTTTTACTTAATCTTGCATTTCCCAACAAAGTAACCATTATATCCAGTTCACAGCCAATGGTATCACCGGTAAAGAAAGCAGAACCCTTAGGTATGACAAGCAGAACCGTATCCCCGCAGATTTCAAGATATTTGAAATATTCCTTCAGGATATGTGTGTTGGTCACTTTCGAAGGTTTTAAGCAAAATTCAATATGCGAATGTATATCAAACTCTCTTATAAAAACATTCTGATCCGGAAGCATAAAATCTATTATCTTTGCACAAAGTGATTCCTTATTGTAAATCGTATGCTCCCAAACCGCAGTATTTTTTATCCGAACCGATTCGGACTTCAATTCAGTATTGCCTGCTGTTAAATTCATGGAAAGAAAGGAAGGCGCACTATAAGGAGGACCATAAATGTTTTCTATATTCGGCCCTTGCCCATACACCAGCATATCACCATTTCCTATGGCATGAATACTGCCATCATCCTCTAAATTACTTTTCCAAATCCGCATTTTATCCTCCAAGCTGTCAGCTTACGTCGTCAGGCTTTGATTGCTCCTTCCAGCATGCCATATAAAAACTGCTTCAAGCACAATCTGGTTATAATAAACATTGGGATTGAGCCAAGGACATATCCTGCACAGGTCAATCCATAATCCACATTGCCGCCTCTGCCCGTAGACAGGGTTACAACTGCCATGCAAAAGGTCTTTTTTTCTTCACCGCTTAAAATAAGCCTTGGCCACACATAATCATTGTAAACCGATATAAGGCTTGTGATGCCGATGGTGATCATTATAGGAGTAGAGATGGGCAGTGCAATCTTCAACAAGGCATAAAGCTCCCCAGCTCCTTCGATTCTTGCAGCTTCAAACATTTCATTGGGAATGGATGCAAAGAAGGAGCGGGAGATCAGTATCCCGAAAATCTGCATTCCTGCAATGTATGGAAGAATAAGCCCCCAATAGCTGTTTAGCAAGTGAAGCTTTACAATTACAAGGAATTGTGGAACCATCATCAAAATACCGGGAATCATCATGACTGCAATAATCGCAAAATAGCATAGATCCTTATTCGGAAAATCATATCTTCCAAATGAATACCCTGCCAAAGAAGACAGGATTACAATTCCTGCAATCGACAAAGCACCGATCAGCAGTGAGTTGAATATAGGCTTGATCACTCCGCTAAAAGCATTGATATAGTTTTCAATTTTTATTTGTTCCGGCAAGGCCCAAAAATTAAACTGTATACTCGTGCTGTCCTTAACTGACATAAAAAGCATGAGTAAAAAAGGGACAAACGTGAAAAATACCAGTAAAACGGTTAAAAGTCTTGCAAACCAATATCCAACCGTAAGTTTGCGTCTATCTTCTATTAATGTACTCAAACAAGATTCACTCCTTAATGATCTGATACTTTTTTGGAAGCCTTCATACTAATCAATGTCAATGAAATAATGATAATAAACAGGATCACTCCAATAGCTGATGCATAGCCCATTTGCTGGCTCTGAAAAGCTGTGTCGTACATATATAGGGCAGGTGTATAAGTCGAATATCCCGGTCCCCCTTTTGTTGTCACCAGTATTTTGACAAAATCCTGCAGGCTTCCAATGATTGAGAGAGTGCAAACAGATGCCATGTGTGGAACAATCAGTGGGAGATGGATGTATCTTACAATCTGGATTGATTTGCAGCCGTCGATGGTCGCTGCCTCGGCTATTTCCCCAGAAATCTGTCCTAGTCCGGCATGAAAAATAAGGAAGTACAGGCCGGATACAAAGGGAAATCCCATTCCGATCACCGACCACAAAGCGGTACTTTCTTCTCGCAGCCACGCATGCTTAAATTGACCTGACCCTACAAAATCAAGAACACTGTTGATGAGTCCGAAATTCTGATTATAGATATATATCCACATTAAAATAATAACAATACCAGGTACCAGCATTGGAACAACAAACAAAGTCTTCAAGAAATCTGCAAGCTTTTTATACCGGATAAAAAACAGGAGCTCTGCGGCCAGCAGAGGAAAGAACAAGCTTTTAAAGACATCTGATCCGGTGAGCAGCAATTGATTAAAAAAACCTACGATCAGAACCTTGTTTGTAAATACATCCAGATAGTTTTTCAAACCAATGAAATTTGGCTTGTAGCCAAGCTTCAAATCTGTAAAAGAACTGAATATTGCAGTCAATACAGGATAGTAAAAAAATATCCCTATAAAAACCAGCGATGGGAGTATGAATAAATAGGGTTTAATTCGATTCTTATAAGTCATAAGGCCTCCTAAAACAAGTTTATCAAAGCAGGGGCGGAAATCAGCCTTGTTCCTCCTTCCGCCCCTTGGTACAAATTCAATGCCTATTTATCCAGTGTTTTCGGATCAAGATCATATTTATTTGTTTTAATGGTATCATCAATAAATTTCATAATGATTTTTTCATTTTCGGTATAAAATTGATCCCAGGTAACCCTTCCTAATGAGAATTTAACCTTTAAATCCTTGAAAACAGCTTGATCAGCGGGAAGCTGCTGTTCTTCCATATTGACCAGAGCGAAATTCATGCTGCCTGCAACCTTAAACCCGTCCAGATATGAATTTACCTCATCACTGAGCTGAACACCCTTAATCAAAGAAGGTCCTTGTACAAGTTCTCCATTTTGTACTGTGACATCATATACTTTCGCGGCTATAGAAGGTGAATACAAGTATTTTAAGAAATCTGCCGAACGCATCATCAAATCCTTATCATCCTTTTGTGTCAGACCGAGTCTATGACCTGCAACCAATAAACCTCTTGGATCACCTTCAAAATTTGGATCCGCCTGTGCAAATTTGGGGAATTTAAAGGTACCCCATTTGAATTTCTTGTCGTCAGGAAGTTTTTTCATATCACCCAATATTTTACCTACATTCCAACTGCCTGAAAGGAAAATCGGAACCTTTCCGCCAACAAAATCCGTATAGGTCTGGTTTTCATCAGAGTCTGACCAGCCGGTCTGGAAAAACTGTGCAACCGAATTGAAGGTTGACCATATTTTTTTCGCTGCATCATTATTTCTGTTGAAATTCTTTTTAAAAAGGGTAAGCTTTTCATCGTCAGTCACGGCGAAAGCATCGAAATTAGGATCATTGGGATCATATTTTAAAGATACATTGGCTGACATGGTCTTTTCATCATATCTTGCGTCGCCCGGAAGTGATATGATCTCGGGTACATATTTTTTAAACGCCCAATCATACAGGTCTTGTCTTATCCAGTCTGCAAATGCAGAAGCGCCCAGCGGATTTTTATATCCAGCAGTTTGAAGCTTTGTACATGCTTCGATCAAATCTTCATATGTAGCCGGTTCTTTGGCTCCTGCCTTTTCAAAGGCATCCTTGTTATAAAAGAATCCGACACCAACCAGGTCAAAGGGCAGGAAAGCCACTTTACCTGTGCTGTAAATTGCTTTCTTCAGCTGGGTCTGATCTTCAAAGGCATCCTTAACGCTGAGGCCGGCATTATAAGGATTGGGTTCATCCAGCAGATCACTTAAAGGAGCGATCCATCCTTTTTCCATATAGGGTCCGATATCTGCATCGCTGTTAACAACAAGGTTTACATGGATGATATCCGGTGCAGTTGTTTTATCAGCAGCCATTTTGGTATTGAAGTTAGTCTTGTAAGTATCATTATCAGCAATAATCTCCACACTGACCTTTGTTTCAGGATGCAGTGCCGTATAATCCTTTGCTATCTCTTGTAAGGCCGTTGTGTAATAACCATTGATTGTGGATAAAACGATTGTCTTTTGTACATTCTTATCCCAGCTAACCTGCTGCTCCACAGGGGCTGTACTCTGACCTGTTTCTTGTCCTGTAGTCTGCATTTTAAGCGTTGTTTCTGCATTTTTTTGTGAGCCACATCCGCTGAAAGCAAATGTTAAAATAATAACCACAGATAAGATGATGGCGAAAATCCTACTATTTATTAACATAATCGTCCTCCTGATTTTAATTGGTTTTCATCGCGAAAAAGCATCAAAAACACTCTTTTTGTAATGCTTTCACTTACCTTTGCAGTCCTAACAGATTTTGTGATATAATTGCTTGTGAACTGGCTTTCCTTGGTCCTCCGGTAGCACGGTGCCCATATAAAGGAATTCTCAGTTCTTTTTATTACGATTTATCCTACTCACCCCCTTCATGCGGTTATCAACCCATCCTCCTTTCATCTTTCTATTGATTTTTTTGATTACGCGCGTAACCTGCACGTAAAAAATTTTACAGTCTGCAAAGACCTGTTGATTCACGTATAAGCAGTTCATATTTGCTCATATAAAAACCGGTATTGCCATGCTTGATGTTGGAATAAAGGAATTCAAAGGCTTTTTGTCCAATCTGGGTCTTTGAGACAGACATGGTTGTAAGATACGGCTTCCAGATAGTCCCAAGATAGATATCATCAAAGCCCATTACAGATACATCCTCAGGCACGTTGTAGCCTGCTTCATTCAATGCCTTGATGGCTCCGATAGCCATAAGGTCATTTGTACCTATAATTGCAGTGAAGTGTTTTTTGGATGCGATCAGCTTCCTGGTAAGATTATAACCATCCTGGACATTTGTATCATACGGAGCCGTTCCATCAATCAACAGAGAATCCTGACACGGTAGCCCAAACTTTTTTACTGCCAGAAGATACCCGTCCAGTCTGCTGTCAAACTTAAGGGATCTTGAAATGCCGCTTACAAAAGCGATATCCTTGTGCCCAAGACCGACAAGATATGAAACAGCCTGATCCATTGCGCCAACACAATCTGTTTCAAGTGAGGACACCCGCTTCATATCAACCTGGGGATTTCCGCTGATTACTACCTTTATCCCGGCGTCAACCAGATTATATATTTTCTCCATATGGAACTTGCTGGATATGGCAGCAACAAACAGTCCGTCTATTCTTCTTGAAATAAAATTGTCATAATAGGCATCAAGATTTTTATAGCCTGTGCAGACATTGACAAAATATCCATGATCAATGGCTGCATTCTCAAATCCCATGATTATTTCTCCAAAGAAAGGGTTTACGATATCATTGAGAACGATCCCTAATTGCATGGTCTCATTGGTAACAAGGCTCCTTGCAATCAAATTGGGCTTATAGTCCAATTCCTTAATAGCATGATGAACCTTCTGCCGAGTCTCTTCAGATACGTTTCCTTTGTTGTTAAGCACATATGAGACTGTTGCTGTTGATACACCTGCCCGTTTTGCAACCTCCGCTCTACTGCCCCTCATAAAACCTCCGGATCGATTATAAGTTATACGCATAACTTAATATTTCATATTTTTATTAAGCTTATAGAATAATATTACATTGAAATTGACCAAAATTCAAGAACTATTTGTGTTTATGGGTGTTTTTATTTTTTAAAATAGATATATTTTGTTTTAAACAAGTTACTCGCATAAGTAGGGTGGTGCGAAATTGTTTGATAGTGTGAAATTATTTGATTATGCACAGTAAAATGTCCGTCCTAGTGGTAGAGCGTTTGTCATTGCAGTGAAACTCTTCTGAGTTTTCACACTGCGGGTGTGTTAGCATGTGTGTGTCATTGCGAGCGAACGCAGTGAAGCGTGGCAATCTCCAATTCCAAGATGCTATTCTTGGCTAGAAAGGGATCCTGCTGACTTTCAGGAAAATGGGCGGACATGACTGCTAATCCCTGCATCAAGCTCCGTCATGGGCAGGCTGTAATGTCCAGGCTCGTTCAGAATACTACATCGCTCATTATGAAATATTATTTTAACTGATATGAGCGATGTAGTACTCAATGCGGGCGCTTGTCATTCGCCATCCCT
>JAEZCO010000044.1 GCA_023433505.1 Bacillota bacterium | reverse complement strand
ATCAAGCTCTGTCATGGGCAGGCTGTAATGTCCAGGCTCGTTCCAATGCGGGCGCTTGTCATTCGCCATCCCTGGCTCAAAGACAAGCGTCTTCGGCGTCCGTGCCGAAGGGTCACGGGTATTCCTCCGGGGCCCCGCATTCGAACTTCGCCTGGACAAACAGCCTGCAGCCATGACTCCACATGACGCATTTATTTGCAGCCACGCCCACCCATTTTACTTGAATGTGATAGGGAGCGTATGGGATGTATATTTCAGTTAAGTCTTCTTTATAAATCTCACTTATTTATTACCAAGTTCTTCTGCCAAACCGATTAAAAGGCCTTCAATTCCACGAATGTAGCAGAGCCGGTATGAGTCCTCGTACTGAACCACTTCGCCAACGAGCTGAGCACCATGCTTAGTGAGTCTGGAAACCATTTCGTCAAGGTCTTCAACGCTGAACATGACGCGTAGATAACCGAGGGCATTTACTGGAGCAGTTCGGTGATCTGATATAGTAGGCGGGGTGAGAAACCGCGAAAGTTCAAGCCGGCTGTGACCATCTGGGGTAACCATCATAGCAATCTCTACACACTGTGAACCCAGCCCGGTTACGCGACCGGCCCATTCACCTTCGACAGTAGCCCGCCCTTCGAGCTTCAACCCAATCTCCTCGAAGAAAGAGATTGCGTTATCAAGAGATTCTACAACGATGCCAACATTGTCCATTCTTAGTAATTTGCTATTTGCCATAGTCTTATCTCCTTATATGTACAAATTTATTACCTGATCATCTTCATATTAATTCTATAAAGAATCAATAATTCCCTCCAAACGGTTACACGCTGCTTTCCGCCGGATGCCCTTCTTCTTACTCACCTCAATGTGTAGCGTAGGGCGAATTCATATCGCTCGCAGCGAGGGGGGATGGAGGCATGCTCTTATTGAAAATTGAATAAGTAAATAAATAAGTGACTGACACCGTTTATTAACTTATTGCACATTCTTTCCAAATTGCACGGCACTCATAAGAGGAATATTTTCCTGATGGCTGAATAACTATAATATGCCGGTATCTGGCAGATTGTAGTTCCGGGAGAGCGCCATGGGTATAAAGGATAAAGGGCTGGCTGCATTAATGCATGACAGCGCATTTGTGAGGTTTCTCTTAAGTCAGGGAATTTCCAACCTGGGTGATTCATTCAGGTTCATTGCCGTCACAATGCTGCTTCTCAAGCTGACCGGCTCGGGGATTTCCACCTCTCTCGGATTGATTTTTTCCATCCTTCCCAGCCTGGTTTTGTCGCCTTTTGCAGGGACGGTCGGAGATATTCTGCCGGAAAAATACCTGATGGCACTTTTGGATACGGTCAGAGGCGCCGTAATCATACTTTTCATCTTCAATGCAAAGGTGGAAGTCATATTTGTGCTCATTATCCTGTTATCCGCACTGGAGACGGTTTACAGCCCGCTAAGAAGAAAAATGATCCTGCGCATCGCAGGGAGGGACGGCGTTTTGAACGCCAATTCCATTCTGACCGGCTTTTCAGGCGCTGCATTTCTGGTAGGACCGCTGCTGGCCGGATTCCTTACGGAGGCATACGGCACCGGCCCTGCTTTTTTCATAGCCGGCATCTCCTTTGTTTTTTCTTCTGGCCTGATACTGTCTATAAAAACCCGCCGTAATTCTGTGATGCAAACTTCCGGGCGAAAGTCCGGATTTTATGAAGAACTGTCGAAAGGGTTCACCTACGTGCGAAATAACAGGGCGGTGGTTGAAATAGTGCTTACAGGCATTGTTGCAGCCTTTTGCTCTATTTCCATGAATATGGCGTTTTATCCCTTTGCCTTTGATGTCCTGAAGCTTGATTCCAAAGGCTGGAGCCTTCTTATCTCCGTCTATTACGGTACCAACCTTCTTGCCATGTTCATAGCCTTCCTGCTAAGCAGGAATATGAAAGCTTATCCATGGAAGACCATTTACGCAGGCTTTGCCATCACGGCACTGTTGTGGGCTTTTTACGGGTTTACAAAGAATTTCCTGCTTGTGCTTGCATTTCAATTTCTAGAAGGGACTGTGCTTGCGGTTTGCGGCATACTTTTGTCTACATTGATGCAGACGGCGTCAAACGGGGGATATGTGGCAAGAGTATCTGGAATAAGCGATATAACGGCTGGTGCGGCGAAGATTGCAGGCATGGTTTGCACCTATGCGGTCATGATGCTGGAATCTTACAGAGGCGTGTTTATATTGAATGCTGCCATACTAATGCTGTTTGCAATATTCAAGCTGTTAAGTCCGGGTATAGCACGGAGGAAGTGCGGCGTAACGCTTTAAGATTGACGTATCCATGCTCTGTGCAGCAACATTGTCAGTATTGGTCTCTATAGGATACGGAATTTTTCCCTTTGGCCTTGGACTTGTAAAGACCTGCATCTGCGGCCTCTATCAGAGCTTTTACAGTGATTCCGTCCTTCGGGTAGACGGCAATGCCTATGGAAATTGTGTAATGCGGAGCCTCTGTCTTCTCGATCCTGCCTCTGAACCTTTCGGCTATCTGCAGGGCCTGGTGCACGTTTGCACCGGGAAGGACGATGGTAAACTCGTCACCACCATATCTGCCGATGAGATCAAATTCACGGAGATTGCTTTTAGCGGCAGTTGCCAGCGCTTTAATGCACTTATCTCCTGCAACGTGCCCCAGGGAATCGTTGATTTGCTTAAAGTTGTCGATGTCAAACATAAGAACGGAAAATTCGCTTTTGGGCCTGGTCGTAATGAGATTTTCAATGGCGTCCAGAATGGCGGCCTTATTCATTGCCTTTGACAGTGAGTCTGTCTTCGAAATATTGACTAGATTCTGATGAACCCGTTCGATTTCCAGCATCCTTTTTTTTACTTCAAGGTCCAGATTTCTGTTGACCCGGGTTATCTTTTTTTGCGCCTCCTCGGTTTTACGGATCAGGTCGTTGAAGTATTCCTTGTAAAAGTAGATGGTAAATAAAATATATGCTGTCAGTTTCAGCATTGGAACAAGATAGGAAGTATATCCGTAATTCACAAGGCTGCTCACCGCGCTGCCTGCCGCCAGTGGAAGCAGAGCCCAGAAAAGATAAGCCTTTGCGCCGTTTTCTTTCTTAAGAAGGTACAAATTTAAAACAAGAGGAAGGAGGATCAAAATCAGGCGGTTTTGTGATATTGCCATAAAGCTTTGAAGGAATGCAAGCTTATAGGATATTGCTATTAAAATTATCGAATATACGGGCATTAAGAAGGTCAGCAATCCAAAATGCTTCCCGTCAGGCTTGAGCAACAGCAAAACGAAAATGAACACCAGGATTGCGGGCTCCGCCAGTCCGTCCAAAGTGATGAAAACCGGTTTTTCGCTGGCCATAAAGGAGGCGCTCAGAAGCAGAGCCGGTATGAGGAAGGAAATACCCAGCAATCTGGGTAAAAATCCCGCATTTTTAAACCATAATGCAGAAACGAACAGATAGAAAGAAAAACAAACCGCAATTAAAAACCCCAATTGATCTGTTGTACCGGTATAAAACATCAGCAAAAAGCCCCCTGCATGTTATCTCTATATATAACTATATCGGAAACTGAACTGATTAATATTAGCGGTACTTACCGGTTATCCAGACATTTCTTTGTGACAAAACCCCAGAAAAATCCGGCGGCGAAAGTACAGACAAGGATGCCTGCCGCAGCCGCAAGGCTGAAGTCTATGGACTTCTCGGGCATAGGATTTTTTTTGTGATAGGCGGCGGGATAAGTCCGTTTTGTAGTGTAACGCATATGCTTCCTCCATTGAGTTGATTTCTTTATTTATTATGAACGCATTGAAATAATTTATTAATATTTTTTTTACAATTTCTTCTACCAGAAATTGAATAATATAGTTTATAATAATTATACTAAGCAATAAGAAATGGAAATATCAGCAAAGCAATGGCAGGATATTCAAGATATTATGGAAAGGAAGGTAATGATGCGAATAACGTTACCAGTAAGCAATGGCATTGACGAAAACACTTCCGGGGCGTCGGACGGGACTGCCGGATTTCAAAACGAGGAGAAGGCCGAAAAGATAGGATCCTTCAGCGGAATAGACATATACAGGATTCCGGCGGACAAGTTTAAAACCAGCAGTATCAATTTCTTTTTCAACGACAGTCTCAGCAGAGAAAACGTTACGCTGAATGCATTAATCCCTGCGGTTTTAAGGAGAGGCTGCAATCGGTACAAGACCTTCCGCGATATTGCCCTCCGTCTTGAGGAGCTCTATGGAGCCAGCTTTGATTGCGGGGTGGCAAAAAAAGGGGAATGCCACATTATTCAGTTTTATATGGAATTCATCTCCGACAAGTTTGCACTGGAAGACGGTTCGCTGTTTGAAAAGGCATTTGATGTGCTTTTTGAAATCGTGAACGAACCTGGGCTGGAAAAGGGAGTTTTCAAGGAAGACTATCTGCTGCAGGAAAAGGACAATCTGAAAAAGCTGATCGAAGGCCGGATGAACGATAAAATGCAGTACGGCGTGGAAAGATGCTTTGAGGAAATGTGCAAGGATGAACCGTACGGTCTTTATGAATACGGCTATGTGGAGGATTTGGAGAAAATAACCTCCGCCGGGCTGTATGGCCAGTATAAAAAGATGGTGGAAAATTATCCTTTGCAGGTTTATCTTGCAGGCGACATGGATGAGAAAAAAATTGACCGGGTGGTCAAAAAACTGTCCACAATGAAAAGGGGCCCGGTAAACAAGCTGAACTGCTGTAATGTTGATAAAAAGGCTGGACAAGTGAAGACTGTGACGGAGAAAATGGATGTGACCCAGGGAAAGCTGACACTGGGCTTCAGGACAAGCACGGCGTCTGGCAGCCAGGATTATTATTCCCTCATCGTATACAATGGAATTCTTGGCGGCGGAATTCACTCAAAGCTGTTCCAGAATGTCCGTGAAAAGGCAAGCCTTGCATATTATGCATACTCCAGGCTGGACAGATTCAAAGGACTCATGGTCATAAGCAGCGGAGTGGATATGAAAAACAAGGAAAAGGCACAGGAGATAATGCTGGAGCAATTGGAAGAAATAAAAAAAGGGAATATCTCGGAATACGAATATGAGTCGACGATGAAAACCATCGAGACGGGAGTCAAGTCGCTAATGGACAGCCAGATGCAGATCGTGGACTATTACCTGAGCCAGGAGATTTCCGGCACGGGGGATAGCTTTGCAACCATGGCGGAAAAAGTGAAAAAGGTGACCATACAGGACGTAGTCGATATTTCCGGTAAAATTCAGCTGGATACGGTATATTTTTTGACCGGGGACAGGGAGGCTTAAATGAAAATAGATAAATTGGAGTACAAAAAAGCAGGGGAAACCGTTTACTGCTATGAGCATGCAAGTGGATTAAAGGCATTTGTCGTCCCTAAAAAAGGCTATTCAAAAAAGCATGCAACCTATTCGACCCACTACGGGTCCATAAACAATGAATTTCAGGTGCCGGGGGAAAAAGAGATTACACGGGTCCCCGACGGTATCGCCCACTTTCTGGAGCATAAGCTCTTTGAGCAGGAAACGGGAAGCGTAATGGAGAAGTTCTCCAAGCTGGGATCAAGTCCCAATGCTTATACGGGCTTCAGCCAAACGGTTTACCTTTTTTCCTGCACCGATAAGTTTGAGGATAATTTCAAGCTGCTGGTGGATTTCGTTCAGAATCCCTTTATAACCGAGGAGAGCGTGGAAAAGGAGAAAGGGATCATTGGACAGGAAATAATGATGTACCAGGATAATCCGGGCTGGAGGGTGTTTTTTAACCTTTTGAAAGCTTTTTACAGCAATAACCCGGTAAGAACGGATATTGCCGGTACGGTTGAAAGTATCAGCAAAATCAACAGGGAGACGTTGTATAAGTGCTACAATACTTTCTATCACCCTTCCAATATGGTCATCCTGGTGGTGGGCGATGTTGACCCCCAAAGGGTATTTGAACAGGTAGATGCAGGAATCAAGCCCTCAAAGCCTCAGACCGAGATAAAAAGGATATTTCCGTCGGAACCTGCCAGGGTAAGCACCAATTATGCGGAGCAAAAGCTGGCGGTCTCCATGCCGCAGTTTCAGATGGGTTTCAAGGATGCGGACTTCAGTTCCAAAGGGATGGAGAGTCTGAAACGTGAAGTGGCAGTGAGATTGATACTTGAAATGCTTATGGGAAGGAGCTCGGAGTTCTACAACAGTCTATATGTGGAAGGCCTTATCAATACTTCCTTTGATTTTGACTATACAATCGAAGAAAACTATGCCTTCTCCCTTTTCGGCGGTGAATCCTCCGATCCGGCAGCTGTAAGGGACAGGATTACGGCCCAGATCGGAAATATGAGGAAAAAGGGTCTGGACAAAGCGGATTATGAACGGATAAGAAGGGCAATGTTCGGCAGGTTCATGAAGCAGCTGAATTCCATTGAAAGGATATCCCATACCTTTATATCCGTTTACTTTAAAGGGGTCAACATATTTGACTATTTAGAAGTTTATGATAAAATAACCATTGAATACGTAAATGAGATTCTTAACCAGCACTTTAATCTGGATAATATGGCTTTATCCGTAATAAAACCTTCATGAGGGGGAAAAGGAAATGAATTTAGTTGAATTTCCGGGTTTGTGGGGCCTGAAGTTTACTATCAACAGAGTGGCTTTTGAAGTTTTCGGCATACCGATTTACTGGTACGGAATCATTATTGCCACAGGCTTTCTGCTGGCTGTGCTGCTGGGCATGAAAAACAGCAAGCTGGCAGACATTGAGCCTGACAACGTCCTTGATATGGTGCTGATTGGCGCGCCGGTTGCTATTATTTGCGCCAGATTGTTCTATGTGATTTTCAGCTGGGAGCTTTTTAAAGATAATCCGGCGGACATCATCAACACCAGAAAAGGCGGCCTTGCCATTTACGGCGGTGTTATCGGAGCGCTTGTGGTAGCATATTTCTATTCGAAAAGAAAGAAGGTCGGTTTTTTCAGGCTGATGGATTTCGCTGCGCCTTATATTATTATGGCCCAGGGCATCGGACGGTGGGGCAATTTTGTAAATCAGGAGGCTTTCGGCTCTGCAACCTCGCTGCCCTGGCGTATGAACAGTGAAACTGTGAATTCGGAGCTATCGGCCTTGAACAGCGGAATTGACCTCTCGGTTTTCGGAGCCCATCCCACCTTTTTCTATGAATCCTTATGGAATTTCGCCGTCTTCTTTTTCCTGATCTGGTATAGGAAAAGGAAGAAGCTGGACGGAGAAGTCTTTTTCCTCTATATGATGCTTTACGGTGCAGGACGCTTTTTTATCGAGGGACTCAGAACGGACAGTCTGATGCTGGGAAGCTTCAGAATATCCCAATTGCTTGCGGCATTGTTTGTGGTCGCATTTACAGCATTGTTCATTTATAGAAGGAAAAGAGTCGCTAAAATTGATGACGAAGCTGAAGTTGAGGTCGGGCAGAGCCAGTACGGTTCTGTTTTGATGAAGCTTCGCGAAGAAGAAAACGTGGAAGCCCATCATGAGCAGGATAAAATGCATGACCCGGATTCCGGGGCGGAGCCGGAAGAGGTGAATGCCGCCGAATCGTCAGATGAACCGGAAGAAAAAGCGACTGACGAAGAAGATGGCCCGGCAGATGAACCGGAAAAAACTGCCGGCGAAGAAGCTAGCCCGGCAGAGGAGCCGGAGCATTTCGGACCCGATGAAGAAGAGAAGGGATAAATTTTCTCTGAACCGGTAATATTTAACGGTTATAGTCTTTTGTCAGCGGCTATGATAGAATCAGTTTGTATTATATGACAACGATACTTAAGAATTGCTCCTTTGAGTATTCACCTTTGAAGCTTTGTCAATATGCATCAAAGGCGGGAAGTATCTTTACGGGAACAATTGGCGTTATTACAGGCAGGTATATATGTATTTTGTGGAAAAAACCAAAGTAAACTTTATAAAACAGTTTGATTTTCCGCTTTTCGCTGCGGTTTTCATACTCTCGCTCCTGGGCATTGTTGTGCTTATGAGTGCCATTCAGGGTGCGCCTTCCTGGAAGGATGTCTGGTTCAAACAGGCGGGATGCCTTGTGATAGGAATAATTCTCGCCTTCATTACAAGTACGCTGGATTATAAGGATTTCAAAACCCTAGGAATACTTCTGTATATGGCCAGTACTGCTATGCTGGTGCTGGTTTTGATCGTGGGAGAAAAAGTGAATGGAAGCACCAGCTGGCTGACAGTGCCGGTAGTTGGACGCTTTCAGCCCTCGGAGCTGTCGAAGGTTGCTTTTGTTGTTGTGATTCCCATGTTTTTTGAACGTATCAAGGAAGGCAACGATGTGAGGAAGAACCTTGCAAAGCTGATTTTTTACGCGGCAGTTCCCATAGGACTTGTATTTTTGCAAAGGGACGTTGGGACAGCGCTTGTGTTTATTTTCTCATTTATCGTAATGCTGTTTATTTATGGCATTCCCTACCGGTATTTTTTTATTGCAATCGGCGCATTTGCTGTATCGGCTCCGTTCTTATGGCTGTTTGCCCTTCCGGATCATATCAAGAGCAGAATACAGACCTTTCTAAACCCGGAGCTGGACCTTCAGGGCAAAGGACTTCAGGTTTACAGGTCCAAAATGACCATAGGCTCGGGACAGCTCTTTGGCAAGGGTCTTTTTCACGGCCTTCAGACTCAAAACAGCAGCGCGGTGATGCAATCCAGCAATTTTAAGGTTCCTTTCAAGCAGAACGATTTTATTTTTTCCGTCGTCGGAGAGGAATTGGGCTTCATCGGAAGCATGATCATCATTGCCCTTATCATTTTTATTTTGTTCCGGTGTCTTCACATTGCCCGGAATTCCAGGGACGAGTACGGAACCTTCGTTGTGATGGGAATCGCGGCCATGTTTGCCTTCCATTTTATCGAAAACATCGGCATGAACATCGGCGTATTGCCGGTAACAGGCATCCCGCTGCCCTTCATGAGCCAGGGAGGCAGCGCTCTGGTCACCAATTACATGTCCGTCGGTATTTTGCTCAGCGTCTCCATGCGGAGAAAGAGGACCATTTTCAATAGCTCGCAATAGTTGAATTCAAGCCGGAGAGCGCTCTGTAACCAGTAAAAGGTAGGACGATAGTCCTATCTTTTATTTTTTTATAAAAAACTTATAAAAACACTTGCAACTGGGACAAATATACATTAAAATAGTATTCAAGTGGAGGAAAGTGGTTGAAAGTGGATGTAAATGATCGTGAAGTGAGGTGAAGTGATTGTTCTACGGTGAATTTCAACACACTGTAGATCCCAAAGGAAGGGTCATTGTACCTTCGACCTTCAGGGAGGAACTAGGTGAGAAATTCATTTTGACCAAGGGTCTTGATGATTGTTTGTTTGTATATTCAATGACCGAGTGGAGCAATCTTGAAGCCAAACTGAAAACACTTCCCCTTTCCAACAAAGACGCAAGGGCATTCGTCAGGTTTTTCTTTTCCGGCGCTACCGAATGCGAGGTGGACAAGCAGGGAAGGATATTGATACCGCAAAACCTTAGAAGCTATGCGGGCCTTGAAAAAGACATATACATCATCGGTGTTTCCACCCGTGTGGAAGTATGGGACAAGGCTAAATGGGAAACCTATAACGGAGATGAAAATCTCAATCCCGACAGCATAGCGGAGAAGATGTCCATGCTGGGGATTTGAGAGATAATATAAAGGTAGGGGGCGGTTACCGGCCCGCCGGTGGTTAGAGGAGTAAAGTGGAATTCAATCACAAACCTGTTTTACTGGAAGAGTGTATTGAGAATTTAAATATAAAGCCCGACGGTATTTACATAGACGGCACTCTCGGAGGAGCCGGGCATTCGACGGAGATATACCGGAAGCTTGGGAAAGAGGGCATTCTGGTTGGGATCGACCAGGATGAATTTGCACTTGAGACATCCTGGGAAAGACTCAGGTCCATCGGTGGACAAGCAGGTTTGGTTTTTGCAAAAGGCAATTTCAGAGATATCGGAGAAATTTGCCGGAAGCTTGGGTTCCATAAGGTAGACGGTATTCTTTTAGATATTGGGGTGTCGTCGCACCAGCTCGCCGAGGAAGAAAGAGGCTTCAGCTACCAGCAAGACGCGCCTCTGGATATGCGGATGGACAGGCAGTCAAAGCTCACTGCGGCCGTAATCGTAAACGAATATGACGAAAGCGAAATAAAAAGGCTCATCCGGGACTATGGAGAAGAAAATTGGGCTGCAAGAATTGCAGGCTTTATCGTTGAAGCAAGAAAAGAAAGCCGGATTGAATCAACGGGCCGGTTGGTGGAAATAATTAAAGCGGCCATACCCAGCTCAGCCAGGAGAGAAGGCCCGCACCCTGCTAAAAGAACCTTTCAGGCCCTAAGGATTGCAGTGAATGATGAACTGGGAGCTTTAAAGCAAGGGACAGGAGAAGCCGTATCAGTGCTGAAAGAGGGAGGAAGGCTTTGCATCATAACCTTCCACTCATTGGAAGACAGGATCGTGAAGAATGAGTTCCAGAACAGGGAAAAACCCTGCACGTGCCCAAGAGAGTTTCCGGTGTGTATATGCGGAAATAAGCCGGAACTGAAAATTATTACCCGAAAACCGATCCTACCGTCCGAAAGGGAGCTGGAGGAAAATCCACGTTCCAGGAGCGCAAAGCTGAGAGCGGCGGAAAAGGTTTAGCCGCTCCCTATGAAGGAAGCGTGCATTGAAAAAATGATACATAGGAAAAGGACATAATGAACAAAAGATAGAGGACAGAAAAACCAAAGACAAAGTACAAAAAACAAAAGACAAAAACGCAAGGCAGTGAACTCAAAACACAAAAGATGAAATGCAGTACAAAAGGTTAAAAACACAAAAGAAGAAACTCACAAAAGAAAAAAGCGCACAAAAGAAAAAACTCACAAAAGACAAAGGTTTAAAAAAACACAAAAGCGGATGTAACAAAAGAAAAAACGTAACAGCAATACAAAAGAAGAAAGCGGAAAGACACAAGAGAAAAACTCTCAAATTACCCCTAATGTACACCGAGGGCCGATCTAGGCCGGCCCTCGGCTTATTTATCCTGAGACATAAAATTCTTTTGAGGTGAATAGAATTGATACAAAAGGACAACAGCTACGTTAACGGTACGGCGGCAAGAAAGCTTGAATATGATATCTACGAACAAAACAAGGTGCTTAAGGCCAAGAGGCAGTATAAAAACAACCGTGCGGCCAAGTTCAGGCTGGTTTTGTCCATTATGGCGGTATTTGCTGCAGGACTTTTAATCGTTTACAGGTTTGCCTTGATTACTCAAATAAGCTATAATATCAACGAAAGTGAAAGAGCATACAGCAAGATGAGAAATGAAAATTCACTGATCCGCTTGCAGGTGGAAAGAGATACCGACCTCACAAAAATAAAGGAAGCGGCTGTAACAAGGCTGGGAATGCAAAAGCCTGACAAGAGCCAGATAGTTTATGTGAGAGTCCCTAAAAACGACTACACCGTGGTATTGAATTCACCTGATCAGGCTGATGGAATAGAGGGTCATGCATTTACAGGTATTTTGGATAAGATCGCAGGCTTTATCGATCTTATCGACGGATAGTATAACCTGCGGTAAGACGTTAATACTTTGGTAGACTGTGGATAAGTGTAAAATTTTATTTTGCACGGTCTATAGTCTTTTTTAATTTAAGGAGAAGGGGACAATTAAGTTTCCTGGTGAAGTTTCCATAGGGGAGGGGTCAAAATGGCTGGTCCGGGATTATCATTAAAAAAGAGGCTGCTTGCACTGCTGATCGTTTTTACAATTGCAGTGGTTGCTTTACTTGCCAATGTGGCGCTGATTCAGTTTGTGCAGGGAGAAGAGTATCAAAAGAAGGCTTATGCGCAGCAGAATAGCAGCAGAAATATAAGTCCCATCCGGGGGACCATTTATGACAGAAACGGAAAGGAGCTGGCGATAAGCGCCCAGGCAGGCACTATCACAGCAATTCCAAATGATATAGACAAAGAAGCGGCCAATTTGATTGCAGAAGGCCTTGCACCTATACTTGAAATGAATAAGGATGACATATACAAGCTGGTTACCAAAAAAACCAATTCCGTCACCATCAAGCGAAAGGTTGACAGGGAAACAGAAGAAAATGTAAGAAAGTGGATATCTGAAAAGAAGGTCTCCGGAATTAAAATAGAGGAAGATGCAAAGAGGTATTATCCCGGTGCCAACCTTGCGTCACATATAATAGGCTTTACAGGCACCGACAATCAGGGCTTGCAGGGAATAGAGTCAGTAATGGACAAATACCTTAAGGGGATGCCCGGTAAAATCCTTAGCGGAGTTGATTCTATCGGAAGAGCACTTCCCTTGAATACCGAAAAACGGATTGACGCGCAGGATGGCTTGAACGTCGTGCTTACCATTGATGAAACTATTCAGTATCTGGCCCAAAAAACCCTGGAAAAGGCCATTGATGATTATAAAGTAAAACGTGGCGGTATCGTCATTGTAATGGACCCAAGAAACGGGGACATTCTTGCCCTGGTATCGAAGCCGGATTACGACCTGAATAAGCCTTTTGCCGCGCCTACGGGGCTTGAGGGCATCGATGTGTCCGCGTGGACCGGAACCTCTTCTGAGGACGTCAGCGTCCTAAATAAAACAGTTTGGCGTAATAAGGCCATTTCCGATACATATGAGCCCGGGTCCACCTTCAAAAGCTTCACAACCTCCGCCGGAATTGAAGAAGGCGTAGTAACGCCGGATACGGTAACCAGCGACATGCCAATCAAGGTGGCAGGATGGCCGACCCCCATATACTGCTGGAGAAGGGGCCGCGAACACGGCACCGAAACCTTCCGGCAGGGCGTATACAATTCCTGCAACCCGGTCTTTGTCAAAGTAGCCCAGAGTCTAGGCATCGATAAATTCTACAACTATTTGCATGCCTTCGGATTTTATGATAAAACGGGGATAGACCTCTACGGAGAGGGCAAATCCTTATTCCAGGCCAAGCCAAAGGAAATCGACATGGCGGTTGCCTCCTTCGGGCAAAGGTTTACCATCACCCCCATTCAGTTGATTACAGGCTATACGGCGGTGGTAAACGGCGGCAAGCTCATGAAGCCCCGCCTTGTAAAAGAGTTGACGGACCAGGATGGAAATGTGGTGAAAAAATTTGAGCCTGAAGTTGTCAGGACAGTCATTTCCAAACAAACCTCGGATACGGTCAGGAACATATTGGAAGGCGTAGTTGCAGATCCACAGGGAACAGGTAATAATGCCTATGTGAAAGGCTATAGGATCGGCGGAAAAACAGGAACCTCCCAGACAACGGAAGCAGGGGTGTATACAGCCTCTTTTTGCGGCTTTGCTCCGGCGGATAACCCCGTAATCTGCGTGCTTGTGGCGCTTTTTGACCCCAAGGGCGAGTCACATATGGGCGGCGCTATTGGAGCGCCTACGGCAGGCAAAATCATAGAGGACGTACTGAGCTACCTGGGAGTGGAACGGCGTTACAGCGAGAATGATTTAAAAACCATGGCGAAGGAAGTTATGGTGCCGGAAGTGAGAAATGTAACGGTGGAAGAGGCAGCTAAAACTCTTAAACAGCAAGGATTAGCCTATAAATTGGAGGGAAATGGCAATAATAGCAGTAAGGTGGTAGAACAGATTCCCAAGCCGGATGCAAGCGTACCCCAGGGTTCGGTTATACTTTTGTATACAAAGAAGCCTGAAAAACAGCCTACCGTCAAGATGCCGGACCTTCTGAACAAAAATATATCGGAAGCGACCGAAGCAATGAAGGCTGCAGGCTTGAATATCCGGGTGAGCGGTTCGGGAGTTGCAATCAAACAAGGATATTCCCCAGGTGCATCAGTGCCTAAAGGCGAAGTGGTTGAAGTGGATTTCAAGCATCTGGACAACATTGAATAACGTCAGCAGTCCAACCTCCTGGGTGGGGATTCCGATTGAAAAGGCTGTCAGTGGTGAGACATAATCTTTCTCTGACGTTGTTCAAACGCCGCGTGAAAGCGGGGCGCGCAGGTGTAGCATGCGAGAGCTTGTGCCGGATTCATTTAGGTTGCATCGGCGAGCAGCAAGCTTTAGCTTGCGACCAGACCCGACATAAAGCGTTTATCTTAAAAAGAATAGAGGTATGGGAGGATTATTATGATATTAAAGGAATTGATCAAGGGATTGAATGTATTGAGCATGAGTGGATTGGAAAATATCGATATTTCGGGAATCGCCTATGATTCCCGGAAGGTAAGGAAGGGTTTTCTGTTTGTATGCATCGACGGCACAACCGTCGACGGCCATGAATATATTCCCCAGGCAATTGAAAATGGAGCATCCGCCGTCGTTGTGCAAAAGGATGTGAAAATACCTGAAGACATCAGTGTGGTCAGAACACCGGATACAAGATATGCGCTGGCACACATTTCGGATGCCTTTTACGGCCATCCGTCGGGCAGGTTCAAGCTGGTCGGTGTTACAGGGACAAAAGGGAAGACCACGACGACCTTTATGATCAAGTCAATCATCGAATCCACAGGCAAAAAAGCAGGGCTTGTAGGAACCCTTGGCTCACGTATCGGAGACAGGATGCTGTATACCGAGAGAACAACGCCCGAATCCTATGATCTTCAATCGCTTTTTTCCGAGATGGTGGATGAAGGTGTGGACAGCGTAGTCATGGAGGTATCTTCCCAGGGGCTTGCCCTTCATAGGGTGAGCTGCAGCGATTACGAAATAGGCGTTTTTACAAATTTGACCAAGGACCACATCGGGCCGAAGGAACATGCATCCATGGAGGAATATCTGGAGGCCAAAAGCATACTGTTCAAAATGTGCAAAAAAGGGCTTGTCAATAATGACAGCGAGCATGCCCAGGAAATAATGAGAAAAGCCGAATGTGTATTGCTTACCTTCGGAATCGAGAAAAAATCCGACATCATGGCCTATGACATTATCAAACATCCCCAGAGCGTCGAATTTAAGGTGGACACTCCCTGGTTCTCCGAAAGAATGAAAGTCAATATACCGGGAAAATTCAGCGTGTACAATGCTCTTGCAGCCATCGGCGTATGCGGGATGCTGGGAATTTCCAGCGAAGCCATCGGTGCAGGGCTTGAAAAGGTTCAAGTGCCCGGGAGAGCCGAATTGGTCAGTACCGGCAAGGACTTCAGCGTCATGATTGACTATGCCCACACGCCGGATAGTCTTGAAAATATTCTCAACACCGTAAAAGATTATGCTCCCGGAAGAGTCGTAAGCGTATTCGGCTGTGGGGGCGACAGGGACAGGACCAAACGTCCCATGATGGGAGAAATATCCGGAAATATTGCAGATATTACCGTTGTTACTTCCGATAATCCACGTACGGAAGATCCGGAAGCCATCGTCAATGACATAGAGGAAGGGCTTAAGAAATCCGGCGGCAAGTACATAAAAATCGTTGACAGGCGTGAAGCCATCAAATACGCTTTGAACAATGCCCTTGCCGGTGACGTGATCGTCCTTGCCGGCAAAGGCCATGAAACATACCAGACCTTCAAGGATAAAACCATCCACTTCGATGAAAGAGAAGTGGTGGCGGAAATTCTTGGCGAATCCTACGAATAACGGAGAGGTGTCATGCTCACATTAAAGATAAGCGAAATATTGAAAGCAACAGGCGGACAGTTGATAGCCGGCAGCACTGAAACGGTAGTGGAAGGTATTTCCACCGATTCCAGAAAGATTGGCAAAGGCTGTCTGTTTATCCCATTGATCGGAGAAAAATTCAATGGCCACGATTATATAGGCAAGGCCCTGGAGGAAGGCGCAGAGGCAATTCTGACGCAGCAGGATGGAACCTGCGCGGAAAACAAATGCTTCATAAGGGTCGGCGATACCGCTAAAGCCTTAAGAGATATCGCCGCCTACTACCGGAGAAAGTTTTCCATCCCTGTGATCGGAATCACGGGCAGCGTCGGGAAAACAAGCACGAAGGACATGATTGCCTGCGCAGTGGGATCAAGGCTGAGGGTATTGAAAACGGAAGGCAATCTGAATAATGAAATCGGCGTACCTCTTACTGTTTTCAATTTGGACAATTCCCATGAAGCAGCCGTTTTGGAAATGGGAATGAGCGGAGCCGGGGAAATATCAAGGCTGACCGCCATCATAAAGCCTGATGTGGCAGTGATCACAAATATCGGAATGTCACATATCGAAAAGCTTGGCTCCAGGCAAAATATATTGAAAGCAAAGCTTGAGATATTGGAGGCCCTAAATCCTGACGGGCTGGTAATATTAAATGGAGACGATGCATTACTGGCCGGCATGAAGGATTTGTTGAAATTCAGGACTGTTTTTTACGGAATGGACGAAGGTGCGGACTATCGGGCATGCAATATAAATTCCCATGGAGAAAGCGGTACATATTTTGATATTACGCTTGGGGGGAGGGAATACAATGTCCATATTCCCGTGCCCGGTGTGCATAATGTATATAATGCGCTTGCGGCTGTGGCTGTGGGCTGCGAGCTCGGTATTCCCATGGAAGACATCATTGGAGGCATTGCCGGCTTCAGCTCTTCTAAAATGCGGATGGATATAATATCCTTTAATGGTATGAAAATCATCAACGATGTATATAATGCAAGTCCAAACTCCATGGAGGCAGGTCTGAACGTGTTGAGCGAAATCGGCAGGAAAAACAGGAAGGCCGCGGTGCTGGGCGATATGCTGGAGCTTGGGGAATGGGCTGAAAAGGCACATTTTGATGTGGGTAAATATGCGGCGTCCGCCGGAATAGAACACATCGTCGCCGTAGGGGCAAACGCCAGGTTCATTGCCGACGGAGCGCTTTCTGTGGGACATCCGGAAGATCAGGTAAAATATTTTCAAAACAATTCCGAAGCCCTGGAGTATTTGCAGAAAAACCTGGCTCAGGGCGATATTGTTTTAGTGAAAGGCTCACGGGGAATGAAGATGGAGGAAATCGTCAAGGGATTGACGAAATAGCTTTTTTACTACATGATAGATGGGATGAAAAATTACTGGAATCAAGATACGGGGGTATTGGATTGAATCTACATTTTTTGGCTTCAACGCAAGTCATTGCTTTTATTGTCACCTTTATACTGGCGCTTATCGCCGGGCCGCTGATCATTCCTGTTTTGAAGAGGCTTAAATTCGGCCAGACCGTAAGGGATGACGGACCTGCAACACACTTGAAAAAAATGGGGATACCGACCATCGGCGGCTTGATTTTCCTGATCCCTTTGATTCTTGTGGCCTTGTATTACTCCGTTGATTTTCCTGAAATGCTTCCGATGCTTCTGGCTACCGTTGGCTTTGCCCTCATCGGTTTTATTGACGATTTCATAAAGGTTGTAAGAAAGAACAAAGACGGCCTGAATGCCAAACAGAAATCCCTGGGACAATTAATTGTGGGTACGGCTTTTTCAACCTATGTGGCATTGAGTCCCAACCTTGGCACCGAGGTGGTCATTCCTTTTAAGGGGGTTGATTCTCTGGTGGAAATTCCGGTTTGGATTTTTATCCCTGTGGTTACTATTTTTATTATGTATTATTTTACAAATTGCGTAAATCTTACGGATGGAGTGGACGGACTGGCGGCAGGAGTTACCCTGATCGTTACGGTATTTTTCGCGATTGTGGCCATGACCCGTGGAGAATGGGATTTCGTGAAGATTTTTTGTTCAATCACGGCGGGAGGCTGCCTTGGCTTCCTTACCTTCAATATCCATCCCGCCAAGGTAATCATGGGGGATACGGGCTCTCTTGCTTTAGGGGGAGTAGTGACGACCGCTGCGGTTATTATGAAAATGCCGTGGATTCTTTTTATCGCCGGAGGAATATACTTTATAGAAGGCATATCGGTAATGCTGCAGGTGGCTTCCTTTAAGCTCACCGGAAAAAGGGTTTTCAGGATGGCCCCCATCCACCATCACTTTGAGCTGTCCGGCTGGAAAGAAACGAAGGTGGTAAAGGTATTCTGGGCGGCAACGGCGGTGTTTTGCTTCATAGGCTTCATAACGCTAAGATTCAACATTTTTTAAGATACCCGGGGGAGGTACATGCTTGATGAAAGAAAAAAAGCCCTTCGATTTCTGGTTGTTCATGACGGTCCTGATTTTGCTGTCCTTTGGTCTTGTGATGCTTTTCAGCGCGAGTGGTCCATGGTCCCAAAAGGATTACGGCGATATATATAAAGTGATTAAAGACCAGTTGTTTTTTGCCGTTATCGGTATCGTAGCCATGCTTTTTGCCGCCAATGTCAATTATCATAAGTACGGAAAGCTTTTTGTAACACTGTTTATTGCAGGGAGTATTTTATCGCTTGCCCTTGTACTCATTCCCGGAATCGGTAAACAAGTTAACGGGTCCTGGAGGTGGATATACATCGGTCCTCTGCACTTTCAGCCCTCTGAACTGGCAAAGCTGGGACTTATTCTTTTTCTGTCCTTCAGTCTTTCCAAAAGAAAGAAGCCCATGGACTCTTTTTTCAAAGATTTCATCCCTTACCTGGCACTGATAGGGACGGTTGCGGGACTGCTGCTCATGGAAACCCACTTAAGCGCTACAATTATCATATGCAGCGTTGCATGCATCGTTCTCTTTGCAGGAGGGGCTAAAATAAGGCATTTCATGGTTATCGCCACTCCCGCTATTGCCGGATTGGTTGTAGTTATCTCATTTACCGACTATTTAACTTCAAGAATCAGGGCCTATCTTGACCCATGGAGTGATAAGCTGGGAGAAGGCTATCAAACCATTCAGTCGCTGTATGCCATCGGTTCGGGAGGCATATTCGGAAGAGGGCTGGGCCAGAGCATGCAGAAATTTCTTTGGCTCCCGGAAGCACAAAATGACTATATTTTCTCGGTATTGGCGGAGGAACTTGGATTCGTCGGCGTTCTGGCGGTATTAATACTGTTTTTGATCTTTATCTGGCGCGGAATAAAGATTGCCATCAATGCGCCCGATGTCTATGGCAGCCTGATTGCAGTGGGGATAACTTCGCTTATAGCCGTCCAGAGTCTGTTCAATGTGGCGGTTGTAACCAAGCTGGTACCGCCGACCGGTGTATCGCTGCCCTTCTTCAGCTCGGGCGGAACATCCCTGGTGCTATTTTTGGTGGAGGTCGGGGTCCTTTTGAATATATCGCGTTATTCGAATTATGAGCGAATATAGATGTAACATACCATTAACCACGGTGAAATTGGAAACCCTTGTGCAGCAAATTTCTGCTGAGATTCCAAAGGCTTCATGTGAAATATCAGTAAGGTAACACATTAAATACACCTCGCATAAAATAATACTGTGTGCGAGGTGTATTTTATGAGCAAATTGATTGTTACCGGGGGTAACAGACTCAAAGGTGAGATCGCAGTAGAAGGTTCAAAAAATGCCGTTTTACCCGTTCTGGCAGCAGCCATACTCAACGGAGGAGAAAGTGTAATCAATAATTGTCCGAGGCTGCGGGATGTCGAAGTCATGATTGAAATATTAAAAACAATCGGCTGCAAAGCCAAAATGGAAGGTGATGTAATAACCATAAACTCGTCGGTTGTCAGTGAAACGCTGATACCCGTGGATCTCGCCGCTGAGATGAGGTCGTCGATAATTTTCATGGGCCCCATGCTGGCACGCTGTGGCAAAGTGACTATTAGTTATCCGGGTGGATGTGTAGGCATATGTATTACCCTCGGATAAAAGTTCATGGGCATTGAGCTGGAATACCGGGAATAAGAACAGCCGCAGAGAAGAATCTGCGGCTGGCGAACTGCACTATCGGGTGCGGTTTCCAATCAGGTCGATTGCGCCAAGTACCATATGCGCAAGCCCGAAACCTGCCACTCCCCAGGATAGCATCGGGGCGGCAGGCCGGAGTACAAAACCGGTTGCTGTCACAACAGTGCCGAGTACGGTAGGAATCATACCTTCACGGACTTTCATAATCAAGCCCCCTTTTCTACTTGCACCAATAATAAGTTCAAAGTTATTCTTTGCATTTCACAGGAAAATATGAATTAAAATCGAGTGTCAGGCACCTAACATTATTACATTTGTATAAATTCTTAATAAATCTTGTACAAAAATACATAAAAACAATGTATAATAGGGGCGGAGGTATTGCCGTATTTATGAGCGACAGCGAAAAGACGCTTCTGGAAAGGGCGAAATCAGGGGATATTGCTGCATTTGAGCAGTTAATTGAAAGCTATCAGAAGAAAATCTTCAACATAGCTTTACGTATGCTGGGCAATTATGACGATGCCGGCGATTTGACCCAGGAGGTTCTGATCCGGATATACAAGTCCATAAAGAGCTTTAAGGAGCAATCCTCATTTTCTACCTGGATATACCGGATCACTACCAATGTCTGCCTTGACGAGATCCGGAAACGCAAGAACAGGAAAGTGATTTCACTGGATGAGGAAATAAAGCTTGACGACGGCGATATGAAGCGCCAGATAGAGAGCGACGAGCCTTCGCCGGAGGAAACTGCCGAAACAGAGGACCTGAAAAAAATTGTCAATGAAGCCATTGCAAATTTAAACGAAGAGCATAGGATAGTTATTATCCTTAGAGATATCCAAGGACTGAGCTATGAAGAGATCGCAGAAGCTCTGAATTGTCCTGAAGGTACTGTGAAATCCAGGATCAACAGAGCAAGGCAGGCTTTAAAAAATATACTTGCTCCCAAACGGGAACTTTTACTGGATGGATACGTCAAATAATATGAAAGGAGGGTTGGAGTTGAAGAAATGCAGTGAAATAAAGGAATTGATTTCACAATATATTGATGATGAACTGAATGCAGATGAACGCAGGGAATTTGAAGAACACATGGATTCCTGCGAAGAGTGCAGAAACGAATTGGACGAACTGATGCAGATTGTCGGGCTTTGTAAAGATGTACCAGAGGAAGAGCTTCCGGCGGATTTCAAAATCGAACTGCATCAAAAGCTGCTTGAGGTGCAAAAGCAGTCGGAAGAAGCGTCAAAGCCGGCATTCTACCGTGCAAGATACTTTAAGCTGTTTTCATCGGTTGCTGCCGTTCTTCTCCTGGTCTTCCTGGTAAGAGGTTTATATAATTTTGATTTGTTTCCAAAGGGGAAAACCGGGCTGTCTGCCCAAAAAAATGATTTTGAGTCGAAAGCTGTGGCAGAAGGGCAAATGCAAATAGCCGATGCTCCTGCAAATGACGCCACAGGTTCCGGAGAGAAAGACATTCTGGGCTACCAGGATTCAGTCGGCACTAAGAATCAGACGGATAGTACCGAAATCGGCAGGTCCACCACGGATGGGAGGGAATCCCAGGGCAATCTTTCTGCCGCAGCCGCCGGTGAAAGCCTCTCCAGAAATACTACCAGCATTACCGTTTCCGTTGATGATCCTGATAAACAGGTGGAGAGTATAAAAACAGCTGCCATAAAAAATTCGGGAGTGGAACAGTCTGCCGCACTGTCAAGTGGAACCGGCGACAAGTATAGTACGGAAGCGAATGGAAACATTGTGATGCTTCTGGATATTCCCAATTTGCTGTTAAATGCGTTCATCGATGTACTGAATGATGGCTATGGGAAAAGCAATGTGCAGCCCGAGGCCGTCGTAAGCGAGGATATGTCCGCAGTCATGGGGGAATTGCTGGAGCAATCGGACAGCCTGGATGCGGAAATAGAAAAATTGGAGAATTCTCAAAATGCCGATACGAAGGATTTGAATAAACTGAAGGAACAAAAGACGGAGATACAGAACAAGATTGATGCCCTTCGTTTAGAGTCGGACCTCACAAATGTAAAGGTAATATTGAAAAAGAAATAATTATTTGGGAATAATTAAGACAGCGGCATTTACGGCTGCTGTTTTTTTGTGTAGAATTATAGTGAATCAGGAAAGAATAAAAAGGGCACGAACGGAGGAACAATTGATGCCTGAAAAGATCATGATAATTGATGGAAACAGCATATTGAACAGGGCGTTTTACGGCCTGCAGGGAGCGAAATTGCTGACGACCTCCGCAGGACTGCACACCAATGCGGTCTATGGCTTTATAAATATACTGAATAAATATCTTGAAGAAGAAAAGCCGGAGTATCTTTGCGTCGCCTTCGATATGAAGGCGCCCACCTTCAGACACCTTGAATTCGAAGGCTATAAGGCAAAGCGGAAGGGGATGCCGGAGGAATTGGCCGAACAAATGCCCGTCATGAAGGAAGTATTGGATGCAATGAATATTAAAAGACTTGAGCTTGAAGGCTTCGAGGCGGACGATATCATCGGCTCCATTTCCTTATGTGCGGAAGAAAGAGGAATGGAAACGGTCATTGTTACAGGAGACAGGGATTCCCTGCAGCTGGCGTCTGAGAAGACCCGGATAAAAATGCCCATTACCCGGGGCGGCAGGACGGAAACGGAAGAATACGACAGCCAAAAGGTACTTGAGAAATATGGTGTTACACCGGAGCAGTTCATTGACGTTAAGGGTCTCATGGGCGATACGTCGGACAATATTCCCGGTGTTCCGGGCATTGGTGAGAAGACGGCCCTTGACCTGATTATAAAATTTAAGAGCATTCAAAACATCTATGAAAATTTGCAGGACGTAGAAAAAAACAGTGTCCGGGAAAAACTGCAGGCGAACAGGGAATTGGCCTTCATGAGCAAGCATCTTGCTACCATTGACCGGAATATGCCATTTCTTTGTGACGTTTCGGACCTGAAGCGGTCCGGGTTCAACAATGAATTGCTTTATGAGCTTTTTAAGAAGCTTGAGTTTAAAAGCCTCCTGGAAAAAATGGATATCAAGCCTCCCGCAGCGGCAGCCGATAAAAAGGAAATCTGCTGCAAGGTGGAAATCCTTGATATCATGTCGGGTGCTGCAGCCTTGAAAAAGAGCATCCTCAAGGCCGGCCGGCTAGCGATCTACTATATAATGGATAAAACGGGAAGCTCCAATGGGAGGTTGGCAGGATTTCTTGTCTCGCTGGATGTGGAAGCCGGATATTTCATCCGGTTGGATGAGGGGCTGTCGGAAGAGATGTTTTTGTATGAGTTCAGGGAAATATTTGAAAACCCCGGCATTCAAAAGACCGGGCACGACCTTAAAACCCTGATCGTATACCTCAAATGGAAAGGCATCGCTTTCAAAGGCCTTGCTTTTGATACAATGATTGCCGCTTATATTATCAATCCTTCCAGAGATTCTTATGATATTTCCGGCCTTGCTTCGGAATATCTGGGGATGTCCCTAGAGGAGCCCAAGGATCTGGCGGGCCGGGGAAGAAATTATGTACCCTACAGGGACATTTCAGCCCAAACCCTTGCGGCTTCCTCTGTAGCAAGCTGTCTGGCGGTACACCGGCTTTCCGATATTCTGGGAGGAATGATCCGGCAGAATAATCAGGAAAATCTATTCCTGGAAATTGAGCTGCCGCTGATAGAAGTCCTTGCAGATATGGAATACAGGGGATTTAAAGTGAATGCGGAAGGCCTCAGGCAGTTTTCAGAACAGCTTGACGCCAAGCTTACGGGGATAACGGAGGAAATATATGAAAATGCGGGTGAGGAATTCAACATCAACTCACCGAAGCAGCTGGGAGTTATTTTATTCGAGAAGCTGAAGCTCCCGGCGGTTAAAAAAACAAAGACCGGCTATTCCACAGACGCAGAGGTGCTGGAGCAGCTGGCTCCCATGCACGTGGTAGTCTCAAAAATCCTGGAATTCAGGCAGCTGGTAAAGCTGAAATCCACCTATGCGGAAGGCCTTTTAAATGTTGTAAATCCAACGACGGGACGCATACATTCAAGCTTCAATCAAACCATCGCAGCCACGGGACGGATCAGCAGCACGGAACCCAATCTCCAGAACATCCCTGTAAGGCTTGAGATGGGCAGGGAAATACGTAAGGTTTTTATTCCCGAAAGCAATGAATATCTGCTGTCGGCGGCGGATTATTCGCAAATTGAACTAAGAGTGCTTGCACATATTACAGGTGACGCAAATCTTATTGAAGCCTTCCGGAATAATGAAGATATTCATACCGCCACGGCTTCCGGAGTATTCGGTATTCCAAAGGATCAGGTAACGTCCCTGATGCGGTCACGGGCCAAGGCCGTAAATTTCGGAATTGTGTATGGCATAGGTGATTTCAGTCTTGGAAAGGATCTTGGCATCACCCGGAAGGAAGCCAGAAAATACATTGATGAGTACCTTGACCGCTATCCCGGTGTGAGGCAGTACATGCAGGAAACTGTCAAATACGGCAAGGAGAACGGTTTTGTTGCCACCATTCTCAACCGGAGGAGGTATTTGCCCGAGCTCAAATCCTCCAATTTCAACATGCGGTCCTTTGGCGAAAGGGTAGCCATGAACGCTCCCATCCAGGGCAGCGCTGCCGACATAATAAAAATCGCCATGGTCATGGTATACAATCAGCTTGAAAAACATAAGATGAAATCAAGGCTCATCCTGCAGGTCCATGACGAATTGATCATTGAGACCTTTGTCGATGAAAAGGAGCAGGTAGAAACGATCTTAAAAAATTGTATGGAAAATGCCGTAACTCTGGACGTACCACTGCTGGTGGAGGTCAAGTCCGGAAAAAGCTGGTACGAAACAAAGTAACGTGAGGATGATGAATTTGCGGATTATCGGAGTGACAG
>JAEZCO010000040.1 GCA_023433505.1 Bacillota bacterium | reverse complement strand
GAGTATATCTCTCGCCTCGTTGAAACTCCGCTATAGTAAGGAAATTTGTCTACAAACGACAAATTTCCTTTGAATTAGGTCGTTATAACGAGGCTCAAAGATGTCCCCCTACCGTTGCAGGTGACGGATACCGAATTGGTTTTCAGGCGGTGAGTATATCTCTCGCCTCGTTGAAACTCCGCTACAGTAAGGAAATTTGTCTACAAACGACAAATTTCCTTTGAATTAGGTCGTTATAACGAGGAGGTTATGAAAAAAATGTGTCAGAAAAAATTTAGCCATCCGCTTTTACTACTGCTGGCACTGGTGATGCTGCTTTCCATGTTTCTTAGTGTTACGGCCTTTGCGGCGGCACCGCAAGCAGTGGACGCCGCAGTCACGGATACGGCGGAGTACATGGTAAAGACAGTCAAGGCACCGCAGGTGGGCAGTATCGGCGGGGAATGGGCGGTCATTGGGTTGGCGCGTTCCGGCTATGCCGTGCCGGAGGATTATTACAGCAGTTATGAGCAAACTGTGGTGAAATACGTCAAAGCCTGCGACGGTGTACTGCATGAGAAAAAATATACCGAGTATTCACGTCTCATTCTGGGGCTGACTGCGGCAGGATATGACCCCCGTGATGTCGGCGGATACAATTTGACCCTTGCACTGGGTGACTTTGATAAAACCATCTGGCAGGGCATCAACGGGCCAATTTTTGCGCTGATTGCCCTGGATTCAGGAAATTACCCCATTCCCCGGAATCCGAAGGCTGCAACTCAAGCTACTCGTGACATGTATGTGAATGAAATACTGCGGCGACAGCTTTCCGATGGTGGATTCTCCCTGTTTGGAGGGAGTGAATCCGCGACGGGGGCGGATGAAAGGTCTGATCCGGATATCACCGCTATGGCGCTTCAAGCCCTTGCGAAATACCAGCATCGGACTGATGTTAAAAAGGTCACGGAGGAAGCTCTAAGCTGCCTGTCCTCCATACAGCGTTCAGATGGCGGCTTCTCCAGTTGGGGTACCGGCAATTCCGAGAGCTGCGCCCAGGTCATTGTGGCTCTTACCGAGCTTGGTATCCCCCTGGACGATCCGCGTTTTGTAAAAAACGGCAAGTCTGCGATAGACAATCTTCTTACCTACTACCTGAAAGGCAAAGGCTTCCTTCATACCGCCGGTGGCAGCGGCAGCAACCAGATGGCGACAGAGCAGGCGTTTTACGCCCTTGCAGCAGTACAGCGTGCCATGAATGGCAAAAACAGCCTGTACCGAATGAACGATATTGCCAGGACGTCAGACCGCGATGCACCTTTAACGCCTCTTGAGGGATTGGCGGATAAGAACCGAGATGTGCAGGCAGTACCCATTACCGTACCCGGCAGGACCTTCCCGGATATTTCCGCCCACGACAACCAGCCTGCTATTGAGGCGCTGGCGGCCAGGGGGATTATCAGCGGCAAGACGGAAAACGCCTTTGATCCCGATGCCACTATGACCCGTGCGGACTTTGCCGCCATTGTGGTGCGGGGACTTGGCCTGGTGCCGAAAGCCAACGGCGCCTTTACCGATGTATCCCCGGATAAGTGGTATGCGGGGTATATAGGTACGGCAAACACCTATGGCATCGTCAATGGTACCACTGCAAGCACCTTTAACCCGGGAGGTACCATTACCCGGCAGGAGGCTGCGGCGATGGTAGCCCGGGCCGCAAGGCTCTGCGGAATGGATACCGCCCTGGAGACTGGTGAAACCCGAGATGTACTGGCCCAGTTCAGTGATTATGTAAAAAGTGCGGAGTGGGCAAGAACGTCACTGGCGTTCTGCTACAAAGAAAATATCTTATCCCAGGAGACGCTTGAGATTCTGCCTTTGGATAAAATCAAACGCTGCGAAATTGCCCAGATGCTGTGCAACCTTTTAGCAGCTTCAAAGCTGCTTTAGAGGAGTGGTCATGAAAATGAAAATAACGAAAAACAAAGTTTTAGCGATGGTGGTCGTCATCCTGGTGCTTACCCTAGCGTATATGTGGGGCGGAGGGTACGCCAGACGCACCGGGCCGGTGCCCTTACCGACACAGATATTGGCTCAGGCAACGCCCGCACCATCGAATATACCGGAGGAATCATCCGTACAAACGGAAATCATGCCGTCGGTTCAGGATAGTACGACCGAGCGGGATAACACTGTGGTTCCTGCGGATTCGCCTACGACAGAGCAAGACGGTACGGCTGTAACTCAGGAAACGGCTGCAACTGTTGAGCCTAAGGCCAGCCCCTCCGCCGCCGACAGGCGGCTGACCGCTGAGGAAAAGCAGGCTCTGGCGGCAGCTATGGGCGGGGACCAGTCCTCTCCGGAGGTCAAAAGGGGATCGGAGAAATACTCCCTGCAGCGGGGAATGGACATTGACCCCAAGACCGGAAAGGACAAATACCATACAGATCCGGTGCCTGAAGGCAGACCTGTTCCGGTGGAGCCCCAGGATGCCGCCATAAAGGACACAGCCTATACCTGCACGCTGTCGGTGCGCTGCGACACGATTCTTGACAATATAAAGTACCTGGATAAAGAAAAAGTGGAACTGGTGCCGGAGGACGGCGTCATTTTTAAGGCTACGAAAGTGACCTTTTACGAGGGAGAATCGGTATTCAACGTGCTCCGGAGGGAGATGAAAAAAAACAAGATCCATATGGAGTTTGAGGATACTCCTATCTATAACAGCGCATATATCGAGGGGATCAACAATCTCTATGAGTATGACGTCGGCGAGCTTTCCGGCTGGATGTACAAGGTCAACGACTGGTTTCCCAATTATGGCTGCTCCCGCTATCAGCTGAAGGACGGCGATGTGGTGGAGTGGCTCTATACCTGTGATCTGGGCAGGGATGTCGGCGGATATTATGCCGCGGGAGGAGAATAATGCGAGACTCCTTTTCAACCTATCATCCGGCGGTTAACTTCCTGTATTTCACGCTGGTCCTGCTGTTTTCCATGTTCTTCATGCACCCGGTTTGTCTTGGCCTTTCGCTGCTTTGCGCTTTCAGCTATTCGGTTTATCTGAGAGGCGGAAAGGCGCTTCGCTTTAATTTGAAATATATGCTGCCCATGCTGATTGTCGCAGCGCTCATCAATCCGGCCTTCAACCATGAAGGCGGCACCATCCTTACCTACCTGCGGGACGGAAATCCTCTGACACTGGAATCTATTGCCTATGGCATCGCGGCGGCAGTGATGCTTATTACCGTTATATGCTGGTTTTCCTGCTATAACGCTGTAATGACCTCGGACAAGTTCGTATACCTTTTTGGACGGGTCATCCCAGCAATGTCGCTGATTTTATCCATGACATTGCGCTTCGTGCCACGGTTCAAAGCACAGCTCAAGGTAGTGTCCCAGGCACAGAAATGTGTTGGGCGGGATATATCCAACGGAAGCCTTTTACAGCGAGTAAGGCATGGTGTCAGGATTCTGTCCGTAATGGTGACCTGGGCACTGGAAAACGCCATTGAAACTGCGGATTCCATGAAAAGCCGTGGGTATGGCCTGTCCGGACGTACCGCTTTTTCCATTTACAGCTTTGACAGCCGGGACAAAAAAATGCTGCTTTTCTTGCTTGTTTTCGGTGGCTACATCATTGCAGGCTCTGTGCAGGGAGGACTTTACTACCGTTACTTTCCCACTATGAAGGGCGTGGGGGCGGAGCTTTACCCTGTCAGCCTGTATCTTTGCTATCTGGCGCTGTGCATTTCGCCGGTCATTATCAACACAAAGGAGGAATGGAAATGGAAAGCTATACGGTCAGGAATCTGAGCTTTACCTATCCACGGCAGCAAAAGCCGGCGCTGCGCCAGCTTACTTTTTCCATCGGGCAGGGTCAGTTTGTTGCCCTTTGCGGACCTTCCGGCTGTGGAAAGACCTCTCTGCTCCGGCAGCTTAAAACTGTGCTTACACCCCATGGAGAGCGGAGCGGTGAGATCTTATTTGAAGATACGCTTTTATCAAACCTTGATCAGCGTACCCAGAGCGCCAGGATCGGATTTGTAATGCAATCGCCGGAGAATCAGATCGTTACCGACAAGGTCTGGCACGAGCTGGCTTTCGGGCTGGAAAGCCTGGGCCTTGACACACCGGCCATCCGGCTGAGGGTGGCGGAGATGGCCTCTTTTTTCGGTATCCAGACCTGGTTTTATAAAAATGTCACTGAATTATCCGGCGGACAAAAACAGCTCCTCAATCTTGCATCCATTATGGTTATGCAGCCGTCGGTGCTGATCCTGGACGAACCCACCGGTCAGCTGGACCCTATCGCGGCGGCGGAATTTCTTGCTGCCGTGGGTAAAATCAACCGGGAGCTTGGGGTCACCGTCATCCTGACGGAACATCGCATGGAGGAGGTATTACCCCTTTCGGACAGAGTACTGGTGATGGATGGGGGGCGGCTTGTATGCGACGGTACGCCGGAGGATGTGGGAAGACAACTGAAGGAGCGGCATCACGGCATGTTTCTTGCCATGCCGGCGCCCATGAGGATTTATGCAGGAGTGGAAAACGACCTGCCCTGTCCCGTTACGGTGAGGGAAGGCCGTGTATGGCTGGACTCCATTGCCCAAAAGCAGCCCCTGGCTGAAATGCCCATAGCAGATACGACGGCGTATAAGGCCAAAGGCACCCCTGCCGTTGAGCTCAAGGAAGTATGGTTCCGCTATGCAAAGGAAGCTCCCGACGTGGTAAAGGGGCTTTCCATGAAAGTATTTCCCGGTGAGTTCTATGCCATCCTGGGTGGGAACGGCACCGGAAAAAGCACGGCTCTGTCGCTGATTCCAGGTATAAACAAGCCTTACAGGGGGACAGTGAGGATAAAGGGCCAGGAACTTTCCGGGATAAGCGGCCGGCAGCTTTTTCACCAAATGCTGGGCATATTGCCTCAAAATCCGCAAGCGGTCTTCGTAAAAAAAACGGTAGAGGAAGACCTCTATGAAATACTTTCGGAGCAGAACCAAACCAGGGCTGAAAAGGCGGACAGGGTGCAGAGGATTTCAAAGCTGTGCTGCCTGGAGGATCTGCTTTCCATGCACCCCTACGACCTGTCGGGCGGAGAGCAGCAGCGTGCAGCATTGGCAAAGGTGCTGCTGCTTCAGCCGGAAATCCTGCTTTTGGACGAGCCCACCAAAGGATTGGACAGCGAATTCAAACAGGTGTTTGCTGAAATTCTCCGGGACCTTTTGCAAAAAGGCGTCGCCATTCTCATGGTAAGTCACGATCTTGAGTTCTGTGCTAAATATGCCCATCGCTGCGCCATGTTTTTTGACGGCAATATTGTCAGTTCCGACGTGCCCCGGCGGTTCTTCTCCAGCAACAGCTTTTATACCACTGCCGCCAACCGTATGGCGCGTCACAGGCTGCCCGGTGCGGTGACGGCGGAAGAGGTGATTGCCGCCTGCGGAGGGAATGCGGCACCTTTTCAAATAAAGCCACCGGAAAAGAATGATACCGACTCCGGAGCCTCCCTGCATGGACGAAGTGAATTACCGGAAGAAAAGGAAACGGCAGAAAAGGAGATGGAAGGTCCCAAAAAGCAGCCCATAGGGAAAAAAGCCAAAGCCATCCCTGCGGCGCTGGCTTTCCTTACAACGGGAGTTTTTGCGGCCGGAAGTCTGGGCGACGGCATCTCTTCATTTCTGGCCAGGGGCGACTTTTCCGCCGTTCTGGCCGGCAGCCCTGCTGGCGTCTGGCGCTACGTCCTGGCCATCCTTGCCCTGTCAGCAGGGATAGGCATCCTTATCAAAACTTTTTTCCCCAAAAAGACGGCTGCAACCACAGCACCTATAGCAAATGAGCAAATAGCGCCGGGTGAGCGCCATCTTTCCAAACGCACCCTGGCGGCCATGGCAATGATCCTTCTTGCCATACCCTTTACGATTTATATCGGTATTTATTATCTGGGTGACAGGAAGTATTATTTTATCAGTCTACTCATCCTGCTGGAAACCATGCTGCCTTTTGTGATGGTATTTGAGAGCCGCAAGCCCCAGGCGCGGGAATTGATTGTCATTGCAGTACTTTGCGCCATCGGCGTGGCTGGGCGCGCGGCCTTTTTCATGCTGCCCCAGTTTAAGCCGGTGGTGGCGGTGGTCATCATCGCAGGAGTAGCTTTCGGCGGTGAAGCGGGATTTCTGGTGGGGGCGGTCACCGGTTTCGTATCCAACATTTTTTTTGGCCAGGGGCCATGGACGCCATGGCAAATGTTTGCCTTCGGCGTTATTGGGTTTCTTGCCGGCGTCTTATTCCGAAAAGGTATCCTGCGGCGGAACACCATAGCGCTGTGCATTTTCGGAGGGCTGGCCACGTTTTTTATTTTCGGGGGTATCATGAATCCCGCGACAGTGCTGATGTTTCAGAGTCACCCCAAGGCGGAAATGTTCTATCTTACATACCTTCAAGGCGTTCCCTTCGACCTGATTCACGCCTCAGCTACCGTAATCTTCCTGAAGCTCATAGCAAAACCAATGCTGGAAAAGCTGGACCGCATCAAGGTGAAATATGGGCTGGTTGAAGCTTGAATGAATACATATCAGGCATTGTCATTGATGATAGCTTTTGGTATGCTCGTTGTGGCTATCCTGAGCTTCAGGAGAAAAAAATAATCACCCTGCCCGCTCAGTAGAGTGATTATTCTAATTAACTCGCTGTGGCAACCGCATCTTGCGGTACCAATTACCTTTATTATACCATAAATCCTTTAAAAGTAAACCTGGATTTTATAGTCCTACGGCTTTCAGGGGCCGCAGCAAAATTGAGTTGAAGGGAAATAAAATGACTGGTTTACTTGCCCTCTTCGGTATATAATTGATCCACATAGGACTTTAAAAACGGAGTGCATTTTACAGGAGAAAAGTATCATGGAACATACCACTTTTAGCAGTGCGGGAGATTTACAGCAAGAGATGAGGGCCCACGGTTATATAGCGGACGACAGGACTGCCCTTGTTTTGCAGCTATCTTCGGTGCTGAGCAAGCCTGTGTTGATTGAAGGCCCGGCAGGGGCAGGGAAAACAGAGCTTGCAAAAGCCTGGAGCCGGGTGCTTGAACGGAGCCTGATCCGCCTCCAGTGTTATGAGGGAATCGATGAAGGCAAAGCGCTTTATGAATGGAATTATCAGAAGCAACTGCTCTATATACAGTCTTCGAATCCGGACGAAAACAGCCGTGCAAAAGCACAAAAGGATATATTTACGGGAGAATTCCTTCTGGAGAGGCCCCTGCTGAAATCCATCCGCAGCGACAAGCCTTCGGTGCTGCTCATTGACGAAGTTGATAAAAGCGACCAGGAATTTGAAAGCTTCCTCCTGGAAATGCTGTCCGACTGGCAGGTTACCATTCCCGAGATGGGAACCCTTAAAGCCAGCAGCATCCCATCTGTCATCCTCACCAGCAACAATAGCCGTGAACTCAGCCACGCGCTGAGAAGAAGATGCCTTTACCTTTACCTGGATTATCCGGATGAAAAAAAGGAATTGGATATCCTGAGGCTCCATCAGCCCGGACTGAAGGAAGAATTGGGAAAAGCAGTGGTGGCCTTCATCCGGCAGCTCCGGCTTGAAAAGCTAAGGAAGCGCCCCAGCGTCAGTGAAGTCATTGATTGGGTCAATACGCTGGCGTACATGGGGGTAGAGAAACTGGACGACAGTATTGTCACCGACACCCTGAGCGTACTTCTCAAATATCGCGAGGACTGTGACACGGTTCTGGAAAAGCTATACCGAAAGGATCTGCCTTATGGAATACATCGTCCATGACCTGGCGGTCATCCTTCGAAAAACCGGTATTCCGACAAGCACGTCTGAAATCCTGGACTGTATAAGGGCACTGGAGCTCCAGGCCCCTGTCGATAGCTACAGCTTCCGGACCATTGTAAATGCATGCCTTGTCAAAACCCAATGGGGAGAAGAATATATCGAAAGGCTCCTTGAGCTGTATTTTGAAATAAACGGCGGTTCATGGGCAGACCATGGAAGCGGCATTTCCGCGCCGGTCTCCTCTGCTATGGGCACGGGAATTGGACGGGCCGGCAAAGGTGCGCCAGTAGACATTTTGACCGATGCGGTTTTTAAGGGGGATATTGAACAGCTTGGACAGTTGATCCCTCTTACCCAACTTTATGATATTCCTCCTGCAGAAGCCCTTGGCGAAGATGTCCTTGGCGTGGTAAAAAGAGAAAGCGGCTGGTACGAAGCATCCAACAGGCTAATGACAGCTTTCAGGACAGGACGGCTGTCACGGGACGAATATGCGGCCGCCGCCGATGCCCTTGCGTACTGGCAGAAATTGCTGGAAAAGGAACTTGAAAAGCTGGCGGTGCAAGCTTACGGAGAAGAGTGTCTGATTCGTGTGCTGCAAAAATACAACCCCAGGCGGGTAGCGTTCAGCAAGGCAGGGGAGAGTATGCTGCCGCTAATGGCTGTGGAAGTGGAAAAGCTTGCGAAAAAGCTGGCTGTGAAAAGAGGGAGGCGCAGAAGGCCTGCGCAAAAAGGACAGCTCGACCTGCGCAGGACGCTTGCACATTCCCGTTCTACCGGGGGAGTGCCTCTGTACTTGATGAAAAGAGATAAAAAGCCTGTTAAACCGGATTTATGGCTTTTATGCGATTTGTCCAATTCTGTAAAAACCTTCAGCTATTTTATGCTCCTTCTGGTCTATACCTTTCAGAAGCGCTATGCCGATATACGGTCCTTTATTTTTGTGGACAAACTCGTGGAAGTGACCGGTTTTCTTAAAGGAGCCGACTGGAACCGGACGCTTTCTACCGTGGGAGATCTCAAAGGATACAACCTGACGGGCTATTCCCATTATGGAAATGTATTGTACCAGTTTGCCTCCAGCCATCTCAACCAGTTGAACAGCAACACGACGGTGATTGTACTGGGAGATGCCAGAAACAATTGGAACAAAACCGACGGCCGCGAAGTTTTGGACGATATCAGGAAAAAAGCTTCCGCCCTATACTGGCTGAACCCTATGGACAAAGATGGCTGGGATAAGGAGGACTGTGTCATGCCCGCCTATGTGGACAGGTGCACAGGTGCTTTCCAATGTTCCAACATTGATCAGTTGGAGCTGGTCATTCATTCCATTCTGTAGTAATATGCAGACTTCGTGAGAGCCGGGTTCGTTAAATTCCTCGGCTTTCATGCGAGGATAAGACCATAACGGATAATTGATATAAAAAACATAAAAGTACATTGACAAGCATATGAAATTCTATTAGTCTTTATATATAACGGGGCACCCAAAATGTCCCCCACCTCTGTAGGTGGAGGATACCAAACTGGTGTTAGGCGGTGAGCATATGTCCCGCCCAGGTTGCATGGACGAGCAGCAAGCTTTAGCTTGCGACCAGTCTTGTTGAAACTTCACTTTAAAATTAATTTTTCCTACAAACGAAAATTAATTTTGAAGTAGGCCGTTATAACTAAATATTGTTAAAACAGGTGTCGGCCTTATCCCAGCAGGGGTTAAGGCCGGTGAAAAGGGAAGTGGGTTTGAATCCCACGCGGTCCCGCCGCTGTAAAAGAAGAGCTCCTTCAACAATGCCACTGGGAAACCGGGAAGGCAGGAGGAGTGTCGACGCTTAAGCCAGAAGACCTGCCTGTTTTGTCGCACTAGTAACTCTACGAGAGATGGAGGGTGATGCGGATGCATTTGATGTATTTGAGTGGATTCGGTTAGCTTTCTGACATTTGTCGGGAAGCTTTTTTGTTTTACGGGATTGCTCCGGCAATGCCTAAAGCTGCAAAAAAAATAAGAAGATGAGGTGTTTTTAGTATGCCGAAAAAATATCAACTTGCCCTGGGAATTTTACTAATGATTGTTTTATTACCGCAGGCTGCTTCTGCCATGCATATCATGGAAGGCTTTCTTCCACCGGTTTGGTGCATATCCTGGGGAGTGCTTTGTATTCCCTTTATAGTCATGGGCTTTTTTTCAATCAATAAAACCATAAGAGAAAATCCTCGCTTGAAAATAATCCTGGCCATGTCAGGAGCCTTTGCCTTTGTGCTTTCCTCCCTGAAGATCCCTTCCGTTACAGGAAGCTGTTCGCATCCGACCGGCGTAGGACTTGGCGCGATCCTTTTCGGGCCAACAGCCACGGCGATCCTCGGACTGATTGTACTCCTTTTTCAAGCTTTGCTTTTGGCACATGGCGGACTGACAACCCTTGGAGCAAATACATTTTCTATGGCAGTGGTAGGGCCTCTGATCGCGTTTGCAACCTTCAAGCTTGTGAGAAAAGCAAAGGGGCCACAATGGCTTGCAGTATTCCTGGCTGCCACACTGGGCGATCTTTTGACCTACGTGATAACATCTATACAGCTTGCACTTGCATTCCCATCGGAGGTTGGCGGTTTTGCCGCCTCACTTTCAAAGTTTGTGGGTATTTTTGCCGTGACACAGTTACCGCTTGCAATCAGTGAAGGTATACTTACGGTCCTTATATTCAATGCAATTACCGCATATGGAAAAGATGAAATAAAAAGCTTGAAGATATTTTCGAAGGGAGGTATCGGACATGCAGGCTGAGAGCGTGGTAAAACCTAAGAAAAATAGCTTGAAGATAAATTTATTGATGATTCTGATTGTTATCCTTCTGGCAGTTATTCCTTTGTTCGTCGCAAAAGACGGTGAGTTTGGAGGCTCTGACGGAAAGGCCGAAGAAGCGATTACTGAAATAAATGGGGACTACAAGCCCTGGTTTTCACCTTTGATGGAGCCGAAAAGCGGAGAGATCGAAAGCTTGCTTTTTGCGCTGCAGGCTGCTATCGGCGCCGGTGTCATTGGATATGGACTGGGCTATTTGATAGGACGTAAAAAGAAAGAAGATCCACAGGCTTAATGCTTTTCCGGATCAATATGGTGCATATGCCGGAGCAGCATCAGTAAGTGAAATTCATTATGATTGCTGCTGAAAGCTTGTCTTTCAACGGAATATACTCATATATCCGTTGAAGCAAGTCAAAACAGAAGGGAATGCTTGCCTAAAAGCGGCAGACCCTTCTGTTTTTTTATGGCGGACGGTAAGTGTAAGAGTAGACTTTCCCATAAGAACGATTAGAAAGGAGGAGAAAAATAATGTTTATCTTGATATCTTGGAGGAAATACTATATAGTATAATTATGCAAATGCAAACTATTTGCAATATAAGGGGTGCAGGATGAAATTTAAATTAGTAAAGGTTATATTTGTAGTGCTGTTATGTTTTGTTTTATTTAGTGGCTGCGGTGAAAAAAATAACGCTACAACTACTGACAATAGTGATTTGGAAAATGGCACAAAAATTACCACAATCGCTGCGTCATTTTACCCGATGTATATTATGACAATCAATGTAGCTAAAGATATACCGAATGTAAAAGTAGTCGATATGACACAGCAGATATCGGGATGCCTGCATGATTATTCAGCGACTCCCGAAGATATGAGGAATCTAGAAAAAGCGCAGTTTTTGGTCGTCAACGGCGCAGGCATGGAATCCTTTATGGATAAGGTTATCCGTCAATTTCCGGAGCTTCAAATCATTGATTCCAGCATAGGAATTGAATTAATCAAAGGAGAAGGCGATGAAGGGGATAATCCGCATCTATGGGTCAGTGTTTCCAATGCAATCAAGCAAGTAAGCAATATCGGAGAGCAGCTGGCTGCCCTGGACCCGGACAACGCGTCCGGCTATAAGGCAAATACGGAGGCATACATAAAAAAGCTTGAAGCGGAGAGGGACAAAATGCATAAGGCCCTGGACGGTCTCAAAAACCGCGACATCGTTACTTTCCATGAAGCTTTCCCGTACTTTGCAAAAGAGTTTAACCTCAATATTGCAGGCGTCATTGAACGTGAGCCGGGTTCCGAGCCCAGTGCCAGGGAGCTTGATGAAACCATTGCAACCGTCCGGAAGTTAAACGTAAAAGCATTGTTTGCGGAGCCTCAATATTCTTCCAAAGCGGCTGAAACCATTGCAAAAGATTCGGGCGCAAAGATCTATACGCTGGACCCGGCTGTTACCGGGCCAATGGATCCGGATGCGTATATAAACATCATGGACAGTAACCTGAAAGTATTGCAAGAGGCCTTAAAATGAGGGCGCATTTAAATATCGACAGTACCATTAAATTGGGGGCAAGGCGGCTCTATGAGTAAACATGAAAATTGCGATAAAGCGCTATGCGCTTCCTGCAGCTGTTGTTTATGCTGCACTAGGATTGAGAATTTCGGGGTTGTGAGAAACAAGTACGAAATTCTGAAGGGTGTTAATCTCCACATTCACTGTGGTGACCTCACTGCGTTAATAGGGCCCAATGGCGCAGGGAAAAGTACTCTTTTAAAAGCGATGCTGGGAGAGGTTCCCCATACGGGGGAGCTGATTTTCCTTGATGCCAAAAAAGAGCGCACCGGACGCCCGCTCATCGGTTATGTTCCCCAGAAGCTGGATTTCGACACCAGCTCTCCCACAACTGTTTTTGACATGTTTGCGTCTGTGCATTCCAACCTGCCGGTATGGCTGTTTCATTCCAAAAAGGTTCATGAAAATGCCTTGCAAAGCTTGGCGCGCGTCCAGGCGGAACACCTTATAAACAGGCGTCTTGGCGCATTGTCCGGCGGAGAATTGCAGCGGGTACTGCTGGCGCTGGCGCTGGACCCCATACCTGACCTGCTGCTTCTGGATGAACCGGTTTCAGGCATAGACCAGAACGGCTTGCAGATGTTTTATAAAACAGTTTCCGACCTGAGGAGAAATTTTGATTTGTCCATTATCCTGGTATCCCATGATTTGAAACTGGTGGCACAATATGCCGACCGCGTTGTGTTTCTGAACAATAAGACCGTCGAATGCAGCGGAACTCCCAAAGAAGTGTTTACTGACAGCAGAGTCGTTGATTTGTTTGGGTTGGGGCTGTTTAACGAAGAAGGAGGTGAACTATAATGTCACTATGGTATCAGCTGGTTGATTTGCTGCTTCCTTTCCAGTGGGCGCAGCATATATTCATGAAGAACGCTCTTCTTGGAATATTACTGGTTACTCCGATCTTCGGTTTGCTGGGGACGATGATCATTAACAACCGGATGGCGTTCTTTTCGGATGCGCTGGGGCATTCGGCCCTCACAGGCATCGCCATAGGTGTCATCATAGGAATCGGCAAGCCTTTGTGGTCCATGCTCCTTTTTTCGATTTTACTCTCCATCGCCATCTTGCTGGTGAAAAATGCAAATACGGCTTCAACGGATACCATTATCGGCGTTTTTTCGTCGACGGCGGTAGCGCTGGGAATTGTGATACTTTCCATGAGGGGAGGCTTTAACAAGTATTCCGTTTATCTCATAGGCAACCTGTTAAGCATTAATTCGGCAGATCTTTTGATGCTGGCTTTTGCATTTGTTCTTGTGGTGGCCATGTGGTTTTTTGTTTTCAACAAACTGTTAATGGTAAGCATCAATCAATCTCTTGCCAGAAGCAGGGGAATTAACGTCCACTTTTATGATTACTTTTTTACCATCATCATGGCGGTGGTGGTCACGATTTCCATTCAATGGGTGGGGGTTTTGATCATAAGCTCCTTGCTGGTTTTGCCTGCTGCTGCGGCAAGAAATATTGCCCAGAACATGAAACAGTACCATGTGTGGTCTGTTTCCATTGCGGTGGTTTCCGGCCTTGCGGGACTTATTTTATCCTATTTCTGGGGGACGGCTACAGGGGCCACTATTGTGGTGATTGCTGCTTTTTTCTTTGCGGCAACCTTTATATTGAAATTAAAAATCCACTAATTTGTTTGAATTTATTGTATAATAGAAAGAGTACATAATTAAGAATGTTTTTTAAGGGATGATGCATTTGCATAAATCAGACAAAAAGGAATTTTTTACAAACCAGGGCTTGAAAAATACGAAAAGCAGGAACCTAGTATATGATATTTTGGAAAAATCCGATTTGCCCATAACGGCAGAGAAGGTTTATCTGATGCTGAAGGAAAATGACGCTTCCATCAATCTTTCCACCGTATACAGGATCCTTGAGATTTTTGTAAGTAAGGACATTGCCCTTAAATCCAGTTTGACAGACAACAACTCGGCAGTGTTTGAGCTGAACCGGCGGGAGCACAAGCACCATATCGTCTGTGTAGGCTGCAAAAAGATGTTTGCCGTGGAAGGCTGTCCCTTTGAGGAATTTGAGAAGCAGCTAAACAATCAAATGGACTTCAGCGTCACAGGGCACAAGCTTGAAATCTTCGGATACTGCAAAAACTGCAAAACCGACAAAAAACATTGACCCTCCCTCGCTGGTGCTTTTATTCCTTTGCATGAATAAAAGAGTCCATCAAATGTTCAAATATTATTTATAATTTCTTGTTTGGGGCTTGTATATAATTTATACAGTGTGTTATTTACCTGGGAGGAATGTTTTGTGAAGACAAAGGTTGATATCATTTCAGGCTTTTTAGGTGCGGGAAAAACCACCTTGATCAAAAAGCTGCTGGAAGAAAAGCTCCATGGCGAAAAGCTGATTATTATCGAAAACGAATTCGGCGAAATCGGCATAGACGGGAGTATTCTCAAGAAATCCAATATAGAGGTGAAGGAGATAAACTCCGGCTGTATTTGCTGTACCCTTGTGGGCGATTTTGAGCGGGCCATTGAGGAAGTGATAACAAAATACAAGCCTGACAGGATTATTATCGAGCCGTCGGGAGTGGGCAAGCTGTCGGATGTTGTAAAAGCCTGCGGTTCTCCCAAGTTAGAGGATATGCTGACAATTAACATGCTCATTACCGTTGTGGATGTATTAAAATACCGCATTTATATGGCAAATTTCGGAGAATTCTATGAAAATCAAATCACAAGCGCAAAGACCGTGATTCTCAGCAGGACACAGAAGGCTGAAAGTAAAAGGCTGGAATCGGCTGTCGACTCCATCCGGAAGCTGAATGGCAAGGCCAATATTATTTCCACTCCATGGGAAAGCATTGACGCAGGACTTATTATATCCGTCGCAGAACAGGATGCTTCCATATCCCTTGAACATCAGATAAATGATCCTAAGAAAGTCGTATTGAAGGGACATATGTATCACGAACACTGCAAATGCGGATGTGACCACGTACATAATCATAGTGCGGACGAGGTCTTTGAGGTTTGGGGAATAGAAACGCCAAGAAAATTCAATGAAACGGAAATCAAGGATATCGTACATGTTTTGGGAAACGCGGAATCCTATGGAATGATTTTAAGAGGAAAGGGAATATTGCAGCTTGAAAAGGATAAATGGATACAATTCGATTTTGTCCCGGGTGAATATGAAATAAAAAATACCACTGCCGACTATACCGGAAGATTATGTATCATCGGTAAAGAGCTGAACAAAAGCGAATTGTGCAGGCTGTTTCATATTTCCGCATAACGGGGTTTAAGATGATGAAGGCGCAAGTAGACATTGTCACCGGCTTTTTGGGATCGGGAAAAACTACTTTCATTCAAAGCTTGCTTCAAAGCGATTTATTGGCGGAAGAGAGAATCGCCGTGATCCAATGTGAAGCCGGGGAAGAGGAAATCGGCATTGACCCGGCGGACGGCAGAAATATATCTCTGGACAGGGTTGCTAACGGCCGCCTGCCGGATTCGGCTTATATCAAAGGCATCATCGAAAAGTATTTGCCGGATAGAATCATCATTGAACACAATGGGATGCAGAAGGTCGAAGATCTTCTGGATACACTGGAAGACAGCAAAGTAAGAAAGAATTGCAAACTTGACCGGGTGATTCATCTTGTGGAATCCTCCACCTTTGAAGTCTATATGAACAATATGGGCTCCATATTGACCGAACAGATTTCAAACAGCGATTTGATTATTGCAAATCAGATCGAGGAAATATCCCGGTCGAAACGGGACAAAATGCTTAAGGCCCTGGGAGGCATCAACAAACACGCATCGGTGCTGTCCGTGGCTTTGCAGGAGGATTTCAGGCTTGCTGTGGACCAGGGGGCGGTATTTGCAAAAAAAGCGAAGCCTTTTTCCAAACCGTCCGACATATTGTTTTTGGTTTTGTTCGCATTGATCGTGCCATATTTCCTGTATACGGTATACCGGGCAATCAGTCATGAGGATATTGACTGGACCGGACTGCAGGTATTCAATACGGTATTTTTAAGTATTTTAATTCAGGCTTTTCCTTTTATCTTAATCGGCGTACTGGTCTCCTCCCTAATTCAGGTGTTTATATCCCAGGAGACCATTGTGAAATTTTTCCCCAAAAACAAGGTTGCCGCCTTTGGTGTGGCTGTTTTCTCCGGATTGCTGTTCTCGGTCTGCGACTGTGCCATTGTTCCTGTTGCAGGAAGACTGGTGAAAAAAGGTGTGCCGTTACCCGTAGCAGTCACCTTCATGCTGGCTGCGCCTATCGTAAACCCTATTGTGATAGCCTCAACCGTATATGCATTTCCAGGACAGCCGGCGGTTGCTTTTTACAGGGTGTATCTGGGGATCATGATTGCATTGTTTGTCGGCGTCATGCTGATGTTTTTCCCGAAAGAGGAATCGGTGCTTCGCGATAAAATGGACAGTTTTGCTTGCAAATGCGGGTGCTGCAGTAAGGATTACGGAGCTAAAAAAGGATTTTTCGGTAGGGTGGATGCTATTTTTACCCATGCGGCCTCGGAATTTTTCGAAGTGGGACGGTTCCTCGTGGTTGGCGCATTTCTTTCAACCATCGTGCAGACGATAATACCAAAAGAAGCTCTTGCAAGTCTCGGCGGGGGAAATGCTATATCCTTGCTGATTATGATGGCGTCAGCTTTTGTACTTTCCATCTGTTCAACTTCTGATGCTTTTATTGCAAGGACCTTTACAAGCCAATTTGCCCTTGGACCGGTCATGGGTTTTTTGGTTTTGGGACCGATGGTCGATATAAAAAACCTGCTCATGCTGTTTGGAATTTTTAAGAAAAGATTTGTAATAAAGCTGGTCTTTATTATAGTCACTCTTTCTTTTGTTTTATTGTATATAGTAACGTCATTATTGTTTTAGAGGTGATGGGTGATGCGAGGATCAAGGTTTGCCGGAATAAATATTGAAGCGGCTGTCAGGCTGGTTATTTTGTTGGGTTTTGCCCTGTTTTTCTACGTGACGGTCACATCCGGCAGGGCACAGTATTATGTCCATCCCAGGATCGTGCCGTACATGAAGTTCGGTATTGTTGCCATGGTGCTGATTGCGTTGTCTACAGCCAGGACTCTGTTCAAGCCGGGAAGAAGAAAAGCACAGCTCTTGCCCTATATGCTTTTTATAATCCCCTTGATTTCCGCCTTTATTTTACCGGCCAAAGTCATCGATGCATCTTCCATTGCCAGCAGCAGTTTTATGACCCCGCAGCTGGCTGAAAATGCGGATAGCAATAATGGCCCTTACAGCGGCGACAGTGACGCAAATATTTCCGATGAGATTGATGAAAGCAGGGATACAATAATCAATGATACATCGGAAGAAAACACTGATGATACCTGGCAATATACCGAAGGGACCTCCGATTCGGGCGGCAGTGACGCTGCTGCAACTGCAGAGGCTGCAGCTTATGGGACCGATGAGTCAGACTCGGCTTTAAAGCTCAAAGGAAATACCATTGTTGTTGGAAATGATAATTTTGTACTGTGGAATGACGAAATTTATTACGACGTGGAAAAGTATAAAGGCAAAAAGATCGAAATCACCGTTAAAGTGTTTAAGGATAAGAACTTAAAGGAAAACGGCTTTGGCATCGTCCGGATGATGATGTCCTGTTGCGCCGCAGATTTACAGCCTGTCGGCCTGATATGCCGTTATGACAGGGCAGGGGAATTAAAAGGCGGCACATGGTTAAAAGTGACGGGAATAATTGATACGGAAACCTATGAAGGAGAGGAAACTCCCATAATAAAGGTCGACAGTGTCCAGAGTGCGGACAAACCGGAAGACGAATATGTTTATCCATGATGCCCGGCCCTTTGTTTCTTTAAATGCCAATGTCAATCAAAATGAAATATTAATAATCGGTTACTTCCTGTAATAATATCCCCCGGAAATTTATATTATTTATTTATAAGGTTATAAAATTCCGGGGATATCCTTACGAGGGAAAAATGAATTCAAAGGACAGGCTTGGCATAAAAAAATCGATTATCTCGCGCATAATAGCTTTGGTTCTGGTAATCAATATCGCATTGTTTGCAGGAATGGCATCCGGCGGCATTGCAGGTAAATATGTCATGAACAGTGAAATCGGCAAAATCAATACCGACATTTATAAATCCATAATCAGCAGCTCATTGCCGGTTTTCAGTCCAGACAAAAGCGCTGCTGCTCCCGCTGCTTCAGAAGGCATCTGGGGCATGCTAAAGGATTTTTTTACGGTGGATTTGTATAATCCTGCCTGTGTACTTTCAGCGGAGGCTTCGGACTTATACGATTATTATTTATTGGTCAGTCGTAAAGCTGCATCAAGCGAGGAAGTAGCCGAGAATTCAATAGGAAGTCTTGAAAACACCGGAGAACCGGAAGAAACTCTTGTGAATACTCCTTTCTATGATGATACTGAAGGCAGCGTACCCTCACAGGAGGAACTAATCGCCGAAAGGTCCACCATAGGTGCTGAAGCAGCATATACCGACCTGAGCTCACGAGGATTGAGGGAAGATGCAAGCAGTATCAGCACGGATAAGAATGCGGAAAAAGAAGGACCGCCTGCCGGAAAATTTGAATCCAACGGAAAAATAGTCATCCGCAATGAGACCAAGTATGCGGTTGATATCAATGAACTGGTGAAGAAGCCTTTAAAGCTTGACTTCAATAAAAAGAACAATAAGATTCTTATTTACCATACACATACAACGGAAAGCTATATACAAAAGATTTCACAGTTGAATTCGCTTACAGCCACCCGTTCAAGAGATCCCAAGCTCAGCGTGGTGCGGGTCGGAGAAGAACTGGCGGAAGTTCTTAGAAAAAGCTTCAAGCTGAATGTAATCCATAACACCACGGTCCATGATTATCCGGACTTTAACAAGTCCTATGTCAATTCCCTGAAAACCGTAACGGCGCTATTAAAGGAGGACCCCGGTATAAAAATCATTATCGACCTTCACAGGGATGCCGCGGGGGGCAATCAAAAACTGCGGGAGGTAGTAGACGTCAACGGAAAAAAAGCTGCGAAAATAATGTTTGTAGTATCCACCGGCGAAGTGCTGCAGAACCACCCCGCCTGGAAGGAGAATTTCCGGCTGGCCCTGGCCCTTCAGGAAAATTTGATGGAGCAGAGTCCGCAATTGACACAGCCTGTTTTTTTAAGCAAAAATACATTTAACCAGCATGTAAGCAATGGAGCCCTTCTGATTGAAATCGGCGGAGACGGCAATCTGATGGAGGAATGTCTGGAAAGCGCAAAGTATCTGGCAAAAGCCATCAATGCTGTAGTGAACAAGTAGGATAAAATGTCTTTATAAAAATGTAGCGGCGATCATTGATCGCCATCCAAAGTCCTTCCAGGATGGGCGGCCAGTGATTGCCCCTGCACTAGATTATGAGAAATGGTTCGAATGTCAGTCTATCTTAACTTGCACAACGGGGTTATCTAAAAATCAACCTCTCAAATCAACCGAACGGTTGATTTTTTTTATGGGTCGATCCGTTAAAATGTTCTACAAGGAGATGATTTTAATGAACTCGATCATAAAGGTTGAAAATCTGGAAAAAAGTTATAAAGACAAAAAAGCGCTGAAGGGAATATCCTTTGATGTCCGGGAGGGCGAGATATTGTGCCTCCTCGGACCGAATGGCGCCGGCAAGAGCACGGCGATTAATATTCTTTCAACTGCACTGGGCCATGACAAGGGGGATATTTTCTTCAACGGGCAAAGAATCCGTAAAAATGACAGGCTCATAAAGGAAAACATGGGAATTGTACCGCAGGATATTGCCGTATACGAAGAGCTGTCGGCGGAAGCCAACGTCAATTTCTTTGCTTCATTATACGGCTTGAGGGGAAAAGAACTCTACCGGAAGGTGGAAGATGCACTGGAGTTTGTCGGCTTGCTGGATAAGAGGAAAGATAAGGTCAAAACCTTTTCCGGCGGGATGAAAAGACGTCTGAATATCGCCTGTGCAATTGCACACAAACCAAAGGTAATCATAATGGATGAACCTACGGTGGGGATCGATCCGCAGTCAAGAAACCACATCCTTGCCTCCATCAGGGAATTAAGAAATAACGGGGCTACGATTCTATACACGACGCACTATATGGAAGAGGTTGAGGAGATTTCCACCCGCATTATCATCATAGACCACGGTTCAATTATTGCAGAAGGAACAAAGGAGCAGCTAAAGGAAAGCATTGATAATGAAAAGCTGTACTTTATAGAGCTGCAGGAAATGAAGAACCTGAAAGCGGATGAGCTTTACCGGATTGAAGGGGTAAAAAGTGTGGAAATTGAGGAGAACAAGCTAAAAATCGCTGTGTTAAAAGGCGTGGAGAATCTGGACAGGCTCATTGCACTAGTGGTGAACAAAGGACTGAAGATCAGCAATCTCAATAGCATGGAAGCCAGCCTGGAGACTGTATTTTTAAGCTTAACGGGAAGGAATCTGAGGGATTAGGGAGGTGAAAAGCATGTATAAATTTCTTGTATTATTGAAAAGAGATATCATCAACATTATCATCAATCCAATGCTGCTGTTTTACAATACGGCTTTTCCCTTGCTCCTGATGTTTGTACTGGGTTTTTTAAACCGGGGAAATTACGGCAATACGGGAATCAACTCCTACGACTATTATGGAGTCACGATTCTGATCTATATCGTCCTGAATGTGTCGACGACGGCTGCAAACAGTTTTATGGAAAGATCCCTGAAAACCACAAACCTGAGGGTTATATTTTCGCCGGTGAGGCTCTCCGGCATATATCTTTCCAAAATAACGGCAACCTTTCTCTTTACATCGGTTTGTTTCATATTGTTGATGTTCTTTGCGGCTATTACGCTGGGCGTGGACTATGGAGGTAAATATCCGGGGTATGTCCTTTGCCTGGTGCTGGTCTTTAACCTTTTTTCATCTGCCCTGGGCGTGTTTTTTTGCTGTATTTTTAAAAGCGAAGAGCTGACCAATAAAATCCTGAGCCTTGTCAATACCTTGTTTGCCTTATTCGGAGGCCTGTTTTTCCAGCTTGACGGATTGGGAAACACCATCAGGATCATTACGTATACATCCCCGGCCAGGTGGGTCAGCGAAGGAATATTCCGGATCATCTATGACAGCGACAAAAGCTGGTTTTTACCGCTAATATCGGTTCTTGCAGCTTTAACCGTTATTTTCACCTTCGCTTGCAAGCTAACCTTTAAAACGGAGGATTATGTATGATGAACGTATATACTATTATTAAACACAACTTCCGCAGGGCCGCAAGCCGCCGGACCTATATCTTACTATCCCTTGGCATTACGTTTGCAACCATCCTGCTGGCTGTTTATTTTACTTCCAGATTCGAATTCAAAGGGAATATCGCGCTGATATCGAAAGAAAAGACTCCTGTCATGCAATCCAGCGGCCTGAATATTCATCTGCTGGAAGCTGTTCCTCCAAGATCACAGCTTGTGATGAACAAATACGACGCAGTTGTGATTGACAAGGGGAATGGGGAGTATGAGGTAGATACCATTAAGAACAAGAAATTTGAAGAGAGCATTCTAAAAATCTTTCAAAATCCCGGGATTTTGGAGGTTGAAGGCGATCAAAGCAGCAAAGCCGGCACAGGAATACTGGGATACATGATTATGTTTCTGATGCTGCAGGGATTGTTTTTCATGACCTTTTTCACCGAGGACAAGGAACGGAAAAATCTTAAACGGATTGCGACATCCCCTGCCTCTATCGGCAGCTACCTCGCGGGGATCGGTATTTTCAATTTTTCTATGCTTTATGTGCCTACAATGGCGGTGCTGGTAGTCAGTAAGGAAGTTCTAAAAGTAAATATCGGCTTTTCTTATCTGCAATATTTATACCTTCTGGCTATGATCGCACTGTTTTCTACAGCTTTTGCCCTGTTTATGACTGCAACCATTGAAAAACAGGATAATGTGATGACCGGCGCTGCAACAATCGTTGTCCTCACCTCCATTCTTTCAGGAAGCTTCAGCGCAATCAATACGGGCAGCAGCGCTATAAACGGTTTGATCAGCCTTCTTCCTCAAAAAGCCTATCTCAGCATGGTATACGGATTGGAGAATGGTAAGTCCTTTACCGGGTATCTGCTGCAAGCCGGCTATATAATTTTATTGTCACTGGCGATGGCTGCAGCCGGAGCTGTGATATGCAGAAAAAGGTATAATGAAGGCAGGTATTAAGGTAAGAAAAGAGCAATATCCCTTTTTGACGGGAATTGTGCTATAATGATTCTCAGGGTGGTTGAGTGAAGGAAGAATTCGGTTTTATTACTACAAAACTTAAAATGCCGGCGCCAAGAAGAAATTATATTGTCCGGCCGCTGCTCCATAAAAAACTGGAGGAAATCCTGCAATATAAGGTGACAATGGTCAAGGGGGCTGCAGGCAGCGGAAAGACAACGCTGCTGACTTCATATATAAGGGAAAAGGGATTGACTTCCTTCAAGTGGATTACACTGGATGAGGATAATAACAATCTCTTTTCCTTCTGGCATTATTTCCTGGAGGCTGTAAAAGGCTTTCTGGGAGAATCCCGGGATGATATTCTTTCTTCCTTCAAGGCTGCGTTCCATAGAGCCGATATGGACCCGCTCCTTACGTTGCTTGTCAATCAGCTGGATATACAGGAGGAGATCGTCGTCATACTGGATGATTTTCAAAAAATCCGGGACGCTTCGCTGATACAAACCATTGAATTCTTTATAAAATACGCTTCCGACAATCTTCATCTGGTCCTTCTCACAAGAGAGGAAACGGCGCTGTATACAGGAGATCTTGCCATGTCGGGCAAGCTGCAGCAAATTGATGAAGATGACTTGAAGCTGTCTGAAGCAGAGGCAATGAATTTCCTGAAGAAAACACTCCAGGTTGAGCTTGACGATGCTGTTTTGCGCAGAATCTGTCTTATGGCGGAAGGCTGGATGGGAGGAATACAACTGGTCGCACTGGCGTCTGCAGGCAAGAATCAGTTAATCCGGGATATCAAGGTATTGAGTAAGCCAATGGTTGATTATCTGTCCAGGGAAATTCTCGATTCCCTGGAGAAGGATGAAAGGGAATTTCTGATAAAGACGTCTGTTTTAAACTATTTCAGTGAAGAGATATGCAGCCGCTTTCTGGGGACCGCCAACTGCGGGAAGCTCATAGCCGGTCTGATGAATAAGAATCTTTTCATTATTCAGGTGGACGAGGAGCAAGGCATCTATCGATATCATGCAATCTTCAGTGAGTTTTTGAGGCATCAGTTTTCCGTCCTGGAGCAGGAAGAGAAGGTAAACCTCCATAGAAAGGCATCGGAAGTATTTGAAGCTGTGGGGGACCTTGAAGAGAGCATACGCCATTTATTTCAAATCGGGCGATATAAAGAAGCAATGATAGCTATTTCCAAAATGGAGCAGGGACCGGTGGGATGGGCGCTTTTAAGCTGTATTCCGATGGAATATATCAAGGAAGACAGGGATCTTGCCTATCAAAGGTTTTTCTATCATTACTGCAACATGGAATGGGATCAGTGCAAAAATCTGCTGGAGGCTGCGAAGGATAAAATTGAGCGGGATATTTCATGGAAGGCGCTTAAATTTGCAAAAGCATTTATCTATGATGTGGATCTTGAGATAGATGTCCTGTCCATGGATGAAATTGAAACCATGCAGTTCAGCGATACGACCAAGGCCATTATCTACATTAAAACGGCTACTCTTCTGCATATCCAGGACAGGAACAGGGAAGCCTTAAATTTTATAGATAAAGCGGCGGTTCTTGAAAATAAACTCAATAATCCTTATATCCAATACTTCATCGCAAGCATGAGAAGCCAGGTGAAGGAGGACCTGGGTGACCTGCTTGAGTGTGAAGCATTGTACCGGGAGACCCTGGCGCTCATCGATAAATATGCATTTCTGTCGCCATTGGCGGAGAACTACTGTATCGGGATAACAGGCATCTATCTGAAAAGAATGGAACTGGATAAAGCGGAGAAGTCTTTGCAAGAGGCGGCGGAACACACAGGTAAGAGCATACTGAATACGGACATCGCATACCTTTATAATATGATGGAGCTTAAGGTACTGAAAGGTGAAAAGGAAGAAGCTCTGGGTATAATAAAAAAAATTATGGATACCTTTGCCGGCTACAAACTGGTTTATGCCTCCGGGATGATAAAATATATGATGTATCTTGGACATTTGGACCGGCAGCTGCTGGATGAACTCGTCAGCTCCTACGAAAGCACAGATAACAGGTATACCCGGTTTGACGACAGGCTGATGTATGCATGGACATTAGATTTGCGGGGACAGAAGAAGGAAGCTTTGGAGCGCATGGACGAAGTCCTTCAGACCACCCGGAAGACGAAAACAAAGTACAAGCTGGTTGAAGCTATTCTTTTGAAAATCAGGATGCTTGGTGATGCTTTTGACCTTCACAGAAGAGAAATCTGCAATTTATGGAGGGAAGCCATCTACTACAGCCATGCGGATAAGATATTGTCTCCTTATATGCTTGCGGGAGAACAAACGGTAAAAACGCTTGCAGCCGTTCAGGAAGAAATATGGAACAGCTTGAGCCTTAAAGAAAAGGATTTTTTGGCGGTTGTTTTAAACCGCTTTAACAAAAATACGAAGAGCGAGCTGCTTAGCGAACGCGAAATCGAGGTTTTATGCCAGCTGGCAACAGGAGCCTCCAATAAAGAAATCGGTCAGCGCTTGTGCATCTCTGTCTCAACTGTAAAAACGCATATTATCAATATCTATTCAAAGCTGCAGGTAGGCGGCAGGGTTGAAGCGGTGGAACAAGCCAGAAAATTGAAGTTGATTGCACTGCGGTAATGGGATGTTCAAAAGAAACGGTGAAATATGTATCAAAAACAGTAGAAATGATGGTTGGATGAATTGAATACAATAGTAAGGGAAATGGAATTGGAATGAATATCCGGTTCCGAGGCATAAAGGAGAATATTATCATGATGGGTGAAAACGGCGGAAACGACTTGTGTTGGTGCGGAAGCAATAAGGAATATAAGGATTGCCATGCTTTTATCGATGATCAGATTGCCTTATACAAAAGCAAGAGACATATTGTACCTTCAAAAAAAATATTGAAAACTTCTGAGCAACTCGACGGTATCCGAAGAAGTGCAAAGATCAATATAGCTGTATTGGACTACGTTGCAGAGCATATTGGAGCAGGTATGTCCACAGAAGAGATAAACCGGCTCGTTTATGAAAAGACGACTGCGTTGGGAGGAATTAGCGCACCCTTGGGCTATAATGGTTTTTCCAAGAGCGTATGCACTTCCGTTAATGATCAGGTTTGCCACGGCATACCGTCCGACAAGGATATTTTGAAAGATGGGGACATTGTGAATGTGGATGTTTCTACCCAATTTGACGGTTATTTTTCTGATTCTTCAAGAATGTTTTGCATTGGCGATGTAAGCAGTGAAAATAAAAAGCTGGTTGAGACGACGAAAGAGTGTGTCGCATTAGGGCTGGAACAGGTTAAACCCTGGGGATTCCTGGGGGATGTGGGTGAAGCGGTACATAAACATGCACTGAAAAACGGATATACCGTTGTAAGAGAAATTGGCGGGCACGGTATTGGCCTTGAATTTCATGAAGATCCGTGGGTTGGCTTTACCACTAAAAAAGGGACCGGTATGCTATTGGTTCCCGGCATGGTATTCACCATTGAACCTATGTTAAACCAGGGAACAGACAGGATTTTTATAGACAAAAATAACGGATGGACCGTTTATACTTCAGACGGTAAGCCCTCTGCCCAATGGGAAGTAATGGTGCTGGTAACGGGTGACGGGTATGAGGTATTGGCGTATTAGAACTGGCTGCCGGAGAATAATCGGCGATACATTAACGGAATGGAAGGGGAATATTTGAATCCCAATTTAAATGAGAACGGCTGGTAACCTGCCAGCCGTGCGGATAGGTATTATTTTAATAATAGGCTTTATTGTTTTCAGAAATAGGCTTCTGGAAATAATACTTCTTCTCGGCCATTGTATCCTGAACAACTCTCAATGTTTCTCCAAACCTCTGGAAGTGGACGATTTCGCGTTCGCGCAGGAATCTTAGCGGCTCGAGTACATCGGGGTCGTCAGCCAGGTTTATCAGATTTTCGTAAGTTGCACGTGCCTTTTGCTCTGCAGCCAGGTCCTCGGTAAGATCTGCTATAGGGTCACCCTTGGACTGGATATAAGCTGCTGTAAAAGGATTGCCTGCGGCACTGGCGGGATATACTGCATGGTCATGGTCTGTATAATATGCTCCCAGGCCTGCTGCCTCCAACTCACTTGCAGGTACGCCTTTGGTCAATTGGTGTACCATGGAACCAACCATTTCCAGGTGCGCCAATTCTTCCGTACCTATGTCGTTAAGAGTTGCCTTTGCCATTTCATTCGGCATGCTGAAACGCTGGCTAAGATATCGGATAGAAGCTGCCAGTTCACCATCCGGCCCACCGGATTTCACGTTTTTACAGCAGGGTGAAATGTAGTGATATCAAGGCGTCTAAGATATGAGATAAAAACGGCAAAAAGAAAATTATTCACTTTATGTTAACTTGCTTAATCCAGGCGCTTGTTAAAATATTTTGTTATACTTTGCAGGAATTTTATAGAATATATCGAATTGTTTCAATAGGTATTATGCGGCAGCTAATGGATAAAACCTATCAAAGATGGTTCGTAAAGATAAAAGTTCATTAAGAAGGCGTTATGTCTGAGGCTGTTTGAAAACGTGTGAAGATAAAGAGGAGATCATTAATACCAGAAATGCATTTTCGGTTCATATTGTTCATGAAGTAATTTAGGTGAATCAAAATTTTTCTATATGATTTGAAGGTGAGTTCCTAAGTGAAACAAAAATTGGCAAAATATATTTCGATTGCAGGACATCCGTTAGCCACTATTTCAGCTTTTGTTATTATAGTTATGTTCACTTTTGAAGAATTTTATAAAGCTTTGCTAATTACTTTTTTAATAGTAGGGTGTATAATAATTCCAATTACTATAAGAAATTATATTAAAACAAAAAAAGGAGAATATACAAATTTTGATGTATCCATAAGAACTCAAAGACATTCAATGTATTTATTTGCTATGCCACTTATGTTAATGATAACTATTGTTTTGTTCTATACAGGACAATCAAGGAACTTATGTTTTGGGGTTTTGTTTGGATTTTTACTTTTATTGATTTCATTTATAGTCAATTTTTACATAAAGTGTTCCGGACATGTATCATTGACAATTTACCTCTCTTTTCTAATTATTCCATTGAATTTTATTTTTGGAATAATCATTTTGTTATTTTCTGGACTAATAGGTTGGTCAAGAGTGGAATTGAAAAGACATACAATCAAGGAAGTATGCGCGGGAGCTATCATAGGATTCACAATAGGTTTTTTTATGCTCCTTGTAGAAGGGGTTTTATAAATGTATGCTCCCAATGTGCTTGGATGATATGATTGTACCTGATAATGAAACGAAGCAATTGATGCAATAGTTGATAGTATGGATATGCTATAAAAACATGAAGTGCTGTATGTTTTGTTACAAAAAGCTTGAACAACTTACCAAATATGTATATAA
>JAEZCO010000030.1 GCA_023433505.1 Bacillota bacterium | reverse complement strand
CGGGAGTGGGCCACAAATGGTCGCCCCTACACTAGATTCCTTTTTATACCAATGACAGAATGTTTTAAGACATTCCTTTCTCTCACCCCTTCATTGCACCGATGGTAAGCCCTTTGATCAGGTGCTTCTGGGTAAGTATGAAGAATATGACAATGGGCATGGTTGCAACAAAGCATATGGCGGATACAGGACCCCACTGGGTCGAAGCCGTGGCCATGGCTGCAGCGACAATCGCTCTGAATCTGTAGATCTCCATCATGATGGTTGTCGTTGTCCCGTTAAGGTATAGTAAAGGGTTCTGGAAATCGTTCCAGTACCAGAAAATTTCAGTCACAATGACCGTGCCTGTTGCGGGGCTGAGAAGAGGAAACACGATGCGGAAAAAGGTAGTGAACCTGCCGCAGCCGTCAATAAACGCTGCCTCCTCAAGTGCTTTTGGGATGGTTTTGGTAAAGGCGGAATAAATCATTGAGGAGTAGGCAACATTCCCCGAAAGATAAAGCAGCACAAGGTAAGGCACCGTATTGATCAAATGCATCCAGGCGCCGAGCTTGTATAGCATGACCATATTGGACTGTCCCGGGATGATAAGCGTCAAGACAAATATAAAATAGGTTATTTTAAATATTCTTTCTTTCGCTCTTGTGATCATATATCCTGCCATGGATGAAAAAAGAATGGCAAAAAACATGGTAAAAACACAGATAAGCACTGTATTCATTAACGACAGGAAAAAGGTGGGTGAAGTAAATACCAGCTTGTAATTCACTAAATACGTGAAATCAGGGATGACAAAGGGGTTGAAAATATCCTTTTCTACTTTAAAGGACGTCAGAAAAAGCATGAGAAACGGAAAGATAAATACCAACGCCCCCATAAACATAACCAGGGTAAATAGCTGCCAGCCGGCTGATTTTACCAGGGCGGAAAAGTTTTTCTGCTTCACAGCTCCACCTCCCTTGATCTCGTCACCTTCAGTTGCACTACGGAAACCAAAACTGTAAGCAGCAAAAGGAATATCCCTGTTGTTGTCGCATAGCCTCCCGTATTATAGGAAAATATTTGATTGAATATGGTCATTGTAATGGTGGTCGTCACGTCGCCGGGTCCGCCGTTGGTCAATATCAGCGGGATATCAAAAAGCTTCAGTCCGCCTGAAAGCTGCAAAAAAGTCACTACTGTGACCGTAGGCATTAGCAGCGGAAAGGTGATCCTAGTAAATCGGGTTACGCCGTTGACGCCATCGATCTCCGCAGCTTCATACAGTTCATGAGGTATTCCTTGCAATCCAGCCATATAAAATACAGCAGAATTGCCCAATCCCTGCCATAAAATGACCCATACGACAATCCACGGCGCTTTGTCATAATCACCGATCCAGTCCACCATAAAGCTTCCCAGCCCTAACACATCAAGGAATTTATTAAATATTCCGTCATAGGTCAGAAAGAGGACCCATATATTCGAAACGACGAGCTGGCTTATGATGACAGGGATGTAGAACATGGTCCTAAGGACCGTCCTTCCCTTGATCCGGGAATTGAATACCAGAGACAGCAGCATAGCCAGGGGGTTTATGATTAAAACCGTAGCGACAGTGAAAAATAAAGTATTCTTTAGCGCATGTAAAAAGGTTATATCCTTTAAAAGGTCAAAATAGTTTTTAAGTCCGATAAAGTTTGCCGTTGCAACACCGTCCCAGTCGGTAAACGAATAAAAAACGCTTGCCACGAAGGGATATCCGACAAAAACGCCAATCAGCGCCAATGCGGGAAGTATGAAAATAATTTTCTGCAAATAATCCTTTAAGCTTCTGCTCATTTGCTGTTCACCTTGTTTCCTAACCATAAGATAGGGTGCGTTTTTTACAGAGGACCGCCGTATAGTTGATACAGCGGTCCTCCATAGTATCTTCAACCATTTTTTTGTTACTTCACGATGTTGATCAGCGCTTTGTCCTTGTGATAGGCAGTATCTGCCGCATCCAGGTCTTTAGGGTCAAAGCCCTTCCCAGCAACGATCTTTGTGCATACATTGGGCAGCAATCCGTAGGCGGAAGCAGGCGTCCAGGAGGAGAACTGCAAATCTGTCTGGAATTTGCTTAAGGCATCGTTATAATCCTTGGCACCCGAAGAATTCTGTGGTACGTCAAAGCCCTTGATTCCGGCAAATGAGGAGTTTTGAAGCAATATGGCGATGGCTTCCTTTGTAACAATGGTATTGATCATATCCAGGCCTTTTTTCTGATCCTTGTACGCAGTATTCAAGGCCAGCGCCTGATTTACGGAGGAAGTCATGTAGATGTTTCCATTGGCGTCAGGCACTTCAAAGAATCCCAGTTCCGTCTCGGGATATTTGGAAGCAATGGTCGCGCAAAGCCAGGGTCCGTCAAAAATCATGGCAGCCTTGCCCTCGCCGATCAATTGCTGTGCCTGGTCATAGGTGGTACTGAGAATGTTTTTCGGATAAACGCCGGCCTTAACCATCTGGTCCAGTGCGCTGTATAAGGAGCCAAACTCAGGCCCGTTTATTTTGGTCTTCCCGTCGTATAAATCGGCGGCAATGTTTTTATTGGCGCCGTAAAGGAAGGATTGCATGCCGTAAGTCGGCGCTCCGTTCTGCCATTCCTTATAGCCGCCTGTCAGAGGAATAATGCCCTTTTCTTTGGCTTTGCCGCAAATTGCAAGAAAGTCCGCAAAGGTCTTCGGCACTTCGACGCCCAGGTCTGCAAATACCTTTTTGTTATAGAAGGTGCCCCAGCCGGAAACATCAACGGGAGCTGCCAGTACTTTCCCTTCATAGGTGACGTCTGCTTTGGTGCTTGGCAGTATATCCGCCGCCCAGGGCTGAGAAGACAGGTCCGTCAGGTATCCCGCTTTTCCGAAGGGAACGATTGCATTTTGAAAGAAGAACACATCCGGGGCGGTTTGGGTTGCAAGCTGCGCCTTTAACAAATCGTGATATTTTTCTCCCTGAATGGGATTCCATTCAATGGCAGCCTCGGGATAGAGGGCCTTATAATTTTTCTCCACCAAGTCCATAAACGGCTGGGCATTTGCGTTTGACGGAGTCAACATCCAGCTTGCCACACTGATTTTAAAGGGTTCGGGGGCCGCAGTCGTCGCTGCCTGCGGTTCGGTTTCCGCCGCCGTTGCGACCGCTGTGGTGGAATCCCCGCCCGCACTCTCCTTCTGACCGCACGAAGTAAGCAACGAAATTACCAAACAAACTGTAAGTACTATACCAAATACTCTTTTAACCATTTCGATCCTCCCCATAAGAACTTCAAATTGTAAACTGATCGGATGCGCATCTATGTTTCAATTATACAAAAGCTTATTAAAAGAAGTAAGTGTACTGAAAAATTAAAAGGTGGACAATTCGATTCAGTTTTTGCAAACCGCGGGCTTTTATTGTTTCGGGCCGCCGCGAATGCTATAATGGAACCACGGCTTTGAAAATAACGGGAGTATGTGTGATCGTATGAGAATCCTCTCTTCTTTCAAGGAACTAATTGCAAATAGCGTCAACCCCATGAAGAAAAAACTTCTTTTCAAAATCCTGCCTGTTTTTATTCTCACTATCTCCATCCCTGCGGCAATCATCGTATTGTTTTCCTACAACAGTACCAAAAATCTTTTCAAGGCGGACATTATTTCCAATAAAAAAACCATGAACACACAAATCGCCAGAGCCATCGATGTTGATCTTAAAGGCCTGGAAAAGCAGTCCGAAGCTTTGATCATCAATTTTTCCGACATGAAGGACCTGCTGGCCTATACCAACGATACCATTGACGAGAAGTATTCCGCTATTTCCGACAAGGTAAGGTATTACCTTTTAAGCATCTTGAAAAACAACGAGCAGAGCAACGGCATCGGCCTCATAAACATTTACGGCTCCATGCTCCTGTATACCAATTACGGCACCTTGAATCCCAACTACGACAAGGTCATCAAGGATGACTGGGTCCGGCAGACCTATCTGGCAAAGGGAAATCCGCTGAATTTTATTTTAGATCTGAACAATTATACCGTAAACGGCACACAGCCTACGAACAAGGTGATTGCAGTGACAAGAGCCATTATGAATTATACCAATGACAACATACCGATAGGAATTTCAATTTTTGTGCAAAACCTTGAAAATTTCGGCCAAACGGTGATCAAAGACAAGATTTCCGAAGGGGATACCATCCTCATCCTCGATAAAAACAATGCCATGGTTTTCTCAAATAATACCGTGCCGGACAGCCTGTACTCCGGCATTATCAAAGTCCTGGCCGGTGAAGTCTCTGCCGCGGAGTACATGACAACCGTTGAAAAGAATCTGCTGCTATGTAATTTTTCTTCCGCTTACGGCTTCAAGGTGATTTCCATCATTCCCGAAAAAGCGATTGAAGATAAATTAAGCGGTATACAGAAAATAAACTTGATCCTGGTATTGCTGCTGTCCACCACCGTTATCCTTCTGTCCGTTTTTTTATCAAGGCTCATCGTCACTCCGCTGAAAAGATTGATGATCTCCTTCAAGCACTTTGAATACGGCGATTTTGAAGTAAGGACCCCTGTTAAGGGCGAGGATGAATTTGCGGAGATATGCAAGGGCTTTAACTCCATGGTTTCCAATTTAAAAGGCCTGATCCGGGAAAAATATGAGATGGATATCCATCTTAAGCAGGCTGAGCTGGAGTCGCTGCAAAGCAAAATCAATCCCCATTTTTTATACAATACCCTTTCTTCCATGAAAAGCATTATTGAAAAAAATGACTTTCAGAATGCCTACAGCATGGTGCAGAACCTGTCCGACATTTTCCGGTACAGCCTCAGCAAGGGAAGATTTATCGTCAGCTTTGCCGAGGAACTGGACCATATCGGAAAATATCTCTGGATACAGAAGTTCCGGTTTGGAAACCGTTATACCGTAGCCTATGACATCGACCAGGAAGCCTTAAATTGCCCCATCCTGCGCATAACCCTGCAGCCCATCGTCGAAAATTCTCTGGTTCACGGGTTTGAAGGTAAGGATGGGACGGGCCGTATCAGCATTTCCGCCAAGGTATTCCGAGAAATATGCAATATTTACGTCATTGACGACGGCGCAGGCATCCCTTCGGAGAAACTGGAGGAGATCGGCAGGCTTTTGAAGGAAGCTCCGGAAATTGACATGAACAGCGCTTCCGGAAATCTCATAGGCATTTTCAATGTGAATACAAGAATTAAGCTTTACTTTGGTGCAAGTTATGGTGTCACTATAACCAGCACGGTTGGAAAGGGTACCACAGTACGTATTGCAATCCCTTCGGCGGACGCCGGCAAAGGAGTAATCATTCATGAGAATTTTGGTGGTTGAAGATGAATCTCCTATCCGGGAGTCCCTGGTCCGGAGCTTGAATAAGCTGGGGTACACGGAAATATCGGAAGCCTCCGACGGAGTTGAAGCAATCAGCATTGCCGCGGCTTTTCATCCTGAAATCATCCTGGCGGATATAAAAATGCCAAAAATGGATGGGCTCCAGTTCATCGGCAATATCAGAAAGGACTCTCCGGAAACAGCTTGCGTCATCATCAGCGGATATGACACCTTTGAGTACGCCCAAAAGGCAATAACCCTGGGGGTCTCTTCCTATCTTCTGAAGCCCGTCAAGGATTCGGAGCTGGAAACCGTCCTGGATACAATCGCCGGAAACCTTTCCGAATCAAAAAAAATACTGGATAACAATATAAAAACCCAAATGAGGACCCGAAGATATCTGGAGCATGCACGGAGAAACTTTATCCTTGAATTGGTGCAGGAGCGGCTTCCGGGAAAAAGCATACTTGATGAAACTTTGAGCGAACTGGGCATCCGGCTGCACAACGGCTTACTGATGGTAGTACTCATCTATATAGACAATTATGAGGAGCTTTGCAAAAATATTTCAAACAAGGAGCTTGAATTATTTAAATTCAGCATCCAAAACATTGCATGTGAAATATTTTCCGAAGAGAATGTACTCCCCTACAGCTTCACTATAGACCACCGGCTGGGGTTCCTTCTCAGCCTGCCCTGGACTGAGCCAGCCGATTGTGAAAGGTTGAACGCAGCATTTCACAAAATCAGAGAGAATTTTACGAAATTTTTCCGGCTTACCCTGACCCTGAGCGCCGGTTATCCCGTTGCAAACCTGTCCCTTGCATACAAATCCTTCGCATCTGCCAACAAGGCCGCCATGCTAAGACTTGTAAAAGGCGGCAACCAGGTTTTTAAAGACCCGGGAGAGCCTTCTTCCCAAAAGAACACGGTGAATATCACCCTGGAGACCGAACAGAAATTGATGATCTGCCTCAAAACCTGCAATAAAAAAGAAGCCGTAGCCACCATTACGGAATTATACCGGCCCTTTTATTCATCGGTGCTTGACAGGCCCGAAGGCCTGATGAAGCTGAACTTTCAAATCATCTATACCCTTTACAGGATCATGGATCAGATGGGACTTCCCCTGGAGCAAAGCATCGGAAGCGAGATCGAGCTGTATAGCCAGGTCAATTCGCTCAGTACATGGGATAAAGTAGAGGAATTCTTTTCTACCCTGGTCCAGTCCTGCCTGGAAATTGCACAAGAGCATCAGACTCCCTGGAATAAAAGGATCATGGCGAAGGCCATGGAGTATATCCTCAAGAACTTTCATGCGGAAATCAGTGTAGGAATGGTGGCAGAGCATGTCAACCTGAGCCAGTCATATTTTTGCAAGCTTTTCAGGGAAGAGTACAAGGAAAGCTTTACGGATTTCCTGATCAAATTAAGAATCAAAAAGTCCATGGAGTATTTAAAGCAAGGTATTTACACCGTAAGCGAAATATCCAGAATCGTTGGATTTAACGATGAAAAATACTTTCACCGCGCTTTTAAGAAAGCCACAGGCATCACTCCCGGCAACTACAAAAAGGCATGATGCAACAGACTGCTTTAAAGCGCGACTGACGGACGGGCGCAGTATCTTACCCGTCATTATTCATTTTTTTAGCTAATTCCCCGGGAATTTTTCCTTCACGATTTCCACATCTATTTCCGGCTGCACCTGCTTTATGAGATTATCCATGGCAGCTTCCACCACGTCATAGATATGCGGACGCGCGATGCGTGCGGGGCGTTAATTAATGATATTTTTCAGATTTTCCATGTCCTTCAGGGGAGACAGGTCCATATTTTTCATTCCCCAAAGTCCTAAAGTCGTCAGGGATTTCAAGGAAGAAAGCGGCGACAGGTCAGTGACATTGGTTGCGGATATTTCCAGGGAATCCAGCTTTGATAAGTCCTTCAGCGGCGACAGATCCTTGATGGGATTGCTGTTTATCCGCAGCATCGTCAGCTTTTTCAAATCCTTCAGCGGCGTCAGGTCCGAAACATAATTGTAGCACAAATTCAGCTGCTGCAGGTGGGTCAGCTTTTCGATCCCCGAAAGATCGGAGATTTGCTGATTCATCAGTATCAAATCAATGAGATACGGAAGCTTGGCAAGCTCCTCCAGGGAATCTATGGGACCCCGCTCGAGAAATTCTCCTTTGTAGGCAAGGCGGTTCATGTAAAAGTCGTGAGAAAAATCATTGTACCAAACATACTCCGACAGATTTCCGTTCAATTCCAGGTAGATGATTTTTTCTACCTCCGATTTTAATAAAGGTTCACCGGCCGTTTTGTTTATTGCCATTCGCACAGCCTTTTCAATGCCGGGATTTTTAAAGGAAACGGTTTCCGTATCTTCTTGCTTTGCCGATTTGAGCGTTTTTATCTCTTCATACTTTGTTGGTTCGGTCTGTTTTACCGTTCCTTCAGGGTTTGCCGCCCCGGTTTGTTTTACCGTTTCTTCAGGGTTTGTGGCTCCGGTCTGTTTTGCTGTTTCTTCAGGGTTTGTCACCTCGGCCTGTTTTACCGTTTCTTCAGGGTCTGTCGCTTCAGTCTGTTTTGTCTCTTCATCCTTTATCGGTATAGTCTCTTTTCCCTCTTCATCCTTTGTTGAGTCATTCAGCGCGATCTCCGCATAATTTTTTGATTCGTCCTGCCTGGCCGGAGGTATGGCAGTCGATAGGCTGAATACTATGGTGCTGCCGACGAATAAAGCACTGAGACCGACAACCATCTTTTTGGAAAAAACGGAATTCCTTTTGCCAAGGAGATGCATTTTGACTTCTTCCACACTTTTGTAACGGTCTTTTGGAGAAAATTCCGTGCACCTTTCCGCGATCTTTTTTAGTCTGGGAGTCATATGGCAAGTATCCGCCCGGTCATAACTGCCTGTCTCAAGATAGAGGAGCAGGATACCAAGGGCGTAAATATCTGTCTGCTGGTTGGTCTGCCGGTAGCCGAACTGCTCCGGGGCCGCCGTCTGTAAAGTTCCCATATAAACGGTATCATTTCCGGCCTGTAGATCGAAATGTCTGGAGGTCTCAAAGTCGATCAAGCCGATACCGCCGTCCGGACGCAAAATCAGATTCTGCGGTTTGATATCCCGGTGAATGACAGGGGGGGTCCGGCTATGCAGATAGGTAAGCAAATCACATAGCTTGACCGCCAGCTCAACCGCGTCATCCTCCTGAACCGTTCCATTTCCCAGAACATAAGCATCCATGGCCATTCCGTCAAAGTATTCCCTGATCATATAGGTATACTGGTCATCGGAGTACCATTTATATGCCTTCGGTATGGACGGATGCTTCAGTGACGACAGCATGTCCCATTCTTTTTCACTTTGGGATAGGTGCTGTTTGGATACTTGTTTCAGAATATACTTTTGGTCAAAAATAATATCCGAGATGATATAAATGCATTTTGTATCTGAAAAACTCAGGCAGGCCCGGATAGTAAAAAATTCCGTAATAAATGACGGAAGCGGGTTATTCTGATTCAACTGTTCCAGATAGTATGTATTGAATTCCTTCTCGATATTTTGCATAATAGCCACCGTCCGTGATTTTAAATCCGTTCCTTTTGACCTGATATTACGGAATGCTGCGTTAATTTCTTTTCACATATCCACATGATCAAAATAAGTCTTTTACCTTCATGATAGTTGTTAAAGACTTACTGCTTTTTTGCCTATATTATCACAAACGCCTGTCAAAAATCAATAGAGTATGTCACATGTAGACGCAGTCAAAAATTATGGCACAATTTGAAAATAAAGTGAAATAACCACAATGTCATTCGGAATACTGGAATATCACTTCCGGCAATCTGCACCAGACGAACAGGGACGGCTACTGGCCGCCTCTGCAGTGGATTCCTGTTCAATTTCTGATGGGGGCCCCACTCGCTGCGGGCGAAATGAATTCTCCCTACGCTACACATCGTGCGCCTGGCCTATACGTGGCGTTTGAACAACGTCTGTTGGGGATTGCTACCCTCCACTTATACTACAGCGAAAACTTCATTTAATATCTCTTTGGTAGTTTTTGCTGTAGTACTACTGACTGCTTTTTGAATCGGTATCCCCCTCCTTGTACAATATAGTTAGTTACTTCAATAGTAACTTTTACCTATGAGGAGGGGGACTGTGACGTTGTTCAATTATATCCATCATTCAATCTATCGTTCATTCAACGGTTTTCGCTGTAGCAGTATAAATTCTGTAAATGATTACGGCTATTTCGGCCCGGGTAGTCTCTCCAAGGGGATTGATCCGATTCCCGCTGCCGACGATTATGCCGTTCTTTACAAGGGTAGAAACAGCTTCCGATGCATGTGCCGCAACCTTTGATCCGTCGGTGAACCTGTCCAGCTCCAAAGTGCTTCCCGCCGGCAGGCTTTTCCCGGAGAGCTTTATTGCCCTGTTTGCCAGGGTCATCATATCCTGCCTTGAAATATAGGCCTCCGGCATAAACTTGTTTCCGCCTACGCCTGTGGCTATTCCCAATTTTTTTGCGATTGCCGTCGCTTCGGCATAATGTGGGCCGACAGCAACATCCGCAAAGTTGCCCTCAACTTTTGAGCTCAGGCCCAGAGCTCTGACCAGCAGCACAATGAAATCTCCTCTTTTTATCGGCGCTCCGGGTGAATAGGAAGTATCCGAGGTCCCTTTGATAACACCTTTTGAAGCCATTACTTCGATGGCCTTCTTTGCCCAGGAATAGCCGCCTATGTCATTGAAGGTCTTATTTACATACGCGACGGCATACTTGCTGAAATGGGTAGTGCTGAAGGTAACCTTGCCCGAGGCGGCATCGTACCTGCCTGTCGGGACAGCCGTCACATTGCCTGTGCCATCCACATACCATACGACAATGTGTTCAGGATCAGCCAGTTCTTCCGCCGTTGGCGTATAAGGTATTGTTACGGTGACAGGCGCGTCAGGATTACTCCACGCCCTGGTTTCTCCATTGACTTGAAGCTTTAATTCAACCACCGGCCTGCCGCCGATTTGCGCCATAACCTCCGCCGCAATGGCGCTTGTGTCCGCAGCGCCGATGGACAATGCCACCTTCTCCGCTCCGGAAGAATCCGCTGCCGTCAGCATATTTGCCGGAACAACAAGCGTGCCGGCTTCAGTGGCAACGCGTATCTTACGGGCTGTTTCCGCCGTAGAAAGAGCTGCTGCCGAAAGCTCGGCCACATAGGTGTTTGCTCCTTCCGTCTTTTTTACGTTTACCGGTATTACTTTTACGCCATCCGCTCCGGCAGTCACTTTTTCCGCCGCTTTGTCCAGCTCCTCCTGTGGAATGGTTATTTCAGCCTGCTTCGAATTTGGCTTCAGCACAGGAGCCGCTTCTATGATACCGCTTTCCTTGATACTGGTGGTTCCCTTGGGTGCTTCAGGCTGCACAGGGGTAATACTGCTTCCGCTGTCGTTGCCTTTCCCGCCGGAGGCGGCATCGGTTGTAACACTGGCCGAAGCGCTGTTTGCAGATGCAAATTGTATCAGCGTTTCTTTGATTCTTAAGACAAAAGTATATGCCGTATTGGAGCTAAGTCCGGTAAAAACTGTTCCGTTCTGCCAGGTGGCTCCGTTGTCCTTTGAATACTCCGCACCTGTAACAGGGTTTAAGGTTATACTTGCGGAGGTTTTTGAAGCAAGGGTTGGAGCAGCCGGAGCCGACGGTCCGTCCGCTTTGACAGGTGTCACGGCAGGGCTCGTTACGCTGCCCCGGGCATTTATCCCGTCTCCCGTTACCGTTACTGTTATGCTCTGGCCTATATCGGCCTGAACAATTGTATAGGCTGCGCCTGTTCCGACCTCTGTGGCTCCGCGCTTCCATAAATAGGAAAGGGGGCCGACGTTATTTGTTACATTCGTGAGGTTCGCCGAAAATACCTGCCCGTATTTGGCAGTTCCGCTGATTGCAACACTTCCTCCCAGGGACGGCACCTGCTCATTGCCGCCGGATGCCGCCGGCACTGTAACGGAGATGCCGGCCGTGTCGGCTTCACCGCCGTTGCCGGATAAAGTGAAGACAAGGTCTACAGTCTGTGGTGATGCGCGGGGTGTCACCGCTCCGTTTAATGCAATGGCATCGGGATTGCTTGACGAACGGATGGCGACGGTAAAGCCGGGGACCACCGGCATCGGAAGAGAAGCTGCATCCTGTGCGGGAGCTGTGACGGAGGTTACGGACAATGCGGCCGTATAAAGCTCCGCCAGCGACTCTGCTGCCGGGGACGAGCCCACGCTGATGACTGCCGTGTTTTTGAGCCTGACGATTCCCGTTGAGTTTGTAAGAACAGCGTTGGCATTCATTTCATAAATGGTATATTTGTTCAGTCCGTCAAGCACGATGACATTTCCTTCACCGGCATTGATATCCATAGCGGCGGTCAGCCGCCAATCTTCCTCCAGGACTATGGTTTTCACCGTACCTGCGCTCACGGCAAAAAGCAAACCTATATTGATTATCAAAGCAATTATCACAATTTCCGCCAGCTTTGTGCGCAATGCCTTTTTCATATCACTGTCCCTCCCCCTCTTTAACTGCTTCGATGGTATTCTCATAATCCTTCATCTTGGATTGGTCTATCCCTATCAGCGCACGAGCCAGGAACACCGCTATTTCAGCACGGCTGGTTGTTCCAAGCGGATTTAACTCACCCTCCCCAGTGCCTTTAATTATCCCGGCACCCACCAGGTATGCCATTGCAGACTTATATTCCACAGGAACGGAGCCGCTGTCGGTAAAAGGCCTCAATATTGTCTCATAATTCACGCTGTCGGGATCATAGCCGCCGAAAAGCTTAGCCGCGGCATAGGCTATTTCCATGCGGGTCGCCGGCCGGGTAGGGTAAAAAAGGTCGTCTTCATAGAGGAAGTAATTCTTTGCCGCCCAGACAAAGCCTTTTGCCCAGGAATAGCCCCCGCTTTCGAATTCCGGGTCCTTGAAATTGAAATCCTCCGGGTTCGGCTCCGGGTTCTTTATATCGAGTATTCTGCAAATCAGGGCGGCAAGGGTGGTACGGTCGGGGATCCCATTCTCGTCAAAAGGCCCGAAGGTACCGTCGGGGCGTCCGAAGACAATCCCTTTGTTATACAGGTACATAACCCCGTCATAGAACCAATCCCCCGGCGCCACATCCGAAAACACCTGCCCCGGCTTTTTCCCGTCGGAAGGCAGGGCATTGACCATCAATACCGCCATTTGCGCTTTGGTGACGGGAGCAGTGGGATTCAGCACCAGAGCTCCATTTCCGTCGCGGCTTCCATTCATATAGCCGGTCAGGATAACGGAAGCAACCGCATTCAGGTAATCCGGGTTAATGTCCTCCTTATCGGCAAAACCGTAAACAGCGTCACTGACGGATTCCTCTCCCGGATCAGGGAGGTTGCAGAGCTTGGCAAGCGAATATGCCGCAACCTCACGGGTTAATTTATCATCCGCATAAACGGCATCAATAACGGATTCCGATTCATCCATATCCGTACTTAACAGTCCGGAAGGTATTTTGCTTATGACCTCGGCGGAGTCTTCCTCTTCGCCTGCCATTTTTGCAAGCCATTTGGGCAGATCCCTGTTTTCCAGCTCGTCATTGGTTCCGAAAGTGCCGTCCTCTTTTCCTCCGGTGATTTGCCGGTTTGTAAGATTCATGACCGCATTGTAGTACCAGTCTCCGGGCTTGACATCGGAAAATTTTCCTCCTCCGAACCCTCCGCCGTATTTCATGGCGCGGTAAAGCAGAACTGCCATCTCTGCCCGGTTAATGGGCTCTCCGGGGCTGAACCTGCCGTTGCCGTCGCCGGAAACAATCCCCAGCTTCGTAGCAAGAGCTATGGCAGCCTTATTTTCCTCCTTGACGCTGTCCCAATCCTTGTTGTACTTCTCCCGGGCTTCAGTCACGCTGACACCGGTCGTATCAAGGTCCAGTATTTTTACCAGCGAATACACGATCTCCTCGCGGGTCGATTCCGCCGCGGGCCTGAATCTATTATCACTCCCTATGTAGAAATAACGCCTGGCTGCTTCAACATAGATCAAGGCCCATTCCGGTATGTCTTCGTTATCCGCAAAAGCCGGCCTGCCGGTGGGATTTGGAGCAATAAAAGCGCGGCACAGCAAAGCCGCAAGCTCAGCACGTTTTAATAATCCTCCCGGATTAAAGGTCGTCGGGGAGTTTCCGTTCACAATTCCGCCGTCTTTCAGCTTCGTTATGGCGTCCTCCGCCCATTCATATCCCCGAAGGTCCTCAAAACCGGAGCCGTTGCTTGCAAAACAGGTCCCTGAAAAGACGCTTATGGTTGTACATAAAACCAGTAAAAATGAGAAGATTTTCTGACGCTTGAATGATTTCTTCATTTCCCTACTCCTTCAGCCAATGACAGCAGCGAGAAGCGATGTTTATCCGCTTTTGCTTTTCATTGCACTTTCCTTTCATTCATGATTTTCATACCACCGCCGGAACGACGGCGTTATAAGGCTTCACCGCACGATCCGGAGAAATGGATATGCTATACCTATCCATTTTATTAAATCTGACAAAAAAATTGGTGTGCAATTTGCATCCTGATAAAATTTTTATGCGATTGCAGATTTGACACTTTTATTTCCGGCAGCGAAATGGTAGACTCAGTATGGATAGAATATATATTTTCGTAAAAAGCTTGCAAAAGGCTGCGCCTGTGCAAAAAGGAGTTACACCATGCTCAAAAAAAATCCGTCTGTTACAACAAAACTTCTTGGCTATTTAAAAAACGAACAAAACATCCGGCGCTTTTTGGCGCAGAACGAATCGGATTTTGTGTCTCAAAACATCGCCTCCTTTTTTGAAGAGAAGATGCTGAAATATAAGCTGGACAAAAGTGAGATTATTCTCCGCGCGGATATTGACCGGAGCTATGGGTATCAAATTTTACGAGGCGCGCGGTATGCAAGCAGGGATAATTATTTGAAGATTGCCATCGGAATGGGGCTGGATTTGACAGATACACAGCTTCTTCTGAATATCACTCAAACAAGTCCCCTCTACGTAAGAGTAAAAAGAGATGCAGTGATCATCTATTGCATTGAAAATCATTATACTCTGAGAGCTGCCCAGGAGCTTCTTTACAATCTCAATTCGAAGATCCTGGAGTAGCAGTCACCCTCCCCGGCTTATCCGATCCGTTTATTCACCGTCTCTATGATCCGGGCTTTCAAGTCCTGTCCTTCCTCGAGGAGGCTTTTTATTTTCTCTTGGGCATCGGATTTTACGGCAGCATCACTGATCCCCGGAAGGTTGATCTTCACGTTCAGAATGGCTCCTTCAAGTCCGGCTTGTGCAAGAAGCGCGCCCACGCCCACATCGGATAGGGCATTCTTATTTCCGTATTCAACAATTATCCTCTGGTTTCGCAGTATCTGAAGGCATTTTTCCGCAACCTTCAACGGTACCTCCAACGTATACAGGCCGGCCTTTTGTATGGCTTCGGTTCTGGCGGCTTTTTCCTGCTCCGTTTCTTTAGGCAGTCTCATGGCCTCCATAAAAGCGTTAAAGGCCTTTGTATCTTCATCGACCAATCCCATCAGTTCATTATTCAACGCTGCGATTTTGTCAAAGCTCTGCTTGATTTCTTCTTTTATGCCGACCTCAAGGGCCTCATAAGCTTTTTTCCCTACGGAGAGATTGACGACCATCATTGACAGCGAAGCCCCAAAAAGCCCTGAAAGTGCTGCGGTACTTCCTCCGCCGGGCGCAGGCTCGCTGCTGGCAAGCAAATTGCTGAAATCCTTTATGGTTTTATCGATTAACAAGCTCATCTTTTTTCTCCTTAAATAATTCTACCCTGTTCTACAACTACTCTTCCGTTTTTGATTACCTTATCCACATGGTTGATTCCAAAATGATAGAGGGCATAGTCCAAATTGGGAGTATCCAGGATAACCAGGTCGGCCTTTTTTCCCGCTTCAATACTGCCAATCTCCGATGCTCTGTCCACCGCATGGGCCGCATTGACGGTCATGCCCCGGATAATTTCCATGGGAGACAGCTTCATCCCAAAGCAGGCGAAGGTCATTACCGCCTGAAGATTTTCCGTGGGGCAGGTTCCGGGGTTATAATCCGTAGCCAGGGCTACCCTGATCCCCTTTCCCATCATTTTGCGGGCGTCGGCGTACTTCCCGAGCATTAAGTAAAAGGATGTTCCCGGAAGAAGTACCGCTGTTACCCCTGCTTTACTTAATTCATCCATGCCTTTATCGGACGCAGCCAATAAATGCTCCGCAGAAATTGCCCCCATTTCGGCGGCCAGCTCCGCTCCCTGGAGAGGAATGATTTCATCGGCATGGATTTTCAATTTAAACCCGTTTGCTTTTCCTTTTTCCATTAACTCTCTGGATTCTTCCGGCGAAAATACACCTTCCTCACAGAAGACGTCCATGAATTCCGCCAGTTTGTTTGCTGCTATGTAAGGCATAACGACACCGGTCATAAACTCCATATACCCTTTGCTATTCCCCTTGTATTCCTCCGGTATTGCATGGGCGCCCATATAGGTCCTGAGAATATCAATAGGATGCTCGTTATCCAATTCTGCAGCGGCTTCCAGACATTTCACCTCTGTTTCCAGATCAAGTCCGTAGCCGCTTTTTGCCTCCACCGTGGTGGTGCCGTGGAGCAGCATCTGGTCCAGGCTTTTCCTTGCCTTGCTTTTCAGCTCTTCCCTGGTTGCCTGTCTTGTATTTCTGACAGTACTTAGAATACCGCCCCCCTGCTTAAGTATTTCAAGATAAGGGACTCCCTTCAGCTTCAAAGAAAGCTCGTTCTCTCTGGAGCCGCCGTGGACCAAGTGGGTATGGGCATCGATCAAGCCCGGGATCACAGTCTTGCCCCTGGCATCGATGAAATTAACCCCTGCGCCAAGGGATTCCGCGGGCATATCGCCTTCACAGACAGCTTCTATCCTGCCATTGGCGATAACGATGTAGCCGTCGATATTGTCATCATCTGAGCCTTCCTTGCAGGTTATAATACAATCGGATCTTATGATCAAGTCTGCATTCATCATCACACCTCGCAAAACTGCATTGTTATTCAAGCATTCTGTACTCCAACACCTGTTTGATATTAAAATCCTCAATCTGCAAATAATAAACCGCGGAGTCAATAAGGGCTTCCATTGGCGTCAAGCCGATGATCTCGCTTCCCACCACAGGCACGCCATATCTTTTCGCTTCGAATTTTACCATTTCAAAAGCCCTGTACAGAGAGGTTTTCGTAAAGTCCGTCATATTAATGGATACCTGTACGATGCCTCTTTCCTTCAAATCGACGCCTACGGCTTTTACAAATCTCAGACCGCCTGAGAGGTGCCGGATACATCTTGCTATCTTGTTGGCTATCTCCAGATTGGCAGTGCCCAGGTTAATATTAAAGGCAACCAGCGGCATCCTTGCGCCGACAACGGTGGCGCCTGCCGTCGGATGAGCTGCGGCAGGGCCGAAATCCGGCTTCCATTCGGGCTGAAGCAGTTTTTCCGCCATGCCTTCAAATTCGCCCTTCCGGATATTTGCAAGGTTTTCTCTGGCCGACGCCGTCGCTGCCTTTTCATACAGGAAGATGGGCAGATCATATTTTTCAGCCATCCGTCCGGCAGTTTCCCTGGCCAGCAACACTGCTTCCTCCATGGTAAAATTCTTTACGGGTATGAAGGGAACTACGTCTACTGCGCCCATTCTGGGATGCTGTCCGTGATGCTTCGTCATATCGATATTTGCAATGGCTATGCCTGCAGCTTCCACCATAGCATCCCTGACACTCTCAGGCTCCCCCATAACGGTAACCACAACCCGGTTGTGATCCTTGTCAGGGCTGTAGTCCAGCAGTTTTACCCCTTCTGTGGCGATAAAGGGCGCGATTATTTTTTGTATAACCTCCAGATTTCTTCCCTCGCTGAAATTTGGAACGCATTCCACCAATTTTGACATCCTCTTTCTCTCCTTTTATCCATTCATTTTTTAAAAGCTTCGGCGACCAATCCCTGAACCAGGTCTTCCCTTGGAATATAGGGTATTGTAATATGGCCTGAAGCTATATAATTTTTATTATACTCCATACAGGTTTCGATGGAATGATCATTTCTTGCCCAGGAACGGCGGGCAACTCCGCCCATCACATCCCACATGATTGCAGACCCTATGACGGTATCCACTCTTTCACTGCCGTCCAATACCAGGCCGAATCCGCCGTTGATGGCTTTTCCGATGCCTACGCCGCCTCCGTTATGCAGAGCCACCAGGCTCATTCCCCGGGCCGCATTTCCTGCAAAGCACTGTGTCGCCATGTCCGCCATCATATTGCTTCCGTCTTTGATATTGGAGGTTTCACGGAAAGGCGAATCCGTACCGCTGACATCGTGGTGGTCTCTCCCCAGCATGACCGGCCCTATTTCCCCGCTACGTACCATTTCATTGAACTTTAATGCGATATTCCTTCTGCCTTCGGCATCCTGGTACAATATCCTTGCCTTTGTCCCTACCACCAGCCGGTTCTTTTTGGCATCCCTGATCCACAGATAGTTGTCCCGGTCCTGTCCCCGTCTGCCGGGGTCTATGCAGGACATCGCTGCCTTATCCGTCTTTTCCAGGTCCTCCTCGCTGCCGCTGAGGCATACCCACCGGAAAGGTCCGTAACCGTAATCGAAGAGCTCGGGCCCCATAATATCCTCAACATAGGAGGGGAAAATAAAACCGTCCTTTTCATCCTGCCCGTTTTTTGAAATTTCTTTTACACCGGCATCATAAATGGCTTTCATGAAGGAATTCCCGTAGTCGAAGAAATATGTCCCCCGGTCCGCCAGGGCTTTGATCAATTCAAAATGCCTTTTCAGGGATTCATCCACCAGCCTTTTGAATTTTTCCCTATCCGCAGCCAGAAGCCTTGTCCGTCCCTCAAAAGTCAGTCCCGCAGGGCAGTAACCCCCGCTGTAGGCCGCATGGCAGGATGTCTGATCCGAAAGCAGATCGATTTTCTTCTCGTGGTCCACCGCATATTGCAGCAGGTCGATAATATTTCCGTGATATGCAATGGATATGGTTATCTGGTTTTTAACATACTCCTCGGCGATATTGAATACTTCCTCGCAACTGTCGGAAATCCTGGCTACCCAGCCCTGATCAAATCTTGTCTTGATTCTTGAATAATCCACTTCAGCAATGATCCCTACGCCATTGGCAATTTCAATGGCCTTCGGCTGTGCTCCGCTCATGCCGCCCAGGCCTGAGGTCACAAAAAGCCGTCCTCTCAAATCTCCGTCGGAAGGGACGCCTAATTTTAATCTTCCTGCGGTCAACAGGGTATTGAAGGTGCCGTGAACAATGCCCTGAGGCCCTATGTACATCCAGCCCCCGGCCGTCATCTGGCCATAATTGGCCACTCCCAGCTGCTGTGCAATTTCCCAGTCCGATTGATTGTCAAACATGCCTACCATCAGCGCATTTGTAATAATGACCCTGGGCGCTTCAGGCCCGGAAGGGAACAACCCCAGCGGGTGGCCCGATTCCACGACAAGGGTCTGCCTGTCTGTCAAGGCTTCCAGGTATTTTTTAATTAACCTGTACTGCAGCCAGTTCTGGCATACCTGGCCTGTTTCCCCGTAGGTCACAAGCTCATAAGGATACAGCGCTATGTCAAAATCCAGGTTGTTTTCAATCATTACCTGAAAAGCTTTTCCTTCGAGACAGTTCCCCTTGTATTCATGGATACCTTTGCCGTAAATCCGGCCCTGGGGGCGGTAACGGTAGGCATAGATGCGGCCGTACTGCAAGAGCTCCTCCAGAAATTCCGGGGCCAGCGTTTCATGAAGCTCTTCAGGCACATACCGCAGGGCGTTTTTCAGTGCAACCCCGGTTTGCTGCTGTGACAGCCGGAAGCCCCGGTTGGGCGCCCTTCTTATTCCCGGCTGGAACTCCGGCATTTCCGGCAGCTCCGGGTCAAGCTTTATTGTCATTGATCGGGATATATCCAGGTTATTCATATAGTTAAACCTCCATCATTTTTACTATACCACAAACTAAAGGCACTTTTCTTCATTGCCGCAGGCCAAAAGCTCCTGCCAATCCTCCATCAACCAATTCTTTATATTTTCGATATCATAGGAAAATATCCTGTCTTTCTTTATGGAAGGAACAATGGAACGGGCAATATCATAAACCTGCCTTGTCACAGGCGACATCTTTTCGATTCCCCTGTATTCTACAGCCTGAAGAGCGCATATAAGCTCAATCGCCAGTACTCCTCTGGTATTGCCTAGGATCTGGTATGCATGCCTTGATCCGATGGTGCCCATACTCACATGATCCTCCTGGTTTCCTGAGGATGGGATGGAATCAACACTTGCCGGATGGGCAAGGGTTTTATTTTCAGAAACCAGGGAAGCCGCCGTATACTGCAGGATCATTGCTCCGGACTGCAGACCGGGCTCCGGACTCAGAAAAGGCGGCAGATCGCTGAGCTGAGGATTCACCAGCCGCTCTACTCTCCGTTCGGAGATATTGGCCAGCTCCGCAACGGCTATTTTGAGAAAGTCCATGGCAAATGCCACAGGCTGTCCGTGAAAGTTCCCTCCCGATATGACTTTGCAGCCGTTGTCAAAAATAAGGGGGTTGTCTGTTGCCGCATTGAGCTCAATTTCCAGCTTCTCCTTAACATAGCCCAGCGCTTGCCAGCTGGCGCAAAAAACCTGGGGGATGCACCGGAGGGAATAGGCGTCCTGCACCCGGAGCTCTCCCTGGCGGGTGACCAATCCGCTGTCCTTCAGGATACACCGCATCCTTCTGGCGACATCCGCCTGCTCCGGATAGCCCCGGACAATTTGAATATCTTCGTCAAAGGCGTCGATGATGCCGTTAAGCCCTTCCATTGTCAGGGCAGCGATCATTTCCGCCTGATAAGCCAGCTTCTCCGCTTCAATGTATGCAACGGCGCCCATGGCCGTCATGGCCTGTGTCCCGTTTATCAGCGCCAGTCCTTCCTTCGCCTGCAAAACGATGGGCGTTATATTCTCACTCTGAAACGCCTCCTGGGTCCGGCATCTTTTTCCCTTGTAATATACCTCTCCTTCGCCGATGAGCGCCAGTGCCAGATGGGCAAGGGGCACAAGATCTCCGCTTGCTCCAAGGGAGCCCTGCTGCGGAATGACCGGGTGTATCCCGGCATTCAGCAATTTAAACAGCATCTCTATCAGGACTTCCCTTACCCCGGAAAAGCCTTTCAGCAGTGCATTGGCGCGCAAAAGAAGCATTGCGCGGCTCACAATTTCCGGGAAAGGTTCTCCTACCCCGCAAGCATGCGAATGTATTAAATTAAGCTGCAGCTCTTCCGTATCTTCTCTTTTGATCAATACATCACTGAACTTTCCAAAGCCTGTGGTTATGCCGTAAACCACTTCCCCTCCGGCAACGATATTCTCAACTGCCAGCCGGCTGGCGGCAACCCTTTCCATACTTTCGGCCGAAGCGCCTGCCTTTACGCCCTTATAAAGCACATCGCCGACTTCCTTCAAAGTCAAGGAATACCCCGTTAATGTAATCATCCTGCCTCATCCCCCTGATTTCCGATAATAAAAGGGGGTTCTACTAAAAAGTCAACGACTTTCTACTAGAACCCCCTATTAAACTCAACACTATAGGTTCTTTTTTTATTTATCCATTTTCAAATATGGTTTATTCCCAATCCCACAGCCTCGTGCTCCAGCCCTTTCACCGGCGCACCGATGGTCCCGTAAACCGCTACTGCGATCCATTCCCCTTCTTCGGGGCCGTCATAGGGATTTCCCCGGATAATGGAGAACCTGAGGCCTACGGTCCGCAAAACCGCCCCCAGCTGCACCTGCCCGCGCGTTACTCCCTCCAGAGCCTCTATGATCGCGTGGTAAAGCGCATGCGATTCCCTGTACACATCCGGATTGATCAGGCCGTTCCTTTTTGCCGCAGTTTCAACCGCTGCAACCACCTTCTGGGAATCCATCGCACCAACCTTGCCCACACAGTATTTCCACTGTAATCCGCTAAAAACGGATAGTTCAGCGTTATCGGGTTCTGTTTCCGACAGGGCAAGCAATAATGCACTTTTGCCAATAAGGTTTTTTGAAAGCTGCGACACCGGTAAACTCTTTTCTATACTAAAAACTAATCACTATTTTGATTATATGTTCTATATCCATATTTGTCAACGTGGCCGGCGGAATTGAAACCAGTTTGGACGATTGCATGTTACAGTTCAGAGGGCGGAAATGCCGGCGCGGCTAAAAATATGGCAGCTGATTAAAAGCGGTCTCTGCCTGTCATTTCAGTATATTTAAATTTAAAAATTTCTTAGAATTGAGGATTTTTTTAAATCCAGCGAATATATTATTTATGAATTACGCGAGTAACTGATAATTAATATGAAGGTGACTATAAATTTATGTCGACAAGAAAAGACGTGGCAAGGGTGGCAGGAGTTTCGGACGCAACGGTATCACACGTTGTAAACGGGACCAAGTATGTAAGTGAAGAACTTAAGCTGAAGGTAACAGAAGCCATCAGAAAGCTGGATTACCGTCCGAACATCGTGGCCAGAGGTCTTGTTACCAAATCTACAAAGCATGTCGGCCTGCTGGTGAATGATATAGCAAATCCGCACTATGGAAACATCGCCCAGGGGATGGAGGAGGTTGCCCAAAAAAACGGATTTATGGTTTCTCTTTTTATGGCCAGCGGGGATCCGGATTATTACTTTGACAGCATACTTCAAAGACAAATGGATGGCTTGTATATCGCTACCACCACGAGAAATACCTTCCGCGAAGAGCACATCAAAAAGCTGAAGGAAGCGGGTATGATCATCGTTGGCGGCAATTACAGCGACACCTCGGCCGTATACTTTGATTACTATCCCGCTATAAACAACCTGGTGAAGTACCTGGCAGACCTGGGACATAAGCGCATAGGCTTTTTAAGCGGTCTTTCCATCACCCGGAACCCGGACGTACGCTACTCGTTTTTTATGGAAAGTATCAGAAAGTACGGCCTGGACGTGGATCCCGACTTGATCGTGGACGGCTTTTACCCTTATGATACCACTCACCGCTCGGGATATGAATCCATACAAAAATTACTGGCAAGAAAAACGCGCGTTACCGCCATCTTTTCTACAAATGACCTGATGGCCATTGGTGCTATGAAAGCCATAAAGGATGCGGGTTTGCACATAAATGAAGATATTTCTGTCGCCGGGTGTGATGATATATTCCTGACAGAATGTGTTACGCCTTCACTAACGACTTTGAGGACGAATACCCAGGAAATGGGACGGGTAGCCATGGGTCTGATATTAAACGGGCTTAAGGAAAAGAGCCCGGCAAAAATCAAGCTGGACGTTGACCTCATCATCCGGGGGTCTACCGGCCCGGCAAAAAAGACATGATTCAGGTATTTAAATCGAACACGGATTTGCGCTTTGACATGTTTGTAATAATAGGAAGTTACCCGGGTATTTACGGCCTATCCGTGCGGAAGACCAGACAATACCGGGCAACTCCCCTCGGCAATATTATTATAACGTATCCTTGTCAAAATGAAAAGCGGAATACCTTTCGCTTCTCCATGCGCAATTTGACGGTTGGATTTTAAATAAGAATAACAAAATTGTGAGGAGGAGTTCCGGAAATGAAGACAATGAAAAACGCGCTGGCATTATTACTGGTGGTATTGATGCTGGCAACCGCGGCAGCCGGTTGCGGCGGAGCTGCAAATGAGCCGGAGTCAACAGCGGCAACGACGGCGGCAACGACAGCAGCACAGACTGACAAAGCGGCGACGGAGCCGGCGGCAGAACTGGAAGGTACAATTGTCATCAACCCCTTAGCCAATACTCCGGGTCTAAAAGAAGGCTGGGAAGCAGTTGCAAAAGGTTATATGGACATCCATCCAAAGGTAAAAATTACGGTTGACCCGAAACCCCAGGAAAGCTACGGCGAATGGGTAAAGAATGAGTTGAACAGCGAGAAGCCCGTAGCCGACATCATCAGCGGAAACATGGCCGGTTCGGCAAAGGACGGAAAGGTTATAAACTGGCTGGAGTACATAAACAACAAGAGTCCGTATTCCGACGGTGTATGGAAGGACCAGTTCAATTACGATTTGCAGCAGAAAAATGTTGCAAAACAACTGCTGGATACCATAAGCCTTGAATCTGTCCAGGTGCTTTGGTTCTATAACAAGGATATGTTCAGCAAGGCGGATGTTAAGGCTCCGACGACCTGGAAGGAGCTGGTGGATGTATGCGGCAAGCTGCAAAAGGCCGGAATACAACCTTTGGCAGTACCGGGCGACTATCAGAGCTTCTGGGCTATGCAGCTGGGCTGGCTGGCCCAAATTTATGCCGACCAGACGTCGAGAAGCTGGATCAACACCACTAGAGCACAGGACGGCGACTTCTGCTATGACCCTGATATGGACGGCGTATGGAAATACAACGTCAACGACCCCTATAACGATGACACCTGGGTCGTCAATCAAAACGAATTAAGATTCTATAACGCAATGAAGGATGGTACCATCAAGGCGGATTCCGAGGGTATGAGGACCGTTATGAGCTCCCTTAAGGAAGTCTTCCCGAAATATGCCGGAGGAGATGCGTTCTTCGGAACAAAGGACCCTGCTCATATTCAATTGTTCCTGCAAGGCAAGGCTGCCATGCTGTTGAACGGCGGATGGTTCTTTACCGAATTCAAGCGCGCCATGGACAGTGTCGCCAGCGGCAAGGAGATAACTGCAGGATCGGGAGATGCGGCCGTAAAGGTTGACGGGGTTCAGAAATTCGAGATGGGTTCCTTCAACAATCCTTCCATGGAGGGCCCCGGTATAGAAGCACCCGTAAGGACCATTGAAGTAGCGGTCGGTTTTCTTTCCGGTGTCAAGAAGGATAAAGCCCATGATGATCTGGTGGCGGATTTCATGATGTACTATTCTTCGAAAGAAGGCTACGGCAAATGGATGACAGCCGCGCTCAATACCGGATATAATCCTGCCGGTCCTTCCCTCGTATACAATGTAGAGCTGCCGGAGGAATATGCAAAGCTGTTTGCGGAAGTCAAATTCATCGGCAATGGCCAGAAGGGATACGGAAACAGGCTCGCACGCGGTACCGCAAGCAACAAGGGCGATATAGATCCCAGCTACAGAGAATGGTACAAATACACCCAGGACTTCCTGACCGGAAAGATTGATGTAACGCAATGGGCAAAGCTGCACCAGGCAAACCACCTGAAATATCTGCCTGAGGCAATGAAAAACGGAGGAATCAGCGAGAACGACTTGAAGAATCCACAGAATGCGCCTACGGGAAAGTAGGAGCCGGTTATCGCGAGGGGCAGGAATGCCCCTCTGAAATTGTTTATGCCATTCTGCCGTGGCAGATTTGAATGCGCGTGTGAAATTTGCCTTTGGGCGAAATGCACACAGGTGCAATTCAAATTCGACAAGAGAATTTGAATCAGGGGGTGAATCAATGAAAATCCGTATTCGATGGCTGATACCTTCAATAATCGCAGGGGTGATATTTACCGGATGCCTGGCATTCAATTTTCTTGCACGGGACGCCTCGAAAATCCTGGCGGATTCCACTATGGTTACCGGAGCGCAAAACTTCAGTGTCGCCTACGACAGTACGAAAAAAATAACCCTGGTAGGCGCTTACACAAACGTGCTGACGGCATTTAACGAGAAGGGGGAAAAGCTTTGGGCTTTTGCGACAAAAGGCCCGGTCAGGGAAATCAAAATCGATGAAAAAACCCGAAGGGCATATATCGGGTGCGAAGACAGGAATGTGTACATCCTTGACCTGGAGGCCGGGACTCAAAAGGGAAAAATAAACGTACAAAGAAGAATTTACAGCATTGATATTAATGAAGATGCTTCCATGATTGCCGTATCTGCAGGGGTATCCCCCATCAAGCATGGACTTTACGTATATGACAACAGCGGCAAGGAGCTCTGGAGAAAGGACATCGGCTCGGTTTCCAAAAAAGTCGCCTTTAACAGCGATTATCAAAAAATCTATCTTGTTACGGACAGGGCCGAAATCATGACCTTTGACCTGAAAGGAAATCAAACTGCGGTAAAAAAGCTTGGTTATGCCATTACTGACATGGACGTCAACAGGTCCCAAAAATTGATTGCGGTATTGACCGGCAATTGCATCTATTACCTTTTTGACGATAACCTGCGCCAGATTGCATCCGCAGTCTTTGACGGCACGGGAAGGAGTATCGCCCTGTCGGAAAACGGCCAATGGATTGCCGCCGGTACCGAGGAGGGCAGGTTTTATATCGCCGGCAGAGCCGGAGACAAGGTGTTTGAAACGAATATAAACTATACCGTAACAGGCATACTGTTTGATGAAGACGCCGCATATGTGACCGGTACCGGAAACTTTCTCTATACGATTAACACCGGTGCGCTTGAAACAATTCACAGCAGAAATACATTCAAAGCTGTTGTCGGTATTTTACTCTATATAATGCCGTTCATTGCTCTGATATTGCTTATTCTGGCGTTGAACCCCTTAAGACAAGGGATAGCCGCCGCCTTTAAGGTAATTAAAAAACACAGGTTTGCCTATCTGATGCTTATGCCGACCTTTGTGCTGCTGATCGTATTTGCTTACATTCCTGTCATCAGGGCATTTATTATGGCGTTCACCGATTGGAGCATTGCAAATAACAACGCGCTGACCATTAAGTTCATCGGTTTTGAAAACTTCAGATTAATGATTGAAGAGGGCTATTTTCTGCTTGGCCTTAAAAATCTGCTGATATTGGCAGGCACAACATTTTTGAAGCTGCTGACCATCCCTCTGTTCGTGGCCGAGCTGGTATTTTTAATGAAGGGCGACAGAAAGAAATACTGGTTCAGGTTCCTCTTCGTACTGCCGATGGTAGTTCCGACAGTAATCTCCGCACTTATCTGGCAGAATATATACGACCCCAATATGGGGCTTTTGAACAATCTTCTGGAATTATTAAATCTGGATACCCTGAAAAAAGTGTGGCTCGGGGATCCGGCCACCGCCATCTGGGCAATTGTATTCATGGGCTTCCCCTTTATCGACGCCTTTGCCTTCCTGGTCTATTACGGCGGGCTGATCAATATCTCGCCGGAGCTTTTTGAAGCTGCAAAGGTGGACGGCAGCAACAGCTGGTGGAACTTTACAAAAATCCACCTGCCTTTGATCACTCCCCAGGTAAAGATGCTTATTATCCTTTCCTTTATCGGGACGGTACAGAATTTTACGCCCATCCTGATACTTACCAACGGAGGTCCGGGAGTCTCGACATACGTACCCGGCCTTGAGCTTTACTATAATGCCACCTCCTACGGAAGGTACGGCTATGCATGTTCCCTTGGCGTTGTGATGTTTATTGCTATTTTTGCAGGTACACTTTTAAACATGCGGATAAAAACCGCTTCTGAAAATGATTTTTAGGGGGGATGGGAATGAGCAGGATAAGGTCCGGAAGAATAAAAAGGAATGTGCTGCAGTCAATTATTATAGCGGGTGCGCTGGTAATGCTGTTTCTTGCCTTTGTGCCGATAATGCTGATGATTTTTCTTTCTTTGAAATCTCAAATTCAGATCTACGGGAACTTCTGGAAGCTGCCGAACCCTGTTGAATGGGCAAACTATGCTTCGGCTGTAAAAGTATTGTACTTGAACATGTTTAATTCTATTTTTACAGTCGGGATCTCTACGGCAATCGCTGTCATTTTATCCTCCATGAGCGGCTATGTACTGGCAAAACTCGACTTCCCGGGAAAAAAGGCGCTCTATCTTGCAATTGTGAGCATTATGATGATACCGTCCATACTGACCCTCACTCCGCTTTTCAAGCTTATGGAGGAGCTGGGTCTTAAAAACAGCTGGTGGGCCCTTATACTCCCATGGGTCACCGGGGGACAGGTCTTTGGAATCATTCTTTGCAGGACTTTCATAACGGAGCAGCCCACGGCATTGTTCGAATCGGCCAGGATGGACGGAGCAAATGAACTGCAGGCATATAGCAGGATCGCCTTGCCCCTTGCCAAACCGATTCTGGCCACCCTGGTGATCATGAACATGATGGGCTTTTATAATGACTATGTATGGCCCCTTATGATTATCAGCTCAACGGGCAAACAGGTAATAACCGTTGCAGTTCAGGTATTTACCGGATCGCTTGCCAAAACAAACATAGGCGTTATGATCGCCGGTTACGTATTCGCCACCCTCCCGCTTTTAGCCTTGTTCCTTGCAGGCTCAAGGCTTTATATCGAAGGGGTCACTTCGGGGGCGGTCAAGAGTTAGACGGTTATTCAGCTTTGCATTTGAAGTATGGTAAAATTTGCTCATAGAATAGGGGAACCCGATGGACGATCAATGGAGAGCCCGATGGATCTGGCTGCATCAAAACCGGAAAGTGAAAAACTGCTTTGTGGAGTTTCGGAAGATCTTTGCCGTTGACAGTACGGAAAAGCCCCTGACTGTAAAGGTCTCGGCAAGGAATGAATACCTGCTGTACATAAACGGGCATTTTGCCGGAAGGGGGCCTTCTCCCTGCGACAGCCTGTGGCAGTATTATGACAGCTATGATATAACAGGCTGGATTGTACCCGGCCTCAATCTCATTGCGGCCACCTGCTATCATTTCGGCGAAGAGGATATCGTAACAAACCAGCAGCAGGGAGAGGCGGGCTTTATTGCACAAATTCAATCCGGAGACAACTGCATTCTAAATACGGACACCCATTGGAAATGCAGGCTATCTCCCAGGTGGAGCAATAGCACCGGCCGTATCAGCAAATGGGGAGGCTTCAGGGAGATTTATCTGCCCACTATGGAAGACGGCTGGGATACGATGGAATTTGACGACAGCCGGTGGGAGAATGCTTTGGAACTGGCGGAGGCTCTTGACAAAAACAGCCCGTGGCCCAATCTCATTAAACGTGAGATACCTTACCTGCATCACGAAACAGTCAGGCCTGAAGGGATTGTCAGAACCGAGGCTAATTTCGGACAAATAAACCTGGAGGCAAATACCTTTGATGCTTCCTTTCCGGGCTCCATGCCTTCGATCGTTCTGGATTTCGGGCGTGAGGTCGTCGGAAGGCCCGTCTTAAAGGTCGATGCGCCCCAGGGAGGTGTTTTAAGGCTTGCTTACGGCGAATCTCTGGAGCTGCAGTATGTCGACGCCTTTATCCTGAAGGAGGGGTTAAACCTTCTAAAACCTTTCGGAAGGCGGGCATTCAGGTTTTTGCAGCTCACTTTTTCGGCAGCTCCCGAGCCGGTATTTTTTCATAAGGCGGAAGCTGAGCTCGTCCACTATGCGTTTAAGGAGTCCGGCGCCTTTCAATGCAGCGACGCCCTTCTCAACAACATCTGGGAAACCAGCAGATATACCACCTTGCTAAACAGTCAGGACCACCTGGAGGACTGCCCCTGGAGGGAAAAGGCCCTATGGATCGTAGACGCTGTCGTGATGGGAAAGGTTATTTATCACGTTTTCGGGGACACGGCCCTCTTGCGCAAATGTCTTTTGCAGGCAGCGAGAATACAGAACAGCGACGGCTCTATTCCGGGGACAGGTCCCGAAAGGAACGGCTTTATGCTCCCGGACTTTTGCGCCTATTGGCTGCAGGGCGTTTTTGATTATCTGGATTATTCCGGCGACAGGGAATTTGTACTGGATCTGTGGCCCAAGATTAAAAAGCTTGCCGGCTGGTTTGAAGCTCAACTGGATGCTGCGGGACTTTTCGGCAGGGCCGACCGGCAAGGCTGGTGGTGTTTTATTGACTGGAGCAACGATGTCAGACGCAAGGACAAAGTGGCGGCGATTTCGTTCCTGTATTTCAAAATACTCAAAGGCTTATCTGAAAAGGCCCGTTTTCTGGGCAAGGAAGAGGATGCGGCGAGATACGGGCTGCAAGCTGAAAAATTGTCGGAAAGTATAAAAAAGCATTTGTGGATCCCGGAAAAAAGGCTTTACTCCGACTGCATGGAGGGTTCGGAGCTCAGTGGGAGCACTTCCATGCAAACCAATTTTCTTGCCATTTGGTGCGGCTTGATGGAAGCGGGAGAAAAAGACCATTTTCTTGGACACTATTATAAAAACAAGCTGCTGCCTGAAATCAGAGGACCGTTTTTCCAGCATATTGTTCTTGAGGTGCTGCTTGCGGAGGGCAGGCAAAAGGAAGCAATGGACCTGATCAAAAGGTATTGGGGCGAAATGCTGTCCCGCGGCGCTACGACCTGGTGGGAGACCTTTGACGAATCCAGCGGGCATTGCACCATTCCCAGCACTTACCAGGGAAACACACCCACCTACCTGTATGAAGACCCTCCGGTAAGCCTCTGCCATGGCTGGGGAGCATCTCCTGCGTATATCCTGGACAATCTTGTGCTGGGTGTAAACGTATCAAAGCTTGGGCAGGGGATATTACTGTTGGATAACCCCAATGCGCTTCTGGAATGGGCCCATGGCGAGATCCCGACAAAATACGGCCCGGTGGTCGTCCAATGGAATAAGAAGGATGGGGCAATTCGCGGGAGTATAGCAATACCGGCGGGAATCGAAGCTATTATGCCAAAGGACTATTTATTGGACGTCCGGCAGGAACATACAGGTAATCCCACCTAAGAGGAGGGGGACTGTGACGTTGTTCAAATAGGCTTTAAATTACTACTCTAATAAAGGTGTTTTATGCCCGGATAAATTTTTTCTTAAATTGCTTTGGCGAGACATTCTTGAAATGCCGGAATTGCTTTATAAAATAACTGGAATCGGAGAAGCCGGTTTCCGCCGCCACTTCGGTAATATTCATTTCTGTGGACAGCAAAAGCTTTTCCGCTTCGGTGATACGGACATAGTTCAAATACTCGGTGAAGGTCTTTCCCATAATCGCCTTGAAATATCTTGAAAAGTAGCTGTAGCTCAAGCTGCACATCCTGGCGGCCTCTTTTACCGTAATGTCATACTGGTAATTTTTATCCAGGTAGTCAAAGACCTTTTGCAGCATTTTTATTTCGTTTTCCTTGAAAGAGTAGCTTGCATCCATGTTCAGGCCTTTGCTCTGCCAATTCCGCAAAATCCACAGGAAAATGCTGCAGATATGGGTCCTTATGGCCAGATCAAAGCCAAAGCTGAGGCTCCCGTATTCTTTAAAGATTTCCTGTACCAGGTAAGGGATATGGGTCCCTTCGATTTCTTCCCGTTTGAAGACCTTCTGGTGCGAGGCCTTTGCCATGGTAAAAGGAAATACGTACTTTGATTCGAAGACTGTCCGGTTGGTTGTGTACAGGACCTCGGGGTCAAATTTTATCACAATATACCTGACGTCTTCTTCATCCTCGGTATTGACAGAATGAACCTCGCGTGCGTTGATCACAACAAGGTCGCCTTTGTTGAAATCATAGCTTACACCCCCAAGGATGACTCTGGCGGAGCCGGTCAGCATATAAAGGATTTCTATGTAGTAATGCCAGTGGGCAGAGGCTCTTATTTCCCTTCTTCTGCCTTCGTCCAGATGGCATTCAAAAAAATATTCTATATCTCCGATTTTGGGCACAACAGGCTCGAAATACGGCTCTGACATAATAGCTCCTGCCTTCGGGCAAAATTTTTTTACTGTCCTTCAGAGTCTATTATATACAATTTTAAAATACATGTAAATTTCAATTATATCCTAACGCTTTTCAATCAATCAGTTCACACCCTACGCTGCCTATTACCCCCGGGTATCGTTGATTGCTCATTAAAGCGTTTAGCATAAAAACAAAAAAACAACGACGCTTAAAAAGAAAACCCTACAAGCTTTATTCTTGTAAGGTTTCCTCTCCGGTGCCCCGGAGTGTCTTGATTATCCTGCTTGGCCTTCTTTATTCCAATCCGGCTTCCGCCGCCTAAAATTCCACATGGCGCTTTTCCCTGTGGGAAGTATACGCTGCTTCCATCAGTTCCGTAAGCTGAATTCCCTCTTCAAGGCCGAAGAGTATTTCACTTCCCTCAAGTATGCCGTCCACCCACTGCTTCATAGCGCTGGGAAGGGCATCTGGAAGATCGGCTGGAACTGTCCAGCCGTGAACTCCGCCGGTCTTGTCGGAGATCAGGCGTACCTTGTTTTCAGGTCCTCCGATGAAAAGAGTCCCGTTTGTGCCGTAAAGCTCCATGGAAAAGGGGCTGTCGGAACTGACAAAACCTGTTTCCGCAATCCCCACGGCCTTGTTTTCAAACTCGATCACACTGACTGCATTATCCTCCACGGGCTTACCCGTAAAGCTTGAGAACACGGAGCTGATCCTGGAAGGCTTTCCGAGAAGCCACCGCACAAGATACATGGGATGGGCTCCCAGATCGATCATGGCGCCTCCTCCGCACTGGTTCGCATCATAAAAGTGTGGGGGCAGCCATCCTGCCGTAGCCCCGTTATGGGCATTTCTTACTCTTAAAAGCGTTATATCCCCAAGGAGTTTCTCTTCTACGACCCTCTTTGCAAACAGGTTATGGGGAAAGGTCCTGTGCGGGAGGGAGATACAAAATTTCACTCCGTTGGACCTTACCGCCTCGGCAATTTCCTCACATTCCTTTACGGTCAGTGCCATGACCTTTTCCGTGAAAATATGCTTTCCTGCGTTAGCCGCCGCCACCATGACCTTCCCATGAAGATTTGTGGGAGTATTCACCACCACGGCGTCAACGTCCGCTCTTTCCAGCAGCGTCTGCAAATCGGCTTCAAATTCGACTCCCAGCTCTTTTGCCCATATTTCGCCTCTTGCCGGAATCTCATCCCATACGGCAGTGATTTGCGCGTTTTCCATGGAACGGATCTGTTTGGCATAATCCCAGGCATGTACATGCCATTGGCTCAACATTGCTACTCTTAACACGGTATAGACCTCCTCTCCCCGGTATTACTCAAAATATACAGGCTTTCCAGTCTTTGAAGACTCATAAATGGCATCGAGGATCTGTGTCACTACCAGTGCCTCCTCCGGCAAAACTAGAGGAGCCTTGTCGTTTATGACTGCATCGATCCACAGCCTGGCTTCCCTGTCCGCATTGCCTTCCGTATTTCCGTCATAAAAATCGACTCCTCCGGAGTCAAGCTCCGGTTTATTGACATACATCCTGCTGTATTTCTCACCGTTAATACGCAATCCGTCCTTCATATCCGCCCCGCCTTCGGTACCGCAAAGCGTGCACTGTGCCTCCCCTACATCAAGAGAGTTGAGAGCCCAGCTGCATTCCAGCGTGATGGTGGCGCCATTTTGCATTGTGATAAAGGCAAATGCGGAATCCTCAACAGTAAACTTTTCCGGGTCCCATGGACCCCAGGCATTTGCGGAATTTTCCTTCTTGCCCAGCTTATAGTAGACATTGCCCATAACGCTTTTCACTTTATAGTTGTTCATCATCCACAATGTCAGGTCAATGGCATGGGTTCCGATGTCAATTACGGGGCCGCCTCCCTGTTCTTCCTCATTCAGAAACACACCCCAGGTAGGGACCGCGCGGCGGCGGATGGCATGGGCCTTTGCAAAATAGATTTCCCCCAGCTCTCCCGCTTCACAGATCTGCTTCAGGTATAAGGAATCGGGGCGCTGACGGTTATTGTAGCCGATGGTCAGCTTTTTCCCTGTCCTTTTAGCTGCGTCCAGCATTTTCTTCGCTTCCGCAGGATTGATGGCCATGGGCTTTTCGCACATAACGTGCTTGCCGGCCTCCAGCGCGTCGACGGTAATAAAGGAGTGTGACCTGTTAGGCGTTAAAACATGGATTACATCAATGCTTTTGTCTTTTAACAGCTCCTTGTAGTCAGTATATACCTTTGCATCCTTAGTGCCATATTTCTTTGCCGCTTCTGTAGCCCGTTCCTCAATGATATCGCAGAAAGCCACCAGCTCAATATTGTTGAGCTTTGACAAACTGGGCATGTGCTTCCCGTTTGCGATACCTCCGCAGCCGATAATTCCAATCTTTATTTTCGTACTCATAATTGCCCTCCTCGCTTTGTCTGTTAAAAATAATCTATCAAAGCAGCCGGATTAAATATAGAATAATCCGGTAAAAAAGTAGCAAAAATTTGTCCTTGTCAAAAGCAGTCTTAAATAGTTCCAGAAAACTTTTCAGGACTTGCCTTGCTCCTGTTTAAACCCGACCTGTTAAAACGCAGATGTAAAGGCTGTCAGATCCCTGTAAATCTCATTCCAGCCGGAATATAAAGCATCAAGGCAGACGAAATCCGGTTTAGCGCTTTCATCGATGATTCTGGCGATATCTGCTATCCGTTCTTCGGAATCGGCAAAGGGCTGATGCACATCATATGCCTGTCCAAAGATATCATTCAAAGGCGCACTTAACAGTATTGCCGAAATATCACCCTTATATTTTCCTACGGTATCCTCGAATTGCGCCCGTACTGGACGCTCAGGTCGTCCATATTGCCTCCGAGACATTCCACTGCGCTTTTTATTTCATAAAAGGTTTCATTGTCAAGCAAAGCCATGTGCCGTTCCGCATAGCCCCTAAGAGCCGGAATGGCGCGGCTGTCTCCGTATTCAGCCAGATTGGAGGCTCCCAGTATAGGTTTTGGGTACTTGAGGAAATATTCCTTGAGGCATTGGTAAATGGACTCCTTCCGGCTGAGCTTTCCTGCTTTGGCCAAAGCGGAAGCCAGATATTCATGGGGATAAGACCAGCCGTCTGACGGCCTCATCCCTTCAAGCAGAATCTCCGTATCACCCAGATTGACCAGGGCAAGCTCAATTTCTTCCATGATCATAAGCTCTTCCGGATTACACGCCAACAGGCGCTTGACCAGCTTCGGAGCCATCCGTACTGCATTCCATTCTCCCAGAAGCCTGATGGAGAGCACGGATACCAGCAAGTCCTCCTCCTGTTCGGATGCCGGCCGGCTGCAGGCCAGCTCAATTAACTGCTCCTCCGCCTCGCTGCCAAAGCTCTTCAGCTTTTGTGCCAGAATTGCGGGGATGCCGTCATCGCAAACGATGCAGGCTTCCTTGTATAGTTCCATACAATCCTTCAAGCCGGCAATGCCATGAAAAAGCTCCACAGGCGTTTTACCGCCGGCAATATCCAAAGGCGTGTTGTTCCAATGCTTCGCGGCCTCCTCCATATACTCTTCATAAGCGCCGTTCTCAAGGCCATTGGCAGCCTCTTTTCCTCTTTTTTTCACATACAGCTCGTACCCTGCTGCGAGTGCTTCATTATAGCTTTCAAAAAGCTTTTGCTTCCAGTCCAAGTTTTCCTCCGTTTTATGTGCAAGAATTTTGATTTACACCGTCACCAATAGTATATATGATTCGTGAGCAAATTTCATCTGAACTTGTTTTCTGATTGCCGGCTGACGATATATTTTTATCATGTTTACCTCCATTGTATTCACATATTCCATAAGCTCCGGGAATAGAATTATAGGAGAGTTTAACCATATAACGGATGATATGAGAAAACTTCATATTATTTGCATCAGAAATAAAACAATACTGATTACAGTTGTATTAATCACTGTATTCGTGGCAGTAATGCTTCTATTTTCTTTACTGGTCAATTCATCGCAGAATTTCGTCCATTCCTACACAAAAATCATTGTCATCGATCCTGGCCATGGAGGCATTGATGGCGGCGCTTTTGAAGGCGGTATGCTGGAGAAGGATATAAACCTTGACATCGCCAAAAGAGTTAAGGCCTTGCTTGAAGATAAAGATTATCAAGCTATTCTTACCAGGCAAACGGACCGATCCCTCGATAACCTGATTGACGGCGGCGGAAGCAGGCATCTGAGGGATTTAAAGGCGCGGGCCCAGATAATAAACAACAGCAACGCCCAGCTATTCCTGAGTATCCACGGAAACTGCCACATAAAAAATTTAAGCGCAGACGGTTCATTTGTATTGTACAGTGAAAAAACGGCCCGGAGTAAGACACTGGCCTACTGTGTCCAAAGAACCTTGAATGATATCCGGATTAACGGTGAAAAAAGAACCGTACACGATCCGATGAACACTTCAAATTTTTATTTGTTGAATTACGCTCAAATCCCCGGGATCATTATTGAAACCGCCTTTATCTCCAATCAAAAGGAGCGGGAATTACTGTCCCAGGACAGCTTTAAGGAGGATATCGCTAAAGCCATATCCTCCGGTGTTGAGAGCTATTTTGCCGAGCTGAGGATGGTAAACGGCACGAGAAAAGACCCAAAAGCAAAATGATGGATGAATTTTACATCCGTTTACCTGTCATCGGGTAATTCAGATACAAAAACCAGCTGTATGTTTTTACTGTCGAATTCGGGAAGCATTTCCAAAATAGCGTTTGCCGTCGCCTTTCCTCCTTCCGTCCCGACATGGCCCACCGCAATGGCCATCCCTTTTTTCAAAACAACCTCTTCGCATTTTTGCAATTGCTTTTTAATCTCTTCTTTTGATCTTCCCTCATCAATGAATATATCCCTTTCAAAGCACCGTACGCCCTTGGTATCCGCTATTTTTTTGCAGATGGGCTTGGCCGCAGTCCGGCTATCTACAAAATACAGATTTTTCTCTTTAATAATATCAAGGATACCGTCAATAATCGTCGGGTCGCTGCTTGCCTTTGAGCCCATATGGATGTTGGCGCCGACAGCATACGGCACTTTTTCAAAAGCATCCCTTACAAGTTCTTCTACCATCCCTTTGCTCATTCCTGCCATTATCGGCCTGGGGCCCAGCCAGCTCAATTTTCCATAGTTAGGCTCCATGGGCAGATGGACAATAACTTCATGCCCTCTTTCATAAGCAGTTTCCGCATCTGATCGAGAGAACTCAAGAAAGGGCATAATCGCAAAAGTCAGATGTCTGTCTATTTGCATCATTTCTTGTACACCCGCTCTGCTTTGGCCAAAATCGTCGATAACAATGGCAAGCTTTCCGCCGCTGTTATCCGTAGCGGAATACGTCGATTGTAAAGAGGCTCCCTTTGCCGCATCCTTATCGAAAAAACCGGATAAGAAAAAAACTTCAATACCTATGGCAATGACCGAAATAATTATGAGAGAATAAAGGACATATGTTTTTCGTACGGAGATTAGGTATAGTTTGCTCATACTTTTAATGCCTTTACAAAATGAATAATTTCCCTTATTAAATATATACTTTTTTCCGTTTCATATGTTTAAACTTTTAAAGCAGTCATTTCCAAAATATTAAAACAGGATTTGTTTCATATTAATAAAGACAATATTTCCGGTTGGAAGCCGGCAAAAGGAGCATCAAGAGCATGGGCGGAAAAAGACTGCTTTTCACGGCGGCACTCATACTGGCCGTTATATTTTCCTTATCGGGTGTATGCAAAATAGAGCCCGGCCCGGAATATACGCCAAAAATGGGGACGAAAGAATCATCCTCCTCCTATTCTGCGATGTCCGTAGCATTTTCAGTTCTGGGGGATATCCACTGCAACACCGGGAAGCTTGAAAAAGCCATAAAGGACCTGTACGGCATCAATCCGCATGCAGATGCAATGGTACTGAACGGCGATATCGTAGACCAGGGCTTGGACAAACAGTATTCAAAAATCCTCGCCTGCCTTGACAAAAACAAAGCTCTCCTTCCGGGAACGGTGATTAAAAACATCGGAAACCATGAGTTTTTTGATTATTCAAAGGGCCCTAATTCCCCTTTGATGGTCAATGGGTACATTTCCAGATACCTGGCTTTTTCCAGGGAAAAAAAGGTCTATCACGATGTTTGGATCAAGGGCTACCATTTTATATCCCTTGGCTCCGAACAGTGCAATACAGAGAAATTAGGCAATACGCAAGCTTTTATTTCGGAGGAGCAGCAAAAATGGCTGGGTGAAAAGCTCCGGGAAAAATATGCGCCGGGAAAACCGGTATTTGTTTTTCTGCACCAGCATATTGCCGACAATACCAAAATAAAGGTGCTGCCGTCGTCCGACATCAAACAAGCCGGCGCAATCAAGGCCATTTTATCAAGGTATCCCGAGGTTATCCTGTTCACATCGCACACCCACAGCTTTTTGAAGTCAGGCAATCTCATATGCTCCTATGGACCTTTTACCGCCGTTCACACAGGCGCAGTCAACAACCCGATAGCATTAGACGGCAGCGGCAGAAGATTTATTGCAAAGGAAAGCCAGGGGCTGTATGTGGAAGTTAAAAAAAATAAAATTACAATAAAGGGACGAAACTTCGATGGCGGGCAATGGGTTCAGGGTGTGGTATATTCCAAGGATTTTACCACACCCTAACCGTGATATGCACTTCGCTCATTGCAGACATACATTTCTTCGCTCAAAGGATTGCTGCTCCCAACAGCCAAAAGAAAGGCCACGCCATAAACGCTGAAGAATAGGTATTATCAGCGTCGGGTACCACATTTCCTGGGCTTCAAGCCTCTCCCCTTTGAACGGATGGGTCTTTAAAAAATGGTAATACCGGGGCCCTAACCTTTGGGGCGTACAGCTTTTGCTGCCAGCCGCAATACGGGCAAATTTGTATTGGATATAAGACTGCTGACCATAGGGAAATTAAGAGATGACACCAGCTTATCAAACCCCTCATTCTCCAGGCTGTCTACGTATTTTCTAAGCGCCAGGCAATAGGCATATTGTTTGTCGAACCATGCCGTCAGCTTGTTATAGTCTTTTCCTGTAACTATGGACTCCGCGGCATATAAGCCGCTGAGAATCGAAGGTATCTGTCCAAATCCCATAAAAGGTTCGACAAATCCTGCTGCTGCTCCCGTAAGCATTATTTTCCCAATCTGCTTTGCGGTGACTTTTCCCATTTTGAATTCTTCAAATTTAAATTCGGTCTTGGGTATCGGCTTAAAGTTTAGCTCTTCAATAGTTCTTGACCAAAGGATGTCCAATTCTCCGGGGGAGGATGGAATCGCAACCGTACAATAGCTGCCCTCCTCCGTGCTAAATGGTGCGAAGTATACCATGCAGTGCTTGCTAAGTCTCGTATTCAGCCAGATCCTTGCTACCCCCAGGTCAAATTTGCCTTTTACAAGGCAGCCCTTTAAAAACGCTTCGGTATCTGTCTTCCATACCCCAAGCTCTCTTGATATGGTAGGATCGCCCGTGGCAATGATAATCCGGTCAAAATCCTTGTTCAGCTCCTGCCAGGTAACCGTTGAATTGAAATGAATTTTTGTTTTGATTTGTCTGGCCAGCTGACATTCCCATGAACGTTCATCATGTCCGCGTATTGTCGTATAGCCTATATTTTCACCTGTCAATGCCGCTTTGTGATTCGGTGAAAAAATTTCAAGGGTATGGGTGATTCCGGCAGGCAATAAATTTAACCCGTACTTTTTGTTGATATAGACCAAAGGGTCTTTCATCGGTCTATACATCATTTGTATGACGGCTTCCATATTGGTAAAACGTTCACCGACCCGGTGACGTTTTTCAAATATGTCCGGCTTAATATTATTATCTTCGAGATACTTTGCACACGCCAGACCGGAAAGGCCGGCACCCAAAATTGCTATTTTCATCAAACACCCCCATAATCGCTGCTTTTACCATATAATATACACAATTTTTAAGTAATCTATAAGCAGCTTTGATGCGTACCAAATGGAAGATAAAGTAAACTTTGATGATTTTCACAAGCTCCAGGGGACTTCCCGCTTCCGCATGCTTTCTTGCTTTAAGTTGAGGCTGTTTCCCGCACTGCTTTCGCAACGGCAGTTGTCAATTTCTTAATATCGCCCTCCTTTAACCGGTAAGCTGAGGTATCCTTGCGCGAAGGTTTTGCATCGGAATTCAGCAGATCGGCAATATGCAGGTCCACAAGCGCGGCAGGCTCCTTTCCGGTTCTTTTTTTCAATTCGCCCGCCAGTTTCGGGTTTGCGCCGTCGGCTCCTCCGCTGATTGAAATGAAAGCGTATCTGCACGGCTTTGTCCTAAGGTGCTTTAAATACGCGCGAAGCGGCGCCGCCACCTGTCCCATCCAGACCGGTCCGACAAAAAGAAGCAGGTCATAGCCCTCCAGCTTGCCGGGGGCCGGTTGTACCTGTGGTATCCTGTTAAAGAGCATATCCAGGATAATTGAACCTGTGGCCCGGGGGTTAGGTTCCGTAATTTTGATTTGCTCTGCCGCAAATTCTCCGGCGATGCTTTTAGCCAAAGCGTCATTGTTACCGGTTAGTGAATATGAGATAACTGCAATTTTCATGGTAGCTCCTCCTTAAAAAAATATTTGCGGACGCGCAATGCGCGTCCTGCTGGTGTGACTTCCTGGAATGGGACAAAAGCATAATTCAATTTATATAGCTGCCTCAGGCAGGCTTATGGACTTTCTTACTTCTTCTGCGCCTTGATCAAACCATTCTCTATCCCTTTAAGGCATGCCTTGGTGTCCAGAGTCGCACCGCTTACGGTATCCACCTTCAGCGACTGAGCCTTGATTACACTCCCGTATAACTTTTGTGTAAATTCCGGGGGCAGCTTCGCCTTTGACCCCAGGCTTTCAATGCCGGTAACCTTGCCCGAGGATACCGTAACCCGGACCTTATTGGTCCTCCATTTGTACATCCCTCCCCCGTATTCCCCAATGTAGGTACCGTCCTGCAGTTTACTGAAATCCACGGCATCCAGCGAAAGATTTTTGGCTTCATTATGCTCTTTGGCGATATATGACCAGCCTATTGCTCCCCCTATGCCCAAAACCGCTACAATAACCAGCGCTATAATCCATCCCATTTTTACTTTCCCCTTTCTTTTCACTTTTAACTCACCCTTCTTTTTCATCTTATTTCTTTCCTTCCATTTACTCTATGATTTTCATGCTCGTATCTTCAGCAGCTTGAAAGCTGTCCTTCAAGCCTTCCGTAACATAAACCCGCAGGTCCGTGTCAACAAAAACAGCTTCTGCTCCGCGGAAGCCTTTCAGCAGTTCAAGTCCTTTATCCATCCCTGCTACAAAGAGGATAGTGGACAATGCATCGGCATCCATGGAGCTTTCCGCAACGACGGTGGCGCTTACCAGCCCTGATTGTGCCGGATACCCAACGAATGGATCAACAAGATGGTGATACCTTTTACCATTATTGCCAAGAAAGTACCGCTGATAATCTCCGGATGTAATCACCGCCCTGTCCGCTACAGAAACAAGGCCAACCAAGCTGTTTTCCCGCCTGGGATGCCGGATGCCCACACGCCATGGAGAACCGTCGGGTTTTGTTCCTAAAGCCGCCACATTTCCCCCGATATTGGTAAAAGCGGATGAAACTCCGTATTTCTTAAACACCTCCAGCAGCTTATCGCCGGCAAACCCTTTTCCTATGCCCCCCAGATCAACGGACTGGCCCTTGTCTTGGAGTCCGGCAGTCTTTTTGCATGGGTCCAGCAGCAAGCGGTTATAGTCTACCAAAGGCAGAATCTGCCTTATTGTAGAATCCTCCGGAGGCTTGCATGTGTCTCTGCCACTATTCCATAAGGTTACCAAAGGCCCAACAGTGACATCGAAGAGACCGTGGCTGTATCTTGATAATTCAACGGCGCGCGACAGCACCTCATAGGTGTCATTGCTCAAGCTTTCGCATTGAATACCTGCAGACCTGTTGACCCTGCTTATCTCACTTCCCGGTATAAAACGGCTCAGCAGCTCTTCCAGGCGCACAGCTTCATCGCGGACTGCCCTAAGAGCTTCCCCGGCATATTTGCCATAAGCTCTGTGAGTCATCATCGTACTCATCCCAAGATCCCTTACTTCGGCAGCTACCGCCTTTTCCACCTGCATCCCTCCTTTACGTTTTAGTGGAATACTCCATTATACTTATGCTTTCTTTTTATGTCTGAATGAATATTAAAATTATTCATTCACATCACTGTATAAAAAAATCCCTTGCTCTTATTCAGGAAATCCGGCAAACCCTTATGAAATATGTGGAAACCGGCATCCGCTCTATTTCCGGCAATCCGTCAAGCCCTTCATGATGAATTCCGTCAAGTATTGCATAATCTGCGGGAAGTACTGCAGCCCAATCTCTTCCTTATGGATATCGACATAGGGGATCGCATGGAAAATCGCAAGTATCATGTCATCCTCCAAATCTCTCCGCAGCCTCCCCTCTGCCTTCCATTTTTTAATCAATGCCAAGGTGCCGCCATCCATCATTTCCGCAATGCTTTCCATGCCGCCCTGCTGAATATATTGTTTCTCCAGTTTGCTGAAAAGCTCCTTGTTATACCACTCCTTCAGGATGGGGTTGGAGTTTATTCCGGCAAGGTTGGCAGAAAGCACTTCTTGTATGGCTTTTACAGGATCTGTGTCCATGTCGATGGCTTCGAAGCTTTTTTTCAGGTCTTCGTTTTCTTTCATGTAAATATCCATGAAAAGCTGCTCTTTGGAGCCATAGTAGTTATAAAACGTACCTACCCCGATTCCAGCCGCTTTGGTAATGTCGGAAACATTGGTGTCTTTAAATCCTTTGGAACTGAACAACGCTTTCCCGCAGTTAAAAATATCCGTTTTTTTATCTTCCATGTCTCTTGCCTCCACAATATGAATGAATAATAAAACCATTCATTCATATACAATAGCACACCCGCCTTTTCTTGTCAACGAATCTTTGCCCGAATCTTTTATCCCGGCCTGGAAATGGTTTATCCGTGATAAATTCAGTCAATAATTAGTTTAATCTTTTATAGCAGGAGTACCCCGATGGCGAATAAGAAAAAAAACGTGCTTTTTGACCTCCTTTCGCTGATAACCTATAAAAAGCCTGTGGAGGCCAGGGAATTTTACATACCGGAAGTTGATAAAGAGCCCCTTGCAGACACCCGCCCTGAAAAGAAAAAAGACCCGAAGGAAAAGCCTGCCTCCGAAAATGGGCAGAAGGGCTTGAAAAAGCCAATCCCGGCAGCGCAAAGAACCCGGGAAAGGCTTAAAAAAAATGCAGAGCCTCAAAATCCGGAGGATAAATCAATTTCCAAAAGCATCGACCGGAATATCGAATTCATAAAAAAAAGCTTCAATGCCGCATATAATAAAGATATCATCCTCCGTGAATTTACTGTTGCAGGTAAATTCCGGGCATTTATTGCCTTCATTGACGGTATGGTTGACAGGATCACCATTAACGAGTTCATCCTCCGCCCCCTTTTGAGCAAAGAGAGTCTTGATGCCGCTGAAGGATGCAGCCTGGAGTATATCCTGGAAAAGGTGCTTGAAACAAATCAGGCGGTGAAAAAGACGGAACCTGACGAAGTGATCTATGAAATCCTGCAGGGAAACACCTGCCTTTATGTGGACGGCTGCAATTTCTATCTATCCAGCGAAACCAAAGGCTATGACAAACGGTCTGTCGAAAAGCCCCAAACCGAAGGCGTTGTGAGGGGGGCCCAGGAAGGCTTCAATGAAAACCTGCGCACCAACATCACCCTGATCCGAAAAATCATTAAAAACAAGGACCTGTCCACGGAATTTGTAAAAATCGGCGACAGAAATAACAATTTATGCGCCATCCTGTACATTAAAGGCTTAACCAACCCTGCCATTGTCCATGAGGTCAAAAGGCGAATCGGCAACCTGAAAACAGACTTTATTGCCGGGAGCGGCATGCTGGAGCAATTCATCGAAGAAAACTCCTGGTCTCTGGTCCCTACGATCCTGTCCACCGAAAGACCCGACAGGACGGCTTCCCACCTGGTTGAAGGAAAGGTTGTAATTATTGCGGAAGGAACTCCTTTTGCACTGGTTGTTCCCGTTTCGCTGCTGACGATGTTCCATACCCCCGAAGATACCGTACTCCGCTGGCAATATGGGACACTTCTGAGAATCATCCGGTTGTTTGCCACTTTTATTGCGGTCTTTGCACCCGGGCTCTATGTGGCGATAACCAATTTCCACAGGGAAATGATCCCCACGGACCTTCTCATTGCTATTGCAAAAGCCAGAGAGAACGTGCCTTTCCCCACAATCATTGAGGTGCTGTTAATGGAAATATCCTTTGAACTCATCCGTGAAGCCGGTATCCGGATTCCCGGCATCATAGGAAACACCATAGGCATCATCGGCGCTTTGATATTGGGTCAGGCCGCAGTCCAGGCAAACCTGGTCAGCCCGGTCATGATCATTATCGTAGCGATTACCGGCCTGGGCAACTTTGCAATTCCGGATTTCAGCGTAGCCTTTGCAGCCAGGATTTATAGGATTATCTTCATTATATTGGGCGCCTCCCTGGGTTTCTACGGGATATCCCTGGGAATTGTAGCTCTGACCACAATACTGGCATGCACCAAGTCTTTCGGCGTCCCGCTCCTTTCCTTCATAGCTCCGAAAGTCAGAAGCATTAACGATATGATCCTGAGAAAACCTGTATGGATGCAGGAACGCAGACCCGACAATGTCAATCCGCTGGATGAAACCCGGCAGCCGAAGATTTCACGGAAATGGATGCTTCAGGATGCCCAAGTATCACCTAAGGGAAATCAAGGAGATGAGAAAAAAGATGAATAACGAAGGAAGCTTTGGAACCTATGAAGCAATCTGCCTTACATCACTGATAATGATTACCAAGGTTTTCTACACCAGTATTGCGGTTATCATTAAATCGCTGGGCACTGCGGCCTGGTACGGTACAATTATTTCATGCCTTATAGGTCTTGTCTTTTTCATGCTGATTTACCTGCTGATGAAGAGATTCCCCGGCAACAATATTATCCAGATATTTGAAGCCGTTCTGGGTAAGGTGGCAGGTAAATTCGTGACGCTGCTATTCGCCGCGTATATCCTTTACTATGCCGCTTCAAATTTGAGGGAATTCATTGAAATGATAAAAGCCTATAACCTGCCATATACTCCACCCAGCATACTGATTTTCGGATTTATTGCCGTAGCCTCCATTGTTGCCTTTTGGGGACTTGAAGGGATCGTACGGATATCTACACTGATCTTTATCCCCGTATTGATCGGGATCGCCATAATCTTGCTGCTTGCAATTCCGTACTATGACGCTGATTACTTAAAACCCTACGGCGGATACGGAATTATGAATACCTTAATCACCAGCTTTCTTAGAAGCTCTGCCTATGAGGAATTTTTCATACTGACAATTATAATAAATTCCATTCACGGAATTAAGTCATTTAAAAAAATCGGGATAATAAGCATTTTGATTTCCGGGGCGGTCTTCAGCGTAAGCCTGTTGTGCTACCTGATGGCATTTCTCTATAGCGAAGGCTCAGAAAACCTGTCGGGAATTTTTCAGCTTTCGAGGCTGATCTATTTCAACCGATACATCCAAAGAGTCGAGTCGATCTTCCTTTTTATATGGGTTATCGCTTCCCTGGTTGCTGTCTCTACCTCTTTTTATATTTCTATCCATTTATACAGCAAAACATTTAAGATACCCAATCACAGGCCCGTAATCATCCCCTTTGCCTTTCTGCTGTTTATGGTTGCTCTGATTCCCAGCAATATCTCGGAGGTTATTGAGGTAAACATTTTGTTTATCCGGCAGTACAGCTTGTTTTTTATGTATTCTGTGCCATTACTTGTTTTACTGCTGGCAATCATTTTTAAGAAAAGAGGTGCAAAAACGAATGCTCAAAAAAGTTAGTTCCGTACTTGCATCCGCACTGCTTTTTTGTTTCATTCTCACCGGTTGTTATGATGCTTTGGAAGTTGATGATGAAGTATATGTATTCTCCCTTGGCGTTGACAAGGGGGTATCCAATAAGGTCAGAGTCACGATACAATATCCGGTCTATAAAAGCAGCAGTGACAGCGGCAGCCAGGGGGATAAAAGCAAATCCAGCATGGGAGGTTCAAATGTTGCCGGCGATACGAACATAAGCACAATCGATGCATCTACCATTCTGGAAGCTCTTGATATGTTTGGGATGTCAATCTCCAGAAGGGTTTCGCTAATGCATACGAAGGAATTGATATTTTCGGAAGAATTTGCCCGGGAAGGCGTCGGTGAATACCTTGCGCCCATGGCCCGGTTCAGGGAGACGAGAAGAACGACGAATGTTATCATCACCCAGGGAAAGGCTCAGGATTTCATTAAGGAAAATATTTCGAATATCGGCGACAGTTTGGCCAAATCCCTGGAGCTAATGATGGTACAGTCGGATAATACCAGCTATTTCCCACGGGTACAGTTTCATGATTTTTATAAAGGGATGATTTCTTCCTTTGAACAGAGCTATGCAACCTATGCGGGAATAAATAACTTCGACGCCCTCCTTCCGGAGAAGGCCGGAGATACGGCTCCGTTGATTGTCGATCAGGGCTTTTTACCGGGGAACCAACCGAGAGAAGGAGTCTCAAAAAGAGAGTTTGCCGGGACTGCGGTATTTGACGGCGATAAAATGATCGGAGTGCTGGACTCTGAAGAGACAAGATACTTTCTGATGGTTGCGGGGAAATTTAAAAAGGGTATTATCGTTATTGAAGACAAAAATGCCCCGGGTGATTCAATTCCAATGGATTTGCGTCCGGGCAGGGCACCCATTCTTAAGGGACGTTTTGAAAACGGAAAGCCTGTCATTGACGTAATTCTGAAAATGGAGGCGGATGTAGGCGCCATTCAGAGCAGGATTAATTATGAAAGCTTTAACCGGATCAAAGAATTGGAACAACAAACCGCAGACGCTATCAAAGGAAAAGTGGAAAAAGTCATAAAAAAGGTACAAAAGGAATACAAAACGGATATTTTTGGCTTTGGGCATAAATTTGCCGGATATTTCCCCACCATCCAGGACTGGGAGGCCTATGACTGGCTGACGCATTTTCAGGAAGCCGTGATAAACGTAACTGTTGACGTATCCGTCCGAAGAACAGGATTAATGATCTACTCGTCTCCGATAAAACATGTCCGGGAAACCGCAAATGCTCAGGAGGGCCAAAAACCATGATCTATATTTTTACGTTTTTTATGCTTTGTGCAGGATATTATACGCTGACCTACGGCGTCAGTTTATGGAAAGACGACAAAAACAAGCTGGGCGGCGCGGGAACCGTCATCATAGCCATTGTTGGCACCATCGCGCCTATCGTTGTCATGTACATGAAAAGATAAACATTGTGCCATAAATTTGACCAGTGGCGTCATTAAATCATCGTTTGCTTTTTTAAGACATTCATACTAAAATAAATAGCGAAACTATACTTTGGGGGATGTTATGAGCGGATTTAGAAAAAATATTCCCGGCATACTGCTATCTTTTGTCCTTGCGCTGCTGGCAGCTTTTCTCGGAAACAGGCTTCCCATCATCGGCGGGCCTGTTTTCGGTATTGTACTGGGGATTATCATAAGCAACACCATTGGGAAGCCGGAATGGTCGGCAAGCGGTATCAAGTTTACGTCAAAAAAAATACTGCAATGGGCAATTATTGTCCTGGGCAGCAGCCTCAGCCTGAAACAGGTATGGGAGACGGGTCTTCAGTCTTTATCCGTCATGCTTTTTACTTTGGCCTGTGCATTTATTGCCGCCTATGGCTTTGGGAGGCTGTTGAAGGTCCCCTTCAAGCTGACCAGCCTCATCGGCGTTGGTACTGCCATCTGTGGAGGTTCAGCCATCGCCGCTGTTTCACCCATTATTGAAGCGGAAGAAATGGAAGTCGCCTATTCTATCTCAACGATTTTCTTTTTTAATATTATTGCCGTCTTGATTTTCCCGCCCCTGGGGCATCTGCTGGGATTTTCCGACAACGCCTTCGGTTTATGGGCCGGAACCGCGGTAAACGACACTTCCTCGGTGGTTGCGGCAGGCTATGCATTCAGTGACCAGGCAGGCAGCTACGCAACCATTGTAAAGCTGACCCGTACGACGATGATTATACCCATCTCATTGATTTTCGCAGCGGCTATGGCATTTTATAAGAAGAGAAAAGCTGAAAAGAGTGAAAATAACGTTCATTACAGCATTAAAAAAATTTTTCCCTGGTTCATCCTGGGCTTTTTGCTGACCTCTTTGCTAAATACGCTGGGCATCTTGAACGCAGCCGCCGTCACTCAACTGACATTCGTAGGAAGATTCCTTATTGTGATGGCATTAACAGCCGTCGGTTTGAGCGCAGATTTTAAAAAAATGCTTAAAACCGGATTGAAGCCACTTTTTCTCGGTTTGATTGTATGGGTTGCCATCGCATTGGCAAGTATAGGTATACAATATATTACCGGGCAAATTTAAACACCGGCGAAAATATAACTTCCGGTGCTCCTAAGTGAGTAATGGAGTGGATGATAATTATGGAGCAGTTTTTATGGCTTTTACCCCTGGGCTTTATGGTCGGAACCTTCGGCACGCTTATCGGCGCAGGCGGCGGATTTATTCTGGTACCGGTGCTTTTGCTGCTGTACCCGGATAAAAGTCCGGATACGATAACAAGCATCTCTCTTGCCGTTGTATTCTTTAATGCACTCTCAGGTTCCATTGCCTACGCCCGGATGAAAAGGGTCGATTACAAGTCCGGAATTATTTTTGCGGTCGCTACAATTCCCGGATCCATCCTTGGGGCCTACACGACGGCACTCATCCCCAGAAACATTTTTAATGGGGTATTTGGCATGCTTTTAATTGCCGGTTCTCTCTTTCTGCTGCTGAAGCCGAAAAATGAAAAAGCTAAAGAAGGTGAACCTCCCAAGAACTATCTCACCCGCTCGATTACCGATATTGAAGGAATCAGCCATACATTCTCATATAATCCTGTGCTGGGAGTCATTATCAGTATCCTGGTAGGATATGTTTCCAGCCTGCTGGGGATTGGAGGAGGTATCATCCATGTTCCGGTGCTGGTGCATTTGCTGAATTTCCCGGTCCATATTGCAACGGCGACCTCCCATTTCGTCCTTGCCGTAATGTCATTCTCCGGAACGATCGTCCATCTTTTATCGGGAATACTTTCAAAAGGAGCTTTGCAGACAGTTGCCCTGTCCATCGGAGTATTGTTTGGGGCGCAGCTTGGCGCAAGACTTTCGAAAAAGCTTCATGGCGTCTGGATCATACGCGGCCTTGCTATTGCGCTGGGGCTTGTCGGCATAAGGATTCTCATTATGGCGTTTTGAGACTTGGCTGCATATCCTATCGTCTTTTGTAATTCTGTCATACTGCTGTTTTTACCATTTGGGGCAATTTCTTCAGAGGCATTAAAAAACTGTGAGAAGCTTTGCGTTTACACACTTCTTCTCACAGTCTCTCTCATTCTAACAGAGCAGTCTCTTTGACCAAATCAACATCCTATTTCTTAATTCATAAACTGCATGTAATCTTTGTTAATTTGCTCTGTATATATTTTAGTCAGGTCAGGAAGAATCTCCTCTTTAAGCCCCAACTGCTTAGCCTTTGCTACATATGCATCATAAGCCTTATTGAATTCGGCATCACTTGAAGCAATAAAGCAAGACTCAAGGGCCTTTTCGTGCTCCATTTTCGCGTTTGAGAACTTGGTTATATCGGGAGAAAACGCACTGAATGACCAGAAATTCGCGCCCTGCCCGTTCACTTCAGCCTTGAAGGGGTCTACCGTACCAAGCAGGAAGTTATCCTGGGCTTTTGACGGCTCTATCACCTTTCCGGCTGCTTCATAAGCAGGCGCATATTTGCTTGCAACCTGGAACAATCTCGGCCACTGCGTAACATTAGTCCATGGTTGTGCACTGAGAAGACCATACTTTGAGTTTTCCCCATTGTCTACATTATCAACACAGGCTTTTCCGAGCTCTTTATCCTTAAATGTCCTTTCCCCATTGGCCTCATCAAACAGGCCTGCACTTTTAGGTCCCCAGTACAGCAGCTTCTGACCTGCTTCAGTCGTAAGGTAGTCAAAGTATTTCATGATCTGAGGAACATCTTCCTCCTTCACGGAATCCTTGAATATTACAAAGCATTGCATCCCATCATCAGGAGAGCCCTTGGTATACGAAAATGTTTCGGTGTCCTGAGGTATATTCACATATACCTTCCTATAGCGGAAATTCAAATTCGCTTTTTTCATAGCTTGTTCATCAGGCAAAAACCATGCATATGTAACAGCATAAAGCCCGTTGTTCATCTTTGCCTTCCAGTTTTCATTGTTATCTATGAAAGATTCCTTAGGCACTATACCATCTCTGACCAGCTTGTTCATCTGGGTGACCGCTTTTTTGAATATAGGCTGCCTATAGAAATAATCAACCTGCTGGGTTTTCTTATTCCAGAAAGTATAGTAATTGTTATCAGGACCCGTCATTCCATCCGGGTTCCAACCATATAATCCATTCAAAAAGCAGTTCATAAGTCCCCAATAGTCATGGCTTCCTTCTGTCAGGAAGAATGGGTACACCTCTTTATTTCCTTCCTTTAATCCCAGCGCTTTGATATCGTAGAGCATTTTGATAAAATCTTCTTCGCTGTTTATCGGGATATCGAGAAGCTCATCCTTTGTAAATTTGCCGTTTTTCGCATAAATTTGTTCCAATTCGTCACGAGATTTAGCATTCGGGAACAGTTTTTTGATGATATCATCCCTTAGATAAAAATGAGGAGATGGATCTCTTGGAGCTGCTCCCGGGTAAATGCTCCATTTCTGTGGATCAATTGTGCTGTCTGCTTCAAGCATCCACTTCGGTTGAAACGAAAAGGGCGCGGCATAGATTTTTCCGGTTTGCGCCCCTGATACCCAGGTGTTGTCGTAAAGGCCCGGAAGTTTATCCTTTGGCGCATATTTCAATATGTCCCCGCAGTATTTGGCGTAATAGTCGGTGAGGTCATATATCAAGCCTTCCTTAGCCATTTCTTTTACGACGTCCCTGTCAGGGTTAAATGCAATGCTTGGCAGCGTATTGGATGCAACAAGCTTTGCCAGAACTGTACTTGTTGTTTCCCCGTTATTGTCAAAATACTTATCCTTATCAATTGTTACCCCTGTAACCCTCGTCAATTCCGGAGTAACAACATCATCCGTGGCAGCTTCCTTCTTACCGGTATTGCCTGTGCCGAATGCGTCCCACCTGGTAATTGTCAATTGCTTGCCGGTCCATGAAGGAACATCTGAAGAATCCTTGTAAGTGCTCCAATCAGTTTCTGCAGCGGTTTTCGTCTCAACTGCCGTGGTATCCTTGGCGATGGTGGTTTCCTGATTTTTGTTGCCGCTTTGGCCGCCGCATGCCGACATTACACTCACAAGCATTAAAATTGAAACGACTAATGCCAATGCCTTTGAAAGTTTTCTAAACATCTTTTTGCCTCCTCGCTTATATTATTTATGTGTAACACACCCAAGGGCAAAAATGCAATATGCCGTTTGTTTTTTCATCACATTCCTGCATCCTCTGAGCGTTATACCCGAAATAGACCGGGTCCGCACGACCTCGTGCCGGAGTCACTCCTTTACAGCCCCTATCATGATTCCCTTGATAAAGTACCTTTGTACAAATGGGTATACCAGAATAATAGGTATCGTGGTTATGACTATCTGCGCATTTCTGATGGATTCCGGTGTTACGCTTGGGCTTCCTGTAACCGTCTGACCATTCATCGCTGCTTTGATTATGGCCTGTGCCATGGCCTGGGCATCCCTTAAAAGTTTCATCAGGATATATTGAAGCGTATATATTGAAGGATTTTTATCTGCATATAAAAGTGTAGTTGTCCAGTCATTCCAGTGGTATACGGCAGAGTACAGGGCAATGGTGGCTATAATGGGTTTTGAAAGCGGTATGAAAATCCTGCGCATGATGGTGAATTCCGTAGCGCCGTCAATGGTGGCCGATTCTTCCAGACTTACCGGTATTGAAGAAATCAGAAAGGTACGGATCAGTACCATAAAGAAAAAGTTAAATGCTACCGGAAGCAGATATACTAAAAAACTCCCAAGCAGCTTAATTCTTGAATAGAGTATGTAGTTCGCTATGATACCGGCATTGAAGTAGGCCGGAATCATAAAATAGAACAAAAGCCATGTCCGTCCCGGGAAGCGCCTCTTCCGGAACGCATACGCTGCAAAATAAGTTACACCAACCTGTATAAAAGTTCCGGCAATGACCCTGATAACGGAAACTGTGGCAGCATGCAAAATCGTATTGTCTGAGAAAATGGCAATGTAATTTTGAAGCGTAAATTCTCTGGGGATAAGAGAAACTCCTCCCAGCATTGTATCCGTTGCATCATTAAAGGATATGGAAACAACATACAGGTACGGCAGTACACATGCTGCCATTACCAGCACCATAAAAATTATAACAGCTGCATAAAATATCTGATATGATCTTCCTTCATCACGAACCCTTATCATTATACTGTCCTCCTAGAACAAGCCGATTCCACTGACTGTTTTTGAAAGTTTGTTTGCCGTCATGGTAAGCAGAAATCCAATGATTCCCTGCGTCAGTGAAAAAGCGGCGGCTGTCGAAAAATTGCCCTGCATGATTCCATATTTGTATAATACGGTCTGAATGACTTCATAATCCATGAACGGGTTCTGAAGTCCGTATACCAGGTCGAAATTATCCTGAATGAGTGAGCCGATGGTTAAAATGAGCAGCATAACAGCTGTTGGCATCATCCCGGGGAGCGTTATATACCTGATTTGTTTAAACCGGTTTGCTCCATCTATATACGCAGCCTCATATAGTATTTCGTCTATAGATGTTATTGCAGCTAAAAATATAATTGTATTCCACCCCAAAATCCTCCACAGGTTTATCAAAACTGCAATAGGGATAAATAACCCGATCTTGGACATAAAGAGTATTCTGGAGGAATCGTTGCCTGTTATGGAAACCATCAGGTTGTTGATCGGTCCGTCACTGGAAAGCAATGTCATAGCGATGCCTATTGCCGATATGGTCGCAAGAAAATAGGGAACAAAACTGACGGATTGGATAAGCCTCTTGAAAAAATTATTTCTGATCTCATTGAGGAGCAGTGCAAAAATAAGCGCTGCAAAAAATGGAACCATCAGGTTTACAAAACTCAATTTAACCGTATTAAAAAAAGCATTATACAACTCAGGTAATTTAATTATACTCTCAAAATTCGCGAGCCCCACAAAAGGATTATTCAATATATTCCTTCTTAGCGGACTGTAATCAAAAAACGATACGGCAAGAAAAGGCATTGGAACGTAAACAAATATTAAAGTGACGATAAATGCAGGTGCCAATAATATGTAAAGTAAAAAATTCTTTCTTATCTCTTTAAAAGCGGCCGGCTTGTTTTTTTGAATCGGTTGCAATGGTTTTGGGATAACATTTCCAGCTGTTCGCAAAAGCATACACTCCTTTACTGTCTTTCGTATTGTGTCCGTCAGTTATCATTATAGGAGGATGGAGGCAAACAAAAAAGACCGATTTATTAATAGATATGACGGTATTTTATATTACTGCGTTTTTACCTTTTCCTCTTCGTCAGACACAGGTAATTTCAGAGTTACTACGGTCCCCTTGCCTATTTCGCTATGGATATCAAAGCTGTAATTTTTACTATAATACAGTTCCAGTCTGCTAATCAGGTTTTTAATGCCATACCCTCCGATCATTGCCTGATAGCCGCCGGATAGGATGAGGTCCGCCTGTTATTGCGTCATCCCTGCACCATTATCTTCAATTGTAAACAGGATACAGTTCTTCCCGAATTCCCCGTTTATTTTTATTGTTCCTTTGCCTTCCAATCCATTAATTCCATGGAGTATGGCATTTTCTACAATAGGCTGCAGTAAATGCTTGAATATTCTCAAATTCATCATTTGTTCATCGATTTCTATTGTATACGTCAAATCCAACCGATACGCAAATTTCTGCAGCTTTATATATGCGTTAATCATATCCACCTCCTGACTAACGGTCAGAATTTCATTCCCCTTATTCAAAGCGATCCTATAATATTTAACCATGGAATCAATAACATTCCTCAGGCTTTCATCAGGATAGGCGCATTTGATGGACGAAAGCGTGTTGTAAAGCAGATGTGGATTTATACGCTCCTGCAGAAGCTTTAACTTCACAGACTTCTCTTCCATATCGTACGCTGTTATTTTAGCATAGTATTCTTTTACTTTACTAATGAGCTCATAAAATCTGGCATCTATTTTACTGAATTCATCGTTCCCCTGTATAAACTCAAAAGTATCGTTTGTCATAAAGGAATCTATATTGGTATTGGTTTGATTTAGTAAAGCTTTTAAGCGTTTGGTGACCAATGTGGAGGTAATAAAAACCGAGAAAAAAATGGATGCGATTACTACTATTACAGCCAGTATGATAAAAATCGCAAATCCCAGCATTTGTTTATAGATATATGCTTTGGGAATAAACATTGCTATCCTGTCATTCTTTGCACTGTCATTGGTGTTTAGCGATATATCCTGGGTGATTACATAGTATTTTTTGTCTTCTGTATTTTTAAAGTTAAATCCCCCAACAACTTGATTTATCTGATTTTCAGAAACATTGCCACTATTTAATGTTAAAACCGTTTCTCCCCCGTTGGCCATATATACCACAAAGCTTTTGTCCGGAATGTCGAATTTAAACAAATTGGAGATGTTTGAAAAAGGCAGCTTTATTTCCGCTATTCCCAATTTGCTCCTGACATTCAGCACATAGCTGTACAGGCAGTAAAAGCCTGAATTGCGGCCAAAATTGTCGGGTACTATTCTATATTTGTGCAAAACTTCGCCGATTGGCGAATTTTCCAGCTCCTGTATGATCCCCTGATCCAGAGACTGAATATTCAACGAATACTCGCTTTCATAAACCGAATCATCCAATGAGTAAACATTAATCAGCGTATTATACCCGTTCAGCCTGAAGATGCTGAAGTCCTCTCTTGCCTTCTGGTACGCAGAGTAAATCAGACTATATTCAGCTATATTATTCGGATTATATGCAGTTGACAGAATGGTGACCAGGTTGGCATTTGTTGAAATGTACGGAAACATCTGAAACTCTGCCATTACCATCTTCGATATGGTTTCCGTAGTATACTTTATTTTATTTTTATAGACTTCCAGTACTTCATTCACTCTTGTATTCCATTGTCCTATCAATAGGGCAGGACCCATAAAGAGGAACGGTACCACGGCAAAAATAAGGATGATGATTGTAATTTTCTGCCTGAATTGAAGCCGGGAAAAAAATACTTTTACCTTCTGGTATGCTTTTATTGCAATGCTCTTCACAATAAATTCTAACTCCTTGTCCCATCATTTTATTCCGATTTCATACACAGCTTGTTTTTATATTCAGCGGGAGTCATCCCCGTATACTTCTTAAAAGTAAGGCAAAAATGAGATTTATTATTATACCCAACCTTTTCGGCGACAAGATAAATTCTGATATCAGGATCCTTTAAAAGCTCTTTCGCCTTTTCTATTCTATACTCCACAAGATAATCGAAAATGGTTTTACCTGTCTCCTTTTTGAAAATGTTATTGGCATGGAGGGCGCTGAAATAGAGCGATTCGGCAACCTCACCGATTGTTAGCTGCTCGTGGTACCTGTTTCGGATGATTTCTTTAATATTTTCTACAATTTGAACGTGTAACGACTGGTGTTTACTAACCAAATATTCATTAATGGTTTTCAAAATATTATACATCCATTGCCGAATATTCTTAATTGTCTCAAAGTTGTTCAGTTTATTCCATAGGATGTACTCTTCGCCGAATATGTTTTCAAAGGATTCATTTTTTTCCACCAGGATCAATCGCACAATATTAACAATTAAAAATGAAACCACCTTAATATAGCCCTCTTTAAGGATTGCAGTGTCTGAGCCAAATACTTGCTTACAAACCCTTTGATTTCACCTTCGCTTCCATATGAAATCAATTCTTTTAGCGTTTTATATAAAAACTGCATGTCAATTTCCCCATCCAGAAGCTCTTCCTGGATCAGGGCGATTTCCTTATAATTTATAATTTGTGTCCCATCTCCGTAAAACCTTGTGTTGATGGCTTTTACCGACTGTTGATACAATTTCGGGATATCAATGAAATCGGCCATCATGTTACTTATTCCTAAAGTCGTACTGATACCAAGCTTCTGGAATATATCTTCCCTTATGTCCACGGCGATATCCAGAACTTCCCTATCCTCGCCATTACAATCCGGTGAAGTAAAAAACAGGATCGCAGAAATCTCCTTAACAGAGGTTTGTGTTGTAAATATTCGCAGGCTATCCGTATTATATGAATGAATGAGCTTTTTCATGGAATATATTATATAATAATTATCCTCTATGCTCTTATCCCTGATAAGATTTTCATATTCATTTATTTCCACGGTTATGACAACGATGCTGCAAACTTCCCCAAGCTGAAACTTTAAATATTGTGTTCTCTTCACAATATCTTCGTGTTCAACGAACATTCCAAAGAGCAGTTCCTTTAAGAACTGCTCCTGCAATAACGGCAATGAATCATTCAGTTGTTTTTTCATTTCGGATATATCGCTCTGCAGCATGTATTCTTCGGAGCATACATCCAATACCTTTTTGATAACCTGTTGAAGCTGCCCGGGCTCTATGGGCTTTAATACATATCCATAGATATCCAGATCTATAGCGGATTTTGCAAATTCAAATTCGTTATAGGAGCTCATGAAGATCACTTTGACGTCAGGCATATCGTTTTTGACAGCCTCGGCCAGTTCAATTCCATTCATTACCGGCATAGCGATGTCGGTTAAAACAATATCGGGACTCCATTCCATGATTTTCTGAAGAGCCTGTTTTCCGTTGGCGCAAGTACAGACAATACTTATCCCCATGCCCTGCCAATCTAAAATTGTTGAAAGGTCCTCTCTAATCCACGGATTATCATCCACAATCATCAGCTTATACATCGTTCTCTCCCCAAAAACCGTCTCCAGTTCAGATCATAAAACTCACAAAAGCATTTAGCGGGGCACAAGCCCTGATTCAGGGCAATTATAGCATATGGCCGCAACATATGCTACAGCAGAATCTAAGTTTAATGCCCATATACCCTTAACTCTCTAAAGCACCAATATATTGTTCCATATGAGTCACCCGCTTCGCGCACCGTCTTTGTTACCCTTATATACCTGAAGGTACTTGCCGTATCTCCTGAGGTTGCACTCCAGGTATTACTTTGTACAACGGTAGACCCCTGCTGTGCAAGCAAGGTAACCCCGGTCGCAAAGTTCGGGTCGTTGCTTCCTTCTACCTTGAAGTTCCTTCTCTCCCCCGAATAGGCGGAGTCATGGTAGAAGTCCAACTCAAACCCGCTGATATTCTTTGCACTGCCCAAATCAACCTGCCACCATAATGGGTTATCAGTACCATTCACTGAACTGTGCCAAAAGGTGGAGCTGATGCCGTCATTGCCATTTGAAGCATAGCAGTCCCATGAATAGGAGCTGGCGCTTGCAGACATCCCCTGGGACAATATATTGCTTTGAACAGGCGTTGGCGTATACCCGAACACTCTGAAATCCCTGAAAGCCCAGTATATGTTTGTATAGGGGTCTCCGGATTCCTTTACCGTCTTTGAGGCCCGAATATATCTGAAACTGCCTGATGTGTTGAGAGAATCCGCCCTCCATGTTGAACCTCCTGCAGCATCACTTCCCTGTTCTGCCAACAATACAACTCCTGAAGCAAAATTCGGGTCATTGCTTCCTTCTATCTTGAAATTCTTTCTCTCTCCCGTATAAGCAGTCCCATTAAAGAAATCAAGCTCAAACCCTCCTATCTGCTTGGATGAACCCAAGTCTACCTGCCACCATACAGGCTTTGTATCACTGCTATTCACTGAACTGTGCCAGAAGGTGGTTGGATTGCCGTCATTCCCGTTGGAAGAAACACAATCCCATGCATAACAGCTTGAGCTTGTGGGTTTGCCCTTTGCAAGATCCTGCCGATTGCTATAGATAACCGTATTTGCAACACTCGCAGCATCCGTACTATTAATCACTACGTCTGCATCTCCGTTAGTCAATATGTTATGGTCAAAAACGAGACCGTCTATTTCAGGCAGGCTCTGCGTAACGCCGTTGTAATCGGATGCCCAGCCACCTATCTTTATGTTCAGGCCGTTATTCAAAATATTATCCCTGTACACACTTCGCATGAATAAAGTGCCTTCCCCGACCGTATTAGACCCGGGGTCTTTTATCACCATGGCATCTGATAAAATGAACATTCCTTGTGCATTTACAGTATTATTTACTATATAGTTGAACCCCTCAAAACGACCATTTATAGAATTCGGAGGATAAGCAACGGACGATTCCGTTATTCCCCAGTTGTTCACATTGGTGTCTCCCGGATTGTTCCGAACCGGATATTGGTCAATATAGTTACCGGCTGTTACCAAATTCGTACAATGTGACCACATCAGGATAGGTCTTTCACATCTCTCGATTTTGTTGTTTACAATAAGAGCATTTTTAGCCATTTTTCCTACCAGAATCACCGATGATGTATCCGGTATCACATCCCATTGCTTATCTATATTGATGGTATTTGCTGTATTGGATATTATTTGCCTCATCTGCCCTTTCCCTTTACCGGCTATGATCGCAATCGTGTTTCCTATCATATAATCAGTGTCAAGCTTATTGTCAAAATAGCCTGCATATTCAGCATATTGTGAAAGAGATGAATTGCGTATTACCGGCAGGCAGTAATTTGCATTCGATGAAACAGGGCTGCTTTTTGAGCAATAAGCCTTGTTAAGGTCAACCTGTACGGAAGTTGATGCCGCTGAAGCTGCTGTTGCCCAAAGCATTGTTCCGGATTCACTGGGCGCACCGTCAAAACATATGCCTTCACCCCTGTTTCCCCCAACGACATCGTGAACATAGTTCTCTGCTATATATAGATTCTCAGTTTTATAGCACCCATACTGGAAAAACATGCCTGATGCATCCGCATTATTTACCTTATTGGCCATCCCATCAAAATTATTTTTCTCCCATACCACGTTACAGCATCCCTGTGCGTTAGTCTCACAATTATTAGCCGTGATATATGAATAGTTATTGCTCGCAACCTTTAAATTATAACAATTGTACAAATCAGTGATGTTTCCGTCGCTTGTCAGGTCATTGTTAGTGATAAGTGTATTATCTCCTGCATTGGCAATACAGGTAATACTTGCATTCATGTCGGCAGGTCTTGCATTCATTGGTACAGAGTTCTTTATACTTGTATTACTGACATAGAAGTCCTTGGATACCCCTTTGTATGAATATACATTCAGTGAGTCATCTGAGGGCTTCCAGGGGTTAGGCCATGGATTAGCCGGGTTTCTTACTTTTGTAGGGTACCACCACATGATACCAAGCGCTCTGTTTGCCATATATTTTGGAGCCGCAACAGCCTTATAACACTTGGAAACATCTATAGACAGATTCTCTATTCCAAACGCCGTATCGCCATTTATAAGCACATTTCTATATCCCGCTGCCAAAGAATCTTTAAGAATTACTCCGGTTTTAGACTCCCCCATAAGTCTTGTCTTTGCAAATACCTCAAGAGTTCCGTCAACCTCGTAGGTACCGTTAGGGAGGTATACTATACCCCCTCCATTGTTTCTTGCGGCATCCAGTGCTTTTTGTATTGCTGCTGTGCTGTCGCTTTTTCCAGTCTTGTCGGCGCCATATGAAGTTACGTCATATGGTGTAGAAGGCCAGGATGCTCTAGGGTCATCAGCTATTGTTACGGTTATTGGAGAACCCCAGCCGAAGTTACCGCCAAAACCGTTGTGTATCCATATATAATAATCTCCATCCGGCAATGAGGCCGGGATATCAATAGCGGCTGCATAATCAGTGCAATTGGATACGTTTATAAACTGCCCGCCGCCTCTTGTTTTCGATTGGATATATGCTTTAACAGAGGGTCCGCTCAAGTTTCTTCCGAAAACTCTAAGAGATTTTCCTTTCTGAACATATTGCCCTTCAGCCCACTCCGGAGTTGCACGGTTTAAAACAATCGGTCTGGAAGTACCGCCCGAGGTAGTTATCCATGAACATAGAATACCGTTTGAAAGAGTTGAAGGAATTACTGCTGATAATGAATAATCATTGAGTTGGACAATGTTTGCATTTAGTAATGACGCAACATCCCTCTGCTGAGGTACCAGAGGAGTGACTGAAGGCGCGCCGGCAGTAGTGTCATTTATTCGTCCAACCCTAACTGCAGCCGTACCATTTGTAAATGCATAACCTTGCACCGCCAAAGTCTGGCCAGGCGCTGTAGGGTCTGAAGCCCATATAATTGCAGGGGCTTCTCCTTCAGCATTGGTCGTCAATGAAGTTGAAAGACATGAAAAGATAAGTGCTGATAAGATAGTAAGTGATAATAACCTTTTTGTAACCCTGAATTTCATCATTTTTTTCCTCCTTCAAATAGTTTATATTTATTGATCTTTTGTGTGGTACGAACTTCAGGAAATGCATGAAAGACCCCCATCACAACGCTATCATTTCGATCTATACCGACATGATAAAAATTCTACATCGCGCTTGAATTCCTTAACTTATGGAGGTAAAAAATTCTTCAATGCAAAATTATTTTTGTGATTTTTATAAGATTCATTTTATATTCATACGATATTTTTAAAAAGAATGGATTTTAAAAAGTTATAACGATATTTTATATAATTTCATACTCTGCCTCATCCCGGTAGGTTTATCTACTTGTAAATGTGGAAAATAGGATAATAACAAAATAATTTTACTATGGTTGTAATTTTATGCAAACGTTTCTTTATTGACATATTTATTACTAATCCGACATTTTATTCTATTATCTATCTTCAATGGCTTATATTTCAGCTTACTATCTTCTCGAATCCATATTTTCTACACCAACGATGTCGACTTATCTTTTCCATGGTAGTATCGGCCTCACAAAATAGCTATAACCGTTTTAATGAGGCGTTCACTTCCTTCCTCGACCTGAGAAGTGAAGCAGGATTAAGAGATTCACGGTTGATGAGATTTTTGTAAAACAATGCATATGCACAACAAAAAACCCAGGAACTCTATTCCTGGGTCTGGAGTTTGCGGCTAAAAACCGTTTCATTTATACCTTCCAAGCTCCTGAAAAGCATTGATGCAGCTTCTGTAATTCTCATCCGGCATCCCGATGGAGGGGTATTCCTCAACATAGCCGATGAGTCCTCCACGGAAACGCCCAAGGTTTTCTATCAGCTTCCCCGCTTCCGCATAGATATCTTCCTTCGTCCCGGATATTGCCGTGGTCTGGTAGCTTACGGGGCATACGAAACAGACCTTTCCGCCGAAATCCTTCCCCAGCTTTTCAATATCAAACAGATTGGGCTGGCTTAAGTTAAGCATGTCTACGCCGATTTCTATCAAGTCCGGTATAATCTCATAGATATATCCGCAGCAGTGGAAATACACATCCAGGCCGTATTTGTGCGCCAGGTCAAACTGCCGCTTGTATCTGGGCTTGAAAAATTCTCTCCACATTTTGGGCGAGATGATGAGATTGGACTGGGTTCCCCAGTCATCGTAAAAGGCCACGGCGTCAAAGCTATAGCCCTTCAACTGCCTGATGATGTCTTCTTCGAAGCCGAATACGGCATCTGCCAGTCCGGCTATTTCCTCCGGATTTTCAAAGAAATCCTCCAGCGTATTTGCAAAGCCCCGGAGAAAGGTCATGATGGTAAAGCCCGTCAGGACAAGACTTGCGACATAATACCTTTCCCCGAACTGCTCCATTGTCTTTTTCACATCGCCAAAACGGGCCTTGTCATAAGCATCCGGCGCTTTCAAGCCGCTATAGCTGCTCCAGTCTCTGATAACCTCCTGTTTTGGCTGGCCCATGGTCCCGTCCTGCCGTTCCCATTGGAAGCCCCATTCCGAAACATCCTTGTCTTCCCCCATGAAATGCCTTACGACATCAATCAGTATGACATCGGACGTTTCCCTGTCTCCATTGAAAAAGAGTATCGGTACGTAGTCGGGTCCTTTTTGATAAATCGCTTTTTTGACCTGTTCTTTTCTGTTCATTTTTCCTCCATGGCTGCACAACGCTTTTATATAACCATTGTACCATTGCGCCATCGGAAAAAACTCAGGAATTCTATCCTCCGACTACTGAAAAATTGCATTTTACTTTCCCTTGAAATACTCCCTGCCCGCCTCAAACAATGCGACGATATTCTCCGGGGGCACATCCGGCTGGATATTGTGGGCGGGTGCCAGCACATAACCGCCGTTGTACGCTATTTTGTCCAATACGCTGAAAACTTCCCTTTTTACATCTTCGGTGGTCCCGTTGGGCAGGATGTGCTGTGTATCGATTCCTCCCCAGAAGGTGATGGAATCTCCATAATCCTTTTTGAGCCTGTCCGGTTCCATATTTCTTGCATTGGGCTGGATCGGGTTCAGAATATTCACTCCGGCTTCAATAAGGCTTGGAATCAGGGCGTGCACCGAACCGCAGGTATGCTGGAAGAAGTATGCCCCGGTGAATTTCTTCGTATAGCTGATTCTTTCCTTCAAATAAGGCTTGATAAGCTCGTCGAACATGGCCGGCGACACGAAAGGGCCGGTTTGGGTGCCGAAATCGTCTCCGCTTGTTGTAAAGTGTATATACTCCCCTAGGGCGCAATAATAGATTTCAATTACCTTCTTTTGATAATCCAGTACCTTATCAAAGAACCGGACCACAAATTCAGGCTCCATGGCCATTTTCAGAAAGAACTCGTCAAAACCGCACATCCAGCAGCCAAGCTCCAGCACGCCAAAAACCGGATGCTCCGCGCACACCACATACTCTGTCTCGTTATACAGCTTTTTTGCCTGCTCCCGGAACTCGTCGACCTGTTTCCTGTCTATTTTTTCTGCCTGAGGCCAGGGAAACCTCTCCAGATCCTCTATACTTGCACCTTTCAGGGGGGATTCGATAATATCGCAGTATAAACCTGTGAAAAGCCTCTTTACACCCCAGCAGTCGATGGATTCATTGTCTGAAATCCTGCGGGACAGCGTATTTTCCGGTTCCAATATATCTCCGACCCTTCGGATGTCGATGTCAAAGTATTTTAAAATCCGTTCATCCGCCTTTTTGTACCAGTGGTCATCGTTTTCGCTAAAGCCCAGCAGTTTCCTCAATTTTTCCACCGATTGAAGATGGTCGATTCCGGTATGAGGTGTGCCACTCAAATCGAAGGGTACCCGGTCAACAGGCCGATGGTTTAAAGCAGCCTCAAATCTTTCACGATAATTCATCCTAAAGCCTCCCGACATATAATCATATTCCTATAAAGATTATATCTTGAAAGGCTTTGACGCAGTTTTACTTTTCTTTCATCTTTTTAACATATTCTTTCAATTTCCGAGCAGGGGGACTGTGACGTTGTTCATTATTCCGATAACTGCCCCTTTGCCGCCCGGTATTCCATGGGAGTCACCCCGCAGAACTTCTTGAAAGCCCTGCAAAAATGATTCTCACTGTTAAACCCTGTTTCCAAAGCGATATTTCCTACGGACTTATTGCTGGAAACCAGGAGCTGCTGCGCCTTACCCATGCGCTTCCGGTTTAGATATCCCGAGATCGTATCCCCCAGATAACTTTTGAAAAGCCTGTAAAGCTGCACATAGCTGACGTGGACAAATTGTGCCACGTCTTCGACGGCAATGCCCCCCGTATAGTTTTCGTCAATAAAGCCCACCGCCGCTTCCACGGTCTTGTTTTCAATAAAGGATTGGCTTTTTTCATTGGCGCCTTCCTTGATCCCACCGGTATAAAATCCGGAAATAAGCGATATGCACTGAAATGCCTCCATTTGAAGAGCTATAGGGTTGATTTTTCCGGCGGGCATATTCAAAAGCTTCATCATGGACCCCAGCACATCGCCCTTTTCATCGGCTGCCGGATGGGCATGTACATTTAAGCGCCTGTCCCACACGTATTCAACCCCCGGAAAGGTATTTTCATACCGGCCTCCTCCCGGGTAATCCCTTTTAATCTCCCAGCGCAGCCCGAAACCCAGATGCCCTGTTTCAGCATCCTGGCGGTGCGAATGGAACGTGCCGGGCGGGAGTATATAGAACTGCCCCGGATTCAAGCAATACTCCTTTTCATTAATTGTGGTGTATGTACTGTTTTCCGTTATATAGCAGGCTTCAAAAAAGGAATGCTTGTGCTTCTTTACACTCCACCCCGGACCGTAGTCCAGAAGATTCACGGCCAATAGCCTGAAACAGGCCCCATTGATATATAAATCCTTATATACAATAGCCTGCAGCTTCCTGAAGCCTTCCCTGTAATCCAACAAGCTTTCTGCCTTATCGTCCCCCATAACATCCTTCCTTGAAGTTTATTTATGTTAAAGGATAGATTCGGCAAATCTTCGAATATTCCTGCCGTTTTTTGTCTTGTTCCGGCAGCCTTTTTCTGGAAACTTACCGGTTTTCCGGCGACAGGTTATACTGTACCCCGGACTTTGCCTCAGCTCACCGCCCCACACCGCAGGATTGCTCCTAGTCGCAGCGCCTCTGACAGCGACCACGCCTCCCGGCAGCCCCTCTTCATATTCTACTGTGAAGCCAGGATCCTTTTCCAGTACGGCGTTGGCATCGGCACTTCATCAATTCTCTTGCTGCCGTCAGATACAATGTTTTTGTTAAAAAGACCCTATCCATAGCTCAGCTGACCGATACGCTGTCACGCAACTTCGAAGGCTGCGACGCCATCCTGAACCTGGTGCGGAACCGGACTCCCCGTTACGGTAACGGTGCAGCGCGCTTGGGTGGACAGTGCAGGCAAAAATCAGGGACATATTTCTCTAACCGGTCCGTCAATATTCATCCGGATCTTTTTTGACTCTTCGATAAAATCCCTGGCGGAATCGGAAAGATAGCGCTCCCGGTGGTACCCTACCACAAGATTTCCGACGGTGGCGGGGTCGTTCAGAGGGAAATAATAGACAGGCGAATCATACTCCTGGTGGACAAAGGGGCTCAGATTCCTTACGAACATTTCGGGATAGATGGTGATTCCCATGCCTTCGCAGGCAAGGGAAAGCAAGGTCTCGCTGCTTTCCATCTCCATGATGGTATTGACGGAGATCCCCCTGTTTTTCACGTAATGGTCGAAAATCGTCCGTGTACGGTTGCCGGTTGAAATCATAAGATAAGGGCAGTCTCTGAATACGTCCGCATCCACGCCGCGCATGTATTCCTGCGCCATTGTTTCATGGTTGGCGGGAAAAAGGCGGACCATGAATTTCTTCGGGACTACAAGCATGAGTCTTTCCTGGGTTATATGCACCGTCTCCGCCTCCTCCAGCAGGATGGGGGCAAAGCCGATAAGAAGGTCGATCCTTCCGTGGGACAGCCATTCCTCCAACTGTTGTGAGTTGCCTTCAATAATGGATACATCGATGCCCGGATGCCCGCTGCAATAGTCAGGCAGGATCTTCGGCAGGAAAACGCGCCCCCGTGTGTGGGAGATCCCGACGCGCAGCTCACCCCGCCGGTGGTTGTTGATGTCGTCCATTTCATGGATGATCTGCCGCTTGATATCAAGGATCTGGCTGGCCGAGCGCAGCAGCCGGGTACCCGCATAGGTCAGGGATAACACCGGACTGCGGTTGAACAGCTTTACCTCCAGGTCCTTTTCCAGTTTCAGCATATGGTTGCTCAGGGATTGCTGCGAGATGAATAGACGTTCCGCCGCTTTTGTAATGTTCAGCTCTTCGGCGACCACAGTAAAATAATAAAGATTCAAGAAATTCATAATTTTGCCCCTATACAAAATGGGCTGCCGCCCATAACCCAACGAAGGAACTTAATTGCCGCTCTGTTAGATTATTTTCTTGTTTTTTTATTGCACTTTCGCGGCAATAAGTTACTAAACGCCTTACAACAAAACGGCTGTGATTTATACTATTAATAAAATGTTTTTAACTGTTACTTATACATGATACTATAAAAGAGAAATAATGGCAACGGACTTTTAAAATATCGTGGATGGAAAAATGGAGGTTTCAGAAATGAAGGGCACCGTAACAGAAAAAATTCTCAGGCAGCACGGATTGAGTGAAACATCAAAAATCGACGGCGAGGTAGCCTTGAAAATCGACAGCACCCTGACGCAGGATGCGACAGGTACGATGGCGTACCTGCAGTTTGAGGCCATCGGCATCGACTATGTCAGGACCGAGTCCAGCGTCAGCTTTGTCGATCACAATACCTTGCAGACCGACTTCAAAAATGCCGACGACCACCTGTATCTCCAGACGGTTGCAAAAAGATATGGCATCAGCTATTCCAGACCCGGCAACGGCATATGCCACCAGGTATACCTGGAAAGGTTCGCCAAACCGGGCAGGACCTTGATCGGCTCCGACAGCCATACCCCGACGGCGGGCGGAATGTGCTGCTTCTCCATAGGCGCGGGAGGACTTGACGTGGCCGTCGTCATGGCAGGCTCAACCTTCCGGATCAAGCATCCCAGGGTGGTGGGAATAAAGCTGACCGGGAAACTGCCCGACTGGGTGTCCGCAAAAGACGTAATTCTCGAAATCCTAAGGCGCACCGACGTAAACGGCGGCGTGGGCAAGGTATTGGAATACTTCGGCCCCGGCGTAAAGAACCTGAGTGTCACCGACAGGGCGACAATTACCAACATGGGCACTGAGACCGGCTGTACCACCAGCATATTCCCCAGCGACGAAATCACCCGGCAGTTCCTGAAGGCGCAGGACCGGGAACAGGACTGGGTTGAAATACTTCCGGAACCGGATGCGCAGTATGACGAAATCATTGAACTGGATCTTTCGGGCCTGGAGCCTATGATCGCTCTTCCCCACAGCCCCGGGAACGTTAAGACCGTAAGGGAGGTGGAAGGCCTGAAGGTAGACCAGGTGTCCATCGGTTCCTGCACCAACTCCTCCCTGAGGGATTTGAAAATGGTAGCCAACATTTTGAAGGACAGGACCGTGTCCGAAAACCTGCACCTGACCATCAGCCCCGGCTCCAGGCAGGTGGTAGAGCACCTGATGGACAGCGGTGAGATCAAATACCTTGTCAAAGCCGGCGCAAGACTGCTGGAAAATGCCTGCGGCCCCTGCATCGGAATGGGCGCCGCACCCTGCTCCGCAGGAGTTTCCGTCCGGACCTTCAACCGGAATTTTGAAGGCAGGAGCGGAACAAAGGATGCGGGCGTATACCTTGTAAGTCCGGAAGTCGCTGCAGCCACGGCAATCATGGGCTGCATCACCGACCCAAGAAAGCTGGGCGAATATCCCAGGCTGACAATGCCTGAAAAATATGCCATAAACGACAATATCACCATTAAGCCGCTGCCGGTGGAAGAAGCCGTGAAGGTGGAAATCCTCCGCGGACCCAACATCAAGCCGCTGCCCGAATTTCCCCCATTGCCCGACCATCTTACGGGGGAAGCTTTGATCAAAGTTGGAGACAACATCACGACAGACCATATCATGCCTGCCGGGGCTAAAATCCTTCCCCTGAGAAGCAATATCCCCGAAATATCCAGGTATGTATTTGAGGCCGTAGACCCCGGTTTTTATAAAAAGGCGCTGGAAAAGAAAGGCGGCTTCATCCTTGGCGGAGACAATTACGGCCAGGGATCCAGCCGCGAGCACGCCGCCCTGGCTCCCAAGTATCTGGGAGTGAAGGCCGTCATAGTCAAGTCCTTCGCACGCATCCACCTTGCAAACCTGATTAACTTCGGCATCGTCCCCTTATCCTTTGAAAATCCGGAGGACTACGACAAGGTGGAACCCGGCGATAACCTGGATGTGGAAATCGGCGACCTGAAGGGCAAAGTCATCCTGAACAACCTTACCAAAAACCTCAGGATCCCCCTGGTACACACCCTGTCCCCCCTGGACGCCGAAATACTGAAATCCGGCGGCAAGCTTCCATGGATCAAGGCAAGCATCGGCGGCTGACACTGGGGTGAAGCTGCCAGGGACCTGGCGGCAATGCGGATAAAAAATGAATTGCCGCTGCCTTAAAAATATAAATTTTATCATCAAGGAGAGAAAATCATGAATAAGATCGCAATGAAGACCCCTCTGGTGGAAATTGACGGCGACGAAATGACCCGGATCATTTGGCGCATGATAAAGGACATCCTCCTTACGCCCTACATCGACCTGAATACCGAATACTACGACCTTGGGCTTGAGGAGCGTGACAAAACCGATGACAGGGTCACCACCGATTCCGCCCATGCCATCCGGAAATACGGGGTCAGCGTAAAATGCGCCACCATCACGCCCAATGCCGCCAGGGTGAAGGAATATAACCTCAAGCAGATGTGGAAGAGCCCCAACGGGACCATCCGGAGCATACTGGACGGGACCGTCTTCCGCACGCCCATCATCGTCAAAAACCTGACACCCTATATCCCTACCTGGAAAAAACCCATTACCATTGCAAGACATGCATATGGGGATGTATATAAAAATGCGGAATACAAGGTAAAGAAGCCCGGCAAGGTTGAGCTGGTCTATACTTCTGCCGACGGCGAAACCGAGAAGATCCTGGTCCACAACTTCAAGGACACCGGCGTCGTCATGGGCATGCACAACCTGGACGCCTCCATCATCAGCTTCGCCAGAGCCTGCTTCACCTATGCCCTGGACCAGAAAATCGACCTCTGGTTCTCCACCAAGGAGACCATCTCCAAAATATATGACCATAATTTTAAAGATATCTTCGAAGAAATCTATGAGAAGGAATACAAGGAGAAATTCCAGGCCGCGGGTCTCGAATATTTCTATACCCTCATCGACGACCTGGTTGCACGCGTCATCCGTTGCGAAGGCGGCGTGTTGTGGGCATGCAAGAATTATGACGGCGATGTGATGTCGGATATGGTTGCGACGGCGTTCGGAAGTTTGGCCATGATGACCTCCGTCCTTGTGTCACCCGAGGGCTATTTCGAGTACGAAGCAGCCCACGGCACGGTACAGAGGCACTATTACAACCATCTGAAAGGACAGAAGACCTCCACCAATTCCATGGCAACGCTGTTTGCCTGGACCGGCGCATTGAAGAAGCGCGGGGAGCTGGACGGCCTGACCGGCCTTGCGGATTTTGCCGGCAAGCTGGAAAAGGCCGCCGTCAGCACCATTGAGGAAGGCTTTATCACCAAGGACCTGGACCAATTGCTGACCAATGAACAGAGAACCGTGCTGAATACCGAAGAGTTCCTTTATGCCATAAAGGAGCGTCTGGAAGCAATGCTGTAAACAGGGTCTGTCTTCTCCCTGGCAATGGAGCCAGGAAGGAGACGGCTCCCGCACCGGCGGAAAGAAAAATACCGCATTGCGGATATGGAGGAAAATTCCCATGTGGGGTGACCCTTTTGAAGAGCACCGGCTCGATCTGAATTCCGAACACGAGAAACAGCAGCTGGCGGCCTTCCTTGAAAAACAGGGACTGGCATTGGACAGAGAAATTGAATATTCCATGGTGTTGACCCGCCAGGGGAAGATAGCGGCGACCGGCTCCTTCTCCAACAAGGTCTTAAAATGCATCGCCGTAGATGAGGAATACAAAAGCCTGGGACTTTCATCCCGGGTCGTCACCCATCTCGTCAATGAAGAGTATAAAAGAGGACGGCCCCATCTCTTTGTTTTCACAAAGCCGGAAAACGAAAGCATCTTCTCGGAATTGGGCATGTATACTGTCGGTAAGGTCCCCTCCCGGGTAGTTCTTATGGAAAACCGCCGGGACGGAATCGAAAAATATCTGGACCGCATTTCCGAAGCCGCCGGCAAAATCACAGCCTCGGCAGCTGTTGTCGTAAACTGCAACCCATTTACCCTGGGTCACCGGCATCTCCTCGAATACGCCGCATCCAGGTGTCAAAAACTGCATGTCTTTGTGGTATGGGAGGACCGTTCATGCTTTCCGGCTGAAGTCAGATACCGGCTTGTCAGGGAAGGCGTTTCCCATTTACCCAATGTCGTCGTTCACGAAGGAAGGGATTATATCATTTCGGACGCCACCTTCCCTTCGTACTTTATAAAAACGTATGACGCAATGGCAGAGGTCCATGCCAGATTGGATATCACCATATTTTTACAGCATATTGCAAAAAGGCTTGAGATAAAAAAGCGGTATGTGGGAGAAGAGCCCTTCGACGCCGTCACTTCAGCTTATAACCGGGTAATGGGAGAAATGCTTCCTGCGGCCGGGCTGGAGCTGGAAGTGATTCCCCGGTTAGCTTCCGGAGACGTTGCCATCAGCGCGTCCAGGGTTCGTGAAGCTATCCGCGCCGGACGTATTGAGGAGGTCAGGGCGCTTGTTCCGGAAAACACATACCGGTTTTTAATCTCTTCCGAAGCAGAAGAGGTTATCCGAAGGATCAGGTCATCCTCCGGCAGACACTAATGCTGCAGCTATGGCCGGAGTGAAATAGAAAAAATCTGCACGCGGCCATACTGGAGCACTACCGGAGTTAACATTAATCGCAAGTACTGGTGCAAAAATAACTTCCCGTATGAATTTCTGAAAATACAGTCACGGAGCGGGCATTTTCACAAAAACGGGAAGTAATCTTTGCAGTACTCCCAAGGAAAGGAAGGAGAAGGTGGAAACTATGAACATTCATGGAACAGGCATTGCCGGTACCCTTGAATCAAGCGATATCTCCATATCCATCGAAAGTAATGACAACAAAGGAATCGAAATCCAGCTAAAGAGCACCGTTGAAAATCAGTTTGGCGGACAAATCCGGAAAGTTATCCTGGAAAAGCTTCAGGAGCTTGGGGTAACGGACGCCCTTATCCGCGCCAACGACAAGGGAGCCCTTGACTGTACCATTCAGGCGCGGGTGACCACAGCAGTGCAAAGAGCTTCAGACGACCATCGTCAACCATGGAGGTGAAAATAATGCAGCGATTAAGAAGAACCATGCTTTTTGTTCCGGGCAACAATCCCGGTATGATCCGTGATGCACACATCTACGGCGCCGATGCCATCATGCTGGACCTGGAGGACTCGGTCTCCGTCCATGAGAAGGATGCCGCACGGCTGCTGGTATACCATGCTTTAAAATCCCTGGACTTCGGCACAACCGAGGTGCTGGTCAGGGTCAATGCGGTCAGCAGCCCATTTGGAAAGGAAGACCTGGAGGCAATGGTCCGGGCAAAGCCCCATGCCATCCGGATGCCTAAAACAGAAACCCCTCAGGATGTAATAGAGGTGGACGGCATCATTTCCTCCATTGAAAAGGAGGCAGGGATAGAAGAAGGAAGCATCAAGCTGTTCGCCGCCATTGAAAGTGCGAAGGGCATTTTGAATGCGCAGCAAATCGCAGTGGCAAGCAGCCGTCTGGTAGGCATCGCCCTTGGCGCGGAGGATTTTGTCACCGATTTGAAAACGACCCGCTCCCCGGACGGAATCGAGCTGCTGACGGCCAGAAGCCTTCTGCTGTTTGCCGCCAGAGCCGCAGGCATTGATGCCATCGATACGGTTTTTTCAAATATCAACGATGAAAAAGGCTTTTCCGACGAGGTCAAATTGATAAAGCAACTGGGCTTTGACGGCAAGTCCATTATTAATCCCCGCCAGATTGAAACGGTGCATGAACTATTTACACCCTCCAGGGAAGAGGTGGCAAAATCCCTGAGGATCATCGAGGCCAGCGCCGAAGCCGAAGCAAAATGCTCGGGCGTGATATGCCTTTACGGCAGGATGATCGACAAGCCCGTTGTTGAAAGAGCGCGCAGAGTGCTTGCCTTTGCCGATGCAGTTAAAGTAAATGGAAGATGAGGTGGACCGTATGCAAAACGGAGTAAAAAGAGAAATCCCGGAGTTTATTGAAGGAATCGGAACCCTCCGGCCTTATTGCAGCAAATTGGACGGCTGCCAGGCAAAGAACACCGAAAGGCTCAGAGACCGTCAAATGAATCCTGCCAAGAATAAAATCATCGGCTCTATCGACGAGGCAATCATCGCCTCCGGTCTAAAGGACGGCATGACCGTCTCCTTTCACCACCACTTCCGCAACGGTGATTTTATCATCAATATGGTCATGGAACGGATTGCGGAAATGGGAATCAGGGACCTTGTACTGGCTCCCAGCTCGCTGATTGATATCCACGCTCCCCTGATCGAGCACATAAAAAACGGAGTGGTCCGCAGGATCGAGACCAGCGGACTTCGGGGCGAGCTCGCAAAAGCGATTTCCAACGGACTGATGGATGTTCCGGTGACCATTAACTCCCATGGCGGAAGGGCCAGAGCCATTGCCTCGGGCGAGCTTCAAATCGACGTGGCGTTTCTGGGAGTCCCTTCCTGCGATCCCTACGGCAACGCCAACGGCTATTCCAGAGAAAATGCGGCAGTCTCCGCTTGCGGATCCCTTGGGTATGCAAAGGTTGACGCCCTGTATGCAAAAAACGTGATCCTCATTACCGACAATCTGGTACCTTATCCCAATGTGCCTTTCGGCATCCCCGAATCACAGGTGGACCATATCGTTGTCGTTGACCGCATCGGGGATCCCAAGGGTATCGTGTCCGGAGCCACAAGGTACACCACCAATCCAAAGGAGCTCCTGATTGCAAAGACAGCCGCAGATGTCATTGAGGCATCGGGCTATTTTGAGAACGGCTTTTCGCTTCAAACAGGGTCCGGAGGAGCAGCCCTGGCAACAACAAGGTTTTTGAGGGACAAGATGATTGCCGCCAACATCAAAGCCAGCTTCGCCCTGGGCGGAATCACCCAGCAAATTGTCGAAATGCATGAGGAAGGCTTGATCAACAGGATCCTGGATGTGCAGAGCTTTGACTTGAAGGCCGTAGAATCCTTGAAAAACAACCGGTTCCATCACCAGATCGATGCCGAATACTATGCCAGCCCCGACAATGAAGGCTGTGCCGCGCATCAGCTTGACGTCGTCATATTGAGCGCGCTGGAGATCGACCTGGACTTCAATGTCAATGTTATCACCGGTTCCGACGGTGTCCTGCTGGGCGCATCCGGCGGGCACTGCGACACGGCTGCCGGAGCCTCCGTCGCCATCATCGTCGCGCCGCTGATCCGGGGCAGAATGCCTACCATTCTCGACCGGGTAAATACGGTCATAACGCCGGGCAATACCATCGACATCCTGGTGACGGACCAGGGGATCGCAGTGAATCCCCTGAGGCAGGACCTGATCCAAAACCTGAAGGCAGCCAATTTACACGTCAGTACCATCGAAGAGCTGAAAGCAAAAGCGGATAAGATCGTAGGCAAGCCCGAGCCGATCCAGTGGGAGGATAAGATTGTTGGAATCGTCAAATACCGGGATGGCTCGGTGATTGATATTATCCGTCAGGTGAAAAAGAGGGCCGAAACATGACCGACATTCAGGAGGTAAGCCTTGAGCAGATGCTCAAGGCCCGGGAAGAAAGGGTCGAAAGGCAGCGGGAGCTCATCCTCCGGTATGGGACGCCCCTGATTTCCTTTACGGTAAACATGCCTGGAAAATATAAAAAAACATCTGCCAGCAGAACCATATTTCATGCGGGCTACCAGGAGCTGATGGACAGGCTTCTGGAAAACGGGACCGCACCCGTGTATTGCGAGACCTGCAGCCATGTCACAGGGTACGAAGCCTATATTGCCGCAACTCCGGATGAAATTTCGTTGAAGGAGCTTGTACTATGCATTGAACAGGAGCATCCCCTTGGTAGACTGTTTGATTTCGACGTCATCGGGCGCAATGGAATTGCCGTCTCCCGCAGGGCGCTGGACCATCCGGGACGCTCATGCCTGATTTGCGGCAAAGAAGCCCATGCCTGCGCCAGAAGCAGAGCCCATCCGGTTGAAGAGCTCCTGGCAGAGATCGATGCCATGGTTGAGGCATACAGGAAGCAGAACACCGTCATGGCTTACCGCTAGACTCTATTTAGTGATTTAAGAACCCGAATGCCGTTGGCAAAGAATACTGGGAATGGCGATCAATGATCGCCGCTGCATTTTTCATCCTTAGGTGTACCACTCGTGACATGGACATTGGTATGAAAAGGAATCTAATGTAGGGGCGACCACTGGTCGCCCACCCTGGAAGGACTTTGAATAGCAATCAATGATCGCCGCTGCATCTTTTGTACCATGGCTGGCAATAACAAATTGTTATATAGGGATTATATACTCCATAGGAATGGAAAGGGCGGAACGTATGAGGTCAAAAATTGAAGTTTGCGAAACCATGGGGCAATTCGCAGTCATGTCCCTTCTTTATGAGGTCTCCGCATCACCCAAACCCGGGCTGGTGGACAGGTTCAACCAGGGAGCCCACCGCGACATGGATTTTTTCAGTTTTATGGCCAGCACGGCCGCCCTCCCCTACTACTTTTTCAAATGCGCCTTAAGGGGAGCAGATTTTCAAGGCAGCGACCTGCGAGAGCTTTTTAATGCTTTAAGGCCTTTGGGACTGGAAGCGGAAAGAGCTATGTTTAACGCCACCGGAGGCGTCAATACCCATAAAGGCCTCATCTTCTCCCTGGGAATCCTTTGCGCCGCTTCCGCCTGGTGCCGGGCAGCAAAAGAGTATCCCCTGCCCGATACCGGCGAAATCTGTGAAACTGCTGCGTCGATGGCGGAAGGCATATGCTCCAGGGAGCTGCTTTCCATGGGCAAGAAGGAGGCTCTCAGCAACGGGGAAAAAATGTATCGGAAATACGGTTTGAGAGGAATCCGCGGAGAAGTGGAGGCCGGCTTTCCTACGGTAAGGCTCCATTCGCTGCCCGTTTTCAGGGAGCTTACCTCCATGGGCGGTCTTCCTGTGAACAGCGCCCTGGTTCAGACGCTTTTGCACCTGATGGCCGTCAATGACGACACAAACATTGCGGCAAGAAAAGGGTCCGCGGAAGTGGAATATGTGAAAAATTATGCTTCAAGCGTCCTGAAGGAAGGCGGAATGCTTACCCCTGCCGGTAAAAAGATGCTTCATGCCATGAACAGGGATTTCATCGAAAGGAACATCAGCCCCGGCGGCTCCGCCGATTTACTTGCCGTCACTGTGATGCTTTATCTCCTGTCCGCGCCGGACGCTGCAGCGTTAACGCCCCTGCCGTCCTTGCGGAATTAATGCTTCAATTCAAGGCGGTTATTCCACTCTTTTTAACTATCTGTTAATATAATTTAAGCATACGTAAGAAAAATTGTAACATTGCCTTCTTTATTTCTTCCGTTTTTGTTATAATATCATTTATAAAATCGTATCGAAAAAAGTTATGTTTGCAGGAGGAAAAGGTGTTTTCAGAAATTGGTTCAAAATTGAACAAGCTGCGGCTTGAAAAAAGACTGACGCTAAAAGAATTAAGCCAGCTCACAAACTTGTCGGTGGGATTCCTGTCCCAACTGGAAAGAGGCTTGACCACCGTCGCCATAGATTCGCTGGACAATATATCAAAAGCCCTGGGAGTGGATATCAATTTCTTTTTCGCGGCATCCAAAGAGCCCGCCAATGTCGTCCAGAAAAGCTACGAACGGGAAGTCGTCTTGATGGACAAGGATAACTTCATACAGTTCTATTTGTCGCACAGCCTCAGCGATAAAAAAATGTTTCCCAGGATGGTTGAAATCCTTCCGAAGAAGGACAGTGAAACCGTTTGTACTTACTCGCACGAAGGGGAGGAATTCATCTATATCCTGGAAGGGATCCTGACCTATTATTACGATAATGAAAAATATGAATTATATCCCGGCGACGCCGTTCATATCAACTCTTCCGTGCCGCACAACTGGGAAAACAATACGACAAAAACCGTAAAGCTGATTGAAGTCAGCACTCCCAACCGTTTTAACGAAACCAATCCATAAATTCCCTGAAAAAGGGCTGTCTCAAAACATTCCGTCATTGGTATAAAAAGGAGTCTAGTGTAGGGGTGACCACTGGTCGCCCACCCTGGAAGGACTTTGGAGGACGATCAATGATCGCCCCTACATCTTTTTATCCTCAGAATGATAGCTTTCCTATTTTGAAACAGCCCCTTCTTCTTGAAGTTGCAAAAGAACCGCGCCCATCTCTATTTTAAACCGTCAAATACGGCTTCTGAAGAATTTAAGTTCATAAAGACAGATTCGGCAAACATTCCTGCCGGATTTTTGCTTTACTCCGACAGCCTTTTTTTCGAAATGCGGTAGCTTCCCGGCGACATGCCATACTGTTTTTTGAAGATGCTGAAGAAATAGTTTTCACTTTTAAACCCCACCTCGCTTGCGATCTCCCACATAGTTTTATCTGTACAAGCCAGCAGGTATTGCGCCTTCCTCAGCCTCACATTGCTGATAAAATTATTTATTGTTTCACCCCGGTGCTTTTTGAACAATCTGGCAAGATGGCTATAGCTCATATGCACTGACCGTGAAACGTCATTTACATCAATGTCCTGGCTGTAGTTTTCTTCTATGAATTTTATCACAGCATCCAGGGTCTTGTTGTCGAGATAGTCCTGGCTTATTTCCGCCTCAATATTGCCGCCCTTTTCCGTACAAAAGCGGCTAAGGCCCATAATCAGCTGCGCGAACTCCAATTGCAGCTCCAATACCATGGCGCTGCCCGTGGCCATATTTAAAAGATTGAGCATGGTGTTCAGCAGGAGCCCCTCTTCATCTTTGACCGGGAACAAGGGAGCATTCAAAAGGATGTTGTTGACTCTGGGCATATCGTTGTTGTAAACATTGCAGCCGCTGCTTTTATCTTCCATTATCTCCCATCGAATTCCAAATCCCACATGGGCGCCCTGCTTATGGGAATGAAAAATCCCGGGAGGGAGGATAAAAAAATGCCCCGGCTCCACATGATACTCGATTCCGTTGATTGTTGTGCAGGAAACGCCTTCCGCTACGTAATTGGCTTCAAAGAAAGAATGGGAATGCTTCTTTATACCCCAGTCAAAGGGCAGGTCAATGAATGTGATGCCTAAGATCCTGAAACAGCATCCATTCATATAAAAATCCCTATACAGGATTGCCTGGAGATTATCAAAATTTTTACGGTAATTGCGCAAGCTTCTATTGTTTATATCCGGCATAAGTTAACAATCCATGGCCTTTTAGTATCATTATATAGCAGCTTTAACGGTTATTCAACATAGGGTGGAATACCTTTGTAACCCAAATCAACAATCCGTGTGCATATGCGCTTTGCCAGAGCCAGATTATGAGTGACCGCCAGCAGCCCGATATCATTTTTCGTGACAACTTCCAGAATGTGATTCCATATTTGCGCCTGGGTTATCACATCAAGCATTGTACTTATTTCATCCGCCAAAAGGAATTTCGTATTTGCTCCCAGTGACCTTGCAACACAGAAGCGCTGCAATTCACCCCCTGAGAGCTCGTTTGGCCAGCGCTCCAACCATTCCCTTTCAATACCCAACGCTTTAAACGTCTCCTCATCCGTATTTCCGCCTTCCAGCAGTGTATCCTTCAGCTTCCACCGGGGATTCACAGCCTTTTCAGGGTGCTGATGGATTAATTGTACCGGACAATAGCCTTTTTGCGGCAGCGGATTCCCGTCCAGAAGTATTTCCCCGGACACAGGCTTTTCATATCCCGCCAGCAGCTTTAAAAGAGTGCTTTTGCCATATCCGCTGGGTCCCGATAATCCGACGCGTTCATTCTGCTCCGCTACAAAGCTGACATCCCTCAGTATCCAGGGCCCTTTCCCATACCGGAAGCTGACATTTCTTGCTTCAAGTCGCATGATAACACCTCACTGTTCCGCCCCTGAGTTCTCTCATATCTATTCTCTCCAGGCATTCTCCCTGTCTGTATGGACAGCGGGGTGAAAAGATGCATCCGCCTGAAAGTGTTCCGGCATAAGGCTGAAAGCCGGGTATCGGTTTAAATCCATTCTGCGGAAGCGCATCCCACAATGCCCTGCTGTAAGGATGCCGGAGTGCGGCCCCGCCTTTGATGAAATCTTCCGTCGGCGCAATTTCCAGTGTCGTACCGCCGTAAAACACGGCAATCCTATCTGCAACCTTGAAGGCCAGCTCCAAATCATGAGTAATCAGCATGACAGCCCTCCCTTCGTCTGCCAATTCGCGGAGGTGCCTGACGGTTTCCTCCGCAATTGCAGGGTCCAGTCCCGGCGTCGGTTCGTCGGCAACAATCAGCCTGGCATCGCTTACCACTGCGGTGGATACCAATACCCGTCTTGCCATTCCTCCCGACAGCTGAAACGGATACATTTCTTCTACCTCGGACTGTAAGCCGTATTTCCTGAAAACCTTTTGCTGAACTTCTTTCAGTCCCCTGGGACCTCTTGCCTGCTCACCGATTTTCATTAACGGGTCCAGATAGGTTACGGATTGAGGCACCAGTGCAATCTCTTTCCCGCGAAGTTCTTCCTGCTTTTCCTTTGTCAATTCCTGCCCACAGTATTTTATGGAACCGGAGACAATTCCGTTAGCCGGAAGTATTCCCAGGACCGCATGGGCCAGCAGGCTTTTGCCGGACCCGCTGGAGCCCACAACCGCAAGGATTTCTCCCGAATGAATCCTGACGCTCAGACTGCTGATTACTTCCAACTCAAATTGTTTCAAGCCTTTCCCGTATTGTCTGAATTTTACGGAAAGGTCCATGACCTCCAGGACAGGTGTTGTTTTATCCGTCACGATTTTCTCCTCCCTATTCATGTGCCTGATGAGGGTCAAACAACAGTCTCAGATTATCCCCCAGTGCATCAAACAGAAGTACCAGCATAAGAAGCGCCAGACCCGGGAAAAATGCCAGCCACCACATTCCCATGGACAGATATTTCATCGACTCCGACAGGATCACCCCGATGGCCGGCATCTGCAGCGGCAGTCCGAAGCCCAGAAATGTAATCCCGGCTTCATGCAGAATCGCATGAGGAAACAGCAATATTAAGCCTATAACGAACTGGGGCACCAGATGGGGCAGCATATGTTTTCTGGCTATCCATCCTTTGCTTTTTCCCATTTTAGCTGAAGCCTTTACATACTGTGCGGTGCGCAATTGCATGACCTCGGCCCGGATGATCCTGGTAAGACTCGGCCAGTGTGTAAGGGCAACGGCGATGATTACGCCTTTGACACCTCTTCCGCAAACAAAGGAAATCAACATTAAAAGAATAATATGGGGTACCCCCGTCATCATATTTACACCCATGGATATTACCGCATCCGCCTTTTTCCCAAGCATTGCGGCCGCAGTTCCAAGGATGACAGCCATAACTGCACTGACCGACGCTGCAAGCACACCGATTAAAACACTGGTAGAAAGTCCTTTGACGGTCCTTGCCAGCATGTCCCTGCCCATGTAATCGGTACCAAAAAGATGCTCCAACGAAGGGCTCTGGCTTTTATTCATAAAATTCGCACTATATGCCGTTTCTCTCATAAAACCGCCAATGACGGCAACTGCAATCAAAATCACTCCTGCAGATATCAGGATGGCCAGCGTTCTTGCACGTCTGTTCATGGAGAACAGGCTTTTTTTCTCGGCAAACAGCATTGTGTTATCCATGATTCAGGCCCTCCTTTATCTCAGGAGATATAAATCCGTAGATAATATCGGCAATCAGATTGCCGGTGAAAACAAACAGGGCACTGAACAAAGTAATGCCCAATAAAAGCGGCAGATCACTCCGGGTGCCTGCCAGCGTTGCCGCCTGTCCGAGACCGGGATAGGAAAAAACCTGCTCCGCCAGCACGGAGCCTCCGAACAGTTCATTCAGTGAGGCAAACTGCAGGGTAATGGCCGGTAGCATAATATTTCTGAGCCCATGCCTCCGGATCAGGGTCCAGCCCTTCTCACCCCGTGCCCGGGCGAACAATATGTAATCCGTTTCCAGAATATCCGTCATTTTTTGGCGTGTATACATGGCTATGCCCGATATACCGGTAATGCTTAAAGTCAATGCGGGAAGTACCAAATGGTGTATTCTTTCCAGAATTGTCACTTCGCCCGCCATTTTACCCATAGGTGCCGCCAGTCCAAGAGGAAACCATCCCAGCCATACGGAAAAGAACATGATAAGCAGCAGAGCTATCCAGAAGACCGGCGAAGAAATCATAACTAAGCATACGGTTTTTATAGCCCGGTCAATCAACCGCCCTTTATTCATTCCCGCAATAATACCTAAAACAAAACCGATGATTCCGGAAAACACCCAGGCGACCCCCATTAGAATCAACGAGGCCTGGAACTTCTCTCCAATCACCTCCAGCACCGGACGCCTGTATAGGATGGAGGTACCGAAGTCACCTTTCAGGATATGGGCCAGCCAGCTGAAAAATCTCTCCACCGGCGGCCTGTCCAGTCCCCAATGGGCTGTAATATTGGCATACTGCTGGGGACTGATGGAAGCATCAGCCCCAATATATGCATCCACGGGATTTATCCCGGAATTGCTGACCAGAATGAAGGTTACGGCACTCACAAGCAGCATGAGAATAACTATTTTCACAACAGTAGTTCCGACATGCCTGAAAATGTTTTTTCCCTTCCGCTGCCACTTTACTGTTTTAGCTAGTAAACTCATTTTATTTGCTCCATGTCCATTCGTTTACATTCTGGACAATAGCCCAGCCATGGGCATGGGGGTGGACCCGCTGTGTCCCGATATCCAGTTTGTCGTTAATGAAATAAATATGCTTGATATTAACCAGCCATAGCCATGGGGCATCCCCATTGGCGCCAAAGCCTGTCTGCCCGTCCCACTGTGCCAGCTTCCAGTATTTCATGGACTCTTCGCTATTCGTCATAAAAAGGGCTTTGTCTATGTATTCGTCAACTTTCGGGTTCTTGTAATTCGCCTGATTGTTCAGCGCTACATTGGCCATTGAGCTGTGGAAGCTATAAAACATCTGGATAGGACTGTAGCTTCCATAACCGAAAACCGTGGGCGTTGACCTTGACAGCGCCTTGGCTTCCGCCCAGCCTTTGGCCTCCGCTTTGATATTGATTCCCAGGGGCTTCGCCTGAGTGCTCAATGCGACAGCCAGGGTATACCTCTGCAAATCATCGGTCCTGCCGAATACCGTAAATTCTGCTTTCTTTCCGTTTTTCTCCCGGATACCGTCGCCGTCCGTATCCTTCCAGCCGGCATCTTCAAGCATTTTGCGGGCTTCCTCAACTTTACCGTCCTCGATTTTGGTTTCAGGATTCCACCAGGGCTGGGTATCGCAGACAGAGTAGGCCGGTGTGCCGAAACCGTTCAGCGCGTCGTTGATGATTTGCTGGCGGTTGATGCCGATATTCAAAGCTTTTCGAATAACCAGCTCAGAGGTTATATCATTGCCTGCGACATTCCCGTCCTTATCCTTGTGCTCAGGCTCTGTCGGCAGATTAATCCCTCTGTTGTCAACGGTGTTCAGGGTAGTCAGCTTCATTCCGGCCGGCGGAGCCTCTTTGCCGAATTGGGGATTAATCATTGCAATATCAAGCTTTCCGGCTTGAGCTGCCGCCAAAACCGTATCTTCTTCCATGAACAGAATCGTGACCTTCTTAAAGAATGATTTGGTACCGTAAAAGTAGGGGTTTGGCGTAAGGATAAGCTGCTGCCCCTTATCCCATTGGGTAAGCACATAGGGGCCGGTCCCAACGGGTTTTTCGCTGAAGTTTGCCGTATAAGCGTGCTCCGGAACAATTCCTCTTTCGGCAACGATGTTCAAAAATACTGAATAAGGTTTTTCAAGAGTAAATACAACGGTTTTTTCATCTTTTGCCTCAACGGACTTCATATCAGTCAAATCAATGTCCGTATCATTTTTCTTTGTTGTATTGAAGGTAAATACGACATCCTGTGCCGTCACAGGCGTGCCGTCGCTGAATTTCACATCATCCCTCAGCATGAATGTATATGTCAATCCGTCAGGGCTGACGGTATACTCCGAAGCCAGATCCTTTACAACATTGCATTGCTTGTCAAAGCCCAAAAGACCGCTAAAGAAAAGATAGGTTCCAGCACCTGTGCAAGGGTCATACCCGGTAGTACTCTCTGCGCCGACAGAAATCACGATTTCATCTTTCTTCTGTTCAGCAGAAGTCTTGTCCGAAGTATTTGAAGAACAACCGCCCAAGATACCGGTCACCAAAAAAGTTAAAGCTACCGCCAGGCATAATTTTTTTATACCGTTTTTCATGAATAAATTCCTCCAGAACGAATTTTTAGGTTTGTATGATGAATTCCTTTACAAATAAAAATCTGATTCTATTTTTCCTGTATGCCTTTTCTCTCACGCTCCTTTTTTTAGTACTGCAGCAAAGCAAACATTGATTCATGAGGCATTTATACGCCTTCCGGAAACATTTCGCTGTAGTATCCGACAAAATAAAAAAGCCACAAAAGTTGGATGTCCGCTCTGCGGGTTATCAACCTTCGTGGCTAATCTGCTTGTATAATTATGCTTTCAATTTTGTAGAACGATCTCAGAGTCTTCTTGACTCAACTATAAAACATTTTAATCTATCGCATCCTCTTTGTCTATAAAAAAACAAAGATTTATATGAATATTTTTCAGGACATATTTTTCAGGAAGAATCTAAGAACTTTTTTTCGGACTACCTCACGGTTTAATCAATATTTTTAAACCTTCGCCTTTTCTGGCTGTTTCAAAAGCTTTTTTCAGCTTCGTCGATGCTGAACCTGTGTGTGATCACATGATTAATAAGTTTCGTTCTGCTTTTAATATAATTTATAGATTTTATGCACAATATACACACAATAGCGGTATATAAGTTGACTCTACCGATATGAAAGAATATACTATAAGTAAAGGCAAAAACATTGGAAGGAGGCAACGACGATGAAAGCACAAAACGACGTACAAGTAACAATACGCGTTGACAAAGATTTGAAAGAACGCGCAGAAAACTTATTTAGCCAACTGGGAATGAATATGAGTACAGCGTTCAATGTTTTTTTGCGCAAGGCGGTTAATGAAGCGGCTATTCCGTTTGCTGTCAGCACAAAAAGCTCCGGCTTCGGTATGGATTATTCGTCAAACGACATTACAAATGCGTTTATGTTCGCTGTGAAGAACGAAATTGCAAAAAATCAGCAAAACGGGTTTCCGGTAGCACGATACGACAAGGATAAAAAGAAAGCATATTTAGAGTTTGCCGGTGGTGCGCGGGAATATGTCAATGACTGATGGCAAGAGACAGCCTTATGTACTGGTGTTTGCCGGGCCGAATGGTTCCGGAAAGACAACGGTAATGCGCAGTCTTCCGGTCTTCGGGACCTATATCAACGCCGACGACCTGAAAAAAGAGTATGGCTTAACAGACCTTGAGGCTGCCCAGCAAGCTGAAGCATTTCGTAATGAGCTTCTGAACCATGGTTCGGATTTTTCGTTTGAAACGGTTATGTCCACTGAGAGAAACTTATTGCTGCTGCAAAAGGCAAAAGTGCTCGGATATGAAGTGCAATGCATTTACGTCTTGACGTGTGATGAAAATATCAATGTTGCAAGAGTAAAAGCGCGTTATGCTTCCGGAGGGCATGATGTGCCAGAGGATAAAATCCGGGTACGATATCACCGCGCATTGGCTTTGCTGCCACAAGTAATTACCGTGTGCGATAAAATTTTGGTTTACGACAATTCTGACACGCCTTGTCTAATTTTCAGCAAAGAGAATGGGCGCTCAGCGATTTATCCAAACAAACACTGGCAGGAAATAGCATTGCGAAGTCTTCTCGGAATGGACAGTATCCATCAAGGACATAAAGGAAGCCCATAAAAGCGATAGCACCCAGCGCGCCCAATAGCATTCCAGTTTATAAGTGGGACAGCAAAGAAAAGACCACTCCCGCAAGGATATAAAACGGCTTCGCCGCCCTTGCGAGACTGCCCGTAAATTAGGCCACTACGCCTATCGAGACAGTCAAGAAGCGAGTAGTATTTGCTGATATAAAAATCTCCACTCCTAAACCCTTGACTGGCTGGATTTTTGCCGTACCACGGGGCAAGCCCTTTGGCTACCCCCTCGTCAATTACTGCTATTCTGCAATCTCCTTAGTCGCTATTAAGAAATACACCAAATACACGCCGCAAATAAGCGCGATGAACCCATATCCTCCGAAGATATCAAATCTTGACGAGAAATAGCCGAAACCCAGGCCCACCATGATAAGCACTGCCCTTAACCCCAAAGACTGAAACGAATCAATTGTTGCCCGCATGGAAGAATCAATCCGGTGATGCAAATATCCGGTGACAATGGGATCTATAATCCCGGACACAATACAAATTATAAAAATTGCTGCAAGGCCGGTATATCCCTTAACTGCAGATATAAAGAATAACCCGGCGGCAAAAACAAAAACAATTCCTGATAGTAAAGTCCTGTAGCTTAGCCGTTTCTTTACGGCATAGGCAAGCACATTCCCCGGAAGCCTCAGAAACATCAACCCGGCTGAAAACAACCCAAAGTATATCACCGGAATTCCCAGCTTGCTGATGTAAAGCTGCCAGAATTCATCAATAAAATTCAACGCCGCACCGGTAACCATTCCGGAAAGCAGCACCAGACAAACGCACTGATTCTTTCTGAAAAACTGTATGGACGCTTTTACATATTCCCTGACAGCGGCCGGCTCATCCGCTTTACTCTTTATCTCAGGCTCCACCAGCGTAAGCGATATGCATAAAGAAATAAACATCCCGGCAAAGGATAGCCAATAATTCAACTCAAATCCAAACCGGCTGGCCATCAGGCTGCCGCTTAGCGCCGCCAGAATTGCCGCCGAAAAATCACATGCGTTTAAGCGCCCCAGGCGTTTCTCAAAAGACGCTTCCTCACCACCTGAGAGCAAAGAATCATAAAGCAGAGCATTCTCCGACCCGCTGCTTGCAGAACATCCGATCCCTGCCAAAAATACCGCCATGGCAAAATGCCAGAATTCCGTTGCATATACCAGTATAAAAAATTCACAGCAGCCGAAAAAGGCATTTAAAACCATCATCTTTTTCCGACCCCACCGGTCTGCAAGAATGCCGGTTGGAATCTCAAGTAGAACAATGGTTACTGCATAAATGATTTCTGTGTATACCACTCTCTGGATGGTCATGCCCCTTTGTTCCCAAAACAACCTTTCAATCACATACGCAGGTATCAGGTGGTGAAAGAACCGGATCGCATAAAGCTTCCAGACATTTTGAATATAGTTCATGCTTCAAGCTCCTCTCATTTTGATTGCTGATTTTAACAAGCAAAACAAGGGGGTGCTCGTGAACTATTTTGTACTAAGGCTTAACAGGGAGGTCTTGCGTATAGCATAAAGCATCTCCTTTGTATTCAATAGTTCAATTCTAACATATTCCATTTTTTATTCCAACGTTCATACAAAACTCCCTATGAAATGCATATAAAATAACGAACCAGCTGAATTTTTTTCCTTAGGCATATTTTATGAAATGGAATAAACCAAATTCCTCAATTAATCTGGCATATCGTTCTTTATAGGCCGCATGAGGGATAAATTCCACATCATATAAGCAATGTTGAAAAGATAATCAATGATAAAAGCCCATAAACTTGGACTTAGGATTAACAGCATTTCCCATCTCTCAGTTGAGTTTCCACCGGAGCAATTGCAATACTCCCGATAGAACGATAAGGTGAAAGCATCAATACCACAGCTTGCCGAAAATAAAGGAAATATTCATTTCTGGCATATTGACTTAATTGGTAATACTCTATAGAATAAAGAGCAATAAATTTAATATTTGAAACCCGATGAACCGGAAAGTACCGGGAGCTACTTATGCCAGCGAGTCAGGGATTGGTGCAAGCCTGATCTTAATATCCCAGGGAAGAGAGCCGGGGAGAATTCTCTTAAAAATCACCTATTCAGAAGGGGTTGCTTCCACCACGAAAATAATTGGTGCATCCCTTTACGAAAAGCGAATACAGAGAACGTAAGTCTGCGATAAAGATGAAGAGTGGCTTGGATGCATGTTGAAATATACGCTTTCAGGCAAATAGAGTGGTATCACGGAAACCCGTCTCTTTAAGAATAAAGAGATTGGGTTTTTTTATTTATCAAAAAAGGAGAGGATTGTCATGGAGAAATATCAAAAGAAAATATCTGAAGTCATAAACCTGGCTTTTCCTGGGCTTGATGTGATATTTACAGCACCTCCCGACTCAAGCCTGGGTGACATTGCACTGCCCTGCTTTGCATTTTCCAAAGCTTTAAGGAAAAGCCCGGCAACGATAGCGGATGAACTAAAAAGTAAGCTTTCAAGCCTTGAGTTTATGGAAAAAATCGAATCAACGAACGGCTACCTGAACTTTTTTATTAAGAAACCCATCCTTTTTGAGGATGTAATCACAGACATACTCACCGGGAAGGGGAACTACGGTTCATCAAAATCCGGAATTGGAAAACAGGCATTGGTTGAACATACCAGCATTAATCCAAATGCTTCTCCGCATGTCGGCAGAGCCCGTAATGCGCTCATAGGAGATTCCATTGTAAGGCTTCTAAGGTTTGAAGGCTATTCTGTTGATGTTCATTATTTTGTTAATGATATCGGGAAGCAGATTGCCATGCTGCTGCTGGGAGCTATGGAGAAGGAAAGTGTGTCTTTTAAGGACCTCCTTGGTATTTATATCGATATCAATAATCAGGTTAACGAGAACCCTGCGCTTGAAAAAGATGTTTTCGACCTTCTTTACAGACTTGAGAACGGTGATGATAAAATACAAAGCATGTTCCGCAAGCTGGTGAATATATGTATCGACGGACAGACATCGATTCTTGGCGCGCTTGGAATTAAATATAATTCCTTTGACTATGAATCCGATTATATTTACTCTCAGACTACAAGCAGACTTCTTGAGGACTTTAAAAAAACCGGGAAGCTCGAAGAAGATCCGGAAGGCAGGCTGGTATTGAACCAGGCGGAATATGAGCTGCCCATGAGGGCTCCTTATCTTGTATTGACCAGGAAAGATAAAACCTCGCTGTATCCGCTTCGTGATATCGCTTACACCATCGACAAGATGAACACCAACGCCGATATAAACATTATTGTCCTTGGAGAAGATCAAAAGCTGTATTTCCGTCAGGTCTGCGCGGCACTTGATATGTTGGGCTATACCTCGCCTTCGTCCGTGCACTATTCCTTCGTGTTGCTCTCGGAAGGGAAAATGGCTACACGGAAGGGAAACGTTGTCTTATTGGAAGATTTCATGAGGGAAGCGGTCGCAAAAGCCTCTGAAGAAATTGAAAAACGGCGTGGATACACAGATGTGAATACTGCTGAAGCCATCGGTTACGGTGCGGTCAAATATGCCATTTTACGTGCGTCCAACGACAAAAATGTGGTATTCGATTGGGATTCGGCACTGAGCTTTGAAGGCGACTCAGGCCCATACCTCCAGTATTGCCTGGCCAGGATAAATTCAATTTTCAGGAATTACGGAAAGGCATTGCCTGAAGAAATTGATTTCTCGGTGCTTAAAAATAATCATGAAGTTGATTTGATATTGGAACTGGCTGGTTTTCCTGCTGCAGTCAAAACAGCACTTAAGGAATCAAGCCCTCATGTAATCGCTAATTTTGTATATACCCTTACAAAAAAGTTTTCTATCTTCTATCATTACCACTCCGTCTTAAACGCTGACAATGAGGATTTGAAAACAGCACGTCTGGCACTTATAGCGGCAGTGCGGCAGGTCATAGTAAATTGCTTTGAATTGCTGGGCATTGAACCCGTCGATGAAATGTGACCTGCTCCCAGTTAAAGGAAGCCGCTCCGGAATTCTGTACTCGTGTCTTCCGGAGCGGCCCTGCTTCATATTATTTATTCCAAGTCATTATAACAACTTGATTCAAAACTAATTTCATCATGTTTATTCCGTAATCCTCACCCTTTACGATTGCACGCTATCCTTTCCCCGCAAATTGTGGATGGCCTTTGCCGCCTCAACGATGAGGATTATTGCAAAGGACGCTGCCAGTACAATGCCCCACTGCTCCAAGTTAAGCTGCTTGACCTTGAATATTTCGCTGAAGAACGGAACAATAATGACGATCACCTGAAGTATGGCCGATATGGCAATGGCGCCGATGAGATACATATTTGAAAATAGCCCCAGTCTGAAAAGTGATTTTGTATTGGACCGCACGTTCAGAGAATGCGTAAGCTGAATCAAGCCCAAAGTGGCAAAGGCCATCGTTATGGCTATCTCTTCGGAGTACAGGCTCATACCGATCATAAATACCACAAGGGTCAGCATGCCCTTGAAGATCCCCTGGTAAAGAATACTGAAGCCGACTCCGTCGGAGAAGAAGCTGCTTTTCGCGCTTCTGGGCTTTTGCCGCATTACATTCTGTTCCGCCTTTTCAACGCCGAGGGCCAATGCCGGCAGCGTATCCGTTACAAGATTTACCCAAAGAATGTGTATCGGAAGAAGGATGGTCCAATTCAACATGGTCGCAACAAATAATGTAAGGATCTCGCCCAAGTTGGAGGAAAGAAGGAATTGTATGGCTTTTCGGATATTTCCGTATATTTTGCGGCCTTCTTCCACGGCAATGACGATGGTGGCAAAATTGTCATCCGCCAGCACCATATTGGATACGCCCTTTGCAACATCCGTTCCTGTGATGCCCATGCCTATCCCTATGTCCGCAGCTTTGATGGCCGGGGCGTCATTGACTCCGTCACCGGTCATGGCAACCACCTTGCCCCGCTTTTTCCATGCATTTACGATTCTTACCTTGTGCTCGGGAGATACTCTGGCATAGACAGAGAATTCAGCGATCCGGTTTTCAAACTCCTCGTCGCTGATCTTATTCAGCTCGCTGCCTGTAATAACCTCGCCCTCGTCCTTGATAATCCCAAGCTCCCTGGCAATGGCCGCAGCCGTGTCCCTGTGGTCGCCGGTAATCATAACGGGCCGTATTCCCGCTTCTGAGCAAACCCTTACCGCCTCCTTCACCTCCGGCCTCGGAGGGTCGATCATCCCGGCAAGTCCTACAAACAACATTTCGCTTTCAGTATTCTCGCTGATAACGTTATTCGGAACCTCTTCACTGTCCCTGATAGCTACCGCCAGAATCCTTAAAGCCTTACCGCCCATATTTCTGTTGGCCTTGAGGATATTACTCCTGTCATCCTCCGTGATCGTCCTTATTTTCCCACCGATCAATATCCGATCGCATCTTTCCAGCAGCACATCCGGCGCACCCTTGGTAATAACCCTGGAAACGCCGTTGATCTGATGAATGGTGGTCATAAGCTTTCTTTCCGAGTCAAAGGGTATTTCATTGATTCTGGGCATAAGCTTATCGATGGCATCCTTGTAGATGCCTTTAGAGGAGGCAAAGTAAGTCAGGGCTGTTTCGGTAGGGTCACCCATAAAGCTGACCGTGTCTCTGTCAACTCTTGAAGTTTTAGAGTCGTTGCATAGGACAAGGGAATGAGTAAATATTGCAAAGCTCCGGTTTTCCTCGGTAAATTCTTCAACACCAAGCAAACTCCCGTCCACGTAAACTTCCTTTACCGTCATCTTGTTTTGCGTCAGAGTCCCGGTTTTATCCGAGCAGATGATTTCTGTACTGCCCAGTGTTTCTACGGCTGACAGCTTTCTCACGATGGAATTTTTCTTTGCCATCTTCTGGACGCCTATGGCAAGTACAATGGTGATTACAGCGGGAAGCCCCTCCGGTATTGCAGCCACGGCAAGGCTGACCGCTGTCAGGAACATTTCAAAGTAGTTTCTTCCCTGAAGCACACCCGCCAGAAAAATGATCACCGACAGGACGATAATGCCTGCCGTCAGGTATTTGCTCATCTCTGCCAGCTTCTTTTGCAGCGGTGTCTCCTGGGATTCGCTGCCGGACAAATGACCGGCAATCCTGCCGACTTCAGTGCTCATGCCCACTGCAGTAACAACCCCTGTTCCCCTGCCATAGGTCACACTGCTTCCGGAATAAGCCATATTCCTTCTGTCGCCTATGACGATATCCTCTTTATCGATTTTTGATACGATTTTTTCTGCCGGAACCGATTCCCCCGTTAAAGCCGCTTCCTCGATTTTTAAATTAGCACTGTGCAGAAGCCTCATATCTGCCGGTACATAATCTCCGGCTTCCAGCAGGACAACATCCCCGGGCACAACGTCTTCCGTGTTAATCTGTTCTACGGTACCGTTTCTTTTAACCTTTACATGGGGGGACGACATCTTCTTAAGCGCTGCCAGGGCCTTTTCAGCCTTACTTTCCTGCATGACCCCAAGGACTGCATTAATGACTACCACTACAAGAATAATGACGGTATCGGTCAGCTCGTGCATAAAGCCGGAAATCGCAGCTGCAATCAGCAGTATAATTACCATTACATTCTTAAACTGCTCCAGAAACATCCCAAAAGGTGTTTTTCTTTTTACTTCTTCAAGTTCATTTTTGCCGTAAATCTGTATCCGATTTGCAGCTTCCTCCCCGGTAATCCCTTCATTTTGGGAATTCAAGTACTCCAGAGCCTCCTGCTCTGTCCTGGTATGAAAAAGAATTTCGTTTAATGGTCTGTGAAGTTTTGTCATTTTCCTTTTCTCCTCGCAAATAATTTGTGAATTAAGCCTCACCGGAGCATTATTTATATTAGTTATAACAAAAAAGACCTTTAATATAACTTCGTATATAACGAGCTATATTAAAGGTCTTGCTATCCGTTTTCGGAGTATAAAGCCAGGCAATCGATATCGCCGGTTGTTGGCTTTACAGCTTATAAGCTACTCCCCTTTATATGACCAGTATAGCATGCCGCAAAAGTACGTGTCAATGTATTTTTGCCCACATCACGGCAGAGCGGCAGGTTATTCTGCCTCAATTGGAATAAAGGCGGACTGAGTAACGTCAAAAAGCCCCATATCCGTCAGCTTGATTTCCGGTATCACCGCAAGCGACATAAAGCATAAGGTCATAACCGGTTCTACCTCTTTCTTGATTCCAAGCTGCTCATATGCATCCCTATGAATTTCGGCCAGTTTTTCACTCACCCATTCGCCGGGCTGGTCGCTCATAATACCGCCGACGACCATCGGCATGTAATTTATGACTTTCCGTCCCTTTACAAGGACAATTCCTCCGCCCTGCTCAATAAGCTTCTCAACCGCAAATGCCATATCCTCGTCATTCGTCCCTACGGTAATGATGTTGTGCGAATCGTGGGCAATGGACAGCGCCACCGCGCCCTCCTTTATTCCATACCCTCTGAGCAAAGCCAGCGTAACGTTTCCCGTATTTTGATGACGTTCCACCACCGCTGCCTTTACTATGTCCTGCTCCGGCCGCCAGACAAATTCGCCCTGCTCATTCCGCCGGATGTCCGCTGTCCCCTTTGCAGTCACAACGCCTCCGGGAAGAATGTCAATCACCGTGATCCGTTCCGACTTAATTTTCAATCTCAGCTTTTCAATGGAAAAGTCCTTTACGCGGAAGCTTCCTCGTACGGCTGAAATGTCGGCGCGAGGCGCTTCGGGGAGATATTTTCCACCCCTGGCAACCTCCTGCCCCTTTATGAACACCCTCTGTACATTGAACTCATTCAAGTTATCCAACAATACTATATCTGCGCGAAGTCCGGGCGCTATGGCTCCCCTGTCACGCAGGCCGTAGCATTCCGCCGCATTCAGGCTTGCCATCTGAATGGCGGTAACCGGGTCGATGCCCTCCTCCACGCAGATACGAAGGTGATTGTCCAGGTGTCCCAACCGGAAAATGGTCTCCGGCTGACGGTCGTCGGAGCATAATAGACAACGGCGGCTGTTGGCCGGAGTGACGGCCTTCAGGAGAGTACGCAGGTCATGGCAGGCCGAGCCTTCTCTTAAGAGGATATAAAGCCCACAGGAAAGCCGGTCCAGCATTTCTTCCACGGTTGAGCATTCGTGGTCGGTATGGATTCCGCAAACCGCATACGCATTCAGGCCATTTCCGATCAGGCCCGGGCTATGGCCGTCGATTAATTTCCCTTCGTTGATGGCAACCAGCAATTTATCCAGCACAGCATCGTCCGCCCTCACAACTCCCGTAAAATTCATAAACTCACCGAGCCCAAGAATCTGAGGCTCTTTGATGGGTTCCTTCATTGCCTTTGCATCAATCACGGCACCGGCATGTTCAAAGGGGGTCGCCGGAACACAGGACGGAAGCATGTAGCGGATGTCGAGTTTTGTTCCTTTTGCCGCCTCAAGCATATACTTCAAGCCGTCCATGCCGCATACATTGACAATTTCATGGGGGTCGGCAATAATGGTCGTCGCTCCGCGCGGGACCAGAAGCTTCCCGATTTCCTCCGGCGTGACATAGGAAGATTCAATATGTATATGGCCGTCAATGAATCCGGGAACCGCATATTGACCTTTTGCATCGATGACATGTCCCCCTTGATACTCACCGATTCCCGCAATGCAGCCATCCGATATGGCAATGCTTTTTCCTTCGAGAATGGAAGAAGTATAGACATCGACGATTTTACAGTTTTCAATTACACTCTCTGCGGGAATTCTTCCCGCCGCCGTATCAATTCTTTTTTTCAATAAATGTTTTTCCATACATACCCCCTGCTATCCCCTATGTTTCCCGGATTAATTCGTATAAATACCGGAGACGTACATTGCTTGCAGTTTATAAAGCAGCCCCGCAAGGAAATTGAATATTCCTCCGGGGCTGGTCATTTATCTTGGATGATGGTTTTCCTTATTTCCAGTCGCCAAGCACGTTTTCTACCAAAAATTCCTGCGTATTGATTTTCTCATCACTCATGGTTTCCCCTGCAGCAACCAGTATATTCCCTTTATTATCTTTCAATTCTCCGCCATAAATTTTGATTTTCCCTGCGGCGATGTCATTCTTTACCGCCAATACCTTGGTCTGTACATCCTTTGGAACAATGGCATCGTTAAAAGCGGAAATAGCAGCACATTCGCCGCCTTCATAGTAATAGGCATCACTGCTTGCGCTTCCATCGGCCACCGAGGTGATAATTTTTGTAAAGATGGGCTCAAAATTCCACATGTAGGAGAACAAAACGGCCTTAGGCGCCAGCGCCTTCATATCCACATTATACCCGATGCAGTATGCGCCCCTGGCTTCACAGGTCTGTGGGATTGCAGGGGAAGAAGCTTCCATACCCATATATTTAATGCCCTTATCGATCAAGACTCGTGCACTCTGTGTTTCAAGGTCCACGTCATACCAGCTGTTTGCCCATGCCACTTGAACCTTGGCTCCCGGTTTTGCATATTTTGCGCCCAGGGCATAGCCGTTAATCGCCGCACGCACTGAAGCTTCCGACATACTGGCTGCAAATCCGAGAGTGTCGCTGTCCGACATTAATGCGCTGGCATATCCGGCTAAAAACATCCCTTCATAATTACGGATCTGATACCCGATGAGGTTCTCCTTCTGATCTCCCTGCTGAGCAACAACGATATCCTTATTCTGAGCTGCCAGATCGGAAAGGAAGGTTGCATACCCGGAGCTTGCTCCGATAATCAAATTTACGCCTTCGCTTGCCAGTGCATTATAAGCGTTTTCAACGGCTACTTGTTCTTCCGCCACATTTTCTATGGGAAACAGGTTTTCTTTCGGAATACCCAATTTCGCCATGGCGGCCAGGATGCTCTGATGCGTTGCCTGACACCAGCCCCCGTCATTGACGACAAGGGAAGTGATTTCTCCGATTTTAATTTTTGAATAATCAAGGGTTTTCCCTGTCTGACCTGCTGTCACGGTCCCCGGCCCTGCGGTTTTGCCGGAACAGCCGGCAAGGAGTGTAACTGCAAATGCTACTGCTAACAATAAACTGACTAGTCTTCTTTTCTTCATACTATCTAAACCTCCTGAATTTATATATCACCGGTCCTCCCGGTCATATTTCTGACATAGGGCTGCCGGTTCTTCCGTATGTTTTTTGCGAAAGCTTCCGGTGGTTATAATCAGTGCAGCCACCGTCGCCGCATACGGAAGCATCCCATAAAACTGTGAGGGAATCCCCGGCAGATAAACCTGCAGGTTTATGCCGATAATGCTGATTCCTCCGAAGAGCACTGCGCCCAGCACGGCATTGGCCGGATTCCATCCTGAAAAGGCCACCAGAGAAAACGCGATCCAGCCTTTTCCGCCTGTCATCCCCTCATTCCAGAAATTTGTGTAGGAAAGAGAGATACAGGCTCCGCTGATGGCGGTCATTGCGCATCCAAATATGACATAAGCATATCTCAGGGCAAAAACATTGATGCCGGATGCATCCAGCGCGGCCGGGTTTTCTCCCAGCGCCCGGAGAATCATCCCCGGTCTTGTCCTGTATATATAAAAGATACTAAGCGGTATGATCAGGTACATAAAATAAACCAATATGTCCTGCTTAAAAAAGATATCCCCGATGAACGGTATTTGTGAGAGCAGCGGGAGATTGATTTTCTCAAATTTTACGGCAGATGCCACACCGGTCACATTTTTTCCGATGAATCCGCTTAATCCGCTGCCAAAAATCAAAAACGCCATACCGCATACCGTTTGATTTGCCCGAAGTGTGACCGTAAGGAAAGCAAATACCAGGCCCAGCAGGGCGCCGACAATTACGACCGCAAGAAATGCAAGCCCCAGGCTGTTTGTACTATAAACCGTCAAAAAGCCTGAAACCGCTCCCATAAGCATTATGCCTTCGATGCCAAGATTCATGATCCCCGCGCGCTGGGAAAAAATTTCACCGATGGCGGCGTATAAGATGGATACTGCATAGACGATTGCCGCTGCGCAAACAGATATAATGAAAGCAGTCATTGCGTAACTCCTTTCATTTTCTTAGGGTCGGCCCCGCTCGTTTTGTTGAAAGAAACCTTGTAGTGGTTAAAAAACTCCCCGGCAATAACAAAAATCATAATGCTCCCCTGCAGCATGGTTGCTATCTGAGAGGGGACGCCCATGAGCTGCACCGCGGCACAGCTGTTCTGCAATCCGCCGAACAGAATGGCTACGATGATGACAGCAAGGGGGTTGAACTGGCTCAAATACGCTATGACAATTCCCGTATAGCCACTGCCGCCCGGAAGCTGTGCCTGCACCCGGTGTACCACCCCGGTGATCTGGACAAAGCCTGCAAGTCCGGCAATGGCACCGCTGAGTCCCAAAACAATAAGAATATATTTTTTTACATGGATGCCTGCATATTCCGCCGACTTCCGGCTGTTTCGGATCACTTCCACCTGATAGCCTGCGGTTGTGTATTTTAATAAGATGAATAAAAGAGCTGCAATCACGATTGCAACCAGAAGCCCTGTATTAATTCCGGTATTTCCGAGATTCGGAAGGTACATCCCCTTCGGTATTGACTCGGAAATGGCCGTCGTCTGTTTTTTAGCCATCCAGGGCCCATAACATAAATAATCCATGAATAATAAGGCGATATAATTAAGCATTAAAGTAACAATCGTTTCATTTACATTCCAATAAGCCTTCAGCACAGCCGCGATCATAGCCCATAAGCCCCCGCCTATTGCGCACAGCAGAAACATGCCGATGAACCGCACCGGAATCGGCAAATCCGGTCCGAACAGCACAAAAGCTCCACCCAGGATCGCACCCATCGCATACTGTCCTTCCGCGCCGATATTGTTCAGATTCATTTTAAACGCAATGGAAACGCTCAGCCCGCACAGCATCAAAGGAAGTCCTGCCCTTATACTTCCGTTGATGCCCCGCAAATTGAAAAAGGAATAGGATATCATTTTGGAATAGACGGCCATTGGATTGAAACCGGCCGCAATAATTAAAATGGAACTAAAGGCCAGGCCGAGAAAAACAAAGACAACCGGATTAAGTAGCTTATTCCTCAGCGGAACCATCTGCTTTTTTTCTATTTGAATCCTTCCAAAAATCATATCCTTTTCTCCTAAGCAGACTCTCCGGACATCATTCGTCCAATCTCTTCATAATCCGTTTCAGACGTGTTCCGGATTCCCATAAGCTTTCCGTCACATAAAACAGCCACTCTGTCCGACATTTCAAAGATCTCATCCAATTCTTCCGATATCAGCAGCACACAAGCGCCCTTGTTGCTCTGTTCCAGCAGGATATTGTTGATTGCTTCAGCGGCCCCTATGTCCAAACCGCGCACCGGATAGGCCGCAATAATAAGAACAGGCTCGCAGTGGATCTCTCTGGCGACCAAAAGCTTCTGCTGGTTGCCGCCGGACATCATGGCGACAGGCAAATCAATGCCGCCGTTTTTGATATCATGGTCTTCCACATGCTGTTCCGTAATTGCCTTGATTGATTTGTGCCTTAATATGCCGGCCGTGCTGAATTTCGGTTCTTTAAACTTTTTTAGGATCGCGTTCTGTTTCATATTCATTGCCGGAATCAATCCCATTTTGAGTCTGTCTTCCGGGATAAAGGAGATTCCCGACGAAATTCTTTGTTTTGCGCTGGCTTTCGTGATATCCCTGCAATTCATCCTTATTCTGCCGGAGGTTGGTTTCCGAAGTCCGGCAAGGACTTCCGCCAATTCCCGCTGGCCGTTTCCGGCTACACCGGCAATTGCAAATATTTCACCGCAGTGGAGGTTCAAGGAAATATCCTCCAGCGCAACAAGACCCTTGTCGTTATTGGCATAAAGACCTTCCACTTCAAGGAGCAGCTCGCAGTTTTCCTTGATTGGCTTCCGTTCCGTTTTATCCAGCGTCCTTGAACCGATCACCGCTTTTGTGAGGCGCTCGATGGTTGCGTCTTCCGCAAGCATTTCATCTTCCACCTTACCGCCTTTCAGCACCGTAATCCGGTCTGAATGTTCCATCACTTCATTCATCTTGTGAGAAATAAAGATTACCGTTTTTCCGTCATTGGCCATTTTCCTGAGGGTTTTGAACATCTCCCTGGATTCCTGCGGGGTCAAGACGGCGGAGGGCTCATCCAGAATCATGATTTCACTGTCCCGGCAGAGCAGCTTCATGATTTCCACCCTCTGCTGCTCCCCAACCGAAAGCTGCCATACCTTTGCGGCCGGATCAACGGTCAGGCCGAATTTCTCAGAGTATCCGCGAATGGTCTCTTCCATTTTTGTCTTATTCAATAGAAAGCTGCAGCGTCCGATACCCAGAAAAATGTTTTCCGCCACGCTAAGGGTAGGGATCAGCTCAAAGTGCTGATGCACCATTCCAATGCCCAGTTCCGCAGCGTCTTTGGGATTCTTGACGGACACCTTTTTGCCTTTATAAAAAATTTCCCCTGAATTTGGTTTGTAGATACCGAGTAATATATTCATCAGCGTACTTTTGCCTGCGCCATTTTCTCCCAATAGCGCATGGATTTCTCCCTGATACAGCCGTAGATCCGTATGGTCATTTGCCAGGGTTTTGCCAAACCTCTTTGTAATTCCTTTCATTTCCAATAAAACGGATTTCTCCACGACCAAACCTCCATCTTGGGCCAAGTACGGGTGCAAATATAACTTAAAAATTAAAAATGGATGGAAAACAGTGCTCTCCATCCATCTACAAATACAGTCATTTTGTTTAAGCGATTCAAAACCAGCCTTTACTGCAGCAATAACCAGGTTTTCTTCATAAAACAAACAACAAAAAATTGTACTTAGAAAGGGACACCATAGCGTAGGTAATTTACGGTTACCTCGTAGAAACATCCACACCTTATTAGTGGATTTATACAGTCCATTCTTCGTCAGTATTAAATTTTTTTATTAGTTTATCACGCCTGTCGTATAATGTCAACCGACGGAACCTCGCTCTTCAGGGCAGTCTGCACTTTTATTTTCACCTTGTTTCACTGTAATGCCCATCACTGCTTACCCGATCTTTAGGCCCATACCCCTTAGTTCTTCTTTAACCTCAAGATACATCCTTTCCCATTCAGGCAGGGGGGTGACCGTACCCATGTCATAGGCCTGATCAAACCTTTTTCCGACATATTTTTCAGGCTCGGAAAAGATGTGCTCATACTTCTCCAGCAGCTTCAGCACCATCGTATTAGCTTCTTCTCTCGTCATCCCTTGATTCGTGACCGCCTTACCCACTTCACCCATGAATCTGGCTTCAAGGCCGGTGCCGTTGGGTGCCCTGCCGTCTGCGGAACCGACGCCTTCAAGATGGCCGCCGCTGACGGTAACTACGATTGCATTGGCCGCGACTTCATATAACAGCTCCTTGGTCATGGACCCGCTCTTGGGCCAAAGATCGCAGACGATAATCGCAGGCGCGTTTTTAGCAAAGGCCTGGCATAAAACAGATTGCAGCCACAGGCAGCCTCTTGCCGTGGTGGCAACATCCCTGATATGGATCGGGTGGCACAGGTGATAGTCTGCAAGGCATACGAGATTCGCCGCCATAATGGATGCGATCATTACAAGGGTTGCACCGGGGGCATCGCCGCCAAGGCCTCCGACCATCGTACAGGCCAGGGAAGCGTTCTTCATGCCATATTCCAGGGAATAGGCCGCTCTGATCATATTGCCGTCATCAATGATCAGCTCATTGAACATGGCGACCAGATGCGCATCGCAGGGGCGGAGCCTGTTGCTGCTTGCAGCCGCCAGGTCCCCCAATTCGGTAACGGCGCTTTCCGCCGCCAACATTCCCATGCCGGGCCGCCCCACTTCTTCGAGGGCTTTGCGCAGGTATTCCAGCTCACGGCAGGTAGCGAGTACCTCTGTGGGATGATTCCCTTTGACCTTGAAGCCGTCTACATCAATCAGCGAACCACAGGTCAGAAGATCGATAATGGGTTCCTTTGCCGAGCTGAGGACATTTTCATAAAATATCTCCTCCGGCGTCGGACAGCCCGGATTACCCGCCCAGATGACCGGCGCTCTTTCATCTTCGATCTTTCGGGCATACAGGGTAACCACGTCTTTGCCTTCTCCCATGACGAGTTCTGTTTTCATCTGTCTCAGGCCTTCCTCAATTTCGTCTTCGGTAAGGCTTATGATTCGGCCTGTTGTCATATTGAATATTCCCGTTTTGCAGATCAGCCTTTTCCCTGCCTCAAACATCCGGTCCAGCAATTCTCCGTCGTTGGGCACCAGGATATTTTTATCCCAGGAGAAGCCATATTCCTCTACAAGTTCCCGAACCCCATCTATGACATGATCCAGGTCCCAGTCGTCCTTGCCGACCTTGAGACCGGTGTTGCTTCTTTCGCATATCTCCAGATATTTTCTTGTATCCATCCCTTTCCTCCTACAAAATAATAAAATAAAAAACCGGGCCCTCAATTATAATGCAGGACCGTGAATAAATTTCCATTTTGTCCCTGTACGGCAATCCCATGCTCCAAAGGAATAACCTCAATTTATCCCTGTAAATACCGGCTTTTAAACAATGAAAGTATTATACCATAATTTAAAAGCATTTCAAGAGGTCCACGGGAGGTGGTGGGCCAATCAGCCCTGTAATATCCCAGGCCGTCGCGGTTATTGTAGATGCAGTCCGCAGTCGTTTTCAACCGAGTCTATGTCCCGACGTAATACCTGAAAGCAGCATTACATAGCGGCCCCACAGCGACCCGAAGGCTTATAGCAAATATACACAGACATTTTGCAATTATCTAATTGGCACGCTATTCTATAAATGGTGACAGATAGACGGTAATGTTCCGGGGGCTTGAAATCAGAATTTTGGGACGAACTGCCGGAGTTGGCTGCCCGGATTACTTTTTGCCGGAATGTATTTGGCGTAACGCCATTGATCTTTTTAAAGGCCGTAAGAAAATAACGCTTCAAGGCCACCGGCTAGCCGGTGGCCTTGCTCTTGCCCTATCCGGGTCTTATTGCTGTATTGATGAGAGGAAAGCGTATGCCCTCATGGCAACAACCACTGCCATTTCTCTTGTCGCAAAAGCGCCGGGATTGAATTGGCCGCCATCCCCCACCATCAATCCCATTGCAAAGCTTGTTTCAACATCTGTTTTAAAGCCGTCTGCCACCGCATCTATATCTTTTATCGCAGCCCCCGGCTTCAAGGGCTTAACCCCCAGTGCTCTGACAACCATTGCCGCCATTTGCTCACGGTTGATTTTGTCATTCGGGCTGAATTTACCGCCGCTTCCTTTAACAATTCCTGCTTTGTATGCAGCGTTGACATAGGGATAGAACCAGTCAGTCTCCTTGACATCCGTGAAGTTAATCGCCTTGTCCGCTTTAAGGTCCAATCCGAGAGCAGAAACCATCAGTTTGGCGAACTCAGCTCTTGTATTACTGTCCCTGGGGTTAAATTTACCGCTGCTTCCAGTGACAAACCCCTTCTGTGTAGCAGCACCAATTGCCTCATATGCCCATATGGAGATAGCACTTTCATCCTTGTATACTTTTTTCAAATCAATGGGATTGTTCTGCGGAATCTCTGCGCCAGGAGCTGTGCCTTCCGGAGAAATTACCGGGTCCTGACCATCCGTTGGCTTTGTTCCATCTTTATTTTCCCATTGACTGAGGTCTTCTCCCAAATCTGCGCCCAAATTGGTGGTATATCTCCACTGAAGTACATCTCCCTCTTTGAGGATGTATTTCGTGGCTCCATAGTTGGGATACCAGCCGTTTACCGAATACATCCAACCACTGCCGCTGCCGTGGTCAAATTCGCCGTCGCCGTCGATAGACTGTACATACACGCTTCCATATGTTGCTGACCATATATATTTGCAGCTGATACTACGCCTGTCCAATTCTCTTTTTAGCAATGTCCATGCCGTATCTCCGGAACGAAGCTCCGTTTGTGCCGACGGGATAACATACCCCTCATGAATTGTGAGCTTATCTACCGATAAAGTCACATATTTGACAGGCTGAGGCGGTGTATTCCCCCCATTATCCGGAGTTTCAGCCGCATTGACGGTATAAGCGATAAAATCTGTAAAATGCTTTGTTTTCACAATGAGATCGTTTCCGGCGTCATAGGCATATTCCGGCTTGCCGCTGCTTAATCCGCCGGAATCGCTTGTATATTTTTGAATGCCATGCACGGTTCCATTTTGAATATAGGCAGCTTCCTTGCCATGCATCCCCTTAAAGGTCAGCACGATAAAGTCACTGAATTCTATGTTTTCACCGCTCCCCAGGGAGAATGCCTGGACGATGGAGCCAAGCTCCTTGCCCTTGGGAAGGATATCCTTTAGCTTAGCTTTCAGTGCATTATCCGTACTGTCCACCGATGTAATCAGCTCAACTCCCGAAGAGTTGCCTCCTGTGACCTGTGTCCCTTTGGGAATCAGTACCGTTACCTCTCCTTTGACGGCCTCTATTTGAGGCAGGCTGCCGTTGGAGGGCAGGTCCACAATAACCGCCGCGGATTTGGCCTCAGGAATCTCAATTGTAATTTCCTTATCCCCTCCGTTTGAAGGAATCTGTATCCTGTAATCGTTGTTGTCCGCAGGAATATCAATTCTGGGCTGATTTCCGGCCGGGATATCCTGTGTTTTGGTAACATACACGATGGTGTAGGTTTTTTCTGCCCTGTTACCTGATAAATCCGTTGCGGTAACTGTGATTACATTGTTACCCTGTTTCAAAACAATTTTATAATTACCTGCCGTCCCCGAAATTTGTTTGCCGTCTATTTTAACAACCGGATCAACGTTTCCATCCACCGCATCGTTTGCACTGGCTGCAAATGTGAAGCCGGATGCGTTCACGGTTTTATCTTCCAGGTCTGTCGATATTACAGGTGCAGCTTTATCCGTTGCTGTCGGCGTGAAATCATATATGCTCTTTCTTCCGTCCAACTGCCTTAAATACTGCGCCAGCGCGTATACTGCCTGTTCTGTAGCCATTGAAATGCTGCCGGGGTCCTTTTTCTGCCAATTGAAGGTCCCATCCGGATTTTGCAAACTTAATAGAAAGCTGACAAGATTCCCGTCTGCTTTGGTAAACTGCGGCGATTGCGCATCCTTACCGTTGAAGCTCACTCCCATAAGTACTTGTGCTGCCGTATTGACATTGTTCTCCGTAGACCATACCCCTGCTCCAAAGCCGCCATCTGCGCCCTGTCTGCTTGCCCATGCTGAGATTACTGTATCTACCGCTGTTTTTACCGTTGGCTTCTCATTATAATATTTGCCCAAGGCCGTCAATACAAAGCCTACGCCATCTTCTCCACCGGTCGGGCTGGCCAGTGTGATCAGCTTATTTACCAAGTCATCTCTCGTAAACCCGGCATTTGCAGGAATTTCATAGTTTACCGCATCCAATGCCAGAAGTCCAAAGGGTGTTGTATAAATCCCGCCCTCGGCATTTACATGCTTCATATCGCTTAACTCACAAAGCTCCGCCAGCAGATTTCTCCCGCTTATATCGGTAGGATCCCCTCCCGCCGCAAGAATGCCGAGGATGTATTTGCCGTATTGTCCCGAATTGTCATCCGGCATAGCTTCGTCTCCTGCTAGATTCAACTCGGCTTTTATTGCATTCAAGTAGGAGGAAGGCACGGTTTTGTCAAAGCTTCTGAGGGCAATAGCCATCCAGTGCTGCTGATAATTGAAGCCGCTGTCGTCAAACTTTTCAATCAGCTTGACCGTTGCCTTTTCCAGAGCTGCTGCTACTTCCTCTCTGCTTACCGTATAGTCAATGTTTGCTGCTTCCCCAAAATCCAAAGTAACAACCTTTGCTGCCTGGAGATTTGCCAGCGTTAACGTATTGTTTTTGTTACCGGGTACTGCTACTCCGCCAACCGTCCACTGCTTTACTCTGTAATTTTGAGCCGGCGATGCTGTAAACACTACGGTTTTACCTGCAGCCACCGCAGCGCCGGATTGAATGGCCAATCCGTCGACGGCTGCCGTCAATGTCCCGTTTTCCGCAGCGCTAAAGGTCACCGGATATGTGATTTGCTTCGTTCCGGCTTTTTTAGCTGCATTGAAGCTTTCCGTTGCTGCTGCCAGTGACGCTGCTGCCTGGTCTACTTCTACCTGAGTGGAATCAGCCGTGCCATATATACCCTGCGCAGATGCGATAGCTGTTTCATAAGCAGTCATTTGTCCCTGGCTGACCCATTGGCTGGCCGGTACTATGTCAGAGCCGTCCATACTCACCGCTGCGGTAGCTTTGTTGGTTCTTGCAGCTGCAATTGCCGTTTGCAGCACCTGTTTATTAATTTCGGGCTCAATTACCTTTAATGCCACTCCAGGGTCCAGAACCTCACGATCATCCCCAGTAAACCTGATTATTTTGAGCTCATAATCACCCGCCGGTACATCCAAAGGAATCAGCAGTGCTTCCTGGCCTTTCCCTGTTTCATCCAGCAGTACGTCTACAAACACCTCACTTTGTTCCTCGTAAGAATAGACCACCTCGCCGTCTTCCCAAAGAACGACACATACGGTTTGCCCTGCATATACCGCGTCATACACACTGGCCGCGACCGTGGTGCCTTTTACAACTTCTGTTTTATTTATCTGCAATAAGGGGACTGGATGATTATCCTCCTGCGCTTTAATTTCATACGGGAAAAACCGGATACTGCCTCCTATGTTCAGGCGGACAAGGTAGTCTCCGGCCGCCATAGGCAAGTCGGCGGCGTTTTTCTCTGCTCTGTATTGCGTAGGTATCTGTAAGGTAATTGTGGCATTGCCGCCGGAAACAGTACCGCTTGCCTGAATTTTGCTGTTGTCAACATTTCTCAAGGCCGTTTTATCCGAATTGTACAAAGCGATGGTCGCCTGTGCCCCTTCAGGAATAAGGCCGTTGGTCTGAATCCGGCCTGTTACCGTGACAGGGCTTGTTACGTCGGTAATTTCCCCCTCAGTTGCTTGTGCGGGGGCGATACTTGCACTTAAAAAGGGAGAAATGGTTATCTTCCGGCCTGAAGTAACAGAACCTTGTGCAGGCGCTGCTGCAGTAAGATTGGTAACCGGGTCGGTATATTCCGCATTCAGGTAAATGCAATAAGCATTCTCCGAGTTCAAAAATAATCCGTTTGGAATGGCTGCAGGGTTAAATGTAATTTGATTTCCCTGTGTACCCAGTTCGACGATAGGGTTGGTAACATTATCTATTTTTCTGTAATACCACCGGATATTTCCCGTTACAGGGTTCCCCCGGCTATCCCGTACATCCGCTGTGGCAGTAATTGCCTGGTTATAATAAAAGCTGTCATATCCGGCAGCGTTATAAGTCTCATATACCGGACTTGTAATTTCAACCGTAGGAGGGTCCGATTCAGCAAATACCTGCTGTACCCCCGTAAACAAATTAAATAATAAACATATCAGCAAAAGAAAAGAACTTATTTTTTTTACCATTTCAATCCTCCAATACTTTTTCCCAATGAATGGTTCATTACGGCAGTGCCGGCGATGTCAGCACCAACCTCCGCTCTTCCGGCCCGGCTGGCGCAAAAATAAAAAAACCGCAGGGACCAAAATTAAAATCTTTGGCGCCTCCAGTTTTCTGGTCAGCACTTCAACAATACATGTTAAAGCTTTATTGACTTTTTTATTTCTTCGACTCTTGCGGGGCCCCTTTATGGATTACGGCTTTTAACTTGCCAAACTCCCTTACTCTGATCATTTTCAGCAATTTCTCTTCTTTGTCGTTCACGGAGAAATGCTTATCAGCCTTCACTTTTACATCTTCTCCTTTCATACGCATGGGATGGATGAATCCGCCTTATCCAAATTCCCCGAATTACAGCAAAAAAAGCCTTCTAACGCAAGTTAAAAGGCTCTTCAATACATGAAAGCTATCATACATTTCAATTGTATCACCTCTCTATCTCTCGTAGAGTATATTGGTGCAGCAAAACAGGCAGGTCTTCTGGCTCAAGCATCATCACCCTTACAGCCTTCCCGGTTTCCCAGTGGCCTTCTGCAAGGACTCCTCTTTCACAGCGGCGGGACCGCGTGGGCTTACTACCCACTTCCCTTTTCACCCATTCACGGTTTTTTCCATCAAAACCAGAATAGGCACCTGTTTCCATATTCACTTAAAATTTATTTTATAGCAGCATCGGACGGCTTACCAGCATTTTCTTTATATTTATTGTAAAAATTTATGCTTTTGGGACCGTATGGGCAGTACCGGCCATATTGCTTAACCGCACAAGTCCTGCGGATGGCACTTCAATGACGCGGATCATGACGATTTTATTGCCTCCCATTAATGCACCGCCTGTCATCATCCATGGGGTGCTATTCTGCTGGCTGATACGATTTTATCATAAAAGTTGGCATATTTCACTAATCCGGGCTCTCCGCTAAAGCTTAAGCGTTCCTCCTCCAGCTCCTCAATGCATTTGAGTTTACCCTCAAGGTAATCGCGTATCTCCTCCACAGCCGTCTGAATACGTATTAAAAGGCTGCCGTAACGCATATCCATTATGTCCCAACCCAGAGCTTTGTTTATGCTGAACCATTGGCGCTTATGACAGATGCGAAGGGATTTTACCCGTGCTTCCAGCTCGGGCAGCTCCGCGTTAACCAGATTTTCCAGTACAGCTCTGTCCCCGTTTTTGTAAGCCCGGGTGATCCTTATTCCCATTTCGGACTTCAAAGCCAGTACATTGCTTACTTTTTCCAGGTACTCAAACACGAAGCCGAAATAGCCGTTCCTGGCTGCGCTGCCGGCAAATTTCTCCGTTAACCTTTCATAATGGGAATTTAGCGGCAGTCCTTCGATATTTTTGTCGAAGAGCCCTGTCAGCAGGTCCTGCCACATGAGAAATTTACTTGGGTTGTAGTCTTCCATATTATCCGAGTCCGTCCCGGGTACCTCATCCAGATATTTAATGGCTATAAAGTCATCATAATTGCAGCCCGTGCAAAATTCAAAACGGCTTTTCAGCTTGTTCATATCCAAGTCCTTCGCATATCCGTGTTCTGCAAACAGCTGGAGTCCAAGGAGGTTGGAATATAGGCTGCTTTCGGTGCCATTATCCCCCCAGACGGTTATGATTATCTCCTTTATGCCTTCCTTTTTACATGCGCGCAAGGCCGGATCCGTTGTTCGGAAGGTCTTGCCCCAGTTCGCATTAAAGCCGGTCCAGGTCCATATTCCACCCGCAAATACAGGCTCAGTTCCGAATTCACGGTGCCGCCGGATGAAATTAACATAAAATTCTTCATTGTCATGGTAATAATCCCAATACACCAATTGAACGCCTTTGGGTATAGAAGCCATGACTTCCTGCGGAATACCGGAGGCCGTATCGTAATAATCCCCTGTTTTTGACGCCGCCCGGAAATACATATCACTCCAGAGCATTGGCTGAAGGTTGTGTTTTTTTACAATCTCTAAAACTCTCTCCAGGTGCTGGTTCATTATGTCAAATTTTTTCCTGTACCCATTCTTCACAAGGTAGTCGCCCAATCCCAGATGCCATGCTTCATCCATTCCGATATGAATCCGTTTGGTGCGGAAAGGAGCTGCTGCGGCGGCAATTATATGTTCAATAAAATCATACACCTTCTCGCTCCCTACAAGCAGGGTTTCCTCATCATCCCTCATATCATGGTATACCGGCCATTTCAGCACATCCGTCAGGTGGGCCAGCGTTTGAATGCAGGGAATCATTTCTATGCCAAAGATGTCTGCGTAATCATCACATTCCTTTAATTCCTCAAACGTATACCTGCCTCTCATATATCCAAAATAAGGCTCCTCTTTTACGATATAACTGTCTTCTGCATACAGCATAAGCATATTCAGCCCCATAACGGCTGTTCTCCGAAGGATTTCCTTAACCGTTTCCACACGCATTACGGCATTTCCCTGGGAAACGTCAAACATAGGGCCGTTCATGGTAAACTGAGGTTCCTCCGCGATGTGGAATTCCTCTTTTTCCTTAAGAGCTTCCAGAAGCAAGCCCAGCCCACGGAAAAAATGTATTTTTTCCGAATACCGGATAACCGCCCCGTCCCCTGTCTTTTCCACACAGATACCACTGCCCGCCGCTCTTCTCTCTACCCGGACATTCAATCCTTTGGAGTCCAATTCAAAGCCAAAATCCTTCGCCAGGACAGCGACCCCTTTTTTAATATCGTTCAAATCTCCTTGAAAGCACAGTTTCATTGTCTTCTCCTTATACCATCTGCAGCAGTCTTTTTATATTTAAACCGAAGATATCTTCCTTTTCTTCCTCACGGATCTCTGCCATCGCAACTCTTCCAAAAGAAGGCCTGGGGTCCATAAAGGGTGAGTCGGAGCCGAAAAGCAGCTTCTTTGAACCGATTTCACTCACAAACCACTCTACATTTCCTTCATAAACCCGGGAAAGTGCCAGGTCGGCATATACATTGGCATGGGCATTTACTACTTCGGCCGCGTGTTCCATGGCTCTGATTTCCCCGCCTGCATGGCCCATTATGAAAATTGCCTCGGGATACCGCGCAGCCAGTTTATCAATCATTGAAACATCCCCGCTGCCCCATACATGGATCAAAACCGGACACTTTTTCTCCTGTGCGGCGCCATAGGCCGTATGGTAATTTTTATAGTCGATGGGACAGCCGTGCATACTCGGGTGAAGCTTTATCCCCTTCATCCCGGGATACCGGAAGCATCTGTCCAATTCCTCCGCCATCCCGGCAGTACCCTCGTTGGGGTTTACCGTCGCATATCCCAAAAACCTGTCCGGATACCGCTCTATCGCCTCAATGACCATATTGTTGCCGTATATGCAATCCGGCCCGATGGATGCATGGGCCGTAACAAAAGCCATCTTGACCCCCAAAGCGTCCATGCTTGCCAGCATTCCTTCCGCACCGCCTTGAGGCACATTGAAGTTGAACCAGCTGCCCATATGGCAGTGGCAGTCTATAACATCGAAATGTGTGATGGGTATGCCTTTTCTTGCTTTTTCCGCCGTATCCATTATAAACGAACACCCCCTGTCAATTTTTCCAGGTTTCCGCTTGCTATCTGCTTTTTTTCTTCTCCGCTTATGCGCGCATAAGTTACCATGCACACGACAGCGCCGGAATACACAGGCATTCCGCTCCCGAATATCAGCCTGTGCGCTCCAAACCTCCTGCAGATCTCCTCTATCCCGTTATGCACCTTATAGCCCATAATTTCAATAAAAAGATTGTCAAATTTCTTCAGCAGGGAGTAAAGGTTGCGGTCTATCCTGTAATCGGCTTCCGTCATAATGACATTCAATTGGGGATAGCTGCTTAACAGGTCATAAAAACCGTCCCAATCCGTTGAGTCCAACCCGAGCATCACAGGGATGCGATATTCCTGCAGCACTGTAAACAACTCCCTGCAATTCCATTCGGCCAGGGAAAAATTTTGTTCCCATTGACCCGGAAACATGCGCACTGCTTTAACCCCGGATGCCCTCATGCCCCTTATCAGCGCATCCGGTTCGGGGAACTCCTGTGTATGATGATGCATAACCACCCATACGGGATATAAGGACGGATGACCTTTTATTTCTTCCAGCAAAAGTTCATTTCCTAAAACCGGGCTGTATTCTTTTGCCATTGAATGATACACCAGCGCTTTACCGATTCCGTAATGCAGCATTTTTCTTTCCAGTGCTTCCACAGTGTAAAAAGAACCCGGATTTACCATGCCTCTCCTGCCAATCGAGCAATTGCAATCGAAAAAACTTAAAGTATCCATTTGAAACTCTCCTCATCCATTCCAACAATCGACGCGTAATGTCTCAGCCATTGATCAAGCTGATCGCTGCTTCTACCAGAACCTCACCATTTCCCTGCTCCGAATAGCACCAGTCAGGGTCGTCTTCCATTCCGCCCTCCTCTTCATAAGCAATTCTATCCGGTATATATTGAAGTGTACAATCGGTATAGGCCATAACAAGAGCCGGTTTTCCCATAAGACATTTTTTTATTTCAAGGGCATATTGGATAAAACTTTCCCCCGGGAGAAAGAACAAATGCAGCTCTCCCAGACGTATGAGCCCTATCTCGCACGGGACGTCAAGCTCAGGGTATTTTTCAAGCATCAGCAAACGTTCCAGGTAACTCATCACCATGCTGCCATAGAAAGGAGTACATCCCTGACGCTGATCAATTTTCACCTTGATCAGCTCCTCTTCAAGCTTTCGTTCAAGCTCATCTTTCGACATTGTTGTCCTTCCCTTTAATGGTACCGTATGATTGATTACATAAACCGGTTCTGCATTAATTGCATAAGCTTTCCGGTAGCTGTCCGCTGCAGCTTCCGCTAATCGGCCTCCAAGGCGCCTGGCATCTTCAAGCGGTGCGCCTGTCGTATATTTGCCCGGACTGATATTTCCTGCGCAGCCTTGCAGAAAAAGCGCCTGACATCCCAGCTTCAACTCGATCTGCTCCCGGGCATAGCCCATATAATCCCAGCATATCTCGGAATATTCATTATAGGACGTACCATGGCACGCATAATTGAAAAGAACCCCTTTAAGCTCTCCATTCGTCCTTTCAAGCCACACACATTCCACATATGGGTCGATTAAACCGTCGGGATATCCACGGAGTTCTTCCGATACGCCTCTTCCATACCGCACTCCGATTTTGCCGTTATTCATGACAACGCGCCTGTTACATGCAACTTCACTGACAAGTCCTCTGGAATAGCCGATACATATTTCCTCTTTATCCTTCATTGCAGCCTTTGCAGCATTGCGTACCGCTTGCAGCAAGTTACCATAATAAGTCATATCGAGAAATCCTGTTTCCCATTTTTCAAGATACCTCTGTGCAGTCGGATAAATATACGGCGCCGAATGCGTATGGGAGCTGTTTACAAAAATGCATTTTTCAGCAATCCCGGTAATATCGCAGATAATTTTCCGGATTTCCGTACAGGAATCGGTAAAAAGGTCCATGACATCTGCGGTTACCACGGCCGCATTGAGACCTTCGCCCTCGAAAATACAAATTTTCAGAAGCAAGGGAGTTACGATTTTATCAACCTGCAGATTTTGGAACAGCTCCGTACGCATGCCGATTTCCGGTGTTATATCGTGAAAACCGATTCCAGCCTTCATACCCCTTTTACCCCATCGTTTTTACTTTAATTATAAAAGACTGAATAATATAATTCTCATACTATTTGACGAATATTTTATTGTTTTCCATGATATATCATGTTTTTGTCGCGCAGTATTCATTTCTGAATGCGGTAGGTGTTTTACCCGTGGCTTTTTTAAAAACCCTCGCGAAATAAAAGTAATCATTAAAGCCCGCTTTCTCCGCAACCTCCGATACGGATATCCCCGTGGTTTTGAGAAGCGTGTAGGCATAGTTTATACGTAAATCCGAGATGTATTCGGTGAAGGCGATCCCCTTTTCTTTTTTGAAGAGATGGCTGACATAGTTGGCGTTTACATTGAACATCCGTGAAATGTCCCGGATGCAAATATTCTCTAAGAAATGCTCGTTTATATAGTTAAAGATATTTTTAAACGTCATGTTTTTTTGATCCGGGCTGGCATAATCTTTATTTATTCCGCTATACTCCATAATAACGTCCCTGAGGTAATCCAGCATTTCATGGACACTTTTAAAGGAATACATCAGCATCTCATAATTCAGTATAAAATCATCATACCTTTCAGATTTCGACGTACTGAAGGAATAAACAATTCTGTTGTAGACCTTGAAAGCATGGCTGACATAGCACATCCCCCGCGAAAAGGAGTATTCGAATTGCTCCAGCAGCCTTTTAACCAACGGAATATCCTTTTTCATCACCGCTTCTTCCAATTTCTGAAAAAGGTCTTCAAGGGCTTCCGTGTCAGGGCAGGCATACCGGTATATGCCTTTCTCTCCGGTCAAAAAGTATTGTTCGGCAGCCATGCCTGCTTCTGCGATTGCAGCTTCCAACGAATCCGGAGAAGGATGGACATTGCTCACGCCTATACTGATTATCCCACCTGGCAGTTTCCCGCCTTCAACGGCCGCAATTATTCTTTTGGCTGCGTCGCTGTTTAAAAGATAGGCATACTTGTCCTTACCTGCAGGAAAGACCATATGTCTTTTGCCGCTTTCCAATTCCAATTTGCCTTCACCGGTTGAAATAAATACGACAAGCCCGTTTTCGTCATTCCAACCATATCCGAGGCTTTTCAGCAACTCCCTCTTTTTTCTTAGACCTTCCGGAGAATAGTCGTCAATTAATGCCAAAAATCTCATCTCGATGTTTACCGTATTTTTTTCAATGGTTGCCGCAGCTTTTTTCAAAACCGTAAGCAGCTCACTCTCTTCAAAGGGCTTCAGGCAGAATCCCAGAGCACCGTAGCTCATGGCCTTTTGTGCATATGCAAATTCTGCATAGCCGCTGATTACTACAAATACCGTATTGTCTGTCTGTTCATTGATTTTTTTAATCAACTCCAGTCCGTTCATGCCCGGCATCCGTATATCTGCAAAGACGATGTCCGGCCTTAGCTGCATTATAAGCTCATAGGCTTCTATCCCGTCGGAGGCCTCACCTATTACCTCGAAGCCACATTTCCCCCAATCGATGCTTGCTTTGAGACTTTTTACCACAAGATGTTCATCATCGGCAATAATCATCCTATACATACTAACTAATTACCTCCAATTGCAGGTATTTTCATGATTACCTCAGTGCCTGCCCCTATGCGGCTTATTAATCGCAGTCCGTACTGCTCGCCGAATGCAAGCCGGATGCGGTTATTTACATTATACAGTCCCATGTGCCGGTTGTCGGATTGCAGCTCCTGTTTTCCGCGGGTATCCGATAAGCTCCGGTTAATCTCCTCCATTTTTTGTTTATCGATTCCTACGCCATCATCTTTTACCCATAGGTTCAGAATATCCCCGTCGGCTATTTCCCCTCCGATGAGGAGGTTCCCGCTTCCAAGCTTTGCTTCAAGTCCATGGAATACCGCGTTCTCAACAATCGGCTGGATAATCATTTTAGGAATGATATAGGACAGCACCTCGTCGGTGAATTCATAGCACACCTTTATTCTGTCGTTGAAGCGGATTTGCTGTATTTTAACGTAGGACCGGATGATTTCATACTCATCGGACAATTTGACCAGATCATCCCCTTTGATACTGTACCGGAAGATCTGTCCAAGGGCCCTGGTCATTTCCATGGTGTTGGGGGCGCCCTCTTCGATTGCGCTTCCCTTCATCGTTTCCAGGGTATTATAGAGAAAATGCGGGTTAATCTGACTTTTAAGGTAGGCAAGCTCGGAGCGGTTTTTTGCAAGTCTGGCTTCATATAGGTTGGTATTGGCTTCAACAAGGCCGTCCGTCAATTCGGTGACCTTGTCGAGAAGCTTGTTGAACTCGCAGGCCATGGTCTCGATCTCAATATAGCCTTTAAGCTTTATTCTCTGCTTAAGACTGTTGAAATCGTCCTTTTTGATGGTAGACATAAATTCCATCATTTTTTTCAACGGGTCAACAATATTGTTCGTAATGATGAAAAACGGTATGGAGATAGCAATTAAAGCCAGAATAAAAATAAAAACCGTCAGTTTTCTCATCCACAACACATTTTCGAATAATTTATCCTTCGGTACGGCGCTTACAATCCGCCCTCCGATTTCAGGGATCGTGTCCCCTTTGACAATCCACTCCTTATCCTCTGCCGTAAATGCATTTATGCTGCTTCCTTCAGAACGATTTGGCATACCGTTATTTTTTCCGATTAGGCGATCAAGGTTTTTCGCCAATATTGTCTGGTCATTGCTAGAATAAATGATATCATTACGGTCAACCAAATAAAACTTCGTGTAAGAAGACTGAAATTTTTTATCCACCTTAAGGCCCAATACCTTTGTGTCGAATACGATTGCCGCAGTCCCTACCTTCTTGCCCTGCATATTACTTGTAATTATCGAATAGATAGGCGTCGTCAGTATAAAACAATTCTTTTGCTGATTCGTATAAAATATTTGTACCTTGCCCGAATAATAATTGCTGACATTTGACGGCATCTTTTCTACTATTTTGTAGGTCGCGCTGTTCATGCCTTTTAGAAAATAGTTATTTCCGCTTTCACCCAAAATAACGATGTCGATGATCCCATCCTGAATTTCCTGTATGTTGTATAGTAAATTGTCGATCGTCTTAATATCCTCGTATCTTCTATATTCATTCCGTTCTAAAACAAATTTCTGGACAGCTTCATTATAGGCGATATTTGTCAGAATACGGCCCATCAGACTGCTGTTCTGTGATATTGTCTGTTTTATCTGCGTTACTATGCTGTCTACATATTCATTGTTATTCTGTGTGATGACATTCGATACCTGGGAATATGTGATGATATACATACAAAATGTTATTACACATATCGCCAAAGCTAGGATAAAGAGTTGAGACCTTATTGGCATACCTTTTAACAAGCTCATTTCATAATATCCTCCCCGTTTCTGCAATATTACGCTGTCTATCCGGCTTTTTAATAAATAATTTTCAATAATAATAATAATAATAATAATAATATATTAACATAAAATCATTAAGCAAGCAAAGCTTCCCTGCCTGATATGGGTGTGTCGTGTCCTTGAATTCAAAGAAGTAGAAAAAGAAGCTATGCGCTTCCGCATGGCTTCTTCTTTGAAAAAGGTACTTTTCCCTTTCAATTGCAGGAAATATTTCATCATTCCATAATTATTTTATTCCCAGTCTGGCACACTCTGCATTTGTTTCATCTATAAGCTTATCATATCCGTTAACGCGCTGCGTATTCACAATATCCTTCCAGGTCTTCTCTATGTCATTGCTCATAACACACTGTATGACCATTTCAGCAAAGAATTTACTTGATACTGCCTTGTCCTTGTCGGCTAAGTCAAATTGAGGCAATCTCAAATCGATGGGTTCAGCCTTGGCATTGGCAAGCAGCCAATCATTCAAGTCTTTGGACATTGTCTGAAGTTCAGGTGTCGTTGAAGGATTGGTATATTGATGCGTACCGCTCCATTCAGCTATAAAACCGGCTTTCGTGAAGGGATAAAGGGTAGTGATATTTATGATGGCGCCTGCTGCATCCACCTGAGGAGTGAGTACGACCTTATCGCCTTCTTTTTTCCAATCCTTACCCTCGATTCCAAAGTGAATCAGGTTATAGCCTTCGTCTCCGATAACATAATCAAACAATCTCATAATCCTGTCAACCTTCTTTGCGTCAACCTTTGCATTGATATACGTCTCCGACCATGCAGGATTGGCTATATACCTGTAATATTGTCCGTCGTTGACATTTTTGAAAGGTTTAAGTAAAACAATGGCATCCGCAAACTTCTTATCCGGGTAATTCTTTATATATTTATCGCTCAGGTACTTCAATGTGCCCGGTGTAACATCATGTGAGTAAGCGCCTGCCTTATTTGAAGCAAATTTGTCTTCTCCCTCTTCCGCTTTTATAGCTGCAAAATCCCTGTCCAATCCGCCTGCGTCATATAGCCTTTTTATTGCCTTCAATCCTTCGAGGGTATTCTTTGACATGAATGCAGGAATCCACTTGCCCGGATTTTCAGCATCTCTTATCCAATTAGTCGCACCGCCAAGCATGCCCGGCTCATATGCGCCAAAAAACCACGAAAGCCAGTCCGCACTGAAACAAGTCAATCCAATGGTATCTTTTTTATTGTTTTTGTCCGGATCATTGTCCACAAATGCCTTCATCAATGCGATAAACTCATCCATATTTTCGGGTTCTTTTGTGACGCCCACATTGGCCATCCAGTCTTTCCTCAGCATGACGCCGACATTGTTAGCCCATTCATCCGACGAGAAGCTGCTGATTCTCGGTACTGCATAGAATTTCCCCTTCGGATCATTCACTGGATATTTGTAGATTTCCATTCCGCTGCCATTCATCCTCTTCTGCAGTTCAGGATATTGGGAAAGGTCATCCGGCAATGACTGTACTATGCCCTGATCAATCCAGTTCTTGTAATTCTGAGTACCTACGACATCGATGGCAAACATATCCGGTAATTGATCCGATGCTGCCCAGACCTGTATTTTTTGGGTATAATCATCCCACGTGGTGTTTACAGGCTTGATCGTAATGTTCAGTTTCTTGTACAATGTGTCCCTTACCTCATCTTCGCCGTCTACCAGGGCTTGCCCGATATCCCACATTGCGAAGCTGATTTCCATCGGGTCCGCCAGCGGATCGGATGGTGCCGTTGTTGCATTCTCTGCAGACGCTGCAGTCCCGGATGTCGCTGCAGTGCTGTCTCCGCTTTGGGATCCACAACCTGCAAGTGCCGTGAAAATCATTGTTGCAGCCATTAACAGTACAACAATCCTTTTAAGGTTTCTCATAACTTTACCCTCCTGTTATATATATTGATGCTCTCGCAAACCCTCAGGGCTTCCGAAGTCTATGTTTTGAGGCCTGAGCTATTTCTCGCACCTCTAACAATCTCCAAATATTTACTTTAAATTTTACCTCTCATTCCTTTATAGCTCCCAACATAATTCCTTTCGTAAAATGTTTTTGAAGAAAAGGATACACGCAAAATATGGGAATCGTTGAAATCACGATTATTGCCATCTGAAGCCCCTTTGTATAGGGCGCCCTGTTGCTCTGCGCGATCTGCGCCCCGATGCTGCTTGCCATTATTTGGGTGAAGTCGAGGATCGCCTCCCTCAAAACAAGCTGAAGCGGATATAGGTTGCGGTTTGTTATAAATAAGAGAGCATCATAATATTCATTCCATCTGTCCACTGCATAGAACAGTGATATTGTCGCTATTACCGGAGCTGATGTAGGCAGGACAATCCGATAAAGAATATACAGGTCATTTGCACCGTCGATCTTGGCCGATTCCTCAATGCTCACAGGCAGGTCCTCAAAGAAATTCTTCAGGAGGATGAGATAAAATGTATTAACTGCGCCGGGAAGTATCAACACCCATATCTTATCAATGAGATGCAGATTCTTAATCATAAGATAGTAGGGGATCAATCCGCCGCCAAAGAACATGGGGATAAGAATCAATGTAAACATGATCTTTTGCCCCGGCACAAACTTTTTGGATAAAGCATAGGAAGCCGCTGTCGACAGGAACATGCTTAAAGCGGTCCCGAAAACCGTAATGAAAACCGACACAAGTAAGGCGTTAGTAAACAGTTTCTCGCCGAATACCAACTTATAGGCCTCGAGGTTAAAGGTTGTGGGAAGTATATAGATCAATTGCTTCTGTACCGCACTATAATCTGCAAGGGAAATAAGTATAACATAGTACAGCGGAAATAAAGTAATAAACGCAAACACTACCATCAGAGAGTTATTGAATCCATCGAAAACATTAATATTATTTTTTCCCTGCTTTAAAAGTGAATATTTCATTGTTCGCTCCTTCTCAAATGGTTCGCCCCTGAAAACGGGGACATTTCCCGCTCTAATAAATACCTTTGCCGGTCGCTTTACGGACAATCATATTCCCGGCATACAGCATAATGAAGTTGATGACCGATTTGAACAGGCCTATGGCAGTCGATGATGCAAAATCCAGTCCGGTCACAAAGGTACGTCTGTATATATAGGTATCAATAATATCCGCCTGAGCATAGACAGCGGGATTATACATGTTGAATATCTGGTCGAAGCCTGCATTCATGATGCTGGATAAGGCAAGGACCAGCATTACGCCAATGACAGATACGATCGCAGGCCACGTAATATACCGGGTAAGCTGAAATCTTTTTGCCCCATCCACTATAGCAGCCTCATATAGCTCTGAATTTATACCGGATATAGCCGCAAGATATATTATTGTCCCCCAACCGGCTTCTTTCCAGATGTGTGTCGTATAAAGGAAAGCTCTGAAGGTTGATGCCTGCGTAAGAAGATGAACTTTTTCTCCGCCGAAGACATTAATTATCTCATTTAAAACACCTGCATCACTCAATAAATTAAAAAATATTCCGGTTACAACAATCCAGGAAAGGAAGTGAGGAAAAGTAAGTATCGTCTGGACGATTCTTTTGAAACGGTCTCTTTGTATTTCATTGATCAATAAGGCAAGAATGATGGGGACCGGAAATTGAAATACAATTCTCTGCAGACTTATTACAAGGGTATTTATGAAAGCTCTGCCAAATTCCGAGTTGTTTATCAAATCATAAAAATGTTTTAATCCATGCATCGAGGTCCATGGACTTCCCATTATCCCTTTAGAAAAGTTCAAATCCTTGAATGCAAGCTGTATACCATACATGGGTACATAGGAAAACAATACAAACATGATAAATGCCGGCAGGAACATGATATAGAAATATCTGTATTTCAGGACCTGCCGCCATAATGATTCAGAACTTTTAAACGAATGTTCCGTCATCTTTTCGGGGATTGCATTACTGCTCATCCGATAAATACACTCCTTTATTTACAAAAGAAACATTTCTCAGCACCTGAGTCTCCAGTGAGAGTGACGTATCCCCTGCCTTTAGTATAGAATATTAATTAATACCATAAGTAAATTCATGAGGTCAACCGCGCCCCGCATTTTGATCATCGTATCAATACAAATATTCTACAACAGATTCCGCTCAAGCTGTATAGCAAAATATTATATATTTTTTAATGCTTCCGGCAATCGTAAGAATAAAACGGAAGATAATCAAACATTTATACATATCGAACTAACAATTGTACATACCAATGTCTTATTGCCGCTGCCGCCAGTGTCTGTCATATAACAGAATAACCTGCTATCTTCATCCGCTTTTGTGTTGAAAACACTATCAATACCGATCACCACAATACCTATACGGGTACAAGCTTTAATGCATTTCCTGAATATATTTTTTTCAAAACATTGTCCGGCAATTCCATGCTGTTTAAAAAATCCTGATGCGCATTGTCAAAGTCATCTCTTGCATAGAGTATCCTGTCTTGAAACTCCAGTAAAAATGTTCCGGCAAACTTGATGTCTCTCTGCATTGATTTGATGCCCGACCCTGCAGAAATATCGCAATATAAGTTTGGGTAAGTACGCAGCATGCTTACCAGCTTTCCTCCGGGCACGACCTCTCCGTCAGGGTAAGGGTTGGTTAGATACTGCTCATCATTTGATATATGGGCCCAAAAGCCGGGCGCATGACCCAGAAAGATTGTTTCAGGGCATGCCTTCACAGCGCGTTCAAAGGCCTCTATTCCCCCTCCATACCACCAGCTTGCCCTCGGATATTCCACCCCCGTTTCGTACTCATAGTCAATATGTACCTGAACAGGCACGCCATTCTCACCGCAAAAACGGTACATCCTTATTGCATCAGGGTTGTCATACATCATTCTAAGCTTTAACTCCCCATATATACGTACTCCGTAGATCCTCATTGCAGCCTTCATCCGGTCTATTGCACCCGGTCTTCTTGGATCCGGCGCATAGCCGAGAACAAATTTTCCAGGAGCACGCTCGGCGTAGGATATGCATCTTGCGAAAGGGATCGGTCCCTGGGGACCGGAATCGGGAACCACGGAAGTATATACCGGGTCATATTCATCTATTGGCGCTTCCCAGCTAAGAAGCCAGGTTACATCAATATTGTACTTGGACATGTTCTCCAGGAAAGCCTCCAGGTTGTGTCCATGCCAATCGGGATGGTTATGGCAGTCAACAATCATACAATTACCTCATTTTCAATATACCTTTTTAAGCAAAAATAAATACAGTTTTAATGTCCGGTTTGAACTACTCTAAGTATGAAAAGCAGGGAGATTCGTATAGAGTCCCCCTGCTGTCATAAATTGAACTCTGTCTGCTACTTTTTATAAATCCTGTATGCGATGACGGCGCTCTGTGCCTTTGTCACTTTTCCCTTTGGATCGATTCTTTTTCCGTCGCCTTTGACTATATCATTTCCGACAAGCACAGCGACACTTTCAAGCGCATATCCGGCAATTGCCGACCTGTCGGTAAATTCGCTCAAATTGCTTGTTACGCTGTTTGCCGCAAGCTTATTTGCCACCCTTAACGCTTTCTCAACAATTACCATCATATCCTGCCTGGAAATTTCCAGTCCCGGGCCGAATTTATTCTGCCCCGTGCCTTGGGTAATGCCCAGGCTCTTTGCCGTTCCGATGGGTTCATAATAGGCGTCGCCGGACTTCACATCGCTGAAATTACTGTCAGATTCTGCGGATAGTCCCAGTGCCCGGACAATATAGCTGATGAATTCCGCTCTTGTGATATATGCACCCGGGCTGAAACGGCCGCTGTCCGAAGTGCCGATAACACCTTTGGAGGCCATTGCGCCGATTTCCTTCTCCGCCCACTTGAAGTCTGCAACATCACTGAATTTACTATACTCGGATACGACAGCATATTGGCTGAAATGAGTCGCTGTAAACACTACCTTGCCGGTCTTTTCATTGTACCTGCCGCTTGGCACGGCATTTACCCCTCCGTTTCCGTCAATATACCATACAACGATATGGTCCGGATCCTTTAGCTCCTCCGCTGTGGGTTTGTAGTCAATAGACACCGTAACAGGCGCATCGGAATTCTTCCAGTCTGTTTTTTTGCCGTCAATGGACGCGCTGAGCTCAATCACAGGCCGATTGCCGATCTTATTCTTTAGATCTTCATTGAGGTTTGAAGTATCGCCAATTGCCAGGCCGATCTCAACTTTTGACACCTTATTGATTTCACCCGCTTTAAACATATCACCCTGGATCCCGATGGTCCCCAGCGGTGTTTCCATCCGGATTTTCATATCACTGTTCAAGGCTGCAAATATGGAGGCAGGGATTTTTTGCCGGTACTCCGTGCAGCCTTCTGCTTCATTCACTTTCATGACAACTGTCTTTTTGCCGTTTTCATCAGATATTGCATTCTCCAGCAGGGAATTGAAATCCTCTTCATTGATTTGCGATACCGCCGTGCTTCCGTTAACCTCCGGTAGCAGAATTATCTTTTC
>JAEZCO010000099.1 GCA_023433505.1 Bacillota bacterium | reverse complement strand
ATATTGAAGACCTCCCGTAGTTTTTATTTGTGGCGTTTTCTTGTCGGTTAACAACCACATCTTAATTCTACTGGACTGGTCTTCTTTTTTCAAAGATCATAAAACCTCATTACAGGAATGCTCCTTGCTTTTGTCTCAATTATATCGTGTCTGCCCCATCCTTATCAAGCAAAAATTTACAGTCTCAAACCTTCCTACTGGCTGCCAGCTTGTCCTCGAATTAATTTTAATTTGGTGTAGCTTTTTAGCCATGGGCGTAATATAATAAAAGGGTAGTAAAAATTACATATGCGATGGATGATGAGTACGGGAGAGCATCCCACCGGGGATCACCGAAGAAGTAAACGGCAGACAGTCAGGCTGCAGCGAAACTTTCAGGTAAACGGACCGTATTCGGACAGAACTCTGAAAAGCCTAAGATTGGCACCGAAGGAGCAAAGTTAAGATCGGGGTTTGTACCTTATCCTTAGCTGAATCTCTCAGGTAAAGAATACAGAGGAAGACGACAAGTTCAATTTGCCGTCTTCCTTATTTATTTGGCAAAATGCCGGATCCGGGCGGGCCTTGGCCTACCGGGATTTTTAAAAACAGAGGAAGATGACGGTTTATACTGTTGTCTTCCTTTTTGTTTATGGTATTAGGCCGTAGCCGAATCACCAAAAGGCGAGTGGGGCTTGATGCCTCCGGGACTTTTACGGAGGCAGGCAAACCAAAGTGAATGGCTGTAGTGCCGCATATATGCGGTAAATAAACATAATGGAGGTAAAAAAGAGATGGAAGCCGCATTGAAGAGGACGCCCTTGTATGAAATTCATCGCAGCCTGGGCGGAAAGCTCATTGATTTCGGAGGCTGGGAACTGCCGGTCCAATATTCGGGAATCATTGAGGAGCATCAGCAGGTAAGATCCGCAGCGGGGCTGTTTGATGTGTCCCATATGGGGGAAATCACGGTAAAAGGCAAAGACGCGGAAAAGTTTTTACAGAAGCTGATTACCAATGATATTTCAAATGCAAAGGATTTTCAGGTAGTGTACTCGCCTGTTTGCTATCCTGAGGGAGGGAGCGTCGATGACCTGCTGGTATATAAATATAACAGCAGTGACTATCTGCTTGTTGTAAATGCCTCCAATACAGACAAGGATTTTGCCTGGATGCTGGAAAATGCCGAAGGCGGGGTGGAGCTGGAAAACGTCTCCGCAGCCTATGCTCAGATTGCCATCCAGGGGCCTAAGGCTGAGACCATATTGCAGCGGCTGACGGACTCCGACCTGGGCGAAATCCGGTTTTATCATTTCAAGCCGGAGGTCAGGATTGCAGGCGTCAGTACAATTGTATCGAGAACCGGATATACAGGGGAAGACGGCTTTGAAATTTATCTGCCATCAGAATATGCAGCTCCGGTATGGGAAAAACTGATGGAAGCAGGCAAGGAAGACGGCTTGATGCCTGCGGGGCTGGGAGCCAGAGATACGCTGCGCTTTGAAGCGGCCCTGCCATTGTACGGACAGGAGATTTCGAGGGACATCAGCCCTCTGGAAGCCGGACTCGGAAGGTTTGTGAAGCTTGAGAAGGAAGACTTTATCGGGAAAGCCGCTCTTGTTGCACAAAAAGAGCGGGGCATACCCAGAAAGCTGGCAGGCTTCGAAATGCTGGACCGGGGAATTCCCAGGAGCCATTATGAGGTACAGGCTGAGGGAGCTTTCATCGGGTTTGTGACCACCGGCAGCTATTCTCCGTCACTGGCAAAAAACATCGGACTGGCATTGGTGGACAGCGCCTTTGCTGCCGAAGGAACCGTCTTTGATATTCTGGTACGGGGCAAGGCACTGAAGGGCAAGGTAACGAAAATTCCTTTTTACAGTAAAAAGTATAAAAAATAAATTTGCAGGAGGTTGCGTATGAAAGTATTGGAAGGTCTCAAATATTCAAAGGACCATGAATGGGTCAGGGTTGAAGGAAAAAAGGCTTATGTCGGGATAACGGACCATGCCCAGCATTCATTGGGCAGTATTGTCTTTGTAGAATTGCCCGGACTGGGCAAGTTCGTGGCAGAGGGAGATATTCTGGGGGTGGTGGAGTCGGTAAAGGCTGCATCCGATGTGTATAGTCCGGTTTCAGGTACTGTAACCGAAGTGAATCCGAATTTGACCGATGCTCCCGAGAAGTTGAATGACGAACCCTATGAAGCATGGATTGCCGTACTTGAATTATCCGATGAGGACCGGCTGGAGGAGCTGATGGATGCTGAAGCCTATGAGAAGTTTTGTTCGGAGGAGGCATAATCATGGCGAGGTATATTCCCAATACAGACGAGAACCGGCAGGATATGCTGGAAGGATTGGGCATGACCGGTATTGAGGCTTTGTTTGCCGACATTCCCCAAAATGTCCGGCTGCAGCGCTCCCTAAACCTTCCCGGTCCGCTTTCCGAACTGGAACTGGCCAGGCATATGGGAGGGATTGCCTCCGCAAATGCAAATACGGAGGAATATGCCTGTTTTCTTGGAGCCGGCGCTTATGACCATTTTATACCCTCGGTGATAAACCATATTCTTCTGCGGCAGGAGTTTTACACCGCCTATACGCCATATCAGCCGGAAATCAGCCAGGGTACGCTGCAGGCTATTTTTGAATATCAGACCATGATCTGTGAGCTGACGGGTATGGCGGCTGCCAACGCCTCCATGTACGACGGTGCTACAGCCCTGGCAGAGGCGGCGGCTGTGGCTTTTCAGGCGACAGGGAGAAACCGGGTATTGGTGGCAGGCACTGTCCATCCCGAGAGCCGGGAAGTGTTAAAGACCCACGCTCATTTTACCGGAAAGCATATCGACGAATTCGGCTTTGACAGCGGGAAGCTGGACCTGGCGGGACTGGAGTCAAAATTATCCCAGGATACGGCTGCGGTCATTGTGCAGAGTCCGAATTTCTTTGGGATCATTGAGGATTTACATAGCGCGGCGGAAATTGCCCATAAAAATAAATCGCTGCTGATTGTCAGCGCGGACCCCATTTCACTTGCACTGCTAAAATCTCCGGGAGAGCTTGGCGCGGATATCGTTGTCGGAGAAGGACAGTCCCTGGGAAGCTCGCTGAGCTTCGGAGGGCCGTATCTGGGCTTTTTTGCAACGACGAAGGAATTAATGCGGAAAATGCCGGGCCGTATCGTTGGCGAAACAACGGACAGACAAGGGCGCAGAGGCTTTGTTCTGACGCTGCAGACCAGGGAACAGCATATACGGCGGGAAAAGGCGACCTCCAACATTTGCTCCAATCAGGCCTTGAATGCTCTGGCGGCTACGATCTATTTGACGCTCATGGGAAAGCAGGGGTTGAAGGAAGCGGCGTCTCTATGCCTGCAAAAGGCACACTATGCGTATAATCAGCTTTTGGCTACGGGAAAATTTGAGCCTGTCTTCACCGGCCCTTTCTTCAAGGAATTTGTCCTCAAAAGCAGTATCCCTGTGGAAGCGCTGAATAAAAAGCTGCTGGAGAAGAAGATCATCGGCGGCTATGAGCTGGAGAAGGCTTATCCGCAGCTACCGGGGGGATGGCTGCTGGCCGTCACCGAGAAGCGCACCCGGGAAGAAATCGATGCTTTAGCGCAGGCCGTGAAGGAGGTATCCCTATGAGCGATACGAAATTGATTTTTGAATTGAGCAAGCCCGGAAGAAAGGCTTATTCCCTCCCGGCCTGCGATGTTCCGGCCGTGGAAGCCGAAGCGCTCATACCCGGAGAATATTTGCGGGAGAAGGATGCGCAGTTGCCGGAAGTGAGCGAGGTTGACGCCGTACGGCATTTTGTCGGCCTTTCCAGGAGGAATCACGGTGTGGACTCAGGCTTTTATCCGCTGGGGTCCTGCACGATGAAATACAACCCTAAAATCAATGAGGACATGGCCAGATTGCCGGGCTTTGCCAGGGTCCATCCCTATCAGCAGCAGGATACGGCCCAGGGGTGCCTTGAAGTTCTTTACCGTCTGGACAAAATGCTGTCGGAAATCACGGGAATGGAGCGCATTTCGCTGCAGCCGGCAGCAGGGGCTCATGGCGAGATGACAGGCTTGATGATTATTAAGGCCTACCATGAGCACAAAGGGGAAGTAAAGCGCAGGAAAATCATTGTGCCCGACACCGCCCACGGCACCAATCCTGCTTCTGCTGCCATGGTTGGCTTTGAAGTGGTCCAGGTGAAATCGGATTCCCGGGGGAACGTTGATCTGGATGCCTTGAGAGCAGTGATGAGCGATGAAGTCGCAGGGTTGATGCTGACCAATCCCAGCACCCTGGGGCTTTTTGAAGAAAACATCTGTGAAATTGCCGGGATCGTGCATGGGGCAGGGGGGCTGCTTTACTACGACGGCGCCAATGCCAATGCCATTATGGGCATTTGCAGGCCTGGAGATACGGGCTTTGACGTAGTCCATCTGAATCTTCACAAAACCTTCAGTACGCCTCACGGCGGGGGAGGACCGGGCTCAGGCCCCGTAGGGGTGAAGAAGAAATTGGTGCCCTTCCTGCCGAAGCCGGTGGTGGAGTTCGAGGACGGTAAATATTTTCTTGACAACAACCGGCCTCTTTCCATAGGGCGGATCAAGTCTTTTTACGGAAATTTCGGCGTTGCGGTCAGGGCTTATGCCTACATACTTACCATGGGCGCCGAAGGATTGCGCAGAGTATCTGAGACAGCCGTGCTGAATGCGAATTATATCATGAACAGCCTGAAAGAACATTTCCAGCTGCCCTATGACAGAATTTGCATGCACGAGTTCGTTTTATCCGCGCAGAAGCAGAAGGAAACAGGCGTGGCAGCTCTGGATATTGCGAAACGGCTCCTTGATTTCGGTTACCATCCTCCGACGATCTATTTCCCTCTCATTGTCAAAGAGGCGATGATGATCGAACCCACAGAGACGGAAAGCCGGGAGACGCTGGATGAATTTATCGAAGCAATGATCAGGATAGCGAAGGAAGCGGAAGAGGATCCTGAAAAAGTGAAGGGAGCGCCTTATACCACGCCCATATCCAGGCTCGATGAAGCCAAGGCGGCGCGGTCGCCCATATTGACCTGCTCGGGTTTGGTATAGTTTTAGGGGTCAGGCTTGAATAATTCACTTATTTCTTGAAATAAGTGAATTATTCAAGCCTGACCCCTTTCTTTCTTTTCTTTGCATGATTTTGTAATTATTGTGTAATAATTTGTTCACATGATTTACACATTTCTAATTTATAATAACTAAGAAAATTACCTGATAGGAGAATTCATGAGGAAAGCCTGTAGAAGTATTATAATTTTAGCTTTGTTTCTGGTTTCATATGCGCAGGGAGTGTCCGCACAACCTCTCGACGTGCCTTCCGATTGTTCCTATATTCTCATGGATCTAAAGACAGGACAGGTAATTGCAGAACAGGATGCAGATAAAAAAGTGCGTCCTGCAAGTACGACCAAAATCATGACTGCCATCCTTGCGCTTGAAAACGGCAAGCTGGATCAGGTAATGAACATATCGAAAGCCGCTGTCTATGATATCGGAGACGGCGGCTCCAATATCGGCATCAACCCCGGGGAGACCAACCTGACCCTTGAGAACCTGCTGAACGCCATGCTCATAAAATCTGCCAATGAGACGGCCAATATTGTCGCGGAGAACATTAGCGAAACCCGCGGCGAATTCATTGATTTAATGAATAAAAGGGCTGCCGAGCTGGGCGCTGTCAATACGCACTTTGTCAACCCCTGCGGGAAGGATGACGCCAAAGAAGACGCCGAGCATCTGTCGACGGCGCGGGATATGGCCAATATTGCACGGTTTGCCATGAATATGCCCAAATTCAGGGAAATTGTAAACAAGGAATATTACAAGGAGCTGCCTTCAACAAACGACCATCCGGCCTGGGACCCGCTCCATACCACTAACAAGCTGCTCTGGCCCAAGAATTCCTATCCTTATGAATTGGAAGGGGAAGAGTATACCTACACTGTAAACGGCATAAAAACAGGCTATACCAGTGGGGCAAAGAATAACCTGATCGTATCTGCCGTCAATGAGGAAGGGATGGAGCTGATTGCTGCAATTATGCACGCTTCGGGCTCCAGTATCGTCTTCAGTTCGGCGAAAAAGCTGTTGAGATACGGGTTTGAGCATTATGGGCTGCAGAAAATCACTGAAGCAAACCGGATCGTTAAAAACGTGGCGGTTGAAAATGCTAAAAAGAATGGACGGCTTGATCTTGTAACGGCTTCGGATTTAAATTGCGCGCTGCCGCTGGATGAAAGCCAATGGAATATTTCCGTAAAGGAATATGTCAATGAGGGAATAAAGGCCCCTGTCAATGCAGGCGACGTCCTGGGAAACGTGGAATATTCCAGAAACGGCCTGGTTCTGGGCAAAGTGGATCTGGTTGCATTAAAGAGCCTGGAAGCAAATCAAAAGGAAATCGTCGTGGAGCAGGCAAAAAAAAGTACTACTTCAAGCTCACCTGTTTTGAAGATAATACTAAGCATCCTTGCGGTTTCGGTATTTCTTATTTTGCTGCGGTTTGTCCTGCGGAAAATATCCAAGAGGGTCAGGCGGAAGAAGTACCCCGTTTTCAGGCGTTAAAGGATAGAGGAGGCTATTATGGCAGGCATCAGGATATTGCTGGCAGATGATGAGGAAAGAATGAGGCGGCTGGTATCCGATTTTCTGAAGAAGGAAGGATATCACATTATTGAGGCAGAGGACGGGAAAAAGGCCCTGGACGCATTTCATACCCAGGAAAGCTTCGACCTGATCATCCTAGACGTTATGATGCCCGGATTGGACGGGTGGGCCGTGTGCAATGAAATCAGAAAAAACTCCCGCGTCCCCATCATTATGCTAACGGCGAAAGCACAGGAAATGGATGAATTGTTCGGATTTCAACTGGGAGCGGACGAGTACATCACCAAACCTTTCAGTCCGCGGATACTCGTCGCAAGAGTCCAGGCCTTATTGAACCGGACAGTTTCCAAAAAAGAAATAAAAAAATCCTTTAACGGGCTTGAAATTGATGAAGTAGGCCATGTTGTCACCATTCAGGGCGAAAATATGGATTTTACGCAAAAAGAGTTTGAACTGCTGGTTTATCTGACAAACAACATAGGAATCGCATTATCCAGAGAAAAAATACTGGATTCCGTATGGGGCTTTGATTATTATGGCGACATCCGGAACGTTGACACCCATATAAAAAAATTAAGAGAAAAACTGGAAAAGGCCGGTGTGGCCATCCAGACAATACGTGGACTGGGGTATAAGCTCGAGGTGGAGAAATGAAATACTCAATCAGAATGAAGCTTTTCATAACACTGGGTCTGCTGATAATGTTTTTTATCATAGGGTCTGTGCTGTTAAATACTTTGTTTCTGGAAAAATTTTATTTGGCAAGTAAAAAGAATGAAATAGAGAATACCTACCGGGAGATAGCCAGTCTGTATAACGGGGATGCCGAAGAGCTTTCTTTGGAGCTGGAGCGGTTTGAAGACTTCAATGGCGTCAATATCCTGATTCTGGACAATGATTTCAATACCATTTACAGCTCCAGACAAAAGGAAGTCAATTTCAGCGCCAGAACCTTCAACCGGAACATCAGCCATAATATTTCCGTGGCCCTTATAAGAGAAAGGGCTTCAAGGATTGTTAACAAGGGAGAACTGGTGGAAACCAGAAATGATAAACGGCTCAGCTCGAATTTCATTGATTTTTACGGACTGCTGGATAACAAGGACTATATTTTTATCAGTACGCCTGTGGCTGCTATCAAGGGAAGCGTGGAGACCTCCAATAAATTTTTTATGTTCACGGGGCTGGTCACCATGGTTATCGGAAGTGTACTGGTATATTGGATCACAAGAAGGTTTACAAAACCGATCCTTGACCTGAACCGGATTGCCCAAAGGATGTGCCTGCTGGATTTCAGCCAGCGGTATCCTGTAAAAACCCAGGATGAAATGGGGCAGTTGGGCAATAGCATAAATTCCCTTTCACAGCAGCTGCACATATCCATTCAGGAATTAAAAAGCACCAATGAAAAGCTGATAAAGGATATCGAAAGAGAGCAGAAAACGGATGAAATCCGGAAGGAATTTATTTCTAATGTATCCCATGAGCTCAAAACCCCGATTGCATTAATTCAGGGCTATTCTGAGGGCTTGAAGGTGAATGTCAATGAAGACGAGGCAAACAAGGATTACTATTGCGAGGTAATCATGGATGAAGCGGCAAAAATGGACAGGCTGGTAAGACAGCTTTTAAGCCTGCTGCAAATAGAGTCCGGAGAAATACCCCTGGAAAGAAGTGTGTTTGATATTTCTGAAATGGTTGACGAGGTCATAAAAAAGAGCTCCATCCTGTTTAAAGAGAAAAACATCGATATCCGGATGGAGCGAGGCGGAGAGCTCCTCGTAAATGCCGATTATGAAAGAATTGAGCAGGTAATGATGAACTATATCAATAATGCCGTCAACCATGTTGACGACAGGAAACAGATAAGCTTCGGCATCCGGCATACCGGAGCAAGGGTCAGGGTTTCGGTATTTAATACCGGCCGGCATATTCCGGAGGAAAGTATGAGCAAGATATGGTCAAGCTTTTATAAGGTAGATAAAGCCAGGACCAGGACCTATGGAGGAGCCGGCCTCGGACTGTCTATCGTGCGTGCGACTATGAATGCCCATGGTAACAGCTACGGAGCTATGAATGTTGACAAAGGGGTTGAATTCTGGTTTGAGCTGGACTGCAATTAGCAGTTAGGGGTGCGGGGTG